>JBFMFH010000027.1:0-26495 GCA_040752275.1 Acidobacteriota bacterium
CGGGGCATCCCGCCTGGCGGCGTTGCTCCTCCCTCACATACCGGGAGTATGCTCAGTCGTCGCGCCTTGCCAGCCGGGCGCCGCGCTCCGGGACTTCTGCAAGGCATCACGGTTCCAGGGCACTAGCGAGTCGAAGCAGTCAGCGTCAGGTCCAGCGCGCGGCGCTCGCCTTCCATCAGCACAAGTGGCATGGCCTCGACACGCGCGCGCTCGAGGAACTCCGGATCCTGCCACTCGAACCCCTTCACCGAGGGCACGGCGATCGCCAGGTAGCCCTCGGGCGGCAGGCCGTGAACGCTGAATACACCATCCTGGTTCGGCCGGGCCATCGCGACGAACCGCGAGGGAAACATCCAACGTTCGCGGTCGGCGGCAAACACGACGACGGCACACTCTCGCACCAAGTGGCCGGCATCGGTCTTGACGCTGCCCGTGACCGATGCGCCCCGGCTCGTCAGGACAACCTCGACACCGTCGACATCCGCCGATCGGAAGTCCACCGGCGTGTCGGTCACGTCAACCCCGTTGATCGCCACACGTGCCAGGCTCCAGGCCGTCGACTGAACATCGACACGAACGATGCGCCAGCCGGATTGGTCTCGGACCTCGAAGTCCCACTTCTCGTCAATTGTAGAGCGCGGAGGACCGCCGCCGATGATCGGGGCTGACTCGAATCCAACTGGCCGGGGAAACACTCGAACTTCGTCAGGCCGGGGACGCGCGACATCATCACCCTCGAACACGACTCGGCCTCGCATGGTGGTGCCGGGCCTGACGATGACCCGGAGCCCGTCGAGATCCGCGCCGCTCGTCGCGACCGACAGGTAGCCGAACGGGGCCTGCCCCAATCCTCCCCCGGCTCCCGGTGGCGGCGGTCCAAACGCCTGGATTGTGTAGGCCCCGGCGGGGACGTTGCGGAAGCTGAATCCTCCATCCGCGCCGGTTGCCATCCGGGCCACCAGGGGTGACACGCCGGTGTGGTCTCGGACGATGAGGAAGACCGTCGCCCGGGCCAGGTGACGCCCGGCCGGATCAACCAAGATGCCCGACACGCTCGCCATGGGCACCGGTACCAGTGGAATGGCGATCCCACTGGCGTCCCTGCCGGCCGCTACGGCGACGGCCTGGGCCCGTGAGATATCCGTCGTCCCCGGGAAGTACGTGGGTGCGAAACCGCCCGCCTCGTTCGATGCGGTGAACGCACCCGACAGCGCGCACAGGTAGTAGCTGTCTGGCGCCAGTCCGAAGATCCGGAAGTGTCCCCTGTCGTCCGTCGGGCGGATCGGCGTGCGCCCGCCCGCGGGCATGAGCCGCCTGGCCCCGGCGGCGTACTCGATTCTGTAAGCCTGCACGGTGATGTTCGGGGCCCCATCACCGAACTCATCCACCACGCGGCCTTCGATCGCACCTGGGCGGATGAGCGCGATGTCCGCCCGGTCGAATCGCTCGGCATCACCGAGGTCGATGGGCCGGGCCGGGTCTGGCGACAACACTTGCCCGAAGTTCGTCGTCAGGTATCGGTCGTGCCGGGCTTCCAGCAGGTACTGGCCGCCGACGAGGCTTCCGAACTCGAATCGGCCCTGCCCGTCGGATGTCGCATAACGGGGCCGACGCATGACCTCCCACGACAGGAGTCGCAACGTCACGCCCTTCACCGGCTTCCCCGTATCGGCCGCCGTGACACGGCCGGCAATGCTGGCCCTTCCTGCCTGCTGCGACTGGGCCGGCGCGACGGGCTGCTGGGCGGCGCCAGAGTGGGCCAGCAAGATCACCGCGACGATGAGGGTTCGATTCATGGCACCCGACCCATCTTCACCGTCAGCGCCGCCGAGTCGCCCGCGGCCACGACGACCGGCGTTGCATCACCGCGCCACCCCTGCAACGTGCCGGCGTCGTGCCAGCTGTCGTCTTCGACGTATTCGCGCACGACGACCAGGTAGGAACCGGGCAGCAGCGCATCGAAGACGAACCGCCCTTCTTCGTCCGGCAGGGCCACGTGCACGAAACGCGATGGGGCGGCCCAGAGCCGTTCGTCCGCGGGGAAGATGACTGCACGTGCATCCGGCGCGAGCGCGTGGGCGGCTTCGGCGACAGTGACCATCAGTTGCGCCGTGCGTCGAGTAATCGTCATCACGAGTCGCACGGACCGGTCGGTGGCTCTGAAGTCCTCGATACGGTCGGTGATCTCGCGATCCTCGAGCCACACACTCGCCAGCGACCACCCATGTG
The DNA here is from genome assembly GCA_040752275.1 of Acidobacteriota bacterium. Classification (GTDB taxonomy): domain Bacteria; phylum Acidobacteriota; class Vicinamibacteria; order Vicinamibacterales; family JAKQTR01; genus JBFMFH01. The sequence goes on from JBFMFH010000027.1 coordinate 2,230, forward strand.
GCAGCCGGTCCAGGCGCAGGACGGTCGGGCCGAACAGGCCAGGGAAGGCGAACCGCCCCTCGCTGGTCACACGTGCCGATATCTCCGTCGTCGCCTGGCCGCGGTCGGGTGACGGGGGTTCGTAGGTCACGCGATGCGCGACCACCAATGCCCCCGACAGGGACGGAGGCGGTTCATTCCCAGCCGTCCGGACCAGGCCGTCGACGCGCGCGCCGCGGGCGGTGCGCAGCAGGATCTCACCCAGGTCTCCGCCCGACACACTGAGCCTCGTGGCCGCAAACTCCGCAGGCGCATCGATCGCCGGCCTCGACGCCGCCATGAGCCAGTAGTCGCCCGGCGGGACCGCCGGGAACACGCACACGTTCAGATTCGGTGGGGCCACAAACCCGCGCACGACGCCGACGGGACCACCGACTCCCTGGACGCGACAGGAGGCGCTCGCCGGTGTCTGTCCGGCGCTGTCGACGACGCGCAACGTGACCCTCGCCATGGGCACGTTCACGAGATCGAAGTCCAGTCCGCTGCGTTCCTCCGCCGTTGCCAGTCTGACGTTCTGGGCGTCGGTCACACTCGCCGAACCCGGGTAGTAGGTCCTCGCAAGACCTCGTGAAGCGGCAGAGCCGGACTGCAGCGCGGGCGGCGCTAGAGGATCGGGAGACGCTTCGATGAAGTAGTCACCTGCCGGCAGGCTGTGAAGGCGGAGGCGCCCCAGATCGTCCGTGCGGGCTTGCGCGACGGCGACCGGCTGCCGTCCGCTCAACGTGGCGACCATGCGGACGGCCGCGACACTCGTGTTCTGCGCCGGGTCCCCGTCCTCGCCGAACACTCGGCCCTCCAGTGCCGCGCCGCGAGGCAGCGCGATGTCGACCCGCTTCGCTTCGCCTGCGGCCAGTGCGATTGGCGGCGGCCGAGTGAAGGGTCTCGACGCTCCGGCCGGGAGCGACACGTATCCGGGCTTGTCGGCCGTCACGCGGTACGGGCCGGCGCGCAAGCCGGCAAACTGGTAGCGGCCGTCGGTGTCGGTGTCCGTGTAGCGGCCGGAGTCGGGCACGTCTCCGTCGATTCTGACGCGCGCGCGCCGGACCGGCACCGGTGGTGTTTCCCCGGCCACAATCACGCGACCGCTGATGGAGGATGTCGGCTCGCGGGCTGCGTTCCCGTCGCGGGTGCTGACCGCCGGGCTGGTTTGACTCGACGTCAGCGCGGCGCCTGCGCACAGCAGCACGCCCAACCCGCAGACCATCCGGGCGATCGCCACGGGGACTCCTCCTCTGGAGGCAGCGGCGATCTTACTCCAAACAATCGCGACCGCGGTCGATCGTCCTACCGACCCGTGAAGTGCACGACGAGTTCGGGCTCGGTGAACATCTTCACGCCTGGCAGCTCGCCGGCGATCGTGCGGGCGCCGGCGATCGTGCGCAGGCTCCGGATCCGCTCCAGTGCGGCGGGATCGGCCAACAGCCGCTCGAAATCGATCTCCGCAAGCGTCATCCGCGACCCATTCACGAGCGCGGCGGGCGCATTCGTCCGGATGATGCGACCCTCGAACGCCAGCACGACCGACATGCGCGCGCCCTTGAACATCTGCCGCGCCATCATCAGCGCTTCGGGCGGCACGTTCTCCGGGATCACCGACCTCCGCTCGCCGGAGGCTTCCGGCGTGGGCGGAGGCATCGTGAGCACGAGAAGGCTGCCCGAAGGGCCGCGATCGAACCTCACGCCGAGCGCGTCTCCGCCAGAGGGCCCGCCAGCCATGCCCGCGATCGGGGTGCTTGGCACCTGGCTCAACGACAGTTTCGTCACGTCCTCGAACGAGCAGTGGGCCCTGTACCCTTCCCCGTCGGCCGTTCGAATCGGCTCGACCGATTCGAGCCGGACGCCGGTGCCGAGCTGTTCCGCCCGCCTGCGAATCTCGACTTCGGAGAACATCTCGTCCGGCTTGGCGGGACTTCCTCCGGCCATGGCCGCCAGGCCGGCCATCTGCTGCATGGCCTGGGCGGTCATCATGGTGGTTTCGTCGATGGTCCCGGTGCCGTCGGGCCTGACGTTGACGATGAGGCCGACGTTGAAGCAGGCCGAACACGTGACGACACCGATGACCAGCGCGGGGACTCTGGCGGCGCGCAGCATGGATACCTCCAGGCGGACGTGAGCTCCTGTCGAGTCTACCCGAATCCGGCCCACCGTCATTCCCGAAAAGCGTGCCCCGTTCCCAGGAGACCGGGGCCGGGAATCGCGATCCAGCGCCGGCGCGCTCGGACTACCCCAGCAGCCGCATCGCGTTTCCGCCGAGGATGGCGGCCTTGTCCTCGGCCGGCATTTGCAGCCGATCGATACTCGCGAGCATCGAGTGGAGGCTGCCGATCTGGTGCGGGTAGTCGCTGCCGGCGAGGATGTGGTCGACGCCGGCAAAGTCGATGGCGAGCTGCAGTGCGCGCGGATCGAAGTTCACGGTGTCGAAGTAGAACTCGCGCAGGTACTCGCTCGGCAGACGGTCGATGTGCTCGCGACACTCACGGAACGCCCGAAAGCCTCGGTCGAGCCGCTCGGCCAGATAGGGGATCGCGCCGCCGAGATGACAGAGCACCCAGCGGATCCGCGGGAACCGCTTCGGGATGCCGGCAAACACGAGGTGGGCTGCCGCCAGCGTCGTGTCCATCAGGAAGCCGACCAGTGGCATCAGCCAGAACTGCGTCATGGCCTCCACGCCCAGCGGATGTGTCGGGTGGATGTAGAGCACGGCGCCCAGCTCGTCGGCCACTTCGTACAGCGGCAGGAAGCGCGTGTCGGCCAGCGCGACGCCGTTGACATTGCTGAAGAGCATCGCACCGGGCAGGCGCAGCTTCTTCACGGCCCGCGCGAGTTCGGCCGCCGCCGCGGGCGGGTCGTTGAGCGGCAGCGTCGCGAGCGCACCGAAACGGTCCCCGCGCGTCTCCACCACATCGGCGAAGGCATCATTCACGAGCCGTGCGAGATCCGCCGCGCGCGCGGGCTCCTCCACGTGCGTGCCCGGCGTGGTCAGCGTGACGATCTGCCGATCCACCCCGGCCCGATCGAGCACCTCCGCCCGGTACGCGATGTCGCGGTGGCCGGGAACGACGATGTTGTAGTCGCCAGGGTAGTGCAGCAGCGGATTGCCTTCGTGGTCGACCGTCACCCGGACGTTCGACGGGCCCGACTGCAGCGCGCCGAGATACGCTGGCGGATAGTAGTGATTGTGAAAGTCGACGACCGCCATCAGAGTCCTCCAGAGGACGTGCTCGGCCGGCGTCGCGCGCCGGCCCAGTACACAGGCAGCCCGGCCAGCACGATGCCCAGCCCCGTCAGGGCCTCGGCCGGGTCGGACGCGAGTTCGTTGAGCACCACGCCCGCCGAGACAAGGGCGAACAGGACCGGCACCATAGGATAGCCCGGCACGAGGTAGCGGGGAGCATATCCGAGGGCCGGGATTCGGGATTCCCGACTTCGCCGAGCCTGCTGCCGCAGGGCTTCGTCGAGGCAAGCGGGATTCGGGGTTCGGGAAGGTCGCTCGCTGGTCGCTCGCACTTCTTGCATCGACATCCGGGTCGTGCGGCGGCGCGCGGCAATGAGACCGACGGCGAGCAGGGAGAAGAAGATCCATTCCGTGTACACCACGCGGGTGAACAGCGCGCGGTACGTCCCGGTCAGCACGAGGACCGACGACCATCCGGCCTGGAGGAGGATGGCGCGGTGCGGCGTGCGGAAGCGCGCGTGGACCGCGCCGAGCCAGGCGAACCAGCGGTGGTCGGCGCCCATCGAGTAGTACACGCGCGGCCCCGACAACACGATCCCCGCCAGGGCGCCGAAGGTCGAGAAGATCACCAGGCCCGACATGAACGCCCCGCCGCCGGTGCCGAGTATGGCGTCAGCCGCGTCCGCCGCCACACGAGTGGATGCCGCGACGCCGTCCAGGGGCAGCACGTAGAGGTAGGCGGCGTTGAGGGCCAGGTAGCACACGGTGACGATGGCGGTGCCGATACCGAGTGCGCGGGGAATCGTCCGCGACGGCTCGATGGTCTCGCCCGCGGAGTAGGTCACCATGTGCCAGCCGCCGAAGGCGAACAGCGCCGCGACCACGGCCGAGGCCAGTCCGCTCATCGTCACACCGGCGGGGTTGGTGCTCGGCACGAAGTGAGCCGGTAGCCACGACCCGGCCACGAAGGCGACGCCGACCATCAGCACGACGGCGGAGACCTTGCCGGCCGTGAAGGCCGTCTGCAGGCGGCTGCCGTAGCGCACGCCGATGTAGTTCACGGCGGAAAGGGACACGATGGCCGACAAGGCCACGAGCCGGGTCGCCGCCGGCGACAGCGGGACGAAGTACCCGGCGAATCGGGCGACGATCATCGCTAGCGCGGCGATGATCCCCGAGTGCATGCTCCAGAACATCGCCCATGCCCAGAGGAAGCCGAGCGAGGGGGACAGTGTCTCCGAGAGGTACACGTAGACGCCGCCGGTTCTCGGGAACGCCGAGGAGAGTTCCGCGCAGATGAGCGCGCCACCCAGTGTCAGCAGGCCCGCAATCGACCACGCCGCGAACAGGCCCCAGATCGACGGGACGGCTCCCGTCATCTCGGACGGCTGCACGAAGATCGATGCGCCGATGATGATGCCCACCACCATCGCGGTGGCATCCACGAGGCGGATCGACTGCGTCAGGTCGCGTCCGCTGGCGGGGGTCGGGGCCGGCATGAAGGGACACGCTACCAGAGGACCCGCTCCGGCGCCAGATCCGAGGCCAGGCATGGGACCGGGCACTTCACAGTCGATTCGCCTTGCTCCTCGGAACCCGCTGCCGTAAGATGGCCGGGCTCATACCGGTACTCCCCTCCTGGCCTCATCTACGGTCCCCATCCGCCGCCGGGCGCGCCAGAACCGGCGGACGCTGCGGACTGATCGATGCCGTCGGCCGCTCGGGACCAGGCCGTGGTTCCGGATGGTCAAGGAGGTGGTCATGCGGTGCTCCGAGTGTCTCCACATCTTCCAGGCGATCGGCCAGGCGATGAACTCGCCTCTCGGGACGGAGCGGATCCTCGAACGCGTCGCGGCCTCGATGGCTCACGAACTGCACTTCACCGGTTGCATGTTCCTGCTCACGGGGCGCGACGATGGCCTGCTCGAGCCGGTTGCCTCGAGCGGCCTCGACCTGCCCTCCCGCACCTACCTGGCGCGGCTGGCAGGCAGCGTGATGGCCGACCCGGTGAAGCGAATCACGCCGATCTCGGTCACCGACTGCCATCTGGATCCGCAGTTGGCGGGCATCGAGGCCTTGCGCGACCACGACGTCCGCTCGATGTTGCTGCTCCCTCTCAAGAGCCGCGGGCAGGTGATCGGCTGCCTGGTGGCCACTGCCACGGAACCGCGGTCCTTCACCCGGCAGGACATGGAGATCCTCGAGGCGGCCAGCGACCTATGTGCCAGCCTCGCCCTGCACTGCATGTTCCTCCGCATCCTCGATGACGTGGCAAGGGCCATCCACTCGAGCCTCGACCTCGAAGACGTGCTCCGCCAGATCGCCCGGGCCGTCACCGAGAACCTCAGGGCCCGGGGCTGCACCATCAGGCTGATCGACCCCGACCGGAAGCAGATGCGGCTGGCCGCGGCCTTCGGCCTGAGCGATGCGTATCTCGCCAAGGGTCCGGTCGAGCCTGACCGCAGCCTTCGCGAGGTGCTCGATGGCCGGACGGTCGCCGTCTATGACGTCACTTCGGACCCACGGGTGCAGTATCCGATCGAAGCCCGGGCCGAGGGCATCGCGTCGATGCTTGCTGTGCCGCTGCGGACCCAGGGGCGGGTCATCGGGGCCCTCCGCGTCTACACACGCGAGCCGTACGAGTTCTCGGAGGATGAGATCAACCTGATGGGCACTATCGCCGAGCAGTGTTCCTTGATCATCCACAACGCGCAGCTCTACACGCGCGTCAAGAACCAGTACGACACGCTCGTCGGGGACGTCCAGACGTGGTTCGACCAGTATCCCGGGGCGCCCCGGGCCTGACACCTGCGCGCCCGAGGCACGTCGACGCGGTGCCGCCCGCTACCTGACCCGCGCGCCCGCGAGCTGGGCGAGAGCCGCCAGCGTCGTCTGGGCTGCGTCCAGTCCCCCTACCGCCCCGCCGTGCTGGCCGAGCGGATGAAGGCGGCCGTGTCCTTCTTCAGCGCGGCGTGGGCCGACGGGCGGATGTACATCATGTGGCCGCCTTCGTAGTAGCCGAACGACACGCGGTCGGTGATCTGCCGGTCGTACGCCATGTGGGAGACGTTGAACTCGATGCCGCCCACATAGGTGGCCATGTCGTAATACCCGCAGATGACGAACACCTTCAGGAACGGGTACTTCGCCATCGTCTGGCGCAGCGCGTCGGTCATGTCCATGTAGCGGTTCTGCACGTAGGTCCACGGGCGGACGTTGCCCGACGTCGGATAGTGCAGATCCGATTCCCACTTCAGCGTGTTCTTCACATAGTGGCGGAACATGGCGACATAGGGTCCCGCCAGCGCGACGTTCGACGGATCGAACTCCTGCCGCTCGCCCGCCGCATCCGCGTCGAGGGCCGTGAACCGGCCGTCGAGGCGGCCGACGACGAGGCGCCGGTCACGGAGCAACTCCTTGCGAAAGCGGCCCGAGTCGACGCGGAGGTTGGCCTGGAGGATGTACTTGGCCGACAGACCCGTGTAGCGCGCGAGCGTCTCGGCCATGGCCGTCCGTTCGGCGTCGCCGAGCGTGTTGCCTCTGGTCAGCGCGAGCATGTAGGCGCCGAACGCGAAGGCGCGCGCTTCGTCAACGACCTGCCTGATCGTCTTCTGCTGGAGGTCGGCCGGCAGCTTCCTGTGGTACCAGGCGGTTGCCGTGAATGTCTGGATCTGAGCCGCCCAGGCGACGTCATTGTTCGGCGCCGGCGAGAGCGTCTGGTAGGTCAAGAGCGCGGAGAGCAGCGCCACGCCGTTGAGTTCAATCCCGTGCCGGGCCTGCAGCTCCTGGGCGAGCCCGGCCGAGCGGATCGAGCCGTAGCTCTCGCCGATGAGGAACTTGGGCGACTGATAGCGGTCGTAGATCCGGAGGTACTCGGCGACGAACTCGCCAAAGGCACGGATGTCCCCGTCCTGGCCGTGGAACTGGCTGTTGTCGGTGCCCGGTGTCACCCGGCTGTAGCCGGTGTCGATGGCATCGACGAACACCAGGTCCGTGACGTCCAACAGTGAATTCGGGTTGTCGACCAGATCGTAGGGCGGCGCGGGCTGGAAGCCCTCGCCGGCCATCTTCGCGATTTTCGGGCCGAACGAGCCCATGTGCAGCCAGACGCTCGCCGAGCCGGGCCCCCCGTTGTAGAGGAACGAGACGGGCCGCGACTTGGCGTTCTCGCCGTCCTTCGTGTACGCCACGAAGAACATCCGTGCCGACACCTTTCCATCGTCCAGGCGGATGGGAATCGTGGCGGCCGTCGCCGTATACGTGATCTCGCGGCCGTCGAGGCGCATGACGTGCGAGGTCTGGGAGATTCTTTCCTCGTTGGGTCCCGCGACCTCGTGCTGCGCCGGCCTTGGTGAGGCCGGCTCGGCCTCAGGCGGCCCCCCGGGGCGCCGCTGCTGGGCGGCGAGCGAGGGGGCAAGGGCGACCATCAACACGAACGCGAGGAGGATCGGACGTCTCAGCATGGTTGTCTCCTGTGGGGATCTCGACACCCACGGCCCCGAACCCGGGACCACACCCTACACGATCTTTCCGCCGAGGTACGCCTCGTACGCGGCGAGGTCGAAGACGCCGTGGCCCGAGAGGTTGAAGAGGATCACCTTCTTGTCGCCCGCCTCCCGGGCAGCGAGCGCGTGGTTGATGGCGCTGTGGATTGCATGCGCCGACTCGGGCGCAGGGATGGTTCCCTCGCACCGGGCGAAGGCAACGGCACTTTCGAAGACCTCCCGCTGCTCGTAGGCCTCGGCTTCGATAATCCCGGCGTTGAGGAGATGACTCACGAGCGGCGCCGAACCATGGTAACGCAGGCCGCCGGCATGGACCGGAGGCGGGACGAACGCGTGTCCGAGGGTGTGCATCATCATCAGGGGCGTGGTGCCGGCCGTGTCACCGAAGTCGTACTCGCGCGAGCCCTTCGTGAGGCTCGGGCACGAGCTGGGCTCGGAGGCGATGACCCGCAGCCCGGGCCGTTCGCCCTTCAGCTTGTCGCGAAGGAACGGGAACGCCAGGCCGGCGAAGTTGCTGCCGCCACCGTGACAGGCGATGAGGACGTCCGGGTAATCGCCGGTCAACTCCATCTGCTTCTTCGCCTCCTGCCCGATGATCGTCTGGTGCAGCAGTACGTGGTTCAGCACGCTGCCCAGGGAGTACTTCGTGTCGTCGCGGCCGGCGGCATCTTCAATGGCCTCGGATATCGCGATCCCGAGGCTGCCGGGCGAATCGGGATCCTTGGCCAGGATGGCGCGGCCCGCGTTCGTCAGCGCCGACGGGCTTGCCACGATGTCGGCCCCGTAGGTGTTCATCATGATGCGGCGGTACGGCTTCGTGTCGTAGCTCACGCGCACCATGTAGACCATGCACTCGAGACCCATGAGCCGGCACGCGCAGGCGAGCGCCGAGCCCCACTGTCCCGCGCCGGTTTCCGTAGCCAGACGCTTGACGCCTTCCTGCTTGTTCATCCACGCCTGCACGAGCGCGGTGTTGAGCTTGTGGCTGCCCACCGGGCTCACGTGTTCGGACTTGTAGTAGATGCGGGCCGGCGTCTGCAGGAACTCTTCGAACGCCCGCGCCCGGAAGACGGGGCTGGGGCGGTAGAGCCGGTAGATCTCGCGGACCTCGCCGGGGATTTCGATCATCGGCTCCTGCGAGACCTCCTGGAGGATCAGTCCCATCGGGAAGATCGGCGCGAGCGCCTCGGGACCGATCGGTTCCCGCGTGCCCGGGTGGAGCGGAGGCGGCAGGGGCGACGGCAGGTCGGGCGCGATGTTGTAGAAGTGCGTGGGAATCTCGGATTCGGGGAGCGTGATCTTCGTGTCGGTCATCGGTACGCCTCGCGATATGGGTCTATTGTCGGGAGCACTGCCGGGTCCGGACGCGCGTGGCGGATGCGGGCTATCTCGTCCAGCGCCCGTTCGGCATCCGGACCGGGCCTGGGTGGAAGAAGTCGGCCGGCGTCATCACGCCGTCGCGCTTGTAGACCATGCCGTTCTTCATGACGAAGACGACCGAGCGCAGGGCGTCGATGTCCAACAGCGGATCACCGGGCACGGCGATGAGGTCCGCGTACAGCCCGGGCTTGATCGGGCCACGCTCGTCGATGATGTCGGCCGCCTTGTAGCCGTTGATGGTCATGGCGCGAAGGGTGTCGGCCGGGGGAATGCCCGCCGCCTTCCAGGTCTGCAGGAACTCGATCGTCAGCTCTCCGCGGGTCAGCCAGGCCCCCGTCTTCGGATCTTTCATCCGATCGTTCCAGTAGTCGAAATCGGTGGAGTACGTCAACGGCACCTTCTTGTCCCACGCGTCGCGCAGGTTCTCGACGATCCGCTTGAAGGCTGCATCGCTGCCGCGGTACGGCGTGAAGGGTGTGTCGGTTCCCGCGAGGAAGATGCCTCTCTCCGCCATCTGGCGGTGGTGGTCCGGCGTGAGAGCATTGCCGTGGGCGATGATGTAAATCCCGGCATCGATCGCCCGCTGCGCACCGGCCGGGGTCTGCACGTGGCCTTCCACCTTGCATCCGCCTGTGGCCGCCTCGCGGATGGCGAGCTTGATGTCGTCGACCGAGTAGCCCCAGGGTTTGCAGTCGATGCACAGTTTGATCGTCCGTGCGCCGAAGAGCATGTTCTCGCGCACGGCGCGCACGATCTCGTCAGAACTGTTCGCGTCGATGTACTCGGGGAACATGATGTTGTGCTGTTTGTACATCTCGGGGGTCGGCCAGAACTGGCCGCCCGTACTGCCGATCATCGGCCCTGACGGAATCACCGTCGGCCCGGGCAGCCAGCCCTGTTCGATGGCCTGGCGCAGCGCGGCGTCGACGTAGAGCGCATTGTTGCCGACGTCACGCACGACCGTGAAGCCCGAGTTCAGGAGCTGCATGCCGTTGGACGCCGCCTGGATCGCGCGTAGCGGCGTCGAGTCGGTGATGTAGGTGAGGTAGTAGTAGTTGTTCTCGGGCTGCTCCTTGTAGGTCAGGCCCATGTGGGTGTGGGCGTCGACCAGTCCAGGCAGCACGGTCAGCTTCGAGAGGTCGATGACGGTCGCGCCTGCGGGGATCGGCAGATTCGGACCGATCGCCTTGAACCGTTCGCCCTCGATCACGATGACCTGGTTCGCCGCGGCCGTACCCGTCTCGGGGTCGATGAGCCGTCCCGCCTTGACGACGGTGACGGCGGCGGCCGGTGACGGGGGCGCCGGCGTCTGCGCCGACACCGGGACCAGCAGAACGACACACGCGATTCCACCGAGCGTCATCCAGCGTCTCATGGGCTCTCCTCCTCCGCTCAGCAGCGCGGGCGCATCCGGCCGCTTGCGGTGCGAGCAGTTTACGCTCGATCGGGCGCGCCAAGCAGGAGTTTGCGCGACAGGTCAGGCGCGACCGGCGAACTCGTGGGTCTCGGTATTCACCCTGACCTTCTCGCCCGCCTTGACGAAGAGAGGCACGCGGATCTCGATGCCCGTCTCGAGGGTCGCGGGTTTCGTGACGGCGCCGCTCGCCGTGTCGCCACGGATGCCGGGTTCGGTGTAGGTGACGGCGAGATCGACCACCTGCGGCATCTCCAGCCCGATCACATGGCCGTTGAACAGCAGCAACTGGACGATCTGGCCGTCCACGAGAAAGTCCATGGCGTCGCCCAGCATGTCGTCGCCGAGCGTGATCGTCTCGTAGCTCTCCTGGTCCATGAAGTGGGCGCCGTGGGCGTCGCGGTAGAGGTAGCTAGCCGCCACCTGCGACAGGTCCGGCTCCCTGAACTTCTCGCCGGCCTTGAAGGTCCTGTCGAATACCGCCCTCGTCTTCAGGTTGCGCATCTTCACCCGGACGAGTGTCTGACCGCCGCGGGCCGTGGGCGTGGAGACCTGGATATCCAGGCATACGTAAGGGGCGTCATCCAGCTCGAAGAACGCCTTGCGCTTGATATCGATCGCTTCAATCAGTGCAGCCATGCGGGACCTCGCGGACGCTCTGCTCCTCCCGGCAACCGTTCACCAGCTCGATTCGTCGCGCGGAGCGGTGGTTGGCCGCAGGTGGCCGGGCGATGAATGGCGGGACGCGTGCCGTTGCCTGCACTATAATCCACGTCGATCCGATGACACACGATTCATTCGTCCTCGGCGTCGATCTGGACGGCACGTGCGCGGACTTCTATGGAGGCCTCCGCCCCATTGCGGCGGAGTGGCTCGGCGTCCCGGTCGAGGCGCTGCCGGTCGACGTCAGCTGGGACTTCCCGGAGTGGGGCATCGATAGGGCTCCGGGCGGCTATGCGGAACTGCACCGCTTCGCCATCACCCAGCGGGAGCTGTTCCGCCGGCTGCGGCCCCTGGCGGGTGCGCCGATGGCACTGCGGCGATTGTCGAAGGCCGGCGTGCGCATTCGGATCATCACCCACCGCCTCTTCATCAAGTACTTCCACCAGGTCGCCGTCCAGCAGACCGTCGAGTGGCTCGACTCTCACGACATTCCCTACTGGGACCTGTGCTTCATGAGCGACAAGGGTGCCGTCGGCGCCAACCTCTACATCGAGGACTCGCCCGTGCACGTCGAGAAACTGCGGGCGGATGGGCATCCCACCATCGTGTTCACCAACTCGACGAACCGCCATCTGGCCGGTCCACGGGCGGATACGTGGGCTGAGGTCTATCGGCTCGTCCTGGAAGACGTCGCAGGATGGACGGCCCGGCGCATGGAGTGACGCCACGGGACGCCCGTGTGGTATACTCGTTCCTGTCAGGTTGGATAACTGAATCCTCTCACTGTCTGTCTCAGCGTCGAATCGAGCCTCGCATCTCGCTTCCCCCGAGTCCGGTAGGTACTGAAGGGTCTTTCTCCATCCCGCTCGAGGTCCGATCCTGGGCACTCGGCGATCTCACCCGGATGAACGGACGTTGACGGTCCGCCATCACAACCTCCCGCAGCAAGCGGGAAGGAGACAGCACCATGGCTCGGAAACTCTACGTTGGCAATCTGCCCTACGCCGTCGGCGAATCGGACCTCGAACAGCTGTTCGCAGCCGCAGGGACGGTCGAGTCCGTCACCGTCATGCGCGACATGGCGACCGGCCGCGCGCGCGGCTTCGCGTTCGTCGAGATGGGCACCGAGGAAGAGGCCCAGAAAGCCATCCGCCAGTTCAACGAGCATTCGATGAGCGGGCGGAACCTCACGGTGAACGAAGCGCGCCCCCGCCCCGAGCGTGGCGGCGACTTCGGCGGCCGCAACGGCGGCCAGCGCCGGTCGGCACCGCGCTGGTAGGGTCGGCCGCGGGTGCGATAATACAGTCCATGGCCACGGACGAACTCGGCACCCACCACAAAGCGCTCCACATCAATCTCGGCGGGGGTCGCTACGGCACCTTCGCCGAGATCGGCGCCGGCCAGGAGGTGGCGCGCTGGTTCTTCCGGGTCGGCGGCGCGGCAGGCACGGTCTCGAAGACCATCTCGGCCTACGACATGACGGTGTCGGACGCCGTGTACGGACCGACGAGCCGTTACGTGAGCCGCGAGCGGCTGCAAGCCATGCTCGATCACGAATGGCGGCTGCTGCTGAAGCGACTCGACGGCGAGCGCGGCGACCGGACCTCGTTCTTCGTCTTCGCAGATACCATCGCGGCCCGCAGCTACTCGCGTCCGGACGATGGGCACGGGTGGCTGGGGATTCGCTTTCAGACGGCCCCGCGGGCCGAGCCTTCGGAGATCATCATCCACGCCCGGATGTGGGACAAGGACAACGTCCACCAGCAGGAAGCGCTCGGCATCGTCGGCGTGAACCTGACCTCCGGCGCGTTCTTCCACCACCAGGATCCGGAGGCCCTGATCCGGTCGCTGATGGACGACCTGACCCGGGACCGCATGGAAGTCGACATGGTCAAGTTCTCCGGTCCGGCCTTCACCGGTGTCGACAACCGGCTGATGAGCCTCCAGCTCGTGCAGCAGCGGCTGACCAACGCCGCCGTCTTCACGGCCGACGGTGAGGTGCGCGAGCCGGCGGAAATCCTCTACGGAAAGCCCGCCCTCATCGAGCGCGGCAACTTCCGGCCGGTCACGAAGGTCACGCTGGACATGCTGGAGAGCGCCCTGGCTCAGATGAAGCGCGAGACCGATCTGGCCGGCCAGGAGCCCGTCGTCCTCACGGAGATGACCCTGCGAAACCTGATGACGTTGGGTGAGCACATCGAGCACAGCGACTTCCTGGCGCGCGTCGACACGCTCGCGGCACTGGGCAAGACCGTGATGGTCTCCAACTACTCGCGGTTCCATACGGTGACGTCGTACCTGCGCCGGTACACGCCGAACCAGGTGGTGATGGTGCTCGGCGTGCCGACGCTCCGGCAGATCTTCGACGAGAAGTACTACCGGGATGTCGAGGGCGGACTGCTCGAGGCCATCGGGCGACTCTTCAACGGCCGGGTGAAGCTCTACATCCACCCGTGGAGGGACGCGCGGACCGGCGACCTGGTCACGGCTGAGACCTTCGACCCGCCGCCGCACTTCCACCACCTGTACGCCCACCTGCTCGACAACAAGTACATTGAGCCCGTGCGCGACTTCAGCGAGGCCGGGCTGTCGCTGCTGCCCCGCGACATCCTCGGCGAGCTGCAGGCCGGCGATCCGGCCTGGGAGAACCTCGTCCCCGCGCCGGTCGTCGAGATGATCAAGGCGCGCGGGTACTTCGGCTACGCTGCCACCACGCCGGCACCACCGGCGTAGAGGCGCATCCGCCCGCGGGATCGCGGCGGTTCCCGTGGCCGGTCACGGCCGTTCCGGCGGAATCGAGAGTTCCGCCGTATTCCCCTGCCCTGTGGCGACCTCGTTGACGATGCCCATCCTCACGACAGGTCATCGTACCGAGCAGTAGAACTCCGGGACGCAGACGTCGTATCCTTAGAGACTCGGACCGCGTGGTCTGAGTTCTTGTGCCTCCCCGCCGCTCCCGGGCCCCTCAGCGGCAGCTAGACTGCGCCCAGCTCTCGCTCGCCCCGAGTGCGCGCCGGCAGAGGTCCGCGGGGCTCAAAGGAGTACGTATGGAGAAGAAGACGTCAACCATCGAGTGGACCTGGACGGACGAAGCGCCCGCGTTGGCCACGCTGTCATTCCTTCCGGTCGTCAAGGGGTTCTTGAAGGGCACGGGCGTGGACGTGGCGATCGCGGATATCTCCCTCGCCGGACGCATCCTTGCGAACTTTCCCGAGTACCTGACCGAGGCGCAGCGCGTCCCGGACCATCTGTCGCGGCTCGGAGAGCTGGCCCAGACGCCCGAGGCGAACATCATCAAGCTGCCCAACATCTCGGCATCGATTCCGCAGCTCAAGGAGGCCATCAAGGAGCTCCAGGCGAAGGGTTACCCGCTGCCGGACTATCCCGAGAGCCCGAAGGATGATACCGAGAAGGCGATCCAGGCCCGGTATGCCAAGGTGCTCGGCAGCGCGGTGAACCCCGTGCTCCGCGAGGGCAATTCAGACCGCCGCTCACCGTTGTCGGTCAAGGCCTTCTCGAAGAAGAACCCGCACAAGCTGTCGGCCTGGGCTCCGGACTCGAGGTCGCACGTGGCTCACATGACCGGCGGGGACTTCTACGGCAGCGAGAAGTCGATGACGATCGCGACGTCGACGGCGGTGCGCTACGAGTTCGTCGGTGCCGACGGCGGCGTGACGGTACTCAAGCAGAGGATGGCACTCAAGGACGGCGAGGTGATCGATTCGTCGGTCATGAACGTCAGGGCGCTCCGCTCGTTCTTCGAGCAGCAGATCGAGGACGCCCGCCGGCAGGGCCTGCTCCTTTCGCTGCACCTCAAGTGCACCATGATGAAGGTGTCGGACCCGGTGATGTTCGGCCACGCCGTCAGCGTTTTCTTCAAGCCGGTCTTCGACACGCATGCGGAGACCTTCAGGCAGCTCGGCGTGCATCCGAACCTCGGACTCGGCGATCTCTACGCGAAGATCCAGAACCTCCCGGCCGACAAGCAGGCCGAGATCGACGCCGACATCAAGGCCGTGTACGCCAAGCGGCCGAGCGTCGCGATGGTCGACTCGGACCGGGGCATCACGAACTTCCACGTGCCCAGCGACATCATCGTCGACGCGTCGATGCCGGTCGTCGTCCGCGAAGCCGGCAGGATGTGGGGGCCCGACGGCAAGCTGCAAGACACCAAGGCGCTGATCCCGGATCGCTGTTACGCGACGATCTACAAGACCATCATCGAAGACTGCCAGCAGCACGGGGCGCTCAATCCCGCGACGATGGGGAGCGTGCCGAACGTGGGGCTGATGGCGCAGAAGGCCGAGGAGTACGGGTCGCACGACAAGACGTTCGTCGCCCCGGGCGCGGGGGCCATCCGCATCGTCGACGAGAACACGGGAGAGACGCTCCTCGAGCAACTGGTCGAACCGGGCGATATCTTCCGCTCGTGCCAGACGAAGGACGTTGCCATCCGAGACTGGGTCACGCTGGCGTTGAGGCGTGGCAGGGCGACCGGCGCGCACGTCGTGTTCTGGCTCGACAAGGACCGCGCGCACGACGCACAGGTGATCGCCAAGGTCGAGCGGTACCTGAAGGACCACGACACGACCGGCCTGGAGATCCGGATTCTGGCGCCCATCGAGGCGATGAAGTACTCGCTCGAGCGGATCCGCAAGGGCCTGGACACGATCTCCGTGACCGGCAACGTCCTGCGTGACTACCTGACGGACCTCTTCCCCATCCTCGAGATCGGCACCTCTGCCAAGATGCTGTCGATCGTGCCGCTGCTCGCGGGCGGCGGACTGTTCGAGACCGGCGCGGGCGGCTCGGCGCCCAAGCACGTGCAGCAGTTCCAGAAGGAGGGCTACTTGCGATGGGACTCGCTCGGCGAGTTCTCGGCGCTGGCGGTGTCGCTCGAGCACATTGGCGCGCAGTTCAAGAACGAGCGTGCGGCGCTGATGGCCGAGACGCTCGACCTGGCCATCGGCAAGTTCCTCGACCACAACAAGTCGCCCGCGCGCAAGGTGGGCCAGATCGACAACCGCGGCAGCCACTACTACCTGGCGATGTACTGGGCCGAGGCACTCGCCGCGCAGTCAAAGGACAGGGAGCTGCAGGCGCGGTTCGCTGGCGTGGCGGCGAGCCTCGCCGAGAACGAAGCGAAGATCAACGAGGAACTGTTGGCCGCCCAGGCCAAGCCGGTCGATATGGGGGGCTATTACCGGCCGGACATCGAGAAGACGACAGGGGCCATGCGCCCGAGCGCGACGCTGAACGCAATCATCGACGCGCTCCTGTAGGGACCGTAGGCCTACGGCTTTGGCCTCGGGCTTCGCCGTCGCAGGGCCGGTCGAAGGCCCGGCGCTCCAGGCGTGCCTGGGTTTCACGGACTTCGTCGTCGTGGGCCCTGGGTCTCGAAGACCCGCTCCGTCACGACGGACCCTGTGGATGCTCTTGCGCCGACACCGTTGGCCGTGCGCCCTCCAGATCGGTGAGACGTCCCGTGACCTCTCCGTACACTCGGTGGAGATGATCGACAATCGCCGTGTAGTGGTGGTCGACCTTCGACTCTAGACTGACCAATCCTCCTTCCACCGTGCCGAGGCGTCCCTCCACCTTGCCGAGGCGCCCCTCCACCTTGTCGAGGCGCCCCTCCACCTTGCCGAGGCGCCCCTCCACCTTGCCGAGGCGCGCGTCCAGCTTGTCGAGGCGCGCGTCCACCGTGCCGAGGCGCGCGTCCACCTTGTCGAGGCGTGTGTCCACCTGACCGAATCGGAGCCAGATGTTGGCCGCCATGTTGCCCACGTCGGTTCGGAGATCGCCAAGGCTGGCCTCGACGCGGGCCACGCGGGTGTGGACCTCCCCAATCGAATCCAGGATTTGCTGATGCTGCTTCTTGGTCATGCCGCATCGACCTGCGAGGAGCGTGCCAGCTGGGCCCTCGTCGAGAATGGGCCCGCAGAACACGTAGATCCCGGCCCCATTCCGGGCCACCGGCCTTCGGTCCCGGTGTGACTGTGCAGGTACTTCAGCACCCTGTGGTACCCAAACTCATCGGTTCTTGCCACGCGAGCGCTGTCTGGTCGTCGCCCTCTTCCTCGGGGCCAGACGCTTCTCGCCAAATCACCCTCCTGGAGGACCACGCCCCTTCCACAACCTCAGGATCGTACCGAGGAGCGTCGAAGGACGACGATGCCATCGTCGGACGGAGAGATCAAGCTGAGCGGAGCAGGCTCATGCGTGCCGCGCGTGGGGTCCGGCCTGTCTCCTTGCGCTGCCGGGTACTGTGGCGGCAGCGTCGCGTGCCCGTGTCAGCGGCGCCCGGCCGTACGGTACACTGGGAGGGATGACTGCTTCGACGACTGCCGCGCGGCCCGGGCGCAACCAGCCTTGTCACTGCGGCTCCGGCCGGAAGTACAAGCATTGCTGTCTCCAGAAGGACGAGGCCCAGGCGACTGCGGCACGGGCCAAAGCCGATGCGGAGGCAGCCGCCAGCTCGGCGGAGGCTGCGCCGGCGCCTCCGCCGCGACCGCCCAAGCATCAGACTCGCCAGCCGTGGAAGGCCTCGACCGCCCGAGGGTTCATTCCGCGCACGGGGCTCCCGCGCAAGGTCGGCGGGGGCTGAGCCATCTCGTCCCCTTGCGCCGGCGCGCCATCCTCCGGCGTTCCCGCCGAGCGCGCTCGTCGACGGGCGTCGTCGCGGTTGCGAGGCTGGCGGCGTTCGCGCCAGAATCCGGCAGCCATGGCGGGCTGTGATTGCGTCCGCGTCGGGTCAATTGGCAGGCGCAGGCGCGTGGCGTGTGCGCTGGTGGTGGCGGTGTGCGCTGCGCCGGGTCTCGTCGGCTGTGCAACGCCGCGTGGACCGGCAGCGACCCGGGACCAGTTGTTGGCGGCGCGCGCGCACTATCCGGCCCACTGGTGGGCGCCGGTCTCCCGCGAGGGCGCACCCGAGTGGGAGATTCTGCCTCATGAAGCCGGCCCGGGCGAGGTCATCGTCTCGAAGCGCCACGAGCTGGGTCTGCTGTCGAACTTCGCTTCGACGCCGTTCACGTTTCGTGGCCGACGGTACGCCAGCCTCGAGGGCTTCTGGCAGATGATGCTGTATCCGGAGGGTCCTGACGATCCGCGGGCCACCTTTCCGGGTCTCGCATGGGCACACACGCGCGACGAAGTGGGGCAGATGACGGCGTTCGAGGCCAAGGCTGCCGGAACGCTAGCCGAGCAGAACATGGCACGCATGGGCATCACCTGGGTGTCGTTCGAGGGAAGCCGGTTCGAGTACCGCCCGCGAACTCCCGGCACTCACTATGCGCTCATTGTCGCGGCCATGCGGGCGAAGGTCCGCCAGAACGATGACGTGAGAAGGGTGCTGCTGGCCACCGGGGATCTCGTACTCAGGCCCGACCATCACGAAGAGGCGGACGCACCCGACGCGTGGAAGTACTGTCGCATCCTCATGCAGTTGCGCGCGGAGCTGCGCGGGGCGGATCGGGACGTAGTGACTGCGTCGCCCGCGAGTCGGGTGGCCGTTTCATCGAGAGCTGTGTGCACCAGGTGGCCGGGCTGAGACTGGCTAAGAGCTGGCTGAGAGCGCGCTTGACTTTCGGTTTTTATTCGCCTACCATGCCTTCCAGTGTCCCGGCCAGAGACTCACAGACACGCAACCCACGGCCGGGCCATGGGAGGCCGACATGGACCAGAGATCGCTGTTCCTGAAGTACTGGGAGAAGGAAGCGCTTGCCACCCGCAAGGTCATCGCGAGGATCCCGGAGGGTTCCGATTACCGGCCCGACCCGAAGTCGCGCACCGCTCGCGAGATTGCCTGGTTGATCGTTCGCGAGGAGGCCGTGCTCGGCGAAGGTCTCGACAAGGGGGTCTTCGAGTGGGAGGAAGTCCCGGCGCCCGCGACGATGAAGGAGGTGCTCGATGCGTATGATCGGCACCACGACGAGGTCACACGGCGGCTGCAGGCGTTGCCGTCCGAGCGCTGGGAAGGCAAGGTACCGTTCGTGTACCAGGGCCAGGAGGTGATGAGCGAGACGGGCTACGACAACGCGTGGGGGTTTCTCCTCGACATGGTCCACCACCGCGGTCAGATCTCCACGTACCTGCGGCCGATGGGGTCGACCGTGCCGCAGATATACGGCCCGAGCGCGGACGAGCCGATGTGAAGCGCCCGGGGGGCACCGCTGGTGCGTCGCGTCACGCGGCGCGCCAGTGCGTGCGCCGTGGACATGTCCTCAAGCAGGCATACCTGGCGCGGCCGCCAGGAGACCAGAGGCTCCCGAGCGCGGCGAGGATCGCGTGTAGGCCGATCTTCGCCATGGACATCATCGCTCGCTCCGCCTGTCTTCCCAATCGTCTCCCACACGCGGGGCATTTCTTCAATAAGAAACTGTCCGCTGTGGGCGGTGCGGGAGTCGCCCGTCCTGTCGCTCTTCCCTCGCACGCTGTCCGTCACCAACGCCGCCGCCACTTGTCTCGGCAGCTCGGGGGCGATGGAATTGGGTCGTCCGGTTCCTCGGCGCGTTCCGCGACGAACGTGCTCGAGTCGCCGTCCTTGATGCGGAAGACGCCGGCGAGGCGGCCATCCTTGCGCAGCGTCACGCGACCTGAGCCTGACATCTGGTCGTACTCCCATGCGCCCTCCCAGGTGAACGACACACCCGTCTTCCTGGGCTTGCAGCTCACATAGGCGAGCGTGTTGCTCCACGGGAAGCGAGCACGTCAGCGATGACCACGGCATTCCACACGGTGTACGCGACCTGCAGAACCTTCTCGACTTGTCGCACGAGGCCTTCGGTCGGCAGGTCTTGAAGCAGGGGTTCGGTGAAGGACAGGGAGGTCTCGCAGATCTTCCGATCGGGGAAGCGGCTTCGCACGCTCTTCTCCATCCGGGCTCCTTTCGGGCTACCGCGGTGCCGCACTCCGGGTAGCGTAGCGGGCCCTGGAAGCGCCGGCGTGTGCTTGCTGCAAGCTGGTGCGAACTCGTCAGCGCGGCCGCCTCGACTGCGCCACGCGTGTGTCGGCCTGCGGGTCCTTCGCTCCCGAACGAATGTGGGGATTGGCTCCTCATCCGCCGTCGCGCTCGGTCGGATGGGCAAGTGCCTCCCGTCGCGCTATGGCGGGATCTCGTCGCCAATCCACTGCGGGCAGAACGGGTTGTCCGTGGGGATTGGCTCCTCAGGCTGGACTCGAACCAGCAACCCTCCGGTTAACAGCCGGATGCTCTGCCATTGAGCTACTGAGGAACACTGGCAGGACGCACGACGATGCGCCTCGTTGCCGCACCGCCGGACCCATAATCGTAGCGAATCCCCTGGATCCGGTCAACGTTCCGAGCCGTCGTGTGTCTTGCCGCCACCGAATTCAGACGTCGCCGAGGCGAGAGCGCGCCTTCACGAGGTAGCTCTTCGCCAGCGTGCTGTTCGTCACAGCTCGAAGATCTCCCCCGGCCGGTAGTCAGGCTTGAGGTCCCAGTACCACCAGCCATCCCGCCAGATCCGGCGCGAACCGAGCTCGCGCATGCGCTTCGCCAGCCGGTCGAGCCGGGCCGCCAGCAGACCATCGCGATCGACGAGGATCCGCGCATCCTCGACCATGTCGAAGGGCGTAGCACTCCGAGATCGCGACCTTCTCGGGCACAGGCAGCCTACCGCCCCGCAGCGACGCGGTCGATCGCCCCAGGCCCGACCAGCGGCTTGAAGACCCGTTCCACCAGCACGTCCCGGAGCCTGGCGTCGAGGGCTCGCGTGTTCCGCCTCTGCCCCTCCTTCGCCGATGTCGTCTGTGTGTTGAACGCGACCAGTGACGCCACCCCCGACAGGGGGTGGAGGTAGAAGTGCGAGATGAAGCCGTTCTGACCACCGCTGTGGGCGATGAAGCCGAGCCCGCCGTGCTGTTCGAGGAAGAAGCCAAGGCCCATCGACACGCCGGGCGAGACCGGCACCACCGGCCGCCACATCTCCTCGAGACTCGATCGCTTCAGAACCGCGTCGTAGCGGCGGGCCGTCACCGAGTCGGATGAGCCCGCGAGGAAGCCCAGGTACTTCGCCATGTCATCGAGCGGCGCGTTCAGCCCCCCGTTCGACACGGTGATGCCGGTGTCGAAGTCGAAAAGCGCTTCCCGGATCCCGGCATCTGTCACGAAATAACTGTGCGACCTGTCGTGACGCACGAACGAGGGTGAGCGATCGAAGAACGTCTTCGCCATGCCGACCGGCCGGAGGATCTCCTTGTCGATGTAGGTTTCGAAGGGTTCCTGCGCAACGGCCTCGATCGCGCGCCCGAGGAACACGTAGCCGGGATTCGAATAGCTGTACTTCGAGCCCGGCGCGAATTCGAGGCGCGTGTAGGGCATCATCGCCGCCACCTGCTGCCAGCCGGGCGGCTCGAAGGGTTCCCACTCCTCCCCTTTCGCCCACGGCCACGTGCCCGCCCGGAACCCGGCCGAGTGCGAGAGCAGGTGCCGGAGCGTGATCGCCTCGACGGGACCGAACGGATCGGAGATGGCACGCAACTCCGGCACGTAACGCACGATGGGATCGTCCAAGCTCACCAGGCCCCGATCGCGAAGCTGCATGATCGCAATCGCATTGAACGTCTTGGTGATGGACGCCCAGTGGAAGATCGTGCGCTCGTCGACAGGCAGCCCGGCCGCGCGGTCGCGCAGCCCGGCCTGCTCGCGCGCGACGATGGCCCCGTCGCGGACAAGGACGAGACTGCTGCCCACAATCCCGTGCTGTGCGAGAGCGGCCCGGTAGAAGGCCACGACGTCCGTCCAGCCGGCTGGAGGCTGAGCGGCGGAGGCAACGGCGACGGCACCCGCGAGCGTCAGGGCAATCGCGATTCGTCTGAGCATGGCGCAAGCTTACATCAGGCGCTCGCGCCGCCGGGAGGACAGATATGCCGCACGCCGGGCCCGCTGTTGACTCACCGCGGTGTCGTCGCTCAGGACCTGTCAATGCGGCCCGGTCGGGCGACTCGCCGACTGCTATCCCGGGTCCGAACATGTCCGAGACGCCGGGATCCGTGTCTGGAGGAAAGTGTCTAAGATCCACGGTCGTGTTCGCGCTACAATTGCGGCGACTCGGGAACAGCCCCCACCAAGGCGGTCCGGCCGCGTGAGTGCACGGCGGATTCCCGGGCTCGCCGGCTGCAGTTGCCGGCAACCGCCCGTTCACGCGGCCGCAGGACACCGGTCACACAAGGTCGTGCGCTCGGAGGACGATCATGAGCCACCTGACCACCGCCGCAATCAGCATCGCCGTCGTCGTTCTCGTTCACGTGCCGGAGCTCGGCGCCCATCCGCCGGCTCTCGTTCGTGGCGCTCCCAGCCAGACGCTCGGGTCGCTTCGCCTGACGATTGCCCCGGACCGCGTGGCAGCCGGCGGCACAGCGGAAGGTCGCGTCGTGCTGGACGCGCCAGCACCGGCGGGGGGCATCGTCGTCCGCCTCAGGAGCCTGGAACCTTCCTACGCAAGCGTCCCGGAAAGCGTCTCGGTGGTTGAAGGACAGACCGCAGCAACGTTCCCCATCGAGGCTGGCGAGTTGTACCAGCCGGGCTCCGGCCGAGCCACCATCACCGCAACCTGGGAACGCCTGAGCGCGGAGGCCGAGCTCCGCGTCGTGCTCAACAGCATTGCCATCTCGGTCACGCCCACGACGTTGCTGGCCGGCAGTTCGGCGACCGCCACCGTCACCCTCGGCTACCCTGCCCGGAAGGGCGGCATGACGATTCCTCTGTTCACGTCCTATACCGGTTCCTTTGTCATGCCGGACAGCATCGTCGTGCCTCAAGGAGGGCAGACGGCGACCTTCACCCTCACGCACGTCGAGGACTACGTCAAGCCACAGATCGAGATCCGCGCCTTCAACGTCGACCGGGGAGAGCATGCCATCACGATCGTCAACGTGCAGAGAAACGAGGTGAGGGATCTGATCTTCGAGACTCCCGGACGGGCCGTGAGCGGCACGATTGTGCAATGCACCGTCCGCCTGCGCGGTCCTGCCGTCCACGACATGGACCTCGTCCTGGGAATCAAAGAAGCACGTGCACCGATCACGCTGCCGGACAAGGTGACCGTCCGGGCCGGAGACGCGCAGACCACGTTCCCGATCCTGTACCACGAGGTGTTCAAGACCACGGAAGTGACGATGGGCGTTTCGGCCTTTCACGGCGGGGAATGGCACCACGCCAGCCTCGTCATCGACCCGACGGCCGTGACGGCGCTGTCGCTCGACAAGACCACCATCGCCGAGGGTGAACGAGCGGAAGGCAGGGTCACGCTTCAGGCGTCAGCCCCGCCCGGCGGCATTCATGTCACGCTGGCTCCCGATTTCATGGCGGCGGTTGATCTGGAGCCCTACGGCTTGGACGTGCCGGCAGGCCAGCAGACCGCGGTCTTCACGGTCATCGGGAAGCGTGTCGAGACATCGAGCCCGGTGACCATCTCGGCCATCTACAGGGGCATCACCTTCAAGAAGGCCACGGTCACGGTCAGCGCGGCGCCGGCGCTCCCCGGGGGCGGCCGCTCGGTGAAACCGGCGGCGCCGGGGACGTTGCCGCAAGGAGGCGTCCTCGGCCGCCGGCCGCGAATGCCGGGTGTGCCGACTGTCGAGCTGAAAGACCTCACCGTGCTGGCGCAGCGATCGCGAACCGGGCCGCAGAGCGTCACGATCACCGTGACCCTCTCGGAGGCCGCACCCGCCGCGGGAGTCGTCGTGACATTACTGAGTTCACTGCCCGACGTGCTTCCGGTACCCTCGTCCATCAAAGTGAACCCGGGTCAACGCTCGGCCGAACTTCGCGTCAGACCACAGAAGGTCCCACGCCGCGCTCAGGTCAGGATCACCGCGCGATACGGCTCGACGAGCAAGAGCCAACCAGTGTGGATTGAGCCGTAGGGCTGGGAGGATCGAGCCACCGCCGGATCGGGACTGCGGGACCGCCCAGCCAGACTGCCTCCGGCGCCCTCGGCGAGGGCGCCCTCCCGTGCGGGTCACGGCGTCTCGACAGCGCTCGTCGGCCAGGCACGCTGAGGACGCCCTACCAGACGCGGGCAGAGTAGGTGTACGCTTACCCCCACTGATGCCGACGACGCCAGTC
>JBFMFH010000028.1:0-13313 GCA_040752275.1 Acidobacteriota bacterium
AGTCGCTTCCCGGCTGAACGGTGGGGCAATTCGCAGTCCCTCCTGTGGTGCCCCCAGTCGTGCCGCCCGTCGTCCCGCCCGCTGTTCCACCTGTTGTGCCACCGCCGCTGGGCGTCGAACCAGGAGGCAGCCAGTTGCCCGTCGCCGGGTCACAGATCCAGTCGCTTCCCGGCTGAACGGTAGGGCAACTCGCAGTCCCTCCTGTAGTGCCGCCGGTTGACCCACCCGTCGTCCCACCGGTGGTTCCGCCCGTCGTGCCGCCCGTGCTCCCGCCCGTCGTGCCGCCGGTCGCGCCGCCCGTGCTCCCACCAGTCGTGCTCGCGCCGATCGAGAAGTTCGAATCCGAGACGTCGAAGAAGATGCTGCCGACCGCCTCCACCATGACGCGCGCTGTGCTCGTGGGCGTGTTGGGGACCGTCACCGTCGCCGATCCGGTGTTCGGCACGCTGGTGGCCAGCACAGTGGGGAACGTCGACCCACCATCGGTTGAGAGGAGGATCGTGACGCTGCTCACGTTGATCGGTGAGCCAGTCGTTCCGGCGACGTTCCACGTCACGGTCTCGAAAGCGCTGGCCGTCCAGCTTCCCGAGCCGCTGGGGCTCGTCACGGCGAACGGTCCAGCGCTCGACGCCACGGTGACCAGCGTCTCCCCCGTGGCGATGCCGCCCCCACCGCCTCGATTGTCGCGTGCGGTGACCATGAACCGCATGGTACGGGCCGAGGCCGGCAGCGTCTCGCCAAGCGCGCACGTACTGGCGCCGCAGAGATAGGTCGTCGGGGGCACGTTGGCGTTGTTCAGCACGTAGGCCAGGCTCGGGAATACCCGCGTTGGACTCGTCGTGGGCGAGTACGACCGGAACAGCGGACGGGTCCCGTCGTCGGTGGCAAGCTGGGTCGCGTTCGACGACGAGGCACCCACATCGTATTGCTCCCATCCAAAGGTCAAGGCGTCGCCGTTGGCATCGCTGCCGGATGCCGTCAGCCGGAACGGCGTCTGTCGGGGGACCGCGTAGCTGGCGCCGGTGATGACGGCGGGCGGAGTGTTTCCGTCGGTCGTGAAGACCCCGCACGCGCTCCCGCCACCGGACGTGAGGAACGCCGTCATCTCATTGAGGCTCTCCACATGGAAGTAGTCATCACTGTGGGGCTGGAGATCTTCTGAGGAGCAGATCCCGGCGTAGGCCATGATCGTCGAGCCGCTTCCGGGCTCGAAGGCGTGCGAAGCGCTGCGGTTGCCACCGCCGCAACTGCCTGATGTGCCATTGAACGTATGCCGGGCGCCGAACTGGTGACCCATTTCGTGCGCCACGTAGTCCACGTCGAAGGCGTCGCCGACAGGGTTGGGAAGGCCCGTCACGCCCCGTGCCTTGGCACCGTTCCAGCACGGCACGCCGAGACTGGCCACTCCACCCCCGCCGGTGCTGAACACGTGCCCGATATCGTACCCGGACGAACCGATGACGGCGTCGATGTTGTTCTGGTTCTGGGTCAACATTGTGACCCCGTTGTTGTTGCTGTACGGGTCGGTTGCGGAATCCGTGTAGATCAGCGCCGTCGGATCGGCGGCCGTCCCGGTCCGGACCGTCATGCGCACCGACAGCTCACGCTCGTAGATGGCGTTCACGCGGTTCATTGTCGTGGTCATTCTCGCGAGCGCGGCGGCCTTGGTGCCGCCTGCCGCCGCCGTGTACTCAGCGGTCGCGGCAAGCGCCAGGGTGTAGGTCCGCAGGATTCCTCCGTTCGTGAAGGGAAAGCTGTCCACCGATCGGAATCCAGCCTCACCCAGCGGGCCATCGACCAGGCAGCGCCAGCCCTCGCCCCGCTCGTAGTCGGCCTTGTGATAAGCCACGTAGGTGTCGAGATCATCGTCGGAGCGAGGATCGACATACACCGTCTCGCCTGGTGCCAGCACAATCGCGTGCAGGCCGGCCGGAGTCCAATCGAAGCGCGCCGTCACGGACGGGTCATCGATGCTGGTACCCCGGTAGGTGCGGATCTCGGGGAAGGCAGCCGCGAGTTCCGGGGACAGGATCGGCGACTCCTCGACACGGAAGCCGGCGAAGCCTCCATCCGGGAGCGGCAGGCTGAGCATGACCGGCCGGTCCGTGGCGGCCATCTGGCCCTCGGCGGGCACGCCGAGCAGGTGCCGCTCCAGCAGGCGCCAATCCAGACGAAGGACCGCATGAGGGCCGCCGATACGGTGCTGGCGGGGTGAGTCCGGCAGTGCACGATCGCTTATCGTCTGCCAGAAACCGTCAGCCGACGAGCGGTCCGGCGGCGCGACCTGAGCCGATGCCGCTGTGACAAGGACGAAGAACATCGACAGGCTGCTTCCGGCGGCTGCGAAGAACGCCCTTCGGGGCGTGGCGGGGTTCCGCGACACACAAACGTTCGGATGCGGTTCGGACTGGACGGGAGTCGTCATGTCGTACCGGGATCGGGTCGGTGCGGCCCTTTCCGCCTCCTGTGTGGTCCCTCGATGCGCGAGTATGGCAACACGGTTCCCAAGACCGAAGTGTAGCACCAGGGGTTGAGTGCTGTCGTCATGGGCACGGCTGGGGGCCTTCCGCCGCGGCGGGCGCCCGTCCGGCGCCACCCGCTCGGTTGTGAATCCGTTCTCGTCTCGTTCGGCCCGTGAGAGCCGACAAGGAGGCCGGCCGATCAGGCCGGCTCACGCCATTCTGTCTCCTGTCTCCTGTCTCCTGAATTCTGGGCAAGGATCACCGTCTCGTCTCCTCCGGCCGCAGGCCGCGGCGGCGCTCGTCTACAATGACCCGGTGAACACGGCGAGCGTTTCCTGGGGCGACCACCTGGCGTTCGGCGAAGGAGACGGGCGACTGGCCACGCCCGACGCCGTTGCGCGGCGCATGGACCGGTGGCGGGACGACCTCGGTGCGACGAGTGTGCACTGGCGTGTGCTCCGAACGTCGATCGCCGGGCGCTTCCAGGCGGCGCCGGGGTACGCCCACCCCTCCCGAACCCGCACGCGCGACGTCCGCTGGGATCCCTTCGAGGTCGTCCCGCGGCTGGCCGGTCAGGCTGGGCTGGCGGCGTACCTCTACGTATCGCTGTTCGACGAAGGCTGGCCGCTGGCCCCGCCGTCAGTACGCGAGACGAGCTTCCACAATGCCATGCACGGCCGGCATGTAGCCTGGCAGAGCGACTTCAGCCGGCGGCACCCAGAATATGCCTGCACGGACCGAAGCGGGCGTGTCCGACAGTGGGGCGTGCTGTGTCTGGCGCACGAGGCGGTGCGTGCGCACTTCATCGACCGCTTCGTGGGGTGGATGCGGGATGCTGCCTTCGATGGTCTCTTCGTGTGCCTTCGGTCGCAGTCCAGGCCGGCGGACCACGCCGACCAGTTCGGGTTCAACGACCCCGTTCGGCACGACTTTCATGCGCGATTCGGGCGCGATCTGCTCACCGAGGATTTCGATCCCCAGGCCTGGCGTGATCTGCTGGGGGAATATCTGACCAGATTCGTGAGGGAGCTTCGGCACGTCCTACGGCCGCTCGGGCGGCGTCTGGCCGTTGGCATGCCGAGGGGCGACGTGCTGGGGCCGCCTCTCGGCAACACTACGCTCGACTGGCGGAGGTGGATTGCCGAAGACCTCATCGACGAGATCGTCGTCAACCAGGACTCATCGCGGTGTCCGTCGATGTGGCACGCGCTCTGGCCCATGCATCGCGGCTATGGCTACCTGCAGAACTACGTGGATGGCCGCGGCATGCCGGCGCTCAACGAGCAGATCGCACGGGACTACGGTGCGGCGCTGGCGCCCAGCGCGGTCCGCTTGTTTGTCGCCTGGCAATGGCGGGAGCGGGACGAAGTCGAGGAGGCGCGGATCGCGAGCCTCGCGCCGGTCAGCGGGCTCGTGCACAGCACGTTCCGGTACGACAACCCGGCGGCCGTTGCCCGTGACGACTGGCGGGCGTGACCGCCGAGCGGCACGGGCACGGCGGGAAGCCCGCTCGCCCGCCCTCCAAACCCCGCACTGTCCGTTCACGATTGCGGATGCCGTAGATCTTCTCCTCGCCGTTCCAGAAACGGATGAGCAGGCGTGCTGGCCCGACAGGCTTTGCCGTATCGACTCTGGGCGTCGGTTCCATGGTTGGAATCACTCGGTCGTCCGTCGGCTTTGCGAACGGGATGTCGGCGTACCGTTTGGCAGTCCGCTTCGTGGTCTCCCGCCTCCATCCCACGCATGCACCCCGGGCGCCTACGCCGCGGCGATGGCTCGCTTCGTGATGGCGGAGGGAGTGTCCACCCTATCCGGGTGGGGCGGAAGCAGGAGCAGGGCTTCACCAAGCGGTCTGAGGTCGGCAAGGAACGAGGACGGCACCGGCGGATCGATCCACCTGATCACCCGCCAGTCGTCTTCGGATGTCGTCAGCAGGCGCCGTGCGAGAGATCCGGGGGAAACAGACCGGCCTCCTTGCTCGACGCTGACGTCAGCGCCGGCCCGATGGGCATGCCCCTCAAGCAACAGAATCCCCAGATGTCGGCGACGTCCTTCGCGAGGATGTTCTCGGCGGAATCCAGCCGTCCGAGCGTCGGATGGTGAGACACCGCACCAACGCGAGAGGGCACGTCGTTGACGAACTCAAGCTTGAGAGCCACACCAGGAACTGCGTCGCTCTGACGCTGGTCGTGCACCGACTCGGCCCCGCTTGACAATCACCTCCACAAGAGGTCATATGAACTCTTATGAAGGTCAAGGCGCTCGGGAGTCCGTTCGGGAGTCTCACTCGCACGCGGGTGCTGGTCGCCTTGACCCTGCTGGGCACCAGTTATCAGCGGGAACTCTCCCGGTTGCTCGGCACATCCCCGTCGGTGGTGCAGAAAGCCCTCTCGAGCTTGGAGGGAGATGGGCTGATCTCTGGCCGACTGGTTGGGCGGACACGAACCTACAGCATGAACCCGCGGTATTTCGCGCGGACGGAGTTGGGTGCGTTCGTGCGCCGGCTCGCTGAGGCCGACACCCAACTGCAGGCGGGCACGGCCGAACTCCGGCGGCGGCCGAGACGGGCCGGCAAACCCGCGTGAAGCTCCTCAAAGCCTCGACGCTCCAGGAGGTGGCGGCCACGGTCGGCGCCCATCTCGCCAGCCATGGCATACGCGCCGTGCTGACCGGAGGCGCATGCGTAGCCATCCATACCGGTACCTACATCTCGAAGGACGCCGACTTCATTCTGCAGAGCGTGGTCACGCAACGGGCGCTGGACGAGGCGCTTCAGGAACTGGGCTTTGTCAGACGCGGCGCCGAGTATGTTCACCCCGACCTCCCGTTCTGGGTGGAGTTCCCGCCGGGCCCCCTCTCCATCGGTGACGACCTCGCAATCGTCCCCGTAGAACTCACCATCGGCCATGTCACGACGCTCGGGCTCTCGGCCACGGACTCTTGCCGCGATCGCCTTGCGGCGTTCTACCACTGGAACGACCGCCAGGCCCTCACACTCGCCGTCGAGATCGCACGCGTGCAACCCGTTGATCTTGAGGTGATCCGGCGCTGGAGTACGCGCAAAGGCAAGACCGCGGAGTTCGACGACTTCGTTCGTCGGGTCGGCGCAAGCACCCTCAGGGCCCGCCGAGCTCCGCCCACCCGCAGGCCCTCCGCGCGTGGTCGTCAGCGACGCGGAAGCCGCCGGGGCTGACCCACGCACCACCGAGCGCAAGCTCCTCGTCACCGCCAGCCATCGGTCCCGGTACGGGCGCTACGTCTCTCCCTTGATCGCGGAGCGCAGCGAATCCCAGCGAACCGAGGCGATAGCCCGACCAGAAGATCGCCGACATGAGCGGACCGCCGGATCGCTGGCTTGCAACAGGCCAGTGTCAGGTTCTTTGCTGCCCGCTCCTGAAGGTCCCCAAGGATGTCCTCGACCTGCTCCAACGCGGCCCGCAGATCGTCCGCGATCTCCTGCGCGAGCACGTCGGGGTCTGGCAGGTTCGCGCTGTCCTCCAGCGACTCGTCCCGCAGCCAGAACAGGTCCAGTGAGACCTTGTCTCGGGCCAGTATCTCGTCGTAGGTGTACGGCCGCCAGCGCCCGTCCGGGTTGTCCGGCGTCCACGTCGGCGTTCGATTGTGCCGGTCACCCGGCCGGTAGCAGGCCACGAACTGATCGAGGTCGGCCCGCACCAGGCGACGGGTCTTCAGGGTGAAGTGCTTGTTCGTGCGCAGGTCGTAGACCCAGACCTGCTTGGTCCATGGTTCCTTGGACCCCGGCTTACGGTCGAAGAAGACGACGTTCGCCTTGACCCCCTGCGCATAGAAGATCCCGGTGGGAAGGCGCAGCAGTGTGTGGACCTCGCACTCGTGGAGCAGTTTCCTGCGCACCGTTTCGCCGGCGCCGCCCTCGAACAGGACGTTGTCGGGCACGACCACGGCGGCCCGGCCATGGATCTTCAGCAGCGACTTCACGTGCTGGACGAAATTCAACTGCTTGTTCGAGGTGGTCGTCCAGAAGTCCGGTCGGTTGTAGGTGACCGTCTCCCCGTCCGTCTCGCCCTCCTCTGTGACCACCGTGATGCTCGACTTCTTCCCGAAGGGCGGGTTGGTGATCACCACGTCGACGTGAGGGGACGGTTCGTTCCGGAGCGAGTCGTCGGTCTTGATCGGCGGCCCGCGGCTGTCGTCGTCCGGGCCGATGCCGTGCAGGAACAGGTTCATCGCGCACAGCCGGGAGACGCCGTCCACCAGTTCCACCCCCCGGAGTGCCTCGTACCTGAGGTGCTTCTTCTGGTCCCGATCGAGATCGCCCTGCGCGAGGTACTCGTGGGCGGCCAGCAGGAACCCGCCGGTCCCGCACGCCGGGTCCATGACGATCTCCCCTGATCTCGGCTGGATGCAATCCACGATGGCCTGAATGAGCGGGCGCGGCGTGAAATACTGGCCTGCGCCGCCCTTCACGTCCTGCGCGTTCTTCTCCAGCAAGCCCTCGTAGGCGTCGCCCTTCACGTCGGCCGACATCGCGAGCCAGTCTTCCTTGCCGATCAACTCGACGACGAGTTGGCGCAGCTTGGCGGGGTCCTGAATCCTGTTCTGCGCCTTGCGGAAGATGAGACCCAGCATGCCGCCCGCCTCGCCCAGCGTGCGCAGCGTGTTCCGATAGTGTTCCTCCAGACGGGCTCCCTCCATCTGAGGGTTGGAGAGATCGGCCCAGCGATACCCCTCCGGGATGGGCTGGGGCGTGGCCGTCAGCCGGGCTCGCTCGTCCGCCATCTTCAGGAACAGCAGGAACGTCAGCTGCTCCAGGTGGTCCTGATACGACAGGCCATCGTCCCGCAGCACGTTGCAGAACGACCACAACTTCTGGACGATGCGGTTCGAGATGTCGCTCACGGCCCGTCCTGCTCCTTCAACCTGTAGAATCCGTTCTTCCGCGCGCCAACGAACTCGACCACGCCGGCTCTTTCCAGGCCCACGATGTCGCGTTCCGCCGTCCTGGTCGTCCGCCCGAACTGGCGCGCGATGTCATCGGCCCGCGCCCGTACCCCGTCGGCCAGGCGCTCCACGAACCATCGTTGGCGGTCGTTCAACCTCACGCCCGAGAGGACGGTTCCACCGACATTTCCACCGACATCCCCTGTCGCCGCGACCTGCGGGTGCGGCCGGAACACGGTTCCGGTCACGCGGCCCATTTCCACCCACTCCGGCAACGGGTAGCCTCCCGCCTCGCAGTCCTCACGCATCCGCTTGTTCACGCAGAACCCGGGCGATGACGCGATTGCGGATGTTGCTCACCCCGGCCTTGATGTCGTCGACCGTCATGCCGAACGGCAATTGCCCCGGATTCTGGATCTCGACGCGGTCCGTGGGAACGAGACACACTGACAGACACCTTGGCGAAGTCCGGGAGATCTGTGTCGAGCGATACCAGCAGGTCGCTTCCAATAAGACTGGCAACAAGCCGAAAACGGTCGCACGCCACTCTCTGAACAGCTG
Source organism: Acidobacteriota bacterium (assembly GCA_040752275.1). Classification (GTDB taxonomy): domain Bacteria; phylum Acidobacteriota; class Vicinamibacteria; order Vicinamibacterales; family JAKQTR01; genus JBFMFH01. The sequence goes on from JBFMFH010000028.1 coordinate 7,944, forward strand.
CGGATCCCGACGGGTCGGCAACCGGAGCGGGTACATGGGACAGCCCTGCAGCCCCTGGGGTTGCTGGGTTCGCGGTAGGTGCGGCTTGCTCGCTTGTGGTCGTGGCAGTTGTCCCCTGCTCGCTCGGCGTCGTCGCGGGTGCCGTCTCCTTGTTGGACAGCAGCCAACCGGCAGCGAGGCCCACCAACACCACGCCGACAACACAACACGCCAAGAACGCACCCGTGACCGCCTTCACCACTCTCGCAGAACGTGGCGTCGCGTCCCATCCCGGTCTCGTCGCTCGGGGAGGGGTCGCGAAGGCGCGTTCTGATACCTTCGAACCGACGATCGGGACCGCTGGTCTGGCATTCGGGAGTGGATTCTTGCAGTGGGCGCAAATAGGGTCACCCACCGTGACGGTCTTGAAGCAATGGGGGCATCCGACGCGAGCGCCGCCCGGCTGTCGTTCGTAGTTGCTCATGGCGGCAGCGGCGGGTCCTTCGGACGGCACGACCGGCTGAATCGGGCATTCAGCGACCGGGAGGTCGCGTTGGCAATACCGGCAGACTATCGCGGCCTCTTGGATGTCCTCCGCGCAGAACGGGCACTTCTTCATCGGCCTACCTCGAAGACGTACCGTCTATTCTCGTGACGGCCCAGCCTTGCGGGCAAAGGCAACGACACTGGCGATGAAGTAACAGTCAGCAGGAGCAGCCGAATGACTGCGCCAGCGTCTCGCGCTGTCGGACATGGTGCCGCATCCTGCGCCGGAGTGTAGTGGGGATAGCGCTGCCGGTCAACCGCCCGGGGCCGTGGTGTCAACGGGTACAGACCCGGTCGACTACTGAGGCAGATGAGGCAGATGGGAAACGACCGGTAGCGGACCGTAGCGTACGCCGGCTGTAGCAACTTGCGAAATTCTGAGGAAAACTCGGGCGCAGCGTACCGTCGCTACCCCAACGTCCTCGCGAAATCCCTTCGAAGTCAGCAGGTCGTCGGTTCAAGTCCGACCGCCGGCTCCAGTTCCCCAAGGACGCCCGCGCGTTCAGCCCACCCGGACGCGTCGCCTGCGGGCGCCGATGATCGTGACGTTGTCGCGTTCGGCCTTCTCGATCTTCTTCAGCGCCAGGTCCAGCAACAGCGCCCGCTTCTCCGGGTCCCGACTGCGGGTCTTGCGGCACCTTCCCATGCCCAGGCTGTCGCGCAGCACGAGCATCCCGGGCGATGTGGCCGTGGTCCGCCCGCGGTGCGAGCCGCTCATCGTCTCCTCCGATCCCGGAGACCGGACAGTTCCCCTGACAGATAGTCTTCCGGACGCGCATCTTCCGGCTGCAGGCAGGTTCAGTCAAGTTCGTTCCAGCGTGTCGGCTGCAAACTGGATCGCGGCGTGGACATCCTCACGGGTAATCGTCGGATAGCCGTCGAGCAGGTCTTCGATCGTGCTGCCTTCGGCGAGCTTGCGGAGTAACAACTCGACCGTGACTCGGGTCCCGCGGATAACCGGCTTCCCGAGCATGACGTCGGGCCGCATCTCAACGCGCTGGTAAACCGTCATGGCCTGCACTCCACCACTATCGGGCTACGCATGCCACCGGACGTCCATCGAAACGGCGAGGCAGGCGTACGGTGTGTCCGACAGTTGTGTGACGGAAGGTGCACGAAGGGCTGACACAACGCCGCCTGGTATTCGGCCGGTTGGCTATGGTGACCTGCCTGTGTTCGTTCCACCACCGGCGATAGTGGGACGCTCCTCGGCGCCTGCGACGGGTTCGCCGTTCGTCCACAGCTCATACTCGCTGAGGTCAATGTCGTCATTCCAGGAGATGCCGTATCCCCCAGCATCGACCCGTACCGCGCGGAAGAAGGCTGGAACGGCGAGCAACCGGAACTCGGGCCGGGAGAGGAGCGGTCCGCAGTTGTAGATCTTCCCTTCCCCGTTTCCGAAACCGGATGAGCAGGTGTGATGGCCCGACAGGCCTTGCAGTGTCGACTCTTGGTGTCGGTGCCATGGCCCGAATCACTCCAAGCCCGGGAGCGGTCGGAACTCCTGTCGGCTCCACATCTCCGAGCGTTCGTGCTTGTACAGTGCGGCCTATTCGCCGACGAGCCGATGGGCTCGCACAGGCAAGTCACCCTCCAGCATCTCCAGCGTATCGATGGAGAACACCGCGTTGCACTCCCCGTAGATGGCATGGCAGTGCTGCACGCCGTGTTCGCGCTGACTGAAGTACATCTTGATCACGATGCCGTAGAACCTCGCAATAACAGGCGTGTCCGACGCCCCCTCCGGGCTGGTTGATGACGATGGGGTCATGATAACGCACCTGCCTCGGCACACGGCGGCGACCACAGCCGTACGGGTCGCGATCTCGATTCGGGCCCATCCCGAAGTAGATCAGGTTGTCCCAGTAGAACGGCGTCAGGAGGATGGTCGCCGGCACGCCGGACTCGGTGAAGTAGCGGTCCGACTCCCCCTTCGCGTCGAAGTGCGGCACCTCGGATCGGCCATGATCGCCCGAACCAGTCCGCCGCCCTGCGCACCGGTGGCGCCCACAATCGCAATGATCTTCTTGTCTGCCATGGCTCCGGTGTCTCCGTGGGGTGTTCCCACACGGCGAGACTACGCCGACGCTCGTGAGGATCCCGCGGAGTCGCGGAGTTCGCGTGGCCCCCTCGCGTTCAGTCCAGCGACGAGGCCTTGCCGGAACATCGCCGTTTTGGTGGCTGCTGGGGGCCCAGGGCTATCGGGAGGGGCGGTCTACCTCGGTCCAGCGAACACCTCAGCCACGTTTGACGCGAGAGCGGCCGTGCTGGCGTGCGCGATGTTCGACGCCACGGCAACGACGACCCCATGGTCGCGGCGCGTCATCAGCGACATCACGTTTCCGTGGGCGAGCTCGCCGTCGACGCTATCTGCTTTCGTCGCCAGGGCGAAGCGCACGAGATCGGATGGCGTGGAGTAGAACGCCATCCCGTTCGCGCAACAAGCAAGGTCGCGCATGTACATCAATCGTCGTCCACGGCCGGGTTTGCCATCGGATCGCGGCACATAGAACGTCGCGCGATCGCCCGGCAATGGCCGCGCAGGTGCGAGACCGATCGGTCTGAAGATGACGTGGCGGATGATCGTGAAGAGCGGGAAGTCCTCTTCCGGCTCGCCGATGTGCTCGGGGCTCCATTCTGCCGCCGAGTCAGCGCCGGTACTGGTCAGCCCGAGCGACGCGACGGCGGAGCTGACCGCAGACGCCGCCGTGCCGATGTTGAACCGCGTATCCGGTGTGACGGGCGTCCGCGTGATGACGTCCCTCCATCCGAACCCTTCGGCCCAGACGATACCCTCGCCCGTGCCCACCGCGATCGAAACGCCTGGCAGGTTCTGCTCCACGATCGCGCCGCGCACGATCGGCCGCGCACGATCGACCGCTGGCGCCCATTGCGCCGCGGGCGCCGATCCGAGAACCGACGGCACCTCCGGCGGACGCGCGAACAGGGGCGCTGCCACGGTGACCGCGTGGGTGAGAAACGCCGTGAGCGCGGCGATGAGCACGCCGAGCGCCAGTGCGGTGCGCCCCACCCAGGCCGGCAGCCAGTTCCGCAAGGTCCTCACCCCGAACACAACGGCGGCAACCATCAGCAGGAATCCGATGACCGCCGCGCCGGGCGCGTCGTCGGCCCTGGCGACGTAGATGCCCATCGCGGCACTGGCCAGGCCGAGGGCGATGACCGGAAGTGCCCTCACGAGATTCGCCACTGGGGATGTCATGCGTCAACACTCCAAGCACACGCGTGGAAACGCCGCGACCGCTGCCAGGCAGCAAGAACCGGCCCAGCATACTCGATGGTGACGTGCTCTCTCGGTTCGTGCAAGACTCGGACGAAGACAGGCTTGTTCCGACTGTCCCCAGACCCCGGCTGGCTGGCTGCTGCCCCTCCGGCATCCCGTCACGATCCGAAGGCGCGTCGCCCGCATTCGCCGCAAAGGACCAGACGCCGGCTGAGGTTCCCTCCACTCCCGCAGCACGTTGCAGGACGATCACAACTTCTGGACGATGCGGTTCGAGATGTCGCACACAGGACAAGCTCGCGGTTGCTCCAGATTCCTGGAGGACGCCCGCGTGTTCAGCCCACCCGGACGCGTCGCCTGCGGACGCCGACGATCGTGAAGTTGTCGCGTTCGGCCTTCTCGATCTTTCTCAGCGCCAGGTCCAGCAACAGCGCCCGCTTCTCCGGGTCCCGACTGCGGGTCTTGCGGCGCCTTCCCATGCCCAGGCTGTCTCGCAGCACGAGCATCTCGGACGATGTAGCGGCCGTCCGCCCGCGGTGCGCGTCGCTCATCGTCTCCTCCGATCCTTGAGATCGGACAGTTCCGCTGACAGATCGTTTTCCGGAAGCGCCGCCTTCTGCTCCAGGTAGGTCCAGTCGAGTTCGTCCCGATATCGCGCGACGAGGAGTTCGGCGGCTTCGCAGTCGCTTTCCGACTTCCAGTGCTTGCAGGCGTTCAACCGGTCGACGATCAGGTCCTCGAGTCCAATGATCACGCAGCGGAGGCCACCCTCCAGATCGACGGTCTCGCAGGGGGCTTCCTCGCCGGCGAGGGTGGAGGCCGGAGCTTCGACCGCAATGTCCAGGGTCTCGTGAACCCAGTACCGACCCTTCCTCGAGAACCCCAACTCGGCGAGCACTGCGTCCAGCGTGTCGCGATCGGTGCAGGCCAGGTCGATGTCGGCGGTGAAGTAGACCTCGCGAGAGTAGTAGGACAGAGCGAGGCCGCCGATAATGACAGGAGCCGGCCTACCCCGGTCCTCGAACAGGCGGGTGATAAGTCCGGCCGTCAGCAACTGACGGGCGAGAGGAGACGCCGTCGCGGCGATTCTCGCCAACACCTCAGTCGGATCCACGGGCACATGATGACAAGATCGGCGGTCTCACACAAGCCAACGTCCACCGGCATCCGGGCCAGTGCCCGCGGCTACTCGACCGGAATCCGGCTGGCGTTCCGGCTGAGCCACGCTTCGAAGCTCTGGAGAGACGGGTTCAGCGCCCGCGACGTCTCGAGGCTGCGCGCCCCGCAGAAGTCCGCTTCGAAATCACGCTTGAACTGGAACATGTTGCCCAGGTCGTCGGCGCCAGGGAAGCCAAGGCCGCGGTAGACCTCGGGCGGGACGTCGTTGTACCGAACCGGCTGGCCCATCGCCTTGGAGAGCGCCGCGGCCATCTGCTCGCCGGTCAGATGATCGCCCGCGATCCCGACCGTCCTGCCAGCCATCGCCGCGCCTTGCTTGAACACGCCGAACGCGCAGCGGCCGATATCCTCGGCCGCAATCCCGGGCAGCTTCTTGTCGCCCATCGGCATCGTGATGCCGAGCACGCCGTCCGGCCCCTTCTTCG
>JBFMFH010000029.1:0-23631 GCA_040752275.1 Acidobacteriota bacterium
CCGAGCGGGTGGCGCCGGACGGGCGCCCGCCGCGGCGGAAGACCCTCAGCCGTGGTCATGTTTGTGGGTCTGAGCAGCGGTGGGCTGTCCGGCGACAGGACCCGCGAGGGAAGGATCACAGACGAGCCCGCCGCCGGTGAGATTCGAGCCCGGCGAACGGGATCCGCAGTCGCGGGAGAGACTGGGCGCCACGATGCTCGCCGTCGGCTGGATGTGGCCATCAGTGATCGCCGCGCTGGCGGCGTGGGGGTTTCTGAACGTCCTGGGGCGGCAGTCACCGTTGCCGGGGGGCGGCCGCGCGTAACGGCGCCGCCGCAGGCCGAACCAGCAAGGCCCGATGGGAACGCCGGCCTGGAGCACCGCTGATTCGCACCTGAACATCACACCTGTTCGAAGACGACGCGCCCAGGGTCCCGGTCATCCAGCCGCGCGTAGTAGGTTTCGACGGTGATGTCCGGGAGCATTCCGCGCAGGCGGGCCGCCACGCGCTTGAGGTCGGTGATCTGCCTCTCCCTGAGATCGATCGTCAACGACAGCAGCCTGCGCTGCTTGTACCAGGCGCAGTCCTGGTGACCGATGGCGACGATGCGCTTCGTGCCGTGAGCCTGCACGAGCGACTCGAGCCGCCGGCGGAAGAAGTTGAAGTCCTTCGGTACGAGGTCGATGAGCGTCAGCGGCTCGATTCCTCCCGGCACCGCCAGGAAATCGGCATGTAGATCCGCCTTCAGGTAGGTGGCCGCGAATTCCTGGATCTGCGCCCGCCATCGCCCGTCGACGCACGAGATGATGACCGTGTCCGGCCGCGTGGGGTTCCAGGGGACCGTGCTCTCGAAGATGGTCGCGGCAGCCATGGGTCACCTCGGGTACGCGCGCCCGCGCCGATGAAAAGAGTCTCCGCCTAGGCCGACCGCCGGGGAGCGCGGGGAGCCGGGCCGTTCTCGGCCTCGGCCGCCGCGGCATCGGTCTTGGCCTGCACGAGGCGTAGGACGTCGATGCCGAACTGGTCCTTCAGCATGGCAAGCATGGCGGCCATGCCGCCGCCCACGGTGCCCATGACCCTGCCGATGCCGCCCGCACCGACTTCACCGTGGCCCATCTCGAGGATGTTGATCTTGTCGATCCCCGCGAGCTGGGTGGCGAAGGCCTGGGCCAGTTCGGGCATCTTCTCGACGAGCATGTTGAGTACAGCGGCCTCGTTGAAGTTCTTCCACGCCTCGGACTTCTTCTGAAGCCCTTCCGCCTCCGCCAGGAGTTTCTTCTTGATGACCTCGGCCTCGGCCTCGCCAACCGCCAGCACCCTGGCCGCCTCGGCGCGACCGACCTTCTCGATCTTCGCCGCCTCGCCGGCGCCCTCGTACTCGAGCTCCTTCTGCGTCGCCTCCGCCTTGATGATCGTCGCCTGCTTCTCGCCCTCCGCCTGGAGGATCGCCGCCTGGCGCCCGGCTTCGGCCGGCTTCACCACGGTGGCCTGCAGTTCCTTCTCCCTGCGGAGCGCTTCCTGTTCCTGGACCAGCACCTCCTGCGCCTTGCGGATCTGCTCGATGCGCGTTTCCTGCTCGGTCACCTTCTGCCTGGCGATGGCGGTGGCGAGCGGCCCAGCCTGCCCGGCCTCGGCCTGCTTGCTCTGGATCGCGGCGTTGAACTCCGCCTGCTTGGTCTCCTTGTCGCGCAGGGACTGCGCGATGGTCACGTCCGCCTCGTACCGCTTGGTCTTGCCTTCCTGATCGGCGTGCGCAGACTGAATCATGGCGTCGCGCTGCGCCAGCGCCTCGCCGATCACCGCATCGCGCTTGACTTCAGCCGTCCGCTTCTTTCCGAGGGCGTCGAGGTAGCCTTCCTCATCGCTGATCTGCTGGATGGTCAGGATGTCGATGTTGACGCCCATCTTCTTGAGATCGACCGCGGCCTCGTCGGTCATCTTCTGCGCGAACGCCTGGCGGTCGGCGTTGATTTCCTCGACAGTGAGAGTACCGAGGATCGCCCGGAGGTGGCCCTCGAGGGTCTGGAAGATGACGCCCTTGATCTGGTCCACCGACATGCCGAGGAAGCGCTCGGCCGCCGACCGCAGCGAGATGTCGTCACCGGCGATCTTGACGTTTGCCACGGCCTCGACGGTGACCGGTACCCCTTCCTTCGTGTAGGCGCGCTGGATCTTCAGCGGAATGGAGATCACGTTCAAGGACAGGTAGGCCACCTGCTCGAGCACGGGGACGCGCAACCCAGCGCCGCCCCGCACCACGCGGAACCCGACGCTGGTGCGGTTGCCCTTCTCGTCCACGAAGGTCTGCTTTCGCCCGTAGAAGATCGCGACTTGCGAAGGCGGGACCTTGATGTAGTTGCGGGCGAAGAGGGCCATCGCCGCAAAGATGCCGAGAAGCCCCAGCAGGATGGCAAAGGCAATCGTAATGGCCGAGAACCCGCCGATCAGGCTGCTCATGACGCTCCCTCCTCAGGCCGCGCACCCACGCGTTCGACAATGATCGAATCCCCCAGCAACGCCGTCACGACGACCACCGCGCCCGGGGGGATGGCGCTGTCGCCCTTCGACCGGGCGATCTGCGTCGTTCGCTCTCCGCCGTACTCGAGTGTGACCTGTCCCACGCCGCCCCGGGGGATGCCGACCGTAACCTCCGCTGTCCTGCCGATGAGGCCCGCCATCCGGACTTCGCTCGATGCCTGCTGGGAGTAGAGGACCTTCGCAAACTGGTAGACGAGCCCGGACAGCACGATCCCTGTCACAACACCGCACCCGGCGGCCGCCGGATGCGAGAGGTCGTAGTAGCGGCCGACGACGCCGCCGACGCCGAACGCCGTCAGGAACGACGCCATGATGCGGGCGCTGAAGACGCTCGGCCCGCCCTCGTGGCCGACCTCCCCGTGGTCGGCGCCGACGTCGCCGACGTGGACCTCATGGTCACCGCCGAGCTCGCCGACGAACAGCATGACCAGCAGAAAGAGAAACCCGAACGCTCCAATCGCCGCGTAGATGAACATGGGCTCCCTCGATCCGCGCCGCGGCCAGGCCGCGCGCTCCGGCGCGGATGTCCGCAGACGCTACGCCTGTAACGTCAGGTTGTCAACTCGCGATACGGCAGGCCGACTGACGTTTCTGCGGATCGTGCCGCGGGTCAGGCCGTCGGGCGGTTCAAGGGTGACCGAGGCGTCGTGATCCGCTCTGTTCGCGGCCGCTCTGGCTGGATCCGGCCGTGTTCCGCCCGGCTTCACCCGAGTGGCTGCCGGGCGTGCCTTTCGAGCGAAGGGTTGCGTGGCAGGGCGCCGCCGCCGGGCAGGTTTTCCGTATCGACGCGGGCGGCGCTTGCGCCGTCCGCGCCGCTCGGTCGTGATCGCATTCGTGCATGCGAGCGCCGATGCCGCCGCAGACGATCCGGCTGGACAGCACGCTCCCCGTCTCGCCGACCTCTTCCTCTCGTACCTCCGCATGGGCTCGGTGTCCTTCGGCGGGCCCGCAATGGTCGCCTACATCGGCGACCTGGCCGTCCGCCGCGGTTGGCTGTCGAAGGACGACTTCCAGATCGGCGTCGCGTTGTGCCAGGCAGTGCCCGGGGCGACGGCGATGCAATCGGCGGCGTATGTGGGGTTCCGTGCGCGGGGCCTTGCTGGTGCCGTCTCGACCTATGCCGGGTTCGGGCTGCCGGCGTTCGTGCTGATGACGGCGTTGTCGATGGCGTATCGTGAGGCCGTCGATCTGGCCGTCGTCACCTTCGCGCTCACCGGGCTGCGGGCGTTGGTGGTGGCACTGGTCGCCAACGCGGTCTGGTCGTTCGGCCGCTCGACGCTGAAGGGCTGGCGCGACGGCGCGCTGGCGCTGCCGACCGGCGCGCTGTTCTTCGGGGAACTTCATCCTTGTTGGAGACACGGGGACCCATCCCTATAACCACTTCGCCAAGCCAACGTTCAACGCCCTGGCTCATCAACTGGCACTCGACTATGGCGACGCTTGGGGGCCCTGGCCATATGCGCTGTGGCCCTGTTCTCCCAGAGCCTCCGCCTCGAACTGACAGGGGGAAGCGTCATTGAACGCCTGCTTGACGGTGATTATCGAGTGTCATACCGTGTCGCCGACGAGACGAAGTCCTTCGCCCTAGTCACGGCGACGAAGGTCGTGGCTGACATTGCGACAGACGTCACGTTGGGCGAATACGAAGGTCACGGCGTGGTTCGACGATGTGGACCTCGTGCTCCGGGAAGCCGCCGGCCGTGTCGATTGTCGAGACGCGGGACCTGCCTCTGGGCGACATCCTCCCCGTGCCGCCCATGAGCATTTCTCTCTACGAGGTCGCCCCCGGCAAGGACCCAAGCCGGCCCTGAACCGAAGCGGCCACACTCGCCCGCCTTCGGTCAGAACGCGATCCCGAGGTTGAGCAGTCGGACGGTCGGCAGTACCGATGGCCCGTCGTTGATGTTGCCCGCGACGATGCGGGTGAGGCCGGTGCCGAGGCTGAGGCCGATGTTCCGGTGTCGGCCGAGCAGCCACGTGTAACCGATTTCGAAGCCCAGGCCGAGCCCGAACCCGGTCTCATCGTCATCCCATCCGCGGTAATACCCGGCTCGTCCGCCGAGGAAGAACCCGCTCAGCGCCGCGCCCTGCGGGTAGTAGCGATAGAGTGCATTGACGCTGCCGAAGTCGAGGTCGCCGGCCGTCAGGAACGACGCCGCGACACCCCACGTGCTCGATCCGGTTACCTTCCGTTCGTACTCGACGTTCCACCAGCGGAGCATGAGTCCGAAAGGGTTGGCCGACAGGATCTGATCGTGGGGCACGGGCGTTTTCGTGCCTTCCTGTGGTGCGGCGAGGACCGGAGGCGCGCTGAGGAGCACCGCGGCGAACACCGCGTATACGTATCGCGATCGGGTCGAATTCATGATGGACCTCCTGTTCGTAAAGCGGCCGGAGCCCCCCTGGGGACCGGCTGGAGGAGGTCGCGCGCGTCCCACTCCCTGGAAGCCACCAGCAGCAAGGATGCTGCCAGTCGGATGGGCACGGAAACACGCCTGTTCCGCGCGGTCGCAGGGCGGCCGCTCCCGAGGCTGTCCGCTCGATGTGACGGACATTGACCTGGTGTGAGGCCTTGGAGGAGCATGGGGCCGAGCCGATGGAGACCTTCACGGAACCGCGAGCCCTGATCGCGCAGCCCGCCTTCGTGGGGGACCGGCGGGAGGCGCTCCGGCTGCTGGATCTCGAGGCGATCGACCCGCCGATCGTCGACATCGTCACGACGTTTGCCGAGATCCCGCACGTGTTCACGATCCAGTGCTGCGTCGGGCACTTCGTGTGCGGGTCCGGACAGGACGCGCATACGCTCTCGCCGATCCCCGGTGACTACGCAGGACCGGTCCGCTACCGGATCGCCTACGTGGCGTTCTGTCTCGAACCGAGCGAGCGGGGCCGGGCGCTGTACGACGTCATGGCGCGCGTGCCGCAGGTGGATCCGGGCTACATCCAGTTCGGGTCCGCCACGTGGTTCTGGGATCGGTGGCCGAACTCGTACGCGCTCCAGGTGGAGCCCGCCGCGTTCCAGTTCCAGGACGAGGCCATCCTCGACAGTGAACAGGCCCGACGCACGGCAGCGGCTCGCGACGCCTTCTTCGCCAGGCTGAGGACGCTGCTGGCCGACGAGCGCCGCCGTCATCGTGACCTGATCCGAGCCGCCTTTCATTCCTCATGTCCTTGACCTTGAACGTGCTGGCCGCGCTCGTCGGCGGCCTGCTGGCCGGGTTGGCGATCACGGCTTCTGGCGTGTCCTGGTTCGGAACGCTGGCTGCGTGGATCGAACCTCTTGGACGGATCTGGGTGAACGCCATCCGCATGACGGTGCTGCCGCTGGTGGGCTCCCTGCTGGTGGTGGGGGTGGTGGGCACCGACGTCCGGGCGGTCGGCCGGATCGGGGCACGAGCCGTCCTCCTCTTCGTGAGCCTCATCGCGGTTGCCGCATCCTGACAGCCATGGTGACGCCGCCCCTGGTGGCGTTGCTGCCGTCGGACCCGGAGGCGGCGGCGGCCCCCAGGCAGGGCCTTGCCGGGGACGGGGGCGCAGCAGCCCAGACCCGGGTTGTCACGGTGCGGGAATGGATGGTGAGCCTGGTGCCGACGAACCCCGTGGGGGCCATGGCTGAGGGAGCGATGCTCCCGTTCATCATCTTCACGTTGCTCTTCGCGTTGGCGGCGGCCCGCCTCGCCCCGGAACGAAAGACGCTCTTGACAGACTTCTTTCGAGCCGTGTCCGGCGCGATGCTGGTGCTCATCAACTGGATCCTGGAACTGGCCCCCATCGGGGTGTTTGCGTTGGCACTGAACCTGGGGGCCAACATGGGGCTGGCCGCCGCCGGGGCCATCCTCTACTACGTCGCCATCCACTCGGGGCTGTGCATCCTCCTCCTGCTGGCCATGTACCCGCTGGCGGTGTTCGGCGGACGACTCTCCCTCAAGGACTTCAGCGCGGCGAGCCTTCCGGCTCAGGCCGTGGCGTTCAGTTCCCGGTCGTCGCTGGCCTCCCTTCCCCCGGCGGTGGAGGAGGCCAAGAACCGGCTGAAGCTCCCCGACGCCATCAACAGCTTCCTGCTCCCGCTTGGCTTCTCCACCTTCCGGATCACCGCGCCGGTGCCCATGATCGTCGGGGCTTCCTTCATTGCCTATCTCAGTGGGATTGCCCTGGGGCCCGTGCAGATGGCCACCATGGTCGTCACCTCCGTCCTCGCGAGCTTCACGGTGCCGGGGGTGCCTGAAGGCGGCGTCATCGCGGCGTTGCCGGTCCTCATGGCCGTGGGGCTTCCGGCGGAGGGGATCGGGATCCTGCTGGCGGTCGACACAATCCCCGATCTCTTCCGGACGACGGCCAACGTCACGGGGAACATCAGCGCGGCTGTCGTGCTGGCCCGCGGTGAACGACCGGGGGTCAGGTAGCGCGCTCCCGGCTGGTGTGGTCGGCCGGCCGCCTGCATCCGCGTCCGGGCCGTCGCGGCAGGTGCTCGCGGGAAGAGCAGTCACGCCCAGGCGATTGACGATCGGCTGTCTCCGGGCGTTCAGACCAGTCCGCCGAGTTCGGCGAGCAACAGCACGTACCCCAGGACGAAGAGCAGCCCTTCCCAAGGTGAGACCCGGCGGTCCTGGGTGAGCAGGTAGAACAGGATTGAGCTGCCGATGAACGCCGGGACCGGCAGCACCATCAGTTCCCGAGGCACGAGCACGCGGCCGGCCATCGAGGCCGCGCCGATCACGGCGAGGGCATTGAAGATGCACGATCCCAGGATGTTGCCCACCGCCATTTCCGAGCGGCCGCGCAGGGCGGCGGTCACGCTCACGGCCATCTCCGGCAGCGTCGTCCCGAGCGAGAGGATTGTGACCGACGCGATGGCCGTCGAGATTCCTATGCGTGCTGACAGAGCCATCAGCGCGTCGAGCGTGAAGGAGGCGCCGAAGTAGATAGCGCCGATCAGGAGCGCCAACAGGGCCATGTCCCTGGCGCGGAGCGACGGCCGCTTGCGCGTGCCCAGGGCTTCGTCGAACTGCGCGGCCGCGCTGGCCGTGCGGCCGTCCGTCAGCAAGTGCCCCATGTAGGCGGCGTAGGCAAACAGCAGCAGCATGCCTTCGAGGCGGCTGACGCGCCCGTCGTACATGACGAGCGTGAGCACCGCCGCCGAGCCGACCATGAAGTTCAGATCGATGGCGATGTACCGCTCGCCCAGATGAATCCCGCGCCGGGACGCCAGGGCGACGCAGCCGAGAATGAGCAGCAGGTTCGCCGTGTTGGCGCCGAGCACGTTGCCGCTGACGATTTCGGAAGTGCCATGGCTGGCGGCGAGCAGCGAGGACGCCAGTTCCGGCAGGGATGTCCCAATTGCAATGATGAAGATTCCGACGGCAAAAGGCGAGAGGCCGAGGGCCAGCCCCACGCGCTCGGCGGTCGTCGTGAACGCTCGCGCGCCGCCGGTGAGGACGGCAAGACCTCCGACGAGCAAGCCGACGACCAGTATCGTGTGAACGCCTGTCAGGTCCATGTGCTTGGCACGTATGGTAACGCGCCTGTCCAGGAGTGCGAACGCTGAGGCTGGCCGCTCAGGATCCCGGGGAGTACCCCGGCGGGGTCTCCAGCGTTGCCGCCGGTGATTGGAGCGCAGTAGAATCTGCCGGCGTCTCGCCAGCCTCCCTGACCTGACGACCGGACACGCCCTCGCGCCGGAGGACGATGGTGGATCCCTCGGAAACCGCCACGCGCGAATCGCCGGCATCGTCGAACCGGCCGCGAGAGGAGGGATTCTCGCCAGGTGTCATCCTCGCTGACCGATATCGCATTATCGCGCTGCTCGGCCGGGGCGGCATGGGCGAGGTCTACCGGGCTGATGACCTCAGGCTCGGCCAGCAGGTCTCGCTGAAGTTCCTCCCACCCCGCTACGAGCACGACGCCGCTGCACGCGAGCGACTCATTGCCGAAGCGCGCAACGCCCGCGCCGTGGCTCATCCGCACGTGTGCCGCGTGTACGATGTGGGCGATCTGGCGGGCCGCCTCTTCCTCACGATGGAGTACATCGACGGAGAGGATCTCGCGTCGCTGCTCAGGCGGATCGGACGACTACCTCCCGCAAAGGCCCAGCAAATCGCGAGGCAGCTCTGCGCAGGGCTGGCCGCCGCCCACGACCGCGGCGTGCTCCATCGCGACCTGAAACCCTCGAACGTGATGATCGACGGCCGCGGCGTCGCCCGCATCACCGACTTCGGCCTGGCCGTCGATCCCGTGCGCGACGGTTCGCCGGCTGACTTTGCCGGCACCCTGGCGTACATGGCGCCGGAACGGACGCGCGGAGACCCGGCAACCGTGCAGAGCGATCTCTATGCGCTCGGGCTGGTGCTGTACGAAGCCTGCACGGGCACCACAGCGTTCAAGGCGGCAGGCGTCGAGGAGTGGAAGCGCGCCCATGATCGATTCGTCCCGAGGCCGCCGTCAGAGGTTTCCGGAGACGTCGACCCGGCAACCGAGCGCGCCATTCTGTGGTGCCTGGAGAAGGACCCGCACCTGAGGCCCGCATCCGCCGGCCGTGTGGCCGCCGCGCTTCCCGGCGGTGATCCGTTGCAGGCCGCGATCGATGCCGGCGAAACGCCGTCGCCGGAACTGGTGGCCGCGTCAGGTGAGGAGGGCACGCTCTCGCGCCGAAGCGCGTGGCTGCGTGCCTTGGGAAGTGTCGCGAGCGTGGCCGCCGCCGTCGGCGTGTGGTCGTGGATCCTGCTCGTCAATGTCGTGAGCTTCGAGGGGAGCCCCGACGTCCTTCGGGCACAGGCCCGCAGGGTGCTGCGCGAGTGCGGGCTGTCGGCTCGCGGCGGAGACAGCGCCTGGTGGTTCGTCGAAGACCTGGAGCAACGCCAGTATCGGATGCAGGTCGAGTCCGTGCGGGAGCGCTTCGAGGGCTCCCGGGACGCCCGGTCATCGCCGCTGAGCTTCCGGTACCGGTGGCATCCCGACACGCTGGTGCCCGCGCAGGTGAGTGGACTGGTCACGACGGGCGATCCTCGCCCCGAGACGGCGGGCGATGCCACCGTCCATCTCGACGCGGGTGGACGATTGACGTTTCTGCGGATCGTGCCGCCGGCGCAGGTGCGCGGCTCCGACGGCGCGGGGGTGTCGTGGTCGCCGTTGTTCGCCGCGGCCGGGCTCGAGGCGTCGGCGTTTCGGACGAGTGAACCGGAATGGCTGCCCGGCGTTCCGTTCGAACGCCGGTTCGCGTGGTCGGAGCGGGACGCGGACCAGCCGTTGCGCGTCGAAGCGGCCGAGGCTGAAGGGCGGCCCGTTTCCTTCCGTGTCATTCGCCCGTGGTCGTTGCCGACATTCGACCCGGGCGAACGGCACTCGCCGGCGAGCGCCGGACTGGCTGCGGCCGCGCTGGCGATAGGCTGGATGGTCACAGTGGCCATGCTGGCGGCGCTGGCTCGCCGCAACCTCCGGTTCGGTCGGGGGGACCGACGGGGAGCGGTGCGCGTCAGCGCGTCGGTCCTGGCTCTGCTGGGCGTCGCGACGCTCACTGGCCGGCACTGGGCGTCCAGCCCGGGCTCGGTCTGGGACGTTCTGAGTCGGGGACTTGGGTACCCACTGTTCGCGGCGGCGATGATCTGGCTCTATTACCTCGGGTTCGAGCCGTTCGTCCGGCGGAGATGGCCGCGCCTGTTGATTGCGTGGACACGGCTCCTGTCGGGCCGATGGCGCGATCCGCTCGTCGGCCAGTCGATCCTCGCGGGCGTGGCGATCGGCGGAGCGCTCGCCCTGATTGGCGCCTTGCCGGAAGCCGCGGGACGGGCGCTCGACCTGAGCCGGGCTGTGCCGTTCTACTCGCCCGAGTCCCTCAACGGGTTCTGGCGCTACGGGGCTTCGCTGTCGGAGGCGCTCGTCAATGGGATTCGGATGGGCTTCGGACTTGTCGCGCTGATGCTCGTCGTTCGCATGGGAACGGCGAACGACTGGATCATCAGGGGCGCGGCCGTTGCCGCGGCGGCAACGGCCGCCATTTCAGGCGCGGAGCCTGTCGTGCTCGATGTGGTCCAGGCCGTGGTCATCGGTGTCGTCGCGCTGGTCACGCTGAGGGCGCTGGGCCTCCTCACACTCTCATCGGCGGTGGCGGTGAACTACCTGATCCGGTTCACGCCCTGGACGTTCGACACCACCGCGTGGTTCGTATGGCGGCAGGGTCTCACCACCGCGCTGATCGTCGCTCTTACGGCCTGGGGGTTCGTCAACGTGCTCGGCAGGCAGTCTGCATTCCCGGGCGGCGGCAAGTCGTAACTCCAGGCGTTGCGGCGTCGGCGGCGCGCGGTGCAGAATGCCCCACATGTCGACGACGGCCAGCGACGTGCCCGACGTGCGCGATGACACCCCCGGCCTTGCCCGCCTCTTCTTCGCGTACTTGCGCCTCGGTTCGGTGTCGTTCGGCGGCCCGGCGATGGTGGCCTACATCGGCGACCTCGCCACGCGGCGGGGCTGGTTGACGAAGGACGACTTCAAGGTCGGCGTGGCCCTCTGCCAGGCCATCCCTGGTGCAACGGCCATGCAGTCGGCGGCCTACGTCGGCTTCCGCGCGCGGGGCCTCGCGGGCGCCGTGGCCACGTATGCGGGATTCGGCCTGCCGGCCTTTCTCCTGATGACGGCGCTCTCGATGGCGTACCGCCACGCCAGCGACCTGGACGTGGTGACCTCGGCGCTCACCGGCCTGCGGGCGCTGGTGGTCGCGCTCGTGGCGAACGCCGCCTGGTCTTTCGGCCGCTCGACGGTGAAGCACTGGACCGACGCGGCGCTGGCGGTGGCCACCGGGTTGCTGTTCTTCGCCGGCGTCAGTCCCTTTCTCATTGTCGCGGGCGCGGGAATCGCAGGCGCGGTCCTGTTGCGCCGCCACGTCCAGACGGTCGCGTCTGTCGAACGTTCCGGAGCGGACCGCGCAGCGTTCCGGGCCCCGGGCGTCGTGCTGGCCGCGGCCGCGGCGATTGTCACCGCACTGTGGCTGATCGATCCGCTGCTCGCGCGGGTGGCGCTGATCATGATGAAGGTGGACGTCTTCGCGTTCGGCGGCGGATTCGCGTCGCTGCCCCTGATGCTCACCGAATTCGTGCGCGTGAGGGACTGGGTGCCCGCGGAGGTCTTCCTGGACGGCGTGGCGCTGGGGCAGGTGACGCCCGGTCCCATCGTCATTACGGCGACGTTCGTCGGGTACCAGGTCGCCGGCCTTCCCGGCGCGGCGGCCGCGACGCTCGGCATCTTCCTTCCGTCGATCTTCGTCGTCGTCCTCACCGAGCCCTGGTTCCGGCGGCTGCAGTCGTCAGCAGTGTTCCAGGCGGCGTCGCACGCGTTCATCCTGTCGTTTGTGGGGCTGCTGGTGTCGGTGGCCGTGCAGTTCGCGCGCGTGGCGACCTGGAGCGTGCCGGCCGTGCTGCTGGCCGTGGCCGCCTTCGTGGCGTTGCGCCTGAAGGTGGACTTCCTCTGGGTGGTGCTGGCCGGCGCGGTGCTCTCAGCGCTGATCCTGTGAGAGCGGTGTCACACCCCGCGCGGGTCCTGTCGCCGGACAGCCCACCGCTGCTCAGGCCCACAAACGTGATCGCGGCTGAGGGCCTTCCGCCGCGGGCGGGCGCCCGTCCGGCGCCACCCGCTGCGGTGTGACACCATCTCGACCGGCCGGCGGCGCACGAGCCTGTCAGCGTCGGCGTCCGAGTGCCACGATCCGGTCGATGAGTGCCTTGTCGTCGGGCAGTTGGCCGGCGGCGGGCAGACGCGGGACGAGATCCGCCCAGTACGGCTCCTTCTCGAAGACGCGCCGGAAGATCGGTTCGGCATCCGCGAAGCGCCCCACGACGGTGAGCGTGACCGCCTGCCAGAAGGGCAGCTCGAGGATCTCCGGTGCGAGTTGCGCAGCGGCGGCGTACTCCTTCAAGGCGTCATCGATCTTCTTCTCCGCGACCAGCTCATCGCCGTGGTTCGCGCGCGCGTACGCCCGTTGCAGACGGATCAGGCGCTTCAGCTCGACGATCGGGTCCGGGTGATCCTCGATGCGAAGATCGAAGAGGCGATCGGCGCCGGCCCAAGGCTTACCCGTGCCCTTGGCCTTGACGATGAGAATGGCGGCGGACTGCTTGCCACGGATGTCGCCGCCTTCGCGCTGAGCTGCCTCGAGCGCCGCGAGCAGACGGTCGGCCAGATCGCCCTTCGTGGTCTCGTAAGCTTGGGCCATCGCCGGCCAGACGCGGGAGTTCTCCATGAGATTGGCCTGGACCGAGTACTGCGTGCCCAGGTGATGGCCGGCGGCGGCGATAGCCAGCTTCCCGGTGATGGCTGCGACGCGTCCCTGGGCGTCGATCATCGCGACCTGACGGACTTCGCGCTGCGCATCGGCGTCGGCCAGACGCTTCAACGCGTCGGGGGCGGAGACGCCCGACCGCATCAGGTCGAGCCCCTTCGGACCGTAGGCGGGATCGACGAACGACTGCGTCGCGATGGCCCCGACGCCGGCTTCCGCCCACGTCACGATCGAGCCGACCGAGAACCAGTGTGACTGCACGGCCACGCCGAGATCCCCCGTCACCGGGTCGCGCGCGACGATCGAGTACGTGTGGGCGAGGGGGCCGGGCTTGCCTGTGAGTTCGGCGGATGCCGGAGTCGCGGTGGCCGGCGACTGGGCGCTGGCGGGGATGGCCGCAACCGCGGAGGCCGCCAACAGGAGGATGGTCAGTCGGATCATGCGCGTACTATGCCGCACGTCGACGACCTCAGTCCACGGGGGGGAAGAGCGGGGACCGGGGATCTGGGATCGGGGACCAGGTATGAAGTTCCCGGTTCACATTCGTGGTCCACGGGCGCGGCCGCTTGTTCCGAGCGAAGTCGGGGGGCCAACCGCGCCGAGGTGCTGGGCGCGCCGGGCAGATCAGGATTGCGGCGCTTCGTGGGTCGATGGGCGGCGCCGAATGTGTTGCGCCATCAGCAGCGACAACGCGAGCCCGCTGACCACGCCATTTGCCAGCCAGGCACCAGCGGCTGCCGGGAGGATGAGCCTCCTCACGAGCAGGTCGCCCCAGAAGAGCAACGCATAGTATCCCGCGATCACGAGCGTGGCGAGCGCGAGACGACCGGCCAGTCGCCTCGCGAACCGACCCGAGCCAAGCGCGAGCCCGATGAGCCCGAAGACGAGGCTCGCACCGGCAATCGCGAGTCGGCGATGCCACTCCAACTCGTACTGTCTCACAGCTGGGAACTGCCGGGGACTGTAGCGCGCGACCTCGCGCCCGAGTTCTGCCAGCGTCAGTTCCCGCGGGCCGTCGGCCGGTGCCCCCGACCTCAGCTGGCCGGCATACCGCTCGGCGGCGATCTGCAAGACGGTTGTGCGAAAGGCCTGATTGGCCTTCGGAACGGCCCAGGCCACGAGTGTCAGAGTCAGTACGGCTCCCAGCAGGGATGCCACGAAAAGAGGGCCCCCGCGGGCGTGATCTCGCTGTGGGACGCCAGGGCGAAAGGCGGCCGTGGCCGTGATGGCGCCCAGCAGGACCGCACAGGGAATCGCGACCGCCAGGATCGGGGGCAGCCCCTGCAGGGGCATGAGGGCGGCCAGCTCAGGTCTGGCCCCGCGACCCACTGCGGACCACGCCAGGCGTAAGCTCTGAGGCCAGGTGATCGCGAGCAGAATGGCACCGCCTGCGACGGCCCCGCGGGCCAGGGGGCGCCATGCGTCTGCATCGAACGGCTCGAGCCGTGACAGGCCGTCCGTCAGGAGCGCACGCGCAAGGGCGTGGGTCCAGCGTAGGATCAACACGAGGCGCACCCACGGGTGCCGCCCGGCTTCGGCGTCGGCGTACTCCTTCTGGTAGTCGGCTATGACGGGATCAACGATGCGCCCCATCGTCGACGCCGAGAAGATGCGGGCGAGCACCGTTCGACCCCGGCCGGCGCTCGTGTTGGCCGAATCAGGGTGATCGTCGACCATCGGCGGGCTCCCATGCGAGCGTTGAACAAACCGCGCCCCATGCCGCAAGGACGCGCAACCCGAACGCCGTGGGACGGTACAGGCGGCGGGGCAGCCCCACAGCCCCCGGCCGGCGGGGCTCTGTTTCCGACTCCACGTATCCCTTGTCTTCCATCCGCGCGAGCGTCACGTAGATCGTGCCTCGCTTCAGTTTGCCGTTCGAGGACGCCACGAACTCCAGGCCGTACATCGGGCTCCGGGCGGCGAGGGCCTCGAGGATGAGCGACTCCTTGGCGGACAGGCGCGGTGGCAGCTTCGACTGTGACATCGGACGCGAATCGGGATAATACTTATATTATGTCAGATATATGGGTGATTCGAAATCGGGGTCATTGTGCACGCTTGGTGCGTGCTGCACGTGGTAGACGTGTTAGGATGGGGGTATGAGCAGCACGGAACCAGCGAAGCAGAACGTCACCGTTCGACTCGACCGCCTGACCATTCGGAAGGCCAGGATCCTGGCGGCCAAGCGCAACTCGTCCATCAGCGCACTCCTGGCCGAGCAGGTCGAACGCCTGGTGGGGGAGGACGATGCCTACGATCAGGCGCAGCGCCGGGCCTTCGCGCTCCTCGAACAGGGCTTCCACCTCGGAGGCCGAATCGCCGCGACCCGCGAGGAGTGGCATGAGCGGTAGGACCTTCGTCGACACGAACGTGCTCATCTACGCTCACGATACCGATGCTGGCCGCAAGCGCGAGATTGCCCGGGCGTTGCTCCAGGACCTCTGGGTGGAACGGGCGGGCGTGCTGAGTACTCAGGTCCTTCAGGAGTTCTACGTCAACGCGACGCGCAAGATTCGAACGCCGTTGCCGAAGCCGGCCGCGCGCAGTGTCGTGCACTCGTATTCGCCGTGGTGTGGCGTCGGCATCACGGCCGAGGTTCTCGCCGCGGCCTTCGATATCGAGGATTCGGCCAGCATCGGTTTCTGGGATGCACTGATCGTGGCATCGGCTGTCAGGAGCGGTGCCGACCGCATCCTCTCGGAGGACCTGAACACCGGGCAGGCGATAGCCGGCGTGACGATCGTGAACCCGTTCACTGACTGAGGCGTGCCGGTGGCACGTGTGCCACGGGTGAGGGGCCGCGCAGATCCAATGCCGTCCGGGCCTGCGGCCCGGCGTGCTATCCTGACTCCGTTGTGATTCCCGTCGAAGACGTGTGCGAGGACGAGTGGGCGGAATGGTACGCTCTGACGCCCCAGGAGCGGTGGGAGCGTAGCCAGGCCCTTTGGCCGGCATTCCTCGAGTTGGGAGGGTCACTTGACCCCGAGCCCGATACGGACAGTCCTTTCTTCGATGCGGCGACATGGCGTCCGGTGCCTGCTGATGGGCGGCCAGGCGTGCGTGTTCTACGGCGCGGCGGAGTTTAGCCGCGACACCGACCTCGCGATCCTGACTTCGCCTCCCAATCTGGACCGCTTCCGCGCTGCCCTCGCAGATCTGCGGGCTGAGCGCATTGCCGTTCCGCCGTTCGAGGCTTCGTATCTCGAGCGGGGGCACGCCGTTCACTTCCGCTGCCATCATCCCGATGCCGACGGCATGCGGATCGACATCATGTCGGTCATGAGAGGTGTCGCTCCGTTCGACCAACTGTGGGACCGTCGGACCGCAATAGAGGTGGCCGGCGGCGAGTCGTACGACCTGCTGTCACTCGGCGATTTGGTGCAGGCCAAGAAGACGCAGCGTGACCGGGACTGGCCCATGCTCCGGCGTCTTGTCGAGGTGCACTACCTCGCAAACCGGGAGGCTCCGACGCCTGAACGGATTGACTTCTGGTTGCGCGAACTCCGCACGCCGGCGCTGCTCGCCGAGGTCGCGTCGATGCATCCAGCTCGCGCGGGCGAACTGTCGACCGAGCGCGAAGCCTTGGTCGCAGCGTGTTCCGGTTCGATCGACGCGATCGCGGAGGAGCTTGCCTCCGAGGAACGGCGGGAGCGCAACGCGGACCGGGCGTACTGGGAGCCCCTGCGCCGCGAGCTGGAGGCGCTCCGACACCAGCGCTAAGACGGCCGCAGCGTGCTGGTCGTCACGCCGCTCTCCGAGCTGGCGACGGCAGAGGCGCGTCCCGGGATGCTTCTGCTCGCAGCAGTTGCGGGGGTCGTTCTGCTGATCGCGTGCGCCAACGTCGTCCTGCTGCTGGTCGCGCTGGCCGGCTGCTACTTCCCGGCCCGGCGCATCACATGCGTCGACCCGGCGAGGGCGTTGCGCGCCGAGTAGCCTCGCCGGGGGTGATTGGCGTCCTGTCCCTCGACGTGGCTCGCCCTTTGGCCCCTCGAGTGCCTCGGGGTCGCTCCAAGCAGAGTCGAGGAGCGGCGGGCTCAGGGCGTGGTGAGCCCGTCGAACCACAGGACGGCCCTGAGCCTGTCGAAGGGCCGCATCCCGGGTCCGGGATCCCGGGTCTCCGGCCGCCACGCCGCGGCTGAGCTGGTCCCCGGTCCCTGGCCCCTGGCCCCTGTTCCCGCCCTGTCGCCTAGCGCCTGACGCCTGATCCCTGCCCTGAGGTATCATCAGCCGCCACCGTTGTCCCCGCGGCAGTCCGGCGCAGAGGAGATCGCTGATGACCAAGACAGTGCGGCGCGTGTGCGCAGGAGCGGCCTGTGCGCTTCTGCTCGGCATGACGAGTGACATGCAGGCCCAGGTGCAGGCGCCCAAGGACGGGCAGGCCACGCATTGGACGGTTGCGGGCTACCGGCACGGCCCCAGTGCGTTCAAGCGCAACTTCCTGGTGGAGACGACGCCCCTCCAGGAAGGCGTGATGGACTTCAAGCACTACCACACCTATACGGAGACCGTCTCGTTCCTGAAGCAGTGGACCCAGCAGTATCCAAACCTGCTGGATCTGTACGTCGTCGCACAGAGCTTCGGCGGCGTCGACATCTACCAGGTGACGCTGACCAACAAGAAGACCGGCAAGCACACCGACAAGCCTGCCATGTATGTGGAGGGCAACCGCCACTCCGGCGAGGTCACGGCGGGGGAGTCGGCGCTCTGGATGCTGCACCACATGCTCACGCGGTACGGCACCGATCCGGACATCACGCGGCTCGTCGACACGAACACCTACTACTTCAGGCCCGTGAACAACCCCGACGGCAGCCTGCTGTACCTGGAGACCGCTCAGACGAATCGGAGCACGATTCGCCCGGTGGACAACGATCGGGATGGCCTGCTGGACGAGGACCCGGCCGAGGATCTGGATGGCGACGGGTTCGTCCGGCAGATGCGCGTGAAGGTGGAGATGGGCAAGGGCGACTCTGTCATCGACACGCGCGATCCCAAGGGCCGGCTGATGAGGCGCGTCGGCGCGGGCAAGGGCGACTACCTGCTGCTGGCCGAGGGTCTCGACAACGACAGGGACGGCCGGGTCAACGAGGACGGCGTCGGCGGCCTGGATCTTCACCGGAACTACCCGGAGAACTGGCGGCCCGAGACCGAGGAGACTAGCCGCGGCTTTACCCAGGGCGGCGCCGGCGAGTACCCGATGTCGGAGGTCGAAACGCGCGCTGTGGTCGCCTTCCTGCTGACTCATCCGAACGTGTCGGTTGTTAACACGATGGATACGACCGTGCCGATGCTGCTGCGCCCGCCCTCGACCTCGCCGAGCGACGAACGGATGTACCCCGAGGATCTCGCCCTCTACAAGGCCTTCGACACCAGGGGCAAGGAGATCACCGGCTACACCAGGGCCGGCGACGTCTATGCGGATTACGGCCGCAACAACCCGCTCTTCGGCCACAGCCCGGACTTCGGGTACTGGCAGTACGGGGCCATCTGGTACGGCGACGAACTGTGGAACGGCGGCAACGTCGGCGACTACAACAAGGACGGTGTCGTGAACGACGAGCTGGACCAGCTCCAGTACAACGACAAGGAGCTGAAGGTCAGCCGGTTCCAGCCCTGGACCAAGATTATCCACCCCGAGTACGGCGAGGCCGAGGTCGGAGGCTGGAACCCGAAGTTCTGGCGCCAGAACCCGCCGCCGGAGCTGCTTGAGACCTGGGCGGAGAAAGAGGCCCGCTTCAACCTGATGCTGGCGGCCAGCCTCCCCAAGGTGATCGTGGCGGAGCCGACGATCACGCAGAAAGGCAACGAATACACCATCGAGGTGAGCCTCGAGAATCAGGGTGTGATTCCGACGGCGCTGAAGCAGGCCCAGCTCGTGAAGATCGTCCGTCCGGACACGGTGTCGATGGTCTTCCCCCCAGGGATGATGTCGATCCCGGCCGGAGGTCGCGGCGGACGGGGCGAGGGTGGCGGCCGCGGTGATGTGCCCGCCATGGGCGGCGGCCGGGGCGGACGCGGGGCGGCGGGCGCTCAGGCGGGGCCGGCACAGCCGAGCACCGACAAGGTGATCATGGTCGAGCCGCAGGTCCGACCGACCGTCACGATCGACAGGCTCGCAGGCGGCGAAAAGAAGTCGGTGACCTTCAAGGTCCGCCTCAACGGCATCAGCGGCACGGAGTGCACGCTGCAGTACTCGTCGACGCGGGGCGGGGTTATCAAGCGGAAGGTGTTCATCGGCACGAAGTAGGAGCCACAGGCGTGCTATGAGGAGATCGCGTCCGGTGTCGCGAGGGCCGGCGAGCCCCGTGACCCGGACGGCGGGATCCCGTCGCCCAAGGCTACCGGCCAGAGACAACGCCCAGCGCCCAGGCGGCCTGGCGCCGCACGTGGGGATCCTCGTCTTTCAGCGCGGCGGCCAGGGCGTTGGCAGCCCTACCGTCACCGATCGCGCCCAACGCCCAGGCCGCCTGCGAGCGGACGCGAGCGTCCTGGTCCTTCAACGCGCCGACGAGACCGTCGACGGCGGCCCGGTCGTCGATGGCGCCGAGGGCCCAGGCCGCCTGCGACCGAACCCGCGCTTCGACATCCTTGAGCGCGGCAACGAGGCCGGTCGTGGCACGCGTGTCGCCGATCGCGCCAAGGGCCCAGGCGGCTTGCGACCGCACGCCGGCGTCACGGTCCTCGAGCGCGGCCACCAGAGCAGCAACGGCGGCGCGATCGTCGATGGCACCGAGTGCCCAGGCGACCTGCGCGCGCACTAGAGCGTCGGCGTCTCTCATGGCCGAAACGAGCGCTGGAACGGCACTGGGAGCGTCGATCGCACCGAGCGCCCACGCGGCCTGGCGCCTTACCGCCGACTCCGGATCCTCGAGGGCCGACGAGAGCGGTCCGGCGGCGCGTTGATCGTCGATCGCCCCCAGCGCCCACGCCACCTGCGACCGCACGCGGCCGTCCTGGTCCTTCAAGGCCGCGATGAGGGGCGGCACGCTCCGGGCATCGTCGAGGGCGCCCAGGGCCCAGGCGGCCTCCCTGCGCACGCCGGCCTCCGGATCCTCGAGCGCTGAGACGAGCGGGTCGACGGCGCGGCGATCGTCGAGGGCGCCCAACGCGAATGCCGCGTTCTTCCGCGCGCTCCAGCGGGGATCGCGCAGGGCGTCGATGAGAGCCCTGAACGCCGCCTGGCCAATAGACGCGAGGGCCGATGCCGCCTCCCGTCCGGGCGTCGTCGGCTCGCCGGGATCGCCCCGCCAGCCCCAGTTGCGATGGCCGCAGACATCGGGATTGACCGGTGTCGCGTCGGCGAGCGTTTCGATGAGCATCGGGATGGCGGCCACCGCCTTCGTGCCCAAGTCCTTCAGCGCACATGCAGCCCTGGCGCGAACTGCCGCATCCGTCGAACGGAGTGCTGCGACGTGCGTGTCGACGCCGCTCTGCGTCGAATCAGCCACCGCGGTGACGGCGGCGACGACAACCGACATGAACGTCACGATCCATCGAGTCATGAGCTTCTCCTTGCGGTGAACCCCCCTACGCCGGCTGACGCCCGTTCTCCGGCGTGTCCTGCGCACTGCCGCCGTCGCCGTGCTCGCGTGGTGTGGGCGATGATGCTAAGCATTTAGCATCTCCACGCCACACAAAGGCAGGGCCCGGCCGCCCTGCCGGTCACTCGCGAGGCTCCGCTTCAGACCCCCGAGCCTGTGTCCGTGCGGCTCCGCTTCAGAGGGCCGAGAGCTAGCGGTCGCGGCCGCCGATGACCCGTGACAGCGCGAGCGCCGCAGCCCTCCTCACGTCCGCGTCCGCATCCTTGAGCGCGGCTGTCAGCGCGTCGCTCGCCTTCGGATCGCGAATCTGACCCAGGGCGTGCGCGGCGCTCTGCCGCACATCGGCTGACGCGGCCCGCAGCGCGGCGATGAGCGCATCGACCGCACGGCCATCCCGCAACTGGCCTAGAGCGAGTGCCGCGCTCTGCTGTATGTCCGGCGACTCGTCGCCCAGCGCGGCGATAAGCGGCTCGACGGCCGACGCGTCGCGGATCTGCCCCAGGGCGAACGCCGCCTGCTCACGGACGTCGGGCTTCGGGTCCTTCAGCAGTGTCGTCAACGCCGGGACGGCCGCCGGGTCGCGCAGCTGCGACAAGGCAAAGGCCGCCTGCTCCCGGACATCCTCGTCCGCGTCCGCGACGGCCTTGGTCAGGGCCGGCACCGCCCGCCGGTCGCGCAACTGCGACAGGGCGAACACCGCCTTCTCGCGGACATCCGGCTTCGCGTCGTTCAGAAGCGCCATCAGGGCGGGAGTTGCCTCATCGTCACGCAGCTGGCTCAGGGCGAAGGCCGATTGCTCGCGCACGTCCTCGTCCGCGTCGCCGAGTGCCTTGATGAGGACCGGCGTGGCGCGCCGATCCCGGAGTTGCGAGAGGGCGAACACCGCCTGCTCGCGGACTTCGGCGTTCTGGTCCGAGACGACCGCAAGCAGCGGCTCTACTGCACGCACGTCCCGCATCTGGCCCAGGGCGAACGCCGCGTGTTCGCGGACGCCCGGCGACGGATCGGCAAGGGCCTTGATCAGGGCGTCGACGGCTCCCGGATCCCGCAAGCGACCAAGGGCCATTGCGGCCTGCTCGCGCACGTCGGATGACGTGTCGTCGAGGGCCTTCATCAGCGCCGCCGTCGTCCGGCGATCGCCGATCCGGGCCAGCGTCACGAGCGCCTGGTGGCGCACGTCCCCGTCCACGTCGTCGAGCGCAGCCACCAAGGCATCGATGATCTTCTGGTCGACTGGCTGCCGCTGATCGTCGCGGCCGAGCACCCGCGGCGCCGGTGTCGGCGTGGGGGTCGGCATCGGGGTGGGCGTGGGGTGCTGGCCCGTGCCGGCGGCGCCGAGCGAATCGAGCGTGTCGCGGACGGCGAGGTCAAGGGAGCCGATTGACCGCATGCCGCTGGCAGAACGGACGGCCGAGTCGGCCGCCTCCCGCACAGCGTCGGCGGGGGACAGCAAGGCGACATCGGCCGGCTCGGCACTCATGCCGATGATGAGGTCGGACGTGGCACCGCTGGTGGCGCGCTCGCCGGCCTCCACGGCCGCCAGCATCGGCACGAGCACGGCGAGCGCGAGGACCGCCAGAGCGGCGGCCGCACGCGTGGGCGTTCGGCGTGGGAGATCGGGGTCGAGAATGGCCAGCAAGCGTCCCTCCAGTTGCGAGCGTCGCGCCATCGACACGGTGGCCCACGAAAGCAGATCCGCCGGACGCAAGGCGCGAGCGATGTCAAGGAGCTGTTCGGCGTAGTCGCCGCCGTCGGCTCCGGCGGCGAGGACCGTGTCGTCGCAGGCGCGCTCGCGTTCCGCGCGCAAGCGGGCGGCGGCGACCCAGGCCAACGGGTTGAACCAGTACAACGCGCACACGAGGCCGGCCACGGTCTGCGTGAGACAGTCGCGACGCCTCACGTGCGCCAGTTCGTGGAGCAGCACGGCGCGCAGGCGAGCATCCGGCCAGTCGGCCGCGACCGACGGCACCATGACCACGGGCCGAAAAAGGCCCCAGGTCATGGGCATCGCCGAAGGGGCACCTTCGATGAACCGAGGTGTCCGCGCGAGGCCCGCCTGCCCGCTGAGCACGCGTGCGAGCGGCTCCCAACCAGGCGCCTCGGCCGTCCGACGCGCCATCCGCCGGACGCGGATGTGACCGACGACGAGGCGGCCCACGAGCACGAATGCCACCGCGCCCCAGATGGCGAGCAGCGTGGCGGCCCCGGGCAGGATCAGGACGAGGAGCTGGCCGGCCGTGGAACCCGCGCCGGCGCCCGCCACTGGTTGCGCCGCCTCCCTCGGTCCCGGGTCGGGCATCGTGCCCGGCGCCGGGTTGGCCTGCTGCCCCGCGGCGGGCGGGGCAGGGTGGTCGCCCGCAGACGGCGTTGCCGGTCCGCTGGTCCCGAGTGCTTCGACTCGCGAGTACGGCCACGATTCGTTCCCGCCGAACGTGGTCGGATCCGCTCGCTCAGCACTCAGAGAGCCTGCGCTGGGCAGCACGGGTAGCGTCCAGGCCGGAAGCACGATCATCAGCACGGGCGTTGCGAGACTGCCGGCCAGCGCCATCGACCAGACGAGGTGGCGCACGGCGGCAGACCTGCGCCGCAGCGCCAGAGTCAGCAGTCCTGCACCGGCGAGCAGCATGGTCGCCTTGAGCACGGCGTTGGCCAGGATCGGCAGCCACCCGTGACCGCCAGCCAGCCACCGCGCGAAATCTGCCATCAGCTGTGTCATCGGCGTGTCCTCTCAGGCCGGCGTGCTTCGTCTATCAGAGCGGCCAGCTTGTCGAGCTCGGCGTTGGACAAGCTGGACGACGAGGCGTCGAGCAACGCCGACACGGCATCGCCCACGGAGCCGTCGTAGAAGGTCCGCACCAGATGGCCCAGTGCGGATCGGGCGGCTGTGTCGCGGGGCTGCCTGGCCGTGTAGACGTAGCGCGGCCCGTCCTGGTCGTGTCGGACGTGGCCCTTCTCCTCGAGAATGCGCAGCAGGGCGCGCACAGCCGAGTAGCTGGGTGGATCGGCAAGGCCGTCGAGGACTTGCTGGACGGTGGCCTGGCCGAGGGCGTAGAGGACGTCCAGGATTTCCCGCTCGCGGCGGGAGAGGCGGGGAAGCCGAGGCGTTGGGGTCATCGTGCTAAGAATATAGCACAATGCTAAGTTCATAGCAAGTAGCACACGCCTCGGTGGTCTGAGGCGCAGCCTCGCTAGACGTCTTGAAGGCCAAGATCCGTTGCAGATGAGTCAAGTTTCGCTCCGGCCTTCAAGACGTCTACGCCCCGCCGCAGGCGGGGCAAAGCCAACACTGTGATCTAGCGAGGCGGAGC
>JBFMFH010000030.1:0-28510 GCA_040752275.1 Acidobacteriota bacterium
GGGCGGCTCCGCCTCGCTAGTTCACAGTGTTGGCTTTGCCCCGCCTGCGGCGGGGCGAAGACGTCTTGAAGGCAGGGGACGGAAACTTGACTCATCTGCATGAGATTCGGGCCTTCAAGACGTCTAGCGAGGCTCCGCCTCAGACCACCGAGGCGTGTCGGGGCGGCTCCGCCTCGCTAGTTCACAGTGTTGGCTTTGCCCCGCCTGCGGCGGGGCGAAGACGTCTTGAAGGCAGGGGACGGAAACTTGACTCATCTGCATGAGATTCGGGCCTTCAAGACGTCTAGACAGGCCGATCCAGCGTGGCACGCACCGCCTGGGCCAAGCCGGCTGGCGTGAACGGCTTCGCAAGGAACGGATCGCGCGGGTCTCGCGCCACATCGGCAGCGGCAAACCCTGAAACGTACAACACCCTGGTTCCGGTCCGCTGCTGCCTGATGCGCTCGACGGCGACCGGCCCGCTGATACCCGGCATCACCATGTCGGTGACAATGAGATCGATCCGCCCCGGGAATTGGCCGGCCAGGCGGATGGCGTCGTCGCCGTCGACGGCGTCGAGCACCCGGTAGCCGCACTTGGCCAACACCTGTCTCGCCAGCCGCCGGACGGCCGCCTGGTCTTCGACGACGAGGATCGTCTCGGATCCGCCGGCCAGCTCCGGGCCCGGAGCCAGACCCGCGGTTGGGTGGTCGTCATTCGCAGCACTCCTCGGCAGCCACAGCTCGATGGTCGTGCCGTGGCCCAGCGTGCTGTCGGCGAAAACATGTCCGCCGGTCTGTCGAACGATACCGTACACGGCAGACAGGCCCAGACCGGTTCCCCTGCCCTTCGGCTTGGTGGTGAAGAACGGCTCGAAGGCCCGTTCGAGCGTTGCGGGGTCCATACCGAAACCCGTGTCCGTCACACTCAGACGGACGAAAGCGGCGGGATCGGTGCCGGGCGGCAGGCATCCGGCGGCAGCCTCCGCCGTGCCTGGTTGGGTCGCGATCGTCAGAGTACCGCCATCCGGCATGGCGTCCTTGGAATTGGACGCCAGGTTGAGGATGACTTGATCGATCTGGTTGGTGTCGACGTTAACCAGACCCACGTCCGGGGTCAGATCGGTTGCCAACGTGATGTTCTCGCCGAGCAGCGATCCGAGGATCTTCTCCAGCCGAGTCACGATGGCGTTCGGGTCGGCGACGTCGATTCTGAGCATCTGCCGCCGGCCGAAGGCCAGCAGGCGCGCGGTCAGGTCGGCGGCCTCTTCGCCGGCAAGCTGCACCTCGCGGAGGTCCGCGCGGATCGGGCTGTCGGCGGGCAGCGCGGCCATGATGAGCTGCGTGTACCCGAGAATCGCCGTGAGCATGTTGTTGAAGTCGTGCGCGACGCCGCCCGCCAGGACGCCCACCGACTCCATCTTCTGCGCCCCGCGGAACTGCTCTTCGAGGCGCCGCCGCTCCGTGATGTCCTCCCCGGCGTTCAGCGCTCCAATGACAGCGCCGGTCGCATCGGTGAGCTGGACGCTGTGCCAGGAGATGAGGCGCTGGTCACCCGTGCGGGTCAGGACCGGGTTCTCGTGACGGCAGAACGACACGTCGTGCCCGCCGAGCCACTTCGCGAACCTGCCCCGCATCTCCTCGCGGTGTCCTGTGGGCACGCAGGTGTCGAACCAGTTCGTGCCTAGCGGGTCGTCATCGTCGAAGCCGAGGACCCTCCGTCCGGTGCGGTTCAGGAGCGTGATCTCGCCTCGGTCGTTCAGCGCCACGAGGATGACATCCACCACATCCAGGTACAGCTTCGACCGGTCTCGTTCCGCCCGCAGGTCCGCCTCGGCGCGCTTGCGGGCCGTGATGTCCGTCATGATGCCTTCGTAGCACACGACCCGGCCGTCGCCATCGCGGATGACCCGCGTGGTTTCCGCCACCCAGAACAGCCCGCCGTCGCGGCGGACGAGTTGGAACTCCGCCTCCCCGCCTGTGCCTGCGTCGTACTGCCGCCTGAGATCCTCGCGCTGCCGAGGATCGGCGTAGAGCTGGCGTCCCACGTCCTGCACCGACTCGATCATCTCTGCCGGACTCGCGTAGCCGAACATCCGCGCCAGCGCCGGGTTCACCATGAGCAGATGGCCGTCAGGGGTGCTCCGATAGATGCCCGCGACGGCGTTCTCGAACAGGTCCCGGTAGCGCTCCTCGGCGGCGCCCAGCGCCGACTCCATCCGTCTGTACTCGGTGAGATCGCGCTGGATGGCCAGGAAGCCCGTGAGGTCACCCGCCGCGTCGAGTACGGGCGTCACCTTGACGTGGACGCGAACGGCCCGGCCGTCCTTCGCGCGGTTGACGAATTCCGTGGCCACGCTCTGCCTGCCGAGGATCGTCGCCCAGAAGGAGGCATACTCGTCGGGGGTCGTGATGCCGCCCTTGAGCACGCGCGGCGTGGCGCGTCCCACGACCTCATCGGCGTCGTATCCGTACAAGCGCGAGAACGCGGCATTGACGAACTGGAACGTGCCTTCCGGGTCCGTCAGGAACACGACGTCCTCGGATGTCTCGATGGCCTTCCGGACGATGGGGTCGATGGCGTGACGCATGGCCGGCCGGATCGCCAGGACCCAGATGGCCGGGGCGAGGACCAGCACGAGGAGCAGGGCAGCCACGGCCGCCTCCGCGAGCGTGCCCCAGGCGCCCCGGAACGCCACATGCACGAGCAGGGCGACGCCAAGTTCGGCAACGAAGGTCACGCCCAGCAGCATGGCCAGGAAGCGGATGGGCGTGGGCGCGTCAGTCTGCTTGAGCGGGGACATGATCGGTCACCTGCTGCACGGGCGTGCGCGCCATGGCGCGCACTCGTCGCGACAGTCTACCACTCGAGGCGGCGTGTGGCGTGCGGACGCCAAGTCGGCAATTCCCAGCCGTGGGCCGGGCCCACAACCCGAGGTCTGCCATCCGCAACCCGACAGGCCAAACTCCCGTGCCCGGCTCGTCGTCTACTTTCAAGAGCGCGCGGACCGGCCGAAACGACCCGCGCCTTTCACGCGAGGGAGGCGAGATGCAGAGCGTCTGGCAGGACATCCGGTACTCGGCCCGTGTGGCGCGCAAGCACCCTGGGGCCGCGGTCGTCGCCGTGCTGTCGCTGGCGATCGGCGTCGGCGCGAACTCCGTGGTCTTCAGTCTCGTGGACGGCATGTTCCTGCGCTCCCTGCCGGTGCGCGACTCTGGCGGCCTGGTCCGCATCGACTGGCGGAGCGTCGACGGCCGCCCGGACGACCTGGCGTGGACCGAGTTCGAGTCGCTCCGGGCATCGGGCGGGACGCTGGCGGACCTGGCCGTGCAGAACCGGCGTGGCGGTCTGCTCGACACGGGCGGCGGCGAACTCGAGGTGATGCCGCTGACGATCGTCTCGGACAACTACTTTCCGCTTCTGGGCATCGAGGCCGCGCGAGGCCGGTTGTTCCGCGAGGATCTCGATGCGGCGCTCAAGGGCGCTCCGGCCATCGCGATCACCGACGGGCTGTGGCGCCGGCGCTTCGGCGCGGATCCCGATATCGTCGGCCGCACGCTGAGGCTCAACAACCGGCCCTTTACCATCGTCGGCGTCCTGCCTGCCGGCTTCCGCGGCCTCGATCGCGGTATCGTCACCGATCTGTGGGTGCCGGCGACCACGTGGCGCGCCATGGGCAACGCACGCGAATTTCAGCAGCGAGTGGCCGGGCAGTTCGAAGTCGTCGGCCGCCTGCGGCCTGGCGCGGGTCTCGCGTCGGCCCAGGCTCATCTCGACGCATTCGCCGACGCACTCCGGCAGGAACGTCCAGGCGATGTGCAGGGACGGCGGCTCGTGGTGCGGACACAGGCGGAGTACGAGCGGACCGCGACGAGCCAGATCCTCCCGACCATCCTCTTGTCGATCGCGGGCCAGCTCGTCATCATTGCGTGCGCGAACGTCGCCCAGTTGCTGCTGGCCCTGGCTGAGACGCGCCGCCGTGAAGTGGCGATCCGCCAGGCTCTCGGCGCGAGCCGCGGCCGACTCATTCGCCAGATGCTGACCGAGAGCGCGATTCTTGCGGGCGCCGGCGCGGTGGTGGCTTTGCTCGTCGCGCGCTGGCTGATTCCGCTCGTACCGTCGCTCCTGCCG
Organism: Acidobacteriota bacterium; assembly: GCA_040752275.1. Lineage (GTDB taxonomy): Bacteria > Acidobacteriota > Vicinamibacteria > Vicinamibacterales > JAKQTR01 > JBFMFH01. Next base: position 4,111 of record JBFMFH010000030.1, read on the forward strand.
CCCGGGCCGTCCTTCGTGCGGTTCGACATCCGCCTCGACCTCCGGGTCGTGGCGGCGACCCTCGCCATGTGCATGCTGGCCGCCGTTATCTTCGGGCTCGTTCCCGCACTGCGCGGGTCGCGCTCGGATATCAATGCCATCATCAAGTCCGGCGGCTGGGAGACGAAGCGGCGCTGGGGCGGGCGGCGGCTGCTGGTGGTCTCCCAGGCCATGCTCGGCGTGACGTTGCTCTCGGTAGGCGGACTGCTTGCGCTGAGCTTCGCCCGCGCCGCGCAGGCCCGGCCCGGCTTCGACATCGACCGGCAGTCGGTGATCATGCTCGTCGCCATGAACACGCCGCGCGATCGGCTCGTGGCTGTCGCCGACGAGATCGCGGAACGCGTCGCCGCCCAGCCTGGCCTGGTGCGCGCGGCCTATGCCCGCCGCTTCCCCATGTCGGGCTCCGGCGGCGGCGCCACGCGCGACGTCGTCATCCCCGGACGCCACGTGCCGCCGGACCGGCAGGTGCTGCGCATCCGTTATAACCAGGTCAGCCCCGACTACTTCGCCGCGACTGGCACCCGCGTGCTGGTGGGGCGTGGCTTCTCGCGGGCGGATGCGGACGGCACGCTGCCGGTCGCCATGGTGAACGACACGATGGCGCGGCAGTTCTGGCCGGCTGGCGACGTCGTTGGCAGCTGGATCCGCGTTGGCGGCGCCGACGTGCAGATCGTCGGCGTCGTCGAGAACGGCCCGATCAACTCGTTCCACGAATCGCCACAGCCGTTCCTCTACTTCCCCTTCGCCCAGCTCCCGGCCGGCGAAGTGACGTTCGTGTTCGAGGGCGTCGACAATCCCGCTTCGCAACTGCCGGCCATCAGGCGCGCGATGCGGGCGGTGGCGCCAGCCTACGCACAGCTGACGGTCAACACGCTGAGGGGACACGTGAGGGAAGCCCTCTACCAGGACTGGCTCCAGGCCGTGCTCTCGATCGCGCTGGCAGTGCTGGGGATGGTCCTCGCCGCCGTCGGCCTCACGGGTGTCGTCATTCACTCGGTCTTGCGGCGGACGCGTGAGATTGGCGTACGCACGGCGCTCGGCGCCCGCCGGCGCGACATAGTCGTGATGGTGCTTCGCGAAGGTCTCGTGCTCGTCGGCCTCGGCGGCCTCCTGGGCGTGGGCTTGTCGCTGGCGGCAGGCAAGGCCGTCTCGAATCTGCTCTACGGGGTCAACCCCTTTCACCCTGGCATTGTCGGCTCGAGTCTCGTCCTCGTCGTCGCCGTCGCGCTCGTCGCGACGGCGTACCCCGCGTGGAAGGCCACCCGTGTCGATCCGGTGCGCGTGCTCCGCGCGGAGTAGTCGGGGCGTCAGTGCCCGTGGACGAATCAAGCGGGGACGCAGCTATCGCCGGTAGATGCGCGCCATCAGCTCGGCGAAGTCCGGGAACCGGAGCGCCTGTGGTCCATCGCTCAACGCCCGTTCGGGGTCCGGGTGGATCTCGATCATGAGGCCGTGCGGTCCGACGGCGTGCGACGCCAGCGCCAGCGGCACCACGAGGTCCCGCGCCCCGGCGGCGTGCGACGGATCGACGACGACGGGCAGGTGCGTCACGCGCTTGAGGATGGGGATCGACCCGAGATCGAGGGTACTCCGCGTTGCGGTATCGAAGGTGCGAATGCCCCGTTCGCACAGGATCACCTGCTGGTTGCCGCGGTCGAGGATGTACTCGGCGGCGTTCAGGAACTCGTCCATGGTGGACATCATGCCGCGCTTCAACAGAACGGGGCGGTTCATTCGGCCGACCTCGGTGAGGAGGCTGAAGTTCTGCATGTTGCGCGCCCCGACCTGGAGCACGTCTGCCACGCGAGCGACCTGCTCCACGTCCTGCGGCGACAGCACCTCGGTGACGATGGGCAGATCGTACTCCTGGCCCGCGGCAGCCAGCAGCGCGAGGGCCTCGAAGCCGAGCCCCTGGAAGCTGTACGGCGAGGTGCGTGGCTTGAAGCAGCCGCCTCGAAGCATGGCGCCGCCGTTCTCCTTGACGGCCCGAGCGCATTGGAAGATCTGCTCCCGCGACTCGACCGCGCACGGACCCGCGATGACGATGAACTGAGGGCCGCCGATTCTGACGCCTCCTACGTTGATGACGGTGTCGTCGCGCCCGGGGCCGCGGCTGCCCAGGCGGTACGGCACGCGCGCGGTCTCGCGCGCTTCGAGCTCGGCCGCCGGTTCCGGCGCCGCAGCCGGCTCGGTCACGAGCGTGACGACGTGCGGCTGCGTTCGGGCCCGGTGCTGACTGGGGTAGCTCCCAAGCACCTTCAGAGACGTGGTCACGGAGCGCACGCGGCCCAGCGCTTCCTGGACGTTCGCGTCCGCCGTGTTGCCTTCGAAGTCGACGTAGAACAGATACTGGAAGGGCATGCCCGGAATGGGCCGGCTCTCGAGCTTGGTGAGGTTGATCGTGTACTCGTGCAGGATGTTCAGCGCACGGAGCAGCGAGCCCTCCTCGTGCGAGGTCGCCATGACGATGGACGTCTTGCACGGGATCCGCCGATCGATGGCCAGCGGCGCCCGCGCCACGACGACGAACCGGGTGTAGTTGTGCTGCTGGTCCTCGATGTTGCGCCTCAGGACCTTCAAGCCGTAGCGCCGGCCGGCGTCCTCGCTCGCGATGGCGGCCCAGGTCGGATCCTGCTGTTCCTTGACGAGGCGCACCGCCATGGCCGTGTCCGCATGAGGCTGGGGTTCGCAGGCGGGCAGCTTTGCCAGAAACTTCATGCACTGCGCCAGCGCCTGCGGGTGGGAAAGCACGCGGCGCAATGACGTCAGCGGTACGTCGTCGACGGCCAGCAGGCAGTGCTCCACGCGCAGCACTTCTTCGCCCACGATGGACAGCCGCGCGCAGGAGAGCAGATCGTATACGTCGTTGATGCTCCCGGCGGTCGTGTTCTCGACCGGGAGCATCGCGAAGTCGGCCTCGCCCTCCTCGACCGACTCGACCGCTTCCTCGAAGGTGGGGCGTCCGACAAAGACCGTACGATCGAGCGAGGCGGCGAAGAACTTGCGGCCGGCCAGTTCGCTGTAGGCGCCCTCGATGCCCTGGAACGCCACGGTCTTCACCGGGGCGGCGGAGTATTCGGGCACGAGGTGGAGCTGCTGCGATCGGATCGAGCCGTCGATGATCTCGTGAAACACCCGTGTCACGAAGTGCGAGTCGAGCCCCTTCTCGCGGCCGTGTGAGATGAGTGCCGCCAGGAGGCGCTCTTCCCGGAGCGCGTCCCGCAGCGGCTCACCCAGCTCATTCTTCGCCGTCGCCACGTCGGCGGCCAGCCGCTGCCGTCGGGCCAGCGCGTCGAGAATCTGGCGGTCCACGCCGTCGATTTCCTCACGGATCTCATCCAGTCGGTCCATAGGTCACACCGGCCGCATGATAATACGAACGGGCAAGTATAAATCATATTGATGATCTTGTAATGATTATTAGCTTGACTGAATGCGTCCCGCTGTTCATTGTGGACATCGACGCACATGCCTTGCCACGCCAGCATGCCCGGCGCGTTGGATCCGTCCCCCCGGCAGCCGGGGTCGCTGCGGCACCGATCGGCCGCTATCACCGAAGGCCCGTCACGGGCGCCGGCGCGCGCGATGCTCAAGGCGACCGGGCTGACCGACGACGACTTGGCCCGTCCACTGATCGGGATCGCGAACACCTGGATCGAAATTGGTCCCTGCAACTTCCACCTTCGCCGCCTTGCCGGCGAGGTGAAAGCGGGGGTAAGTGAGGCCGGCGGCACGCCCCTCGAGTTCAATACGATCGCGATCTCGGACGGCATCACGATGGGGGCCGAGGGCATGCGGGCTTCGCTGGTGAGCCGGGAGGTCATCGCCGACTCCATCGAGCTCTGCACGCGGGGACACCATCTCGATGCCCTCGTCGTGCTCTGCGGATGCGACAAGACCATTCCCGCGGCGGTCATGTCCCTGGCGCGCCTGAACGTGCCGGGACTGGTGTTCTACGGCGGTTCCATCGACGCCGGGTCGTTTCACGACCGGGATGTCACCATCCAGGACGTCTTCGAAGCGGTCGGCGCCCGGGCCGCAGGCCGCATGACGGACGGTGATCTGATGGAACTGGAGAACCACGCCTGTCCCGGCCCCGGCGCCTGCGGCGGGCAGTTCACCGCCAACACCATGGCCACCGCCTGCGAGTTCCTGGGCATCGCCCCCATGGGCAGCGCCGCGATTCCCGCCATGGCCGCCGGCAAGGACCCTGCGGCGCGGCGGGCGGGCAGGCTCGTGATGGACCTGCTGCGCGGCGGCGTGCTGCCACGCCACATTCTCACGCGGGCGGCCATCGAGAACGCCGTAGCCGGCGTTGTGGCCACCGGCGGTTCGACCAACGCCGTCCTCCATCTCCTTGCGATCGCGCGCGAAGCCGGCGTGCCCCTGCACATCGACGACTTCAATCCCATCAGCGACCGGGTGCCGCTGCTGGCCGACCTCAAGCCCGGCGGGCGGTTCGTCTCAGTCGATCTCTACAGGGCCGGTGGGATTCCGCTGGTGGCCAAGCGGCTGCTCGCGGCCGGCCTGTTGCATCCCGACGAACTGACGGTGACCGGCCGCACGATCGGAGAGGAGGCCGCGGAGGCCGTCGAGACGGCCGGGCAAGAGGTGGTACGTCCGTGGGATCGTCCCATCACACCCAGCGGCGGCCTCGTCATCCTGCGCGGCTCGCTGGCCCCCGATGGAGCCGTCGTCAAGGTGGCCGGCCACGCCCGGCGGTTCCATCGCGGTCCCGCGCGCGTGTTCGACGGCGAAGAGGCGGCGTTCGCCGCCGTGCAGAGCGGACGGATTCGGCCGGGCGACGTCGTGGTGATCCGCTACGAAGGACCGCGGGGCGGACCAGGCATGCGCGAGATGCTGGGTGTCACGGCCGCCATCCAAGGCGCCGGCCTGGGCGAACAGGTGGCCTTGCTCACGGACGGGAGGTTCTCGGGCGCGACCAGGGGCCTCATGGCCGGACACGTCTCGCCGGAGGCGAGTGAAGGCGGTCCCATCGCCGCCATCCGTGATGACGATGCCGTCGTGTTCGATGTCGAGCGGCGCCGGCTCGATGTTGAGATCGGGACCGACGAACTGGCCGCCCGCCTCGCGGCATGGTCGCCTCCAACCCCGCGATACGCGTCAGGCGTGATGGCGAAGTACGCACGGCTGGTGTCGGCGGCATCGACCGGCGCGGTGACGGGGTAGGCCGTGGTGTTGACAGGTGCACAGACCCTCTGGGAATGCCTCGTCCGGGAAGGCGTCGAGGTGGTGTTCGGATACCCGGGAGGGGCCATCCTCCCCGTCTACGACGCCATGCTGGACTACCCCGTGCGGCACGTACTGGTCCGCCACGAGCAGGGCGCCGTGCACATGGCCGATGGCTACGCGAGGGCGTCCAACCGCGTGGGCGTCGCCATGGCGACCTCAGGCCCGGGCGCGACCAACATGGTGACCGGCATCGCGACGGCGATGATGGACTCGTCGCCCATCGTCTGCATCACGGGACAGGTCGGCAGCGGTCTCATCGGATCCGACGCCTTTCAGGAGACCGACATCACGGGCATCACGCTGCCCATCACGAAGCACAACTACCTGGTGACGAGAGCCGATGACGTGGCCGAGACCATCCGGGAGGCCTTCTACATCGCGCGATCCGGGCGGCCGGGGCCGGTACTGATCGACATCACCAAGGACGCTCAGCAGGGCACCTGTGACTTTGTCTGGCCGGCCGGCCCGAAGCTGCCCGGCTATCGGCCCGTGCACACGCCCAGGCCCGAAGCGATTCAGCAGGCTCTCGATCTGATCAACGGCGCGGCACGTCCCATCATCCTCGCGGGCCACGGCGTGATCCAGTCTGGCGCATCCGACGTCGTTCTCGAACTGGCCGAGCGCGCCCAGATTCCCATTGCGATGACGCTGCTGGGCATCGGGAGCGTCCCGGCCAGCCACCCGCTGAACCTGGGCATGATGGGCATGCACGGCGAGGCCTGGGTCAACTCGGCCATTCAGGGTGCCGATCTCCTGCTGGCGTTCGGCATGCGGTTCGATGATCGGGTGACCGGAAATCCCGCGACCTACGCTCCGCTGGCGAAGAAGGTCCATGTGGAGATCGACCCGAGCGAGATCGGCAAGAACGTCAGCGTCGACGTGGCCCTGGTCGGCGACCTGCGGGCAGTGCTCGAGGGAATCGTGCCGAACGTCGTGGCCGGCAACCACTCGACGTGGCTGGACCGCATCCGGTCGCTCAAGGGGGATTCGGCGGTCCGCGACATCACGAACCTGCCGGACAGCGGCCACTTGTACGCCGCTCACGTCATCCAGGATCTGTGGCACGAGACACCGGCCGATGCGGTGGTGGTCACCGACGTCGGCCAGCACCAGATGTGGGAGGCGCAGTACTACCGGCACGAAACCCCGCGGTCGCTCATCACCTCCGGTGGCCTGGGGACCATGGGCTTCGCCTTGCCGGCGGCGATCGGCGCCAAGATCGCCAGGCCGGACGCGGAAATCTGGGCGATCGTCGGTGACGGGGGATTCCAGATGACGATGGCCGAACTGGCCACCATCATCCAGGAATCGCTGGACATCAACGTGGCCATCATCAACAACGGGTACCTCGGCATGGTCCGGCAGTTTCAGGAGTTCTTCTACATGCGCCGGTACGCAGCGACGCCGCTCGTCAACCCCGACTTCTGCACGATCGCCAGCGCGTACGGGTTGATGTCGATGTCGGTCAGCCGGCGCAGTGAGGTCACTCCGGCAGTCCGGCAGGCACGTCACCATCGGGGCACGGTCGTGATCGATTTCAAAGTCGAACAGGAGGATTCGGTCTACCCGATGGTGCCGGCGGGCGGCGATCTCCACGACATGATCCGGCGCCCGAGTCCCATCGCAGAAACAGGAGCCGCCCCATGACCACCACATATATTGTCAGGGCCGAAGACCGGCCCGGCGTGTTGACGCGCGTCACCGAGGTGTTCCGCCGCCGGGCATTCAACGTCGAATCGCTGACCGTCGGTCACACCGAGACGCCCGGGACGTCCCGCATGACCATTGTCGTGGACACGAGCGTAGATGCTGCGCGCCGCCTGGAGGCCCACTTGTACAAGCTGGTCAACGTGCTGCACGTGGACGTCGTGACGGAGCAGCCGGCGGTGTTCCGCGATCTGGCGATGATCAAGGTCGCGGCAACTCAGGAGACGCGAGCGCAGGTCATGCAACTCGCCGACGTGTTTCGGGCCCGCGTCATTGACGTCTCACCCTCGTCGATGGTGGTCGAGATCACCGGAACCGAGGAGAAGATCGACGGGTTCGTCGACGTGCTGCGGCCCTACACGATTCTGGAGATGGCCCGGACCGGCCGCGTCGCGATGCGCCGGGGTCAGGCCGAGCTTGCCGCGGCCCGGACTGACCTGCCTGCGGCCGAGGACGGCGTCGCGGCCTGACGAGGCCGGCGTCCGGTCGAACTGAGGAGATGCGAAGGTGAGCCACATGTACTACGACAACGATGCGGACCTCGGGGTGATCCGGCGACGCAAAGTCGCCGTCATCGGCTTCGGATCCCAGGGTCACGCCCATGCAATGAACCTCGCGGACAGCGGCGTCGACGTCCGCGTGGCTCTGCGTGCCGGCAGCCACTCGGCCGAGAAGGCGCGATCCTCAGGGCTGGCGGTGACATCGATCGCCGAAGCGGCGTCGTGGGCGGACGTCATCATGATGCTCGCACCGGATACGGAGCAGCCGGCCATCTATGCGTCCGACGTCGAGCCGGCACTCGCACCGGGCAAGGCGCTCTTCTTCGCTCACGGGTTCAACATCCACTTCGGGACCATCGCCCCGCCGCCCTTCGTGGATGTGGCCATGGTGGCGCCCAAGTCGCCGGGTCACCGGGTGAGAGAGGTATTCGTGGCCGGAGGCGGCACGCCGGCCCTGCTGGCCGTGCATCAGGACGCGAGTGGAGCGACGAAGGCGCTCGCGCTGTCGTATGGGAAGGCTCTCGGCGTCACCCGTGCCGGCGTCATCGAAACGACATTCGCCGAGGAGACCGAAACCGATCTGTTCGGGGAGCAGGCCGTGCTGTGCGGCGGCGTGAGCGCGCTCGTGAAGGCCGGCTTCGACACCCTCGTCGAGGCAGGCTACCAGCCTGAAATCGCGTACTTCGAGTGCGTCCACGAACTGAAGCTGATCGTCGACCTGATCTACCGCGGCGGGCTCAACTACATGCGCTACTCCGTGAGCGACACCGCCGAACACGGCGACTACACGGGCGGGCCGCGCATCGTCACCGACGCAACGCGGGCCGAGATGCGCCAGATGCTGGCGGAGATCCGAAGCGGCGCGTACGCCCGCGCCTGGATCGCCGAGAACGCCGACGGGCGTCCGCGCTTCTCGGCCATGCGCCGCAGGGAGCAGCAGCACGCCGTGGAGCGCGTCGGTGCGAAACTGCGGGCGATGATGCCCTTCCTGGATCCGGTGACCGTCCTGCCGCAGCATCAGAACGCCCCGCTTCCGCCGCAGCCTGCTGGCATGCGCGACCGCTAGCGCCCGGGCAGCTTGACGTCGCGGAAGGCGACGAGCGAGCGGCCGAGCATCTCGATCTCTTCGTGCGTGATGCGCTTCCGCACCTTCCCGAGCATGACCGTGAAGTGCGCGATCTCGAAGTCCTGCGCGGGGAATCCCACGTTGCCGCGGTCGGGATCGTTGCTGTCGATGATGGCGCTGCCGTCACCGTCGATGAAAACGAACCAGGGAATCCCGCCGGGCTTCGGGTTGTATGTCGCCAGCAGGTCCTTGCCGCCGAGCATGCGATCCGTGTCGATGCCGAGCGTGACGAAGTCCTTGGCGAGGATCGGGGCGATGTCCGGGAGCGCCATCCAGGCGCCCTGCCTGTGGCACCACCCTCACCATGGAGCGTTGAACCAGAGGAAGAGGGTCTTGTCCTCTCTCTTCGCCTGCTTCAACGCGGCCGCGAAGAGCGGGGTGGCGTCGACATAGTCGGGCTTGAATGACAGCAGGAACTCGTTGAGCTTCTTCGTGTCCCAGGCCGCGAGCCCTTCGCCAGCGGCCTTGAACGGCTTCGCGGGTCTGCTGGCGAGCACGGCGCCCTCGGCATCGAGGATCGTGAAATACGGGAGGCGGCCCTTCGCACCCGGCACGTTGTACTTCGCCGCCAGTACCCGGTTCTCCGCTCGTTCGGCGCGCACCACTTCGTACTCGTAGAGCAGCGTACGCGCCACCTCCCCCCGGGTCGTGCCGAGCACGAGGTCGCGTGAAGCCCTGTCGGCACTGTCTGCCCACATGATGAGGACCCGCCGGTTCTCCTTCCGGGCGAGCGCCATCTTCTCGGACAGCCTCGCGCCGGCATCGGGCAAGTAGGTGGGCAGCGGCGCGGTGACGGCCACCCTGGCCGGCACGGACTGGCGGTAGCCGGCGGAGGTGGCGATCTCGACCATGAGTGAGCCCGGATCGCGGCCGCTCCTGGCGGTCAGCGAGAACGGGGGAAGCGCCGCGGTGGCACCGGCGGCAATCGACGGTACGCGGATGACGCCATTCGCCACCTCGATCCTTGGATTCGCTGACGTCACCGTGACGGTGACGTCCCTGGCCTCGGCCCAGGGGTTGAACAGGGAGAGCGAGACGTCGGCTTTCTCCTCCTCGGGCAATTGGCGTCCCTGGAGGTCCCAGTACAGGGGAATCACTCGCGTGGCTGCGGCGGGCTCGCCGAGGGCCGCGAACCTGCCGACGACACCGTCACTGCAGGCCGCGCATCCGGTCGGGACCGAGGCAAAGGACCGCGCGGCCTCGTCGCGTCGGTACACGTCGGTGCCGTTTACGACGAACTCGTTCGCCCCGTCGCCGTCGACGTCTCCAATGGCCACCGACCCGATGGTGCGGGTCTGGAGCACGTCGGACTCCCACGTCGCGACGAAGTCGCGCCGGCCATCGAACGAGAACACGTGGAGCCTCGCCCCTGCCTCGCGCTCGTCGATCCGTCCCATTTCGAATACGCCGACGACGATATCGGGGCGGCCATTCCCTGTGACGTCACCGATCGCGAACGCCTGCGTCACGGCCATCGGGCCGGCTCCGGAATTCGATGCCCGAAGCCCGTCCGTCATGAGGTACGGGCTCTGCCACAGCACCGGGTAGTCGACTCGATCGGCGAGTTTCCGGTGCTGATAGACGGTCACCTTCCCACCGGTGCCGCCGGCCACGATCTCGTTCCTGCCATCGCCGTCGACGTCGCCAATGCGCACGAGCGAGACGGACGCATTGACGGTGGAGAGCTCGGCCGTCGCCACCCAGGCTGATCCGTTCTGTCCCTTCAGAACGGAGATGGTCGCGCCAGCCGAGACGAGGTCGGCCTTCCGGTCGTTGTCGACGTCACCGACGGCAACGGCAGTACCCGAACCGGAAAGCTGAATCTTCCCCAGGCTCTTCAGTGTGTCGCCCTCGGCGGTGAGCACGTCGATCTCGCGGCCGACGGGAGGGCCCGGCACTCTACGCTGGAGGATCAGTTCGGCGGCGCCGTCACCGTCGACGTCACCCGCCGCGATCGCGGGGGGAGCGGATTCGGACGCCACGGCAAACGGGAAGTAACGCGGCACCTTCCCGTAGACGGTGAGGCCGAAGGCGTCGGCAACGATGACGTCGTCGAGGGAGTCGCCGTCGAGATCGGCGACGACCAGTGGGGCGTCCCGTCCGGTCATCACCGCCTCGGCTCGTCGCGTCGCCCAGTTCGCATCGACCGACCGGGGGCCGGCCTCCCAGACCGCCTCGAGTCCGCCGGCGCCCATTCGCCACGCCTGGAGGCGAAACGACGAGCCGCTGGTGACGAGCACGGCAGCCGGCGATGTCTGGGACTGCCCGGTGACGGCCTGATCCGCGAGCGCGAGCACGGCAATCGCCAGCGCGGCCGCAACGGTTCGTGTCTGCATACGCCCCTCCCTTCGGCCGCCGATCATAGCCGAATCCGCCCGCGGCCGGTTACTTCAGCGCAAACACGACGGTGACGGTCATGACGATGGGCACGGGTATGCCGTTGAGCAGCGTCGGCGTGAACTCCCACTGGCGGACCGCGTCGAGGGCCGCCTGATCGAGCAGGGGAATCGACCGCAAGACGCGGGCCTGGGCGATTCGGCCGTCGCTACCGATAACGGCCTCGAGGATCACGACCCCTTGCACGTGCGCCGCCCGGGCGATGGCCGGATAGACGGGAGCGACGTCTCTGATCTTGGTCGGTGCCCTGAGGCCCGCGTGCATCCGGAGTGGTGCGACTGGTGCCGGCAGCGGAAGGGCCTCGGGCAGGCCCCTGGTGCCGGCACCCTCGATGACGGCCGCCAGTCCGCCCTCCACTCCGGCGGCTGGCTCGGGGTCCACGACGAGTCCGGGCTCGTCGCGAATCCCGCGCGGCGCTTCGAGCGGCGGCGCGGCCGGGTTCAGATCGGCAAAGCTCTTTCGGGCTGGTGGGCGGGCGGCTGGCGCCTGCGGCACCTCAGGCGGCGGCAGGGGTGCGGCCCACAGCCAGGTCAGCATCGACTGGGGAAGGGGCACGACGGCGGGTGCCAGCACGGGCACGATGACCATCGCCAGAATGATGACGGCGTGGATGAGCATCGAGAGCGGAACGGCGTACCACTGGCGCCCCCCCACCCGCACGTGCGGAGAGACGACGTCTCTGAACAGGTCGCGCGGCATGTTGCCTCCTCCTTGTGTCGCGAAGCGTGCACGTCACAAGGCGTCAGCTCTGGTCAGTGTGTCGCCTCTGATCAGTTAGACACCGTCGCCGCCACGGTGGAACCGCGCGGGCGAAGACGCGGTTGGCCGAGCGGTTACCTTCGGGACGCCTGGCTTGCGTCCCCCAGTGTGCTTACCTCGGCTGGAGCCGGTCGTCGATCTCGGAATGAACGGGCATCAGTGGGCATGTCCGGGCATCCGGGCGCGAGCCCCTTGACCCGCTGACTCTCAGGGCGACATTCACCACGTGGTCTGTTGTATTCCCGCTCCCCGGGGCGGCCTCGCGTCCAACGGTGAGCCGGCTGCGGTCACGGAGGTCTTCCATGATGGTGCGAAGGAACGTCGTGCTCGGGATGCTTTCGGCGGCGGTCGCATGCGCAATCCTGTCATCGCCCGCGGGCCTGGGTTCCGCGGCGCCGGCCGAACCGGCTTACGTCGATCCCCCGGAACTCGTGCTGCTGCTCGCCGGCAGCGCTCGGGATCCGTTTTCGGACCTGAGCGGGTACGGACACGTCGTGCGGCAGGCTCCAGGGTCCAACGGACCGGTCGAGACTGTCTGGGATTCGGACCTGGGGCGACACGTGTTCTCGTTCACCGGTCAGAACTGGTTGGAAGTGCTCGATACGTTCGGCCTCCTGACGCTGACCTCGGCAGACGAACTCACGATCGAGGTCTCACTCAAGCTACTCGATGACGGGATGGTGTACCACTGCGGGACTCCGCCTCTTCCGATCACGCAGCCAGTGCCCGACCAGGCCGTCTTCTCAAAGGGACCGCTCTCGGGCTACCCGCGCAACTATGCTCTCGTGTTCACGTGGGGACGGGATGACATGCGCCGCAGGCACGAACAACTTCAAGCCGAATCCGTTCTTCGGCAAGATCGACTACATCCGGGTCTACAGGGGACTTCTTCCCGTCGAGGAACTGAACAACAGCCCGCATAACCCCGTTCCCGGCCTGCCGCCACCCAATCAGGCGCCGGTCGCCCTCTGCCGGGACGCCAGCGTCGACGCCGATGCCGGCTGTCTCGGCACGATTGCCGCGAGCATGCTGGACGGCGGATCCTACGACCCGGACGGCGACCATCTGACGCTCTCGATTGACAACACCGGACCATTCAGCGCCGGCTCCGCCGGGCAGGCGACGTATCCGGTGACGCTGACCGTCTCCGAGAGCCAGGCTGGCGGCCTCTCATCATCATGCCAGGCGAATGTGACCGTCACCGACACGACGCCGCCCGGGCTGGCTCTCTCCGACCCCGTCTGTTCGGTCGATGGCAGGGGCAGGCTCGCCACCAGGGTCACCGCTGGCGCATCGGATGCGTGCTCGGGCGAGTCGGCCGCGCAGATCACGGGCGTGCAGATTGTCAACAACGGGGGTCAGATCGTCCGAGGCCGGGGAGTGTTCCAGGTGGACGGTTCGGATCTCTTCGTCTACCCCAACGGAACGGGATGGACGGCAGTCGTGACGATGACCGCAGCCGACACGCGAGGCAACTCGGCGACAGGGACGATTCGGAAGCCGTTGCCCAAGTGCAAGTGAGGCAGCTATCAGCGGCGGACGGGGACGGGCACCCACTGCGTTCCGTCCCACTGGAGCACGGTGCGGAGACACGTCTCGAGGAAGTCCTCGAGCGGTGTGGTGAGCGTGCCCGCCGCCAGGAGTTCGTCGTAGCGTCTCTTCAAGTCGGAGCTGTGCTGAACTCCGAGAAGGCTGAAGCCGGGGTCGAACTTGAAGTACGCTGGGGACTTGGATCCGTAGTCGACCTGGATCGAGTAGCCCACGTTCGACGGCAGCATCTCATGGACGTTCAGCCAGAACGTACCGTTCGCCCGGGAAAGCTCGTTGTGCGGGAAGCGCAAGTACCTGTGCTGCGCGGCGCGTCTGGGGTTGACGGGTACGAATCGGATGAGGTCGGGCGATTGTGACTGGAGTTCGGCCGGGATGGTGTAGGGAGGGCCAAGCCCACTCCGAAGCTCCCCTGTGTCGAGGACGACCAGCACCGCGTCTCCGCCGAGCAGGCTGTTCGTGCCGCCGAGCAGGATCTGCCTGATCCCGGCACGGTTGGGATGCGCCAAGACGACAAATGACTGCAGGACTCCAATGTGATCGTACTGAAAGAGTCGCTTGCCGCGCTCCGACATCACCTCGAAGAGCCCCGGATGGTGTCGTTCATGCGCCCAGAGGGCAAGCACCTCCGTTCGTCCGTCGCCATCGATGTCCTCCAGTCCCAGCTGGACCGGCCTGAACGTGGAGCCCGGGCGCTCTTGCGCGTACTGGACGCCGAAGGCCGGGGTCTGTTCCCACAGAACCTCGCCGTCATGATCGTACAGTACGACCTTCCGCTTGGCCGGGTCCCTCTCGAATACGAGGGCGGCGGCTTCGTTCCTGCCGTCGCCGTCGATGTCCTTGAGAACCACCCGTAGCCTGTTGCGAACAAACGGATGGTCCTCGTCCTTGTAGAACGTCTCGAGGTCCACGGGGCTGTCGATGTCGAGGTGCCACAGTTCGCGATCCTGGGTGTCGTAGAAGATGAGCGCCTGTCCCTTGACCTTGTAGGCCACCGGGCCTGACGAGGGTGATGGCCGGACCCACCAGACCACGAGAGCGAGGACGAGGACGCCGGCTCCGGCCAGCAGCACCGCCCAGCGGCCGGCGGGCCGCAGCGAGCCCGTCTCGGAGGATTCGCGGCTCTCTGTGTCGCCGGCCATCCAGCGATCGAGTTCGGTCTTGTAGGCAAAGACCTTGGACCGCTTCGCGCCCCTGCTGATGCGGTGGATCGGAAGGCCGGCCTCCTTCTCCCAGCGGAGACAGGTCCTGACGTCGCACCGGAGGTGGTGCGAGATCTCCTTCCAGCCGTCGAGACGGTCGATTCCGCTGTCCATCTCTCGCGCAGGACTGACCCAGGTACATGCAGCACCGTGCTGCCACGCGCCCGTCGTCCGACAGGCGGGGGCGGCGAACCTGGTGAAGTCGCGAGAGAGTATACCAATCGTCCGGCACGGTCGGCCCCTCGATTTCACCCGGGACGAGCGAGCGCCCCCTTTACCGTGCTCCGTCGCCAGGGGTCCGATCCAGCGCCAGGTCTTCCCACGATGCAGGATCGTCGAGCGCTTCGAGGTGCGTGAATACCGTGACGTTGACGAGTGCGGCGCGGACGTCAGCCTCGATGCGTTCAAGCAACTGGTGCCCGCGCAGCACGGTCCAGTGGCCCGGCACCAGAATGTGGACGGAGACGAACCGCCGGGGCCCGGACTGCCGTGTCCGCAACGCGTGGAACTGCGCCCCGGACTCGGCGTAGCGCTCCAGCACATCGCAGACGGCCCGCACCTCCCCGGCTGGCAACGCAGAGTCCATCAGTCCCGAGACCGAGCGCCGCACGATGGCCGTTCCCGCTCGGACGATGTTGGCGGCGACGAGCAGAGCCACGATGGGATCCAGGCGCAGCCAACCTGTCAACGCCACGGCCCCGACGCCCGCCAACACGCCGGCTGACGTCCAGACGTCCGTAAAGAGATGCCGCGCGTTGGCCTCGAGCGTAATCGAATGGAACCGCCGGCCGGCCCGAAGCAGGACAAGAGCCACGGTGAAGTTCACGAGCGACGCCAGAACGGACACGCCGAGGCCCAGGCCAATCTGCTCGAGTGCGCGCGGATACATCAGCCGGTGGATCGCAGCGGCACCAATGCTCACGGCAGCAGCAAGGATGAGCGTCCCCTCGACGACGCTCGCGAAGTACTCGGCTTTGGTATGCCCGTAGGCGTGGTCATCGTCAGGCGGCCGAGCGGCCACCGCGAGCATCGCCAGCGCCATCAGGGCGCCGGCGAGATTGACGAGGGATTCGAGCGCGTCCGAGAGGAGACCGACCGACCCGGTCACCAGATACGCAATGGTCTTCAGCGCGATCGTGAGGATGGCGGCCACCACCGAGAGCCAGGCGAAGCGGGTCAGGTGTGTGCGCTCCATCATCATGCCGCCGACACTGCCCTCGCGACGGCACTACTGTAATACGGGATCACTACGATTGCGGACTGCGGAATGCCCGCTAGAAGTCCTTCCGCCGGTGGTAGATCAGCTGCGGTTTCTCCGAGCGGGGGCGGTAGTAGTCGACGACAATATCAAGAGGGAGGATCACCCAGGGCGCGACGGGCGACGTGCCGTTCTTTGTGAAGACGAGGTCGTCGGCCAGGTAGACGACGGCGTGGAAGATGTTGCCTCGCTCGTCGACCAACGCGACGATGTCGCCCAGCTCGTAGTGGTTCTCGATGAGCGTGTAGTCCTGCTTGAGGCGCTCGACTGCAACGTTGACGTCCAGATACCTGTCGTCCGGTATCGTGTTGAAGAAGTTGAGGGCCGACCACAGGCAGTTTGCGAGGACCGGGCGGTCCAGGTCCTGCGCGGTCAGGCGCGGGTACCGGTAGAGCCGTTCCCGGGCGAACGCCGGGAGCAGGTGGACGATGTCGAGCGAGCGGTCCGCCCCTCGGCCCACGATCGACTCGAGAAGAGGACGAATATCCGTGCGCCGCCCGCCGCGGCCCCAGTAGGTCGCCAGTCCGGGGACCTCCGACAGGCTCGGGACCGACAACCTCACCCGGACGGTCAGCTGTCGCAGCAGGGCCTTGGCCAGTCGCCGGCGTTCGCCGGCGTCGGCAATCTGCGGCCTGACGAGCGCCTGATCGGCGAAGTACACGTGTTCCCCGTGCCGATAGGTCAGCGGGTTCACGAGCCGGCGGGTTGCCGGGGCTATGAGTGATGGCCCGAGCCAGGCGTCGGCCGACTCCCCGTGGTAGCGGAACGCCTGCACCTGGTCGAGGTTGAGCGGGCTCTTCGCCAGTTGGATGTACAGCCTGGCACGGACGTCAGGAGCGAGGCTGCGGGCCAGGTCCGGATCGGGCTCGATGACGATGCCGTTGATGCGCGGCTCCGGCCGCGAGGCAGCAAGGAGCCGGGATACCTGCTCGCGTGACAGGCCGGTCGACGACAGGAACACCTCGGCCACCGGCAGGCCCGTGTCCGGGAGGAACCAGTACTTGCCGGCATCGGCATCGCGGGCCCAGTCGTCGTCAATCAGCTCGATCGGCGGCGAAATGACGATCGGCGACACTTCCAACACGCCCCACGGGCCGGACGCCGCCTCCCTCGACGGGGGGTCGTCGGCTGGCAGCACTGCCGGCGCACTGTCGAGGCCACGCCACAGGTACAGCGTACCGGCGATCAACCAGGGAATCACGATCAGGACAGTGAGCGTGATGAGCCAGGCTCGGGGAACGATGAACGCGGGAGGCTCGGGCGGCTGGGTTGATGGGGCGGCCTTCTTCGGGTTCGACATGCGGTGGCTGCTCTCCGGCAGGGACGGCGGTGGCAGGGGACGTGTGGGTTACGACGGACGCCGCGGTTGTGTTTACACTCCCGCTCCACAGCGGGAGCAGTCCGGGAGCAGTCCGGGAGGAGAGCGGGAGTAGAGCGGGAGTGGTCCTAAGCAGTCGGGGAGCAGTCCGGGAGGAGAGCGGGAGTAGAGCGGGAGTGGTCCTAAGCAGTCGGGGAGCAGTCCGGGAGGAGAGCGGGAGTAAAGCGGGAGTGGTTCTAGACGAGGTAGATGGCAGCGACGACGACGCCAATCGCGACAACGATGCCGCGCAGCAGGTCGGGCTTGATGCGCCCCGCCAGGCGGCCGCCGAGAACCCCGCCGAGGAGCGCCCCGCCAGCCATGACCGCGGCCGCCGTCCACTGGACCTGGCCCGAAAAGAGAAAGAACACGGCGGCGGCAATGTTGACGCTGAAGGCGACACCCTGCTTCAGCGCGTTGAGCCGCGTCAGCGAGTCGTCGAGCGTCAGGGCCAGGACCGCCAGGACGATGACACTGAGACCCGCGCCGAAGTAGCCGCCATAGACGGCAGCCAGAGCGACGGGGATCACGGCCGCCCGTTCCGAAAGTCCACGGGTGCCGGTCGTAGCGGAGCGCCGGACGAGCCAGGCGCGGAGCGGTTCCTGCACGGCGAGGAGCGCGGACGCCAGGAGGATCAGGAACGGCACGAGAGCCCGGAACATGCGCTCGCCGGTGTTCAGGAGCAGGACCCCCCCGGCAATGCCGCCGATGACCCCGGCCGGCAGCACGATCCACAGGCGGCCCTTCTGACCCGCGAGGTCTGTTGACTGAGCCAAGGTGGCTCCGAGGTAGCCGGGACAGAGCGCGACCGTGTTGGTGACATTGGCGGCCACGGCGGGCACGCCAACGGCGGTCAACATCGGGAACGTGATGAGCGTGCCGCCGCCGGCCAGCGCGTTGACGGCGCCGGCGGCGACGGCCGCGAGGGTGATGAGACCGTAGTCGAGCCCTGACATTGCGCGCGGGTCTACAGCGACCAGCCCGCGCGGTAGTGATGCTGGACGAACTCGTTGGCCTGCTCGTTGTTGGTGATCCGCATGTTGGGCCCGTCCCAGGCCAGCTTCTGGCTGGGGAACCGCATCCCGACGTTGCCAAGCAGCACGATCTCGGTGAAGGGTCCGGAATAGTCGAAATTCGAGTTCGGTGTGCCCTTGCCGAGGATGCCCTCGATCCAGTTCTGCTCGTGTCCGCCCGAATCCCAGTTGCCAGTAATCCTCGGCAGCGTCTTCGGGGGCCTCTTGTAGGCCTGCATCCGTGATTCCGGGATCAGGCGCGGGCTCTCTCCGTAGGTCTCGCACATGATCTTGCCCGTCTCGCCGATGAAGATCGTGCCGGATGTCGGCATCCGCCGTTCGGGCTCAAGCTCCTCCGGGCGCTCCGGCATCAGGCCGCCATCGTACCAGTGCAGCCGGACCGGGGGAAGATCGGCACCGCGCTCCGGGAACGTGAAATACACAATGGTCCCTGGTGGGAATCCGTCGTCGTACTTCACCCTGCGGCCCCAGGGGCCGGTCTCGTTCGGGATGACGATGTAGGCCATGTGCGTCGTGACGCTGGTCGGGTACCCGAGCTTCAGGCACTGGTACGCGGGGTCCATCACGTGACACGCCATGTCGCCGAGCGCTCCGCTCCCGAAGTCCCACCACGCCCGCCAGCTGGTGGGGTGGTAGGCCGAGTGGTACGGGCGCATGGGCGCCGGTCCAATCCACAGGTCCCAGTCCAGACCATCGGGAACGGGCGGCGTATCGGCCGGGCGCGGCATCCCCTGCGCCCAGATGGGCCGGTTGGTCCAGCAATGCACCTCACGGACCTTGCCGATCGCCCCGTCGGTGATCCACTCCTCCATGAGGCGCACGCCTTCCCCGGAGTGTCCCTGGTTGCCCATCTGGGTGACGACCTTGTACTTCCGCGCGGCCTCGGTCAGCGCCCTGGCCTCGGAGACGGTCCGCGTCAGCGGCTTCTGCACGTACACGTGTTTACCGAGCTGCATCGCGGCCATGGCCACCACCGCGTGCGTGTGATCGGGCGTCGCCACGATCACGCCGTCGATCTCCTTCTGCTTCTCGAGCATTGCGCGGAAGTCCTTGTAGAACGAGGCGTTCGGCACTGCCTGGTGGAGCTTGGCCGAGGAGGTTCGTGCTGTTTCGCTGTCATCCACGTCGCAGAGAGCAACTACCTTCACGTTCGGCAGCTTGAGCAGACTGTTGGTGTTGCTCGTCCCCATGCCGTGCCGGTAGCCGACTGTGGCGATGTTCACGGTGTCGCTTGGCGCCTGGTAGCCGGGCCCGCCCAGCACGCGACGCGGCACGATCATCAGGCCGACCGCCGCGGCCATTCCGCCGACGAAGGCGCGGCGCGAAACGAGAGTGGGATTCGAGTTCTGATCGTCCATGGTGGTGTCTCCGTATGATCTGCCGCAGATTCTACCCGTAAGCTGGATGTGGCGACGAGGGAAAGTGCATCGTTCGGCGCCTGGATTCCAGATCGAGACGTTGCCCTCAGGACCGGCATGAAGATGGCGTGGCAAGGTCGTGCTCGATTGCCGTCGAGTGCAGCCGTCCGGGCGGGAATCGGCGAGGAACGCGCGATGTTCCAGTGGCTGGCTCGGCGGCAGTGGCCAGATGGAGCGTGTCGGGCGGGAGCGTGCGGCAGCGGAGACAGGACAGCCGTCATTGCTCCCGGAGCGTCGCGACCGGGTCGAGGCGCGATGCGCGATGCGCGGGCAGCCACGTCGCGGTCAGCGAGACGGCCGTCACGGCCAGAACGCCAATGCCGAGCGATACGGGATCGAGTGCGCTCACCCCGTATGTGCGTGCGGCGAGGGTCCGGGTGACGGCCAGTGCCAGACCCAGCCCGATGACGGTCCCGGCAGCCACGAGCCTGCCACTCTGCCGCAACACCTCCGTCTTGATCCGGGTGGCATCGGCACCCACGGCCATGCGGATTCCGATCTCGCGCCTACGCCGTGCCACCTGGTATGCCACGACTCCGTGAAGCCCGATCATCGACAGGAACAGGCCGAGCCCGCCCAGCACCGCGACTCCAACGGCCGTCACACGCTCGACGAACAGCGCCATCCGGAGGTGCTCCGGAAGAGTCGTGATCTGAAGCGTGGGCATCGAGGGATCGACCGCCTCGATTGCCCGGCGAAACGGGGCAACCATCGTTCGCTCGTCGGCGGCAACCCTGACCACCACGGTCATCTCCCCGTGGAAATGCTGGGCGTGTGGCAGATAGAGGTACGGCTCGAGCTGTTCGTGCAGCGACACGTACTTGGCGTTCTGCACGATGCCGACGACCACAGCGTCGCGCCGGGCCCCGTCTTCCCCGACGAGCCCAAGGCGCCTGCCCACAGGATCCGCGCCGCGCCAGAACTCGGCCGCCAGCCTCTGGTTGACCATCACGACGGCTGGCGCGACGGCTGTGTCGCGATCGGTGAATTCACGTCCGGCCACAACAAGCGTGCCCATCGTGGCGAGGAAGCCGCTTCCGACGACGTTGTAGCGAACGCGCATGCCGTCCTGCCCTGGCGGCGGTTGGTAACCGGGCACCTCGATGCGCCGTGTGGCGCCCCCTCCGTAGAGGGAGTTGAGCGGCACGTGACGCGCGAGCGATGCACGCTCCACGCCCGGCGTCGCGTGAAGCTGGTCGAGCAACCGCCGGTAGAACTCACGCGTCTGGGCTTCGGAGTACCCGACGATCGGCGGAGCCATCGTCGCGAAGAGCATCGGCCGGCGAGCGAATCCCGGATCCACGCCTCGGCTCGCGAGCAGGCTCCGCGTCAGGAGCCCGGACGCCACCAGCATGACCAGCGATACGGCAATCTGACCGACGACCAGGGCGTTGCGCAACGTGAATCCTCGCAGAAGTCCGACGCGGGCCACTTCACCCTTCAGCAACGGCGAGACGTCGTGCCGTGACGCCAGCAGGGCCGGGGCCGCGGCGAACACGGGCACTGCCACCAGGGCCATCAGGACGGTGAAGATCAGGACTCTGGCGTCGAGGCGCAGATCGAGGTTGATCGCGATGGGCAGCGAAGGCAGCAGGGCCGGAATGAGGCGCACGAGCCAGTCGGCGATCAGCACCGAGAGTGCCGCCGCCACCAGGGCCAGGACCGCACCTTCGACGAGCAGCTGGCGCAGGATGTGCCACCTCGTCGCGCCCAGGGCGTGCCGGACTGCGATCTCGGTGCGGCGCGCTTCGCCACGTCCCAGCAGCAGCCCCGCCACGTTCGCGCAGGCTGTCAGCAGGACAACGGCGATGATGCCAAGGGCCACGGCCCCGAGTGCCGCTGGCATGCGCCGGCGAACGGTCTGCTCGAACTCGACGGCCAGCGCACGTCCCCGATTCGTCTCCGGGTAGCTCGATTCGAGTCTCTGGCCAAGGACCGCGGCCTCGGCGCGGGCCTGCCCGAGTGTTGCGTCCTCGCGCAAGCGCCCGAGTACGCTGTAGCTGCGGCGGTCGCGCGGCTCGCGAGTGGCCGCGGGCCGCGCCGGCAGGAGGGTGTCCAATAGGGCGATGGTCGTCCAGACATCCGGTGCCAGTACCGGCGTCGTTCCCGCGAACTCCTCGGGTGCCACACCCACAATTGCGCATAGCGTGTGGTTGACGGTGACCATCCGCCCGACGATGTTCGGATCCCGGCCGTAGCGACGAACCCACAATCTGTGGCTGATCACGGCCGCCGCCTTGCCAGCGCCCGCATCGTCCTCCTCGTCGAGGAGTCGGCCGAGGGCGGGGCGCAGCCCGAGCGTCGAGAAGTAGTTCCCCGACACGCTCGAAGCCACCTCTACACTGGGCGGCACGCCGTCTCCGCTGAGGCCCACCGCATTTCGGGCTGAAGCCGCCACTTGACGGAACGCGGAGGTCTCGTCACGAATCGCGAGGTAGTCCTGGTAGGACGTGGCGCCAAATGGTTCCCCGGCTTGTGCGGTGTACACGCCCACCAGCGTCGCGGCGTCGGGAATCGGCAAAGGCCGGTAGCCGACCGCATCGATGACGCTGAACACGGCCGAGGTCGGCGCCATCCCGAGTGCGAGTGAGAGCACGGCCACAGCGGAGATGGTGTGTTGGCTCCGGAGCGTTCTGATGGCCTGGCGCAGATCCGGCCGAACCGAGGACATGGGCACTCCCTCCGTTGACGGATTGAACGTGCGCACCCCCTGGGAGGTTCCATTCCAGCCAGCGCTCGTCTCGATCCGCTCGTCGGCTTCGAGGAGCCTCCTGCCGGGCTATCCGAGTCGCCGACCGGTGCGGCGGGCGTGCCAGATCCGGGTGAGATCGAAGAGCGCCCGGGCGTAGTCGGTCCGTCGGAGCTTGGACCCTGTCTTGTGGTGCCAGACCGCCACGGCCAGTTCGTAGATTCTCTCGCGCCGGGGGGGATCTCCTGGCCGGACGGGCTGGGCAAGGTAGCGCGCCAGCATCTCCACGTCGAAGATCCAGCGGCTCAGGAACGGCGTGGCGAAGACGGCCGCGAGGGCGTCGTTCGACCGGAACACCTTCGCGCCGCACTGCGTGTCGTACACGGGGAGATCCAGGACCAGCGACACCAGTGTGGCACAGACCCGGCCGAGATAGTGGCGCCAGGCTAGGCGCCGGATGTCCCTTCCGAGCAACATCACCCGCGAGCCGAGGATAACCTCGACGTCAGGACGCTTCACGCTGAGCGCCAGGAAGTCGTCGACGGCGTTCAGCGGCGTGGCAAGGTCGGCGTCCCAGAATCCGACGAGACTGGCTCCGCGCCGAGCGGCCTCCAGGATCCCGAGACGCACGGCCTCGGCCTTTCCCCGATTGGCCGATAGGCGCATGACGTCGACGACGTCCGGCGCCGCGTCACGCAGCGCCTCGAGAATCCGAGGCGTGGCGTCCGTGCTGCCATCGTCAACGAAGAGCAGCCGCACGGCCGGGCGGACAGCGACGAAGTCGAGGAACGCGTTCGGGTCGAGGCGCGCGGCCTCGTTGTAGCAGGGCACGGCGAGGGTGAGGTCGGGATGCGGCATCGGCGGACCGCCACGGCGTCGCGTGTCACCTTGCCACATCGCGCCATGCTTCGCAAACCCAGCTTCGCCAGACTCGCTGCCGCGAGGCTTCGTCGCGGCAAGGGCCTGACTGCGCCCAGCTCGCTGCCGCGAGGCTTCGTCGCGGCAAGGGAATTCGGCGTAGAATCTGTCCGACCCGGCGGGCCTCGACGGGCGGGGCTGGGGTCTCGCGATTGGAGGAGTCGTGAAGTCCCTCAGGGCGATCGTCATGGTGCTCGTCGCCGCCGGAGGCGCGACGGCCTACGTGGTGGGCATGCAGATGAAGCGAGCCGACGAATTGCAGAAGTGGGCCATTCACGATGCGTCGCGCCCGATGCCCCAGGTCGTGGATCCAGGCCCCGCTGGACCTCCCGCTCCGGTGCCGGCGGACGCCATCGTTCTCTTCGACGGCAAGGACCTTTCTGGCTGGACGAATTCGAAGGGCGAGCCGGCGAGATGGCTGGTGCGTGATGGATACATGGAGGTTGTGAAGGGCACCGGTTCCATCAGGACTACCCAGGCCTTCGGCGATTGCCAGTTGCATGTCGAGTGGGCTTCGCCGGCGGCCGCCGTCGGATCGGGTCAGGACCGCGGCAACAGCGGCGTGTTCCTGATGAACATGTACGAGGTGCAGGTCCTCGACTCCTACGAGAGCACGACGTACGCCGACGGGATGGCGGCAGCCATCTACGGGCAGTTTCCGCCGCTCGTGAATGCCAGCCGGAGGCCCGGAGAATGGCAGACCTACGACATCGTCTTTCGCGCCCCACGCTTCGCGGCGGACGGGTCGTTGGTGGCCCCCGCGCGGATGACCGTGTTCCACAACGGCGTGCTCGTGCACGACAACCAGGAGTTGACCGGCCCAACAGCGCACAAGGCCCGTCCGCCGTATGCACCGCATGCGGAGCGGCTGCCGGTTTCGCTGCAGGACCACTCGCACCCGGTGCGGTTCCGGAACATCTGGATCAGGGAGCCGCGAGCCCAGGGTTGAAGGCCTGGGCCTACGAGAACAGACGTCGCCCACGAGGATGGACGCGGCCCCGGGGACGGACGACAGACGAGCCAGGCCGCGGCCTGCGGCCGGAGGAGACGAGGATGTGATCCCGAGCGGGTGGCGCCGGACGGGCGCCCACCGCGGCGGAAGACCCTCAGCCGTGGTCATGTTTGTGGGTCTGAGCAGCGGTGGGCTGTCCGGCGACAGGACCCGCGCGGGAAGGATCATAGACGAGCCCTGCCG
>JBFMFH010000031.1:0-23404 GCA_040752275.1 Acidobacteriota bacterium
TCGGTGACGCTGATTCGTGGTGACATCACGTACTTCAAGTCGGGCTGGAAAGGCACGCACGAATTCCAGACCGGGTTCTTCATCGAGCCCGGGAACACCTACGACACGATGACCCGGTACACGAACAACGGGTTCTACAACGAATTTCGCGTGCCCGTCGACTACAACAACCCGTCGCTCGGCACGCGGCCGTTCAGGCGCGACTACGCGGACCCCACCGAGATTACCACGCGGCAGGCCGTCGATCAGAACTGGGCCTTCTACGTCCAGGACAGTTGGAAACCGACCAACCGGCTGACGGCCAACGTCGGGATCCGGTTCGACTACGTCAAGCGCGAGGACAAGATCTTCGACATCACGCGGCAGAAGTCGTGGACGACGCAGCCGCGCTTCGGGTTCTCGTACCTGCTGACGGAGGACGCGAAGAACCTGTTGCGCGGGACGTGGGTGCGGACGGGCGAGCAGATGATGGGCCGCGACGCCATCACGAGCTTCGGCGGCAGCGGCACGGTCTCGACCCGAACGCTGTACGACAACGACCTGGACGGCATCTTCGAGACCGAGCGGTTCTCGGCGGCCGGCACGCCCACGCTGGCCAGCCAGGAGATGGACCCGAACAACCACCAGCCGTGGGTCGACGAGTGGATCATTGGGTACCGCCGGCAGTTCCCGTGGCAGACGAGCCTGGATGTCGGCTTCATCTCGCGCAGCTACAAGCACACCTGGGCGAATCTCGAGATCAACGGGTACTGGCCGTCGGCCCCGGGCCAGCCGTTCGGCGGATTCGGCAAGATCGACCCGGAGCGGGGCGAGGTCAACCAGCAGACGAACAACACGTGGTCGACGCTCGAGTACAGAGCGATGGAGATCACCGTCACCAAGAACATGTCGCGGGGCTTCCAGGTGATGGCCGGGTTCAACCGGCAATGGCATCACATGGATGGCACCTGGAACCCGACGGACAAGGCGGGCTACATCGCCCCGGATGCCTTCCCGAATGACGGGAACCTCTACATGCCGCGGGGCAACAACGACCGGAACAGCCTCCCCGAGACGGGCAACGCGTTGAGCTATGGGCCCACCTGGATGAAGTACCGCTTCAATGTGGCGGGCATCTGGCAGGCCCCGTGGGGCATCAATGTCGCAGGCAGCTACACGCTGCAGGCGGGACCGTGGTCGGGGGCGATCCTGTACCAGTTGCCGGCGAACGACCCCGACATCGCGAAGTACGGGCCGACGACCTTCCGGTCGCCTGGCGGGCTGACATTCTCGAACCCACTGTCGACGCGGAACCGGTATCTCTACAGCACCCGCGGGGAGGGCCAGATCCGGGCGCCGGGCATTCACACGGTCGGGATGAAGATCGGCAAGAAGATCGGTCTGGGCGCTGCCCGCAACGTCGAGGTGGCGGTCACCATCCTGAACATGCTGAACGGCGGCGACTTCACGCAGTTCAGCTACAACAGCGCGTACCAAAGCTGGAGCCCGAACTTCCTGCAGATGCGGAACCGGCAACCCGCGAGGCAGATCCAGTTCACGGCGGTGGTGCGGTTCTAGGGCACTAGGGGAGCTTCGCCAGACGGGATTCGGGATTCGGCCGTTCGACTCGCTTGCGCTCGCTCAGGCCGCCCTGAGCCTGGTCGAAGGGCGGGACTCGGGATTGGGGACTGGGTCCCTGATCCCGGGTCCCGTTCTGTTGGATTCTGACTCCTGACTCCTGACTTCTGACTCCTGACTCCTGACTCCTGACTCTTGACTCCTGTCCTCCCCCTATACCCCTCCGCGCTTCGCCACGTCCTCCAGCAACCCCGCGAACATGTCGATCTCCTCGAGCGTCGTGTAGACATTCGGCGTCACGCGGATGCCCTGGTAGTCCTTCCGCTTGATGGGCGTGACGATGATGCGGTGTTTGGTCCAGAAGAACTCGACGAGCTTCGAACAATCGACCGCATCGAGCCCCACGTTGCCCAGGCCGCACGACTGCGCCGGGTCGAAGCTCGTGTGGACGCGGACACCGGGGAGCTTCTCGACGCGGCGCGCCCAGCGCTCCCTGAGATAGCGCAGCCGGGCGGCCTTGCGCTCGAGGCCGATGCCGTGCATGAAGGCCAAGGCCTCGGCGATGGCGTTGTGGTTGGCGGCCGGGTGTGTGCCGATCTCCTCGAACTTGCGGATGTTCTCGTCCTGGGATGCGTTGCCGGGCTGCATCGCCCACGTCTTGCCGATGAGCCCGCGCCTCACGTAGAGGAAGCCCGTGCCGATGGGTGCGGTCAGCCACTTGTGCAGGCTGCAGCCGTAGTAGTCGCAGTCCAGGTCGGCGACTTGGAACGGAAAATGCGCGAAGGCGTGGGCTCCATCGACGATCGTGAGGATCTGACGGGCACGGGCCATTCGGCAGATGTCACGGACGGGGAAGATCTGGCCGGTGAGATTGGTGATGTGGCACAGCAGGATCACCTTGGTGTGCGGAGTGACTGCCCTTTCGAACATCTCGGTGAGGGAGGCCATGCTCGGCGGCGGCACCGGAAACGAGGTCTTGACCAGCTTGATGCCGTCGCGGCGCACGCGCTGTTCCCACGTATTCAACATGCGCGGATAATCCTGGTCCGTCGTCAGAACCTCGTCGCCGGGCTGCAGGTCGATGCCGAGCTGGGCGATCTGCAGGGCCTCGCTGGCATTGCGCGTGATGGCCATTTCCTCCGGATCGCATCCGAACTCGGCCGCCATGCGGCGGCGGACCGTTTCGATGCCCGGCTCGAGGATCTGCCACATGTGGTACACCGGCGACTGGTTCTGCACGTCCAGGTAGCGCTTGAACGCCTCGTGCACCACGCGCGGGCTTGGGCAGACGCCGCCGTTGTTGAGGTTGATGATCGTGCGATCGAGGGTGAAGGCGCTCTGAATCTCGCGCCAGTAGTCCTCGTCGCGCGCAACCTCTTCGGGCGAGCGCCCGTCGACGGCGGCCGATGCTTCGAGGATGCGCGCCAGAGCGTCCACGTTGAAGCTGGCGAAGACGGCCGTTCCGGCCGCGCTGCCGCGGGCGAACGTATTGAGGAACTGGCGGCGGGATGGCATGGTCGGGCTCCTTCGCTCCCCGAGATTCGGGATTCGGGATTCGGGGTTCGGGACTCGGGCCGAACCGTGGCCCCGAATCGGATGGGCGCAGTATACCGCCGCTCTGTCTGCCTGGATCCCTGACCCGGGACCTCTCCGTGTCTTGAGCCCCCCCAATCAGGGCGCGGCGACCCCGAATCCCGGATCCCGGATCCCGAGTCCCGGCCGAGATCTATCTCTTGAACACCCTGTCCAACTGCGCCAGCCGTTCGTTGGAGCCGAGCAGCGACAGCACGTCGCCCGCCTCGATCCGGTCGTCGGCCTGGGGCGAGACGTTCGTGGTCTCACCCGCGCCCGGATGCCGCTTGATGGCGATGAGGGTGAGGCCGTATTTGGGGCGCAGTTGAAGCTCGCGCAGCGTCTTGCCCACGAAGTCCGCCGGGGCAGGCAGCTCGATGATGCTGAAGTCGCGGGAGAGCTCGATGTAGTCGAGCACGTTCGGCACGACGAGACTGTGGGCCACGCGGATGGCCATCTCGCGTTCGGGGAAGATCACCCGGTCCACGCCGATCTTCTCGAGAATCCGGCCGTGCAAGGGCGTCACCGCCTTCGCGATGATGCGCGGAATGCCGAGTTCCTTCACGAGCATCACGACGAGCAGGCTGGCCTCGATGTTCTCGCCGATGGAGATGACGGCCACGTCCACGTCCTGGATGCCCGCGTTGCGCAGCGCGCGCTCGTCCGTCGCGTTGAGCTGCACGACCGCCGGCAACGCGTCGGCCAGGCGCTGGACGTTCTCCTCGTCGGCATCGATGCCGATGACATCCTGTCCCAGCTCGACCAGCGTCGTGGACATGGCCGAACCGAAGCGGCCCAGTCCGATTACGGCAAAGGAGCGTCTGGTCATCAGCCGATCATCACCTTTCCTTCGGGATACCGCACCCGCGCGGCGGCGCCACGGCCGGCCAGCGCGACGGCCAGCGTCAACGGTCCCACGCGGCCCATGAACATCATGGCCATCACGAGCATCTTGCCGAAGGCCGAAAACGCGCCGGCGAGCGACACGACGGAATCGGGCTTCCCCATCGACAGACCAACCGTACCGAACGCCGAGGTCGTTTCGAAGAGCGTGCGCAGCAAGTCACGGCCTTCCGCGATCAGCAGAAGCCCGGCGGCGGCGTTGACGGCCAGAAACGCGATCAGCGCCACCGCGAAGGCGCGGTCGACCGTATCGGGCGCGAGGCGGCGCTTGAACAGGACGATCTCGCCACGTCCACGGATCGTCGTCCAGATGGCGGCCACGGTGATGCCGAATGTCGTGGTCTTGACGCCTCCGCCGGTGCTGCCGGGGGACGCGCCCACGAACATCATGACGATGATGAAGAAGAGCGCGGGCGTGGTCATCGCGCCAATGTCCACCGTGTTGAAACCCGCCGTTCGGGGGGTCACCGACTGGAACCAGGCCGCGAGCACCCGTTCACCGAGCGGCAGGGTCCCCAGCGTACGCGGGTTGTCCCACTCGAGGGCCAGGATGACGAGGGTGCCGGCCACGAGCAGGACGGCCGTGATCGACAGCACGAAGCGCGTGTGCGTGGACAGCCCCGGGCGCAGATCGGATCTCCTGAGGTGCAGGACCTCCGACATCACGAGAAAGCCAAGGCCGCCCAGGATGACGAGGGCAGAGACAACGAGGTTGACAACGATGTCACCCCGATACCCCATCAGGTTGTCGGAGAAGAGCGAGAACCCCGCATTGTTGAACGACGACACCGCATGAAACACGCCAAGCCACGCCCCGTGGCTCCAGCCGTGATCCGCTGCAAACCGGACGGACAGCGCGACAGCTCCCGCCAACTCCAGAGCGAGCGTGAGTGCGGCCACCGTGCCGGCGAAGCGGAGCAGCTGGTCCATGCTCTGGATGTTGAGGGCATCGGCGAGCGTCAGGCGCTCCTGCAGCGTCACCCGCCGGCCGAGCGCCGCCATCACCACGGTCGAAATGGTCATGTAGCCCAGGCCGCCCGCTTGGATGAGCAGGAGAATGACGATCTGACCGAAGAGCGAGAAATCGTGGGGCGTCTCCACGACGATCAGACCAGTCACACAGACCGCCGAGGTTGACGTGAAGAACGCGTCGAGCGGGGAGATGTGCCGGCCCGGCGCCGCTGCGAACGGCAAACTCAGCAGAATGCCGCCCAGCGCAACGAGCCCCAGGATGTGCAGGGACATGAGCTGGGCTGGCGTAAAGCGGCGCACGAGGGACGATCATAGCCGGGATTCGGGAGTCGGGAGTCGGGATTCGGGCTGTGCGCCCCGAAGCGCGCCCGACGCTTCCCGAGTCCCGCTTCCCGAATCCCGAATCTCGAATCCCGAATCCCGACTAGAATCCCCCAATGCTCCTCACCGACCGTGTGGTGCTCATCACCGGCCCGAAGCGGATTGGCGCCGTGCTGGCCGGCGAAGTCGCATCCCGCGGCGCGGATGTGGCCGTCACCTACAACCGGTCGAAGGCGGAGGCCGACGAAGCGGTCGCAGCCATCGACGCGATCGGCCGCCGGGCAATCGCCGTGCAGGCGGACCTGTCGGATGCGGACACCTGCACGCGGGTGGTCCAGGAGACGGTCAACCGTCTCGGCCGGCTCGACGTGCTGGTCAACATGGCGTCCGTGTATCGCTCGACGCCCTTTCGGTCGTTGAGCGGCGAGGCGTGGGACGCGGCGTTGGCCGTCGATTTGACGGCCGCCCTCCTGTGCGCACGGGCGGCGGCCCCGCACATGAGCCGTGCCGGCGGCGGGCGCATCATCAACTTCTCCGACTGGCTGCCGGCGAGCGGGCGGCCCCGCTACGAGGGCTACGCCGCGTACTACGTGGCCAAGAGCGGGGTGATCGCCCTCACCGAAGCACTGGCGCTCGAGCTGGCGGCGGACCAGATCCTCGTGAACGCCATTGCCCCTGGACCGATTCTTCCGCCGCCTGACGTGTCAGCCGACGAGATCGCGGCGGTCGAGAAGGCCACGCCACTCCGGCGCTGGGGCGGCGAACAGGAGATCGTGAAGGCCGTACTCTTCCTCATCGACACCGACTTCGTCACCGGTGAGGTCGTGAGGGTGGATGGGGGGAGGCATTTGAACTGACGACGAACAGAAGACAGAAGACAGAAGACAGAAGACAGAATGGTCATCGACGAGCTCTGCGACCGGCGGTATACAATACCGCCCGATGCCGGTACTCTCGACGGGGCTCGCGCGCCTGCACGAGATCCCCGCGCTGGATCTGCTCGGTGGGCCCACGCCAATCCACGGCATGCCTCGGCTGGCCGAACGTATCAGGGCGGCGCCCGACCTTCTCGTAAAACGCGACGACGTCATCCCGTTCGGCTTCGGTGGCAACAAGGTGCGGAAGATGGCGATCGTTGCCGCCAGGGCTGCGGCGGAGGGCGCCGACACGCTGCTGACGGTAGGCGGCGTTCAGTCGAACCACGCGCGAGTGACGGCAGCGGTTGCCGCCCGGCTCGGGATGCGCTGCGTTCTCGTGGCCAACGGCCGAGAGCCGGAGCATCTGAGCGGCAACGCCCTGCTCGACGCGCTCCTCGGCGCCGAGGTCCACTACGTCCCCTCGCGCGAAGAGCGCGCCCCGGCGATGGCGGCGCTGGCGGAAGAGATACGAGGAGCAGGCGGCCGCCCGTACGAAGTGCCGCTAGGGGCGTCCACGCCTCTCGGCGCCCTCGGTTTCGTCAAGGCGGTGGGCGAACTGGTCGGGCAGGGCATCGTACCCGACGTCATCATCCACTCGACATCGTCGGGCGGTACGCAGGCGGGGCTGCTGGCCGGCTGCGCGCTCCACCAGTTGCCGACGCGAGTCATCGGCATCAGTGCGGATGACCCGCCCGGGGTGATCGCGGTCGCGGTCAGGGCCATCATCGAGGGCATCGGTGAGCTGCTCGACATCGATGGACATGCCCTGGCTGACGCACAGCCGATCGAATCCGTCGACGCCTACGTGGGCGGCGGGTACGGAATCCCCACACCAGCGTCTCAGGAAGCCTCCGAACTCCTGGCGCGTACCGAGGGTCTCTTCGTCGACCACGCCTACACGGCCAAGGCGGCGGCGGGGCTCATCGGCCTCCTGCGCAGCGGTGCGCTCGACGAGGCCTCCACGGTGCTGTTCTGGCACACTGGGGGGCAGGTGGGGTTGTTCGCCTAGAGAGAAGACAGGAGTCAGGAGTCAGGAGTCAGGAGCTGCGGGCGCGAGAACCCAATGGCGACGTTGACCTTCCTTGGTGCGGCCAAGACAGTGACCGGGTCGAAGTACCTGGTGGAGTCGGACGGACAGCGGGTGCTGGTGGACTGCGGGCTCTTTCAGGGCCTCAAGGAACTGCGCGAGCGAAACTGGCAGCCGTTGCCCGTCGATGCGGCGAGCATCGACGCTGTCGTCCTCACTCATGCGCACATCGATCACACCGGATACCTGCCGCGGCTCGTCAAGGACGGGTTCAAGGGTCGTGTCTTCTGCACGCCGGGAACGGCCGACTTGTGCCGCGTGATGCTGCCCGATTCCGGGCGGCTCGCCGAGGAGGACGCGAAGGACGCCAACCGTGCAGGCTATACGAAGCACTCGCCGGCACTGCCGCTGTTCACGGAGGAAGATGCACTCAGAGCCCTCACGCTGCTGCAGCCGGTCGGCTACGAGCGCCCGGTGCCCGCCGGCCGGGGGATCGATATCGAGTTCCACGATGCCGGACACCTGCTCGGCTCATCGTTCGTCCGTATGACGCTCGACGGCACGAGCCGGCGGACGATTGTGTTCGGCGGCGACCTGGGCCGATACGACCGTCCGGTCCTGCCCGATCCGAAGCCGCTCGTCGAGACCGACGTGCTGCTGGTCGAGTCGACCTACGGCGACCGCCTTCACGGCCGGGACGATGATGGCGAACGGATTGCCGGGATCATCAACGACACGCTGGAGCGTGGCGGCAAGATCATCGTGCCGTCCTTCGCGGTGGGACGTGTGGAAGAGGTCATCTACTGGCTGAAGAAGCTGGAAGATGCCCGGCGGATCCCGGTCGTGCCGGTGTATCTCGACAGTCCGATGGCGATCGAGGCGCTGAAGCACTACACCAACCACAGCCACGATCTCGACCCCGACGTGCAACGGCGCCGGGGACAGGTGTCGGCCTTCACGACGAAGCGCTTCACCGCGATTGCTTCGGCGCTTGTGTCCAAACAGATCCAGTCTTCGCCCTCCCCGTGCATCGTCGTGTCGTCGAGCGGCATGGCGACGGGCGGCCGCGTGCTCTACTATCTGAAGACCGCGCTGCCGAATCCGCGCAACACAGTCGTGTTCGTCGGCTACCAGGCGGCGGGCACGCGAGGCCGTGCCATGCTGGAGGGCGCGAAGGATGTGAAGATTCACGGACAGATGGTCCCGGTCGACGCGCGCATCGAGTCGATCGACTCGATGTCTGCCCATGCCGACGCCGATGAGATCATGCGCTGGCTCCACACGTCGGCCTTCACACCCGCGATGACCTGCCTCGTCCACGGCGAGCCGGCGGCGCAGGCCGCGCTGCGCGTGCGGGTCGAGCGGGAACTGGGATGGGCGCTTCGGGTGCCGGACTATCAGGAACAGGTCACGCTCTGAGCGATCAGGGGTCAGAGCGGGCGACAGGCGACAGGCGGCGGGCGACAGGGAAGGAGTCAGGGGTCAGAGCGGGCGACAGGCGACAGGCGGCGGGCGACAGGGAAGGGGTCAGGGGTCAGGGGTCAGGAGTCAGGAGTCAGGAGGGGCTGCAATCCGCAATCATGCTCGGGAAGGAGCGATGCGCCGAGGAGCAAGGGTCATCGCGCTCGGGTTGCTTGCAGCAACCGGGACGCTGGTGAACGTGTCCGTCGAGGACGTGGCGGGCGCGGATCCACAAGGTCCGACCGCGCCTCCTCGGGCGCTACTAGTGGCCGAGGATAGACGCGCCAACACACGCGAGGAGGCCGCTCCGATCCTCGCCGCACTCCACGACGGCTCGCCGGCACTCGTCCGCCGTGCGGTGCTCGCGTTGGGCCGGCTCGAGGACCCACAATTCGTCACGGACATCAAGAGCGTGCTGGCCCACGCGAGCGCCGCGGTCCGGGCCGAAGCCGTTCACGCGCTTGCGCACTCGACAGGCGGCGATCCGGGACTTCTGCTGCCGGTGCTCCGAGAGCGGCTGGCGCACGAGCGCGACACCGAGGTCCGTAGGGTCATCCTGGAGACGATCGGAAGGCTCCCCTACCAAACCCCTGCGGAACGCACCAGCGTCGAGCCCCTGCTGGCGCGGCCTCTCGCCGGCGACACTGCGCCGCCAGGCGAGCGGCTTGGCGCCGCGGAGGGCCTCGAGAACCTGATTCGTGGTGCCCGCGGTACCATCTTCGTCCCAGACCGCACGACGCTCGACGCCCTCCGCCGCGTGGTTCGACCATCCGGCCGGCCAACACACTCGGCTGGAAGCGCGAGATTGCGGCGGCTCGCCCTTGCCGCACTCAACGCCGCAGGTGCCATCGACCAGCTTCACCGGCACGCACTCGCCGACGCCGACGAGCAGGTGCGAAGACTGGCCATCGCCGGTGTCGGCCGTGACGGTGTTGCCGCGGACCTGCGCGCGGCGGTCGTGGATCAGGGCTTGGCCGACGCGTCGGCGATGGTCCGTTACGAGGCCCTGCGCGTTCACGGGCGGCATCTCGCGTCGGAGAGTTGCGCGGCCGAACTCGGTGCCCTGAGCGATCCCAACATCCACGTGGCAACGCTGGCCATCGACTTGCTGGGCGGGGCGTGTCCAGCGCGTCCGGAAGCCACGCAGGCACTCGTCAGGCTCGTGCGGGGGATTGAGGATCGGGGACGGGTGCCCGAGTCCCGGATCGCCCGGGCAGCCCATGCGCTCGTTTCCCTTGCTGGGCGGGACGCCAGTCGTGCGAGGAGCGCGTTGGGTGCCTTCGTCACGCACACAGCCTGGCGGATTCGCATTGCCGCGGCCACGGCTGCCGTGATTCTGATGGATGGCGCGACCCTCGAGCGCCTGGCGTCAGACCCCCATGACAATGTGCGCGAGGCAGCGATTGACGGCGTGGCGAAGGTCAGGGGCCACGATGCCGATGGCCTGTTCCTGGCCGCACTCGAACGGCCCGCGTACCAAGTCGTGATGGCAGCCGCTCGCGCCCTTGCCCGGGCGCCGCAGCCGGAGCGCGCTGTGCCAGTCCTGCTGAAGACACTGGCCGCGCTGACCGCCCAGGCACGCGACACGTCTCGCGATCCGCGGGCGGCGCTCCTGACACGGCTGGAAGAGATGGGAGCAACCGCCGGCGCTGACGCGCTTCGCCCGTACCTCGCCGATCGCGATCCCCACATCGCCGCGCTCGCGGCACGGGTGTTGACGACGTGGACCGGCGAGAAGCACGAGGCCGCCACCACCCGCGTGACCCCGTTTCAGGTGCCGCCGCAGGAGGAGCTGGACCATCTGCCGGCGGGGATGCGCGTGTTGATGGCAGGTGGTCGGTCGTTCGACGTGGCGTTCGACACGTGGGACTCAACGCTCACCGTGTGGCGCATCGCCCGGCTCGCGCGGCAGGGCTACTACGACGGCCTCACGTTCCATCGGGTCGTGCCGAACTTCGTGATCCAGGGAGGCAGCCCGGGCGCGAACGAGTATGTCGGGGACGGGCCGTTCATGAGAGACGAGTGCGGGCCCCGATCGAACCTGCGAGGCTCGATCGGCGTGTCCACGCGCGGCCGCGACACGGGCGACGCCCAGGTCTATGTGAACCTGGTGGACAACGAGCGTCTCGATCATCACTATCCGGTCTTTGGCGAGGTGGTCCGGGGCATGGCCGTCGTTGACGCCATGACGGACGAGGATGTGATCGCAAAGATCGAGTTACTGCCGTCCATCCGGATGAGCGGCGCTCATCGCGGTGAGGGAGACTGAGCCCTTCGGCTCGGCTCGCTCAGCACCCAGTCCTCAGTCCTCAGTCCTCAGTCCTGAGGGCGCCAGAGCGCAGGTCGGTCGCCATGCGTGCGCATCGAAGGACTGAGGCGCATCGAAGGACTGCGGCGCAGGCGGCAAGAGGTTGTACAATTCGCCCGGATGGGAATCGTTGCCGGACGCTACCGTTTTGGTCCGTTCGTCCTCGATCGGGCGGCATACCGCCTCTTCCTGGAGGGTCAGCCGGTTGCCCTGTCGCCCAAGCTGGTGGACCTGTTGCTGTATTTCGTGACCAGGCCGGCCCTGCTCGTCAGCAAGGACGAGCTCCTTGGT
Source organism: Acidobacteriota bacterium (assembly GCA_040752275.1). Classification (GTDB taxonomy): domain Bacteria; phylum Acidobacteriota; class Vicinamibacteria; order Vicinamibacterales; family JAKQTR01; genus JBFMFH01. Next base: position 11,330 of record JBFMFH010000031.1, read on the forward strand.
GCGATCTGGCCTGACGTCACGGTGACGGAGAACGCCCTCTCGCAGGCCGTTTCGGACCTGAGGTCGGCGCTCGGCGACGATTCCACCTCGCCGCGGTATATCCAAACCGTTGCGCGCCGCGGTTACCGCTTCGTCGCGCCGGTCGAACCGTTGTGCGACACCGACGCCCGGGAGCCCGCACTGGTGGGTGGGGCCTCCGTTTCGGCCGAGCCGGGCGTAGTCAAGTCGGTGGCCGTCCTGGACTTCGTCAATGTCAGCGGGGATCCAGAGCTGGCCTGGCTGTCGACGGGCATCGCCGAGACCGTCACCAACGACCTGAATGCGTTCCACGTGCTCCGTGTCGTCGATCGGGTGCGGGTGGGCGAGGCTGTCAGGCGGACGGGCGGGTCGACGGCCGCCGTCGCCGATGCGCTCGGCGTTCAGCTGGTCGTGGTCGGAGGGCTTCAGCGGGCCGGCGACCGGCTCCGCATCACCGCCCGCCTCGTCGAGGCGGCTTCGGGCGCGACGCTGGCCGACGCGAAGGTGGACGGGCGGTTCGACGAAGTGTTCGATCTGCAGGACCGTGTCGTGCGGCAGTTCTCCGCCGCCCTCGGCGTCGAAACGGCGTACGGACGTACGCCCAGGGTGGGTGTGCGGGAAACGTCGAACCTCGAGGCGTTCCGGGCGGCATCCGAGGCGCGGGTGAAGCTCGACAGTCTGGATCCCTCCCAGTTGCTGTCGGCGGTGGAGTCGTTCGAACGCGCGGTCCGCCTCGATCCTCGCTACGCAATTGCCTACGCGGGCCTCGCCAACGCCCACTTTTTCGTCTACGAAGCTACGCGCGCGCAGAACCAGCCCGACACCGAACGCCTGACGACCGCCATCGGCCACGCGAGACGGGCGATCGATCTCGATGACACGATGGCCGAGGGACACGCCACACTTTCGCTTCTGCTGGTTGGCGCTGGCCGTCTCACCGAAGCTGCCGCGGCCGCGCGCCGTGCCGTCGCGCTCGATCCCCAGGACTGGCGCCATCTCTTCAGGCTCGGCCACGCCGCGTGGGGAAGCGAGCGGCTCGACGCCCTGAAGCGGGCCACGGCGATCTACGGTGATATGGCATACGCGCACTACGAGATGGCGATGGTTCACATTGCCCGTCATCGCCTTGAGGAAGCCTCGAATGCGCTCAGGCGGGGCATCGAACTCCAGGACCGGCAGGCGGGACGCTCGTGGCGATATCCGTCGAGCGGCCTGCACTGGCTGTTCGGCGTCGTCAAGCTGGCGCAGGGCCAGGCGAAGGCGGCTCTCGGCGAGTTCGAGCGCGAGCTCCAGGCCGGGTCGGCCGGCCGCGTCTACGGTGCCGAGAACCTGATGAACGCCCATGACGGCCGTGGCTTCGCACTGCTGGCGGCGCAGAAGCCACGCGAGGCACGGCAGGCGTTCGAACGGGCGCTCACGCTGTACCCGGGCCATGCCCGCTCCCATCTCGGCGTCGCGGCCGCGCACGTTGCGGAAGGCGACAAGAACGCCGCGCACGAGGCACTCGCACACGCTGAGCACTCGATCGCCGAACTCGAACGCATGGGAAAGCGAACCGAGGCACCCCTGCTGGAGGCGATGGCGGCTACGGTCCGCGGCCGGCACACAGATGCGCTGGCACTCCTGGATCACCTGCTGGCCGAGTCCCCACCCGGCTATCCTGGCTGGACCATCCCCGTCGAGCCGCTGTTCAAGCCGTTGCAGGCGCAGCCCGAATTCGGTTCCATCCTGGCCCGACTGGCGGCACGGGCCCGTTGATGCCGAGGGCCATCCTTCGTCCGGCCGCCGCGATGGCCCTGGCAGCCGTCGTCGCGGCCTGCCCGGCGGAGACCCGGCTCAAGCTCCCCAAAGGCGAGCAGATTGCCGACGGGGTACAACTGTTTCTGTTGAACGACACAGGCCTGGTCGGGGGAACCGGACCCGTCGCGGTGCAGATCCTCAGGATCGACCCCGCGCGGACGGATCTACAGATCGCGCTGGCCCAGGACCGCGTCATGGCGCTCGAAACCGTCGAGCGCATCGCGGCCCGGCACGACGCGATTGCCGCCGTCAACGCGGGGTTCTTCGTCGTGAGGAACGGTGACCCGGTGGGGGTGCTTGAGATCGACAACGAACTGGTCAGCGACTCGACGCTGTTCCGCGGTGCCGTCGGGATCGTGCGCGAACCGGGCCGGCGAACGCGGCTGATCTTCGACCGCGTCAGCGCCGACGTCGCCCTCGAGTACACACTCGACGACGGCCGTGTGATGGTGCCCATCAACGGCGTCGACACGACGCGAGCCAGGGGCCAGACCATGCTCTACACGCCCCGCCTCGGTCCGGACAGCGACACCGCCGCGACGGGGGTGGAGTGGCAGCTTGGCGGATCGCCGCTGCGGGTGCTGAAGCGACGCGCGGATGCCGGCAAGACGCCGATCCCGCCAGACGGGGCCGTCCTGTCGTACGGCGGGACCGTCCTCCCCGGCGGGCTCGAGCGTCTCCGGGAGGGGCAGCAGGTGACCATCCGCACGAGATTCCAGGCCATGCTCGGCACGCTGCCCGAGCAGTGGGAGGAAGCCGATGACATTGTCAGCGGCGCAGGGCTGTTGATCCACCGCGGCACGGCGATGAGCGACTGGTCCGACGAGCGGCTGCGCGAGGGCTTCGCCACGGAGCGCCATCCCCGGACGATGATCGGGGTCAACCGGAGCGGCATCATCTGGCTCGTCACTGCAGATGGCCGAAGTCCGCAAGTCAGCGTGGGAATGACCTTCACCGATCTCCAGCGGCTGGCGGAAGGACTGAACCTCTACTCGGCCCTCAACCTGGACGGCGGCGGGTCGACGACAATGGTGGTGAGGGGGCGTATCGTGAATCACCCGTCGGATACGACGGGGCCGCGGAACGTGAGCGATGCGTTGCTGGTGGTTCCGCTCCGCAATCCGCAATCATGAAGGTCGCCGGGCATGGACTCCGTGTTGCGTAGCGAGATCGCTGAACAGCCTGTGGTGCTCCAGCGGTTGGCAGACGAGGGTTGGGACGAGATTCTGGCGATTGCGGACCGGCTCCGCGCCGAAGACATCAGCCACGTGGTCATTGCCGCGCGCGGATCGTCGGACAACGCCGCACGCTACGCGCAGTATCTGTTCGGCGCGCAGAACCGCCTCGTCGTGACGCTGGCCACACCGTCGCTCTTCACGCGCTACCAGAGCCCACCGCGAATGCGCGGAGCGCTGGTCGTCGGCATCTCGCAGTCCGGGCAGTCGCCGGACCTCGTTGCCGTGGTCGAGGAAGGCCGGCGACAGGGTTGCGTCACACTTGCGATCACGAACGTGCCCGGATCCCCGCTGAGCGCGGCGGCGGATCATACGCTGGACCTCCGGGCCGGCGAAGAACGGAGCGTGGCGGCCACCAAGACCTACACGGCGCAGCTGATGACGCTCGCGATGCTCTCGGCCGCGTTGAGCGGCAATGTGGCCAGGCGGCGGGAACTCGAGCAAGTCCCGGGATTCGTATCGGGTGCCCTCGCGACCAACGAAGAGGCCATCGCAGGCGCGGCGACGGCGTTGAAGGACGCGGGCCACGGCGTGGTCATCGGGCGCGGCTTCAACTATGCGACGGCCTTCGAGGTCGCGCTGAAGGCCAAGGAACTGGCGTACGTGGCGGTCGAGCCGTACTCGGCTGCCGACTTCCTGCACGGTCCGGTCGCACTCGTCGAGACCGGCTTCGCGGCGATCGTCATCAACGTCGATGGCGCAGTGGCAGACGAGGTGGACGGCCTCCTGGCGGACATAACGGGCCGTGGAGCCAGACCCGTGGTCATCTCCAACCGGCTGTCGTCGCTCTCCAGGGCCAGCGGTCCGATTCCGCTGCCCGGACCGATGCCCGAATGGCTGTCGCCGCTGGCGGCGATCGTGCCGGGACAGATCCTCGCGTTCCACTTGAGCCGCCTCCGCGGCTTCGACCCTGATCGGCCGCGGGGCCTCAGGAAGATCACACGGACGGTCTAGCCGAGGTCCAACCGCAATCCGCACATGCCGGGACTCGGGATTGGGGATTGGGGCCCCGACTCCCGGGTACCATCAGGATTCAGAAGATGGGGTGGATGTTCGTGAACATCGCCAGTGCGAGTGCGTAGAGCGCGCCGGACAACGCGAGCAGACCATGGCGCGTCGTCGGTGAGGCGATTGTCGACGCACACATGCCGAGAGGAAACAGCACGGCGCAGTAGCGACCGACGCCCTCGAAGGTGCCCGACGAGAGCGGCAACCACAGGTTCGCAATCATGAGCAGGGCATACGGCCCGCCGAAGCGGATCCAGACGAACGGGATGGCGATGATCGCGACGATGGCCGCGCCGCCATTCGCCAAGTCGTAGGGCGCCTGCGTCCCCGTCGTCAGATACGACAGCGGTTCCGTGGCCATGCCGGCCAGCAGCGTCACGATTGGCGACCACGGCGCGCCGCCCGGGTGGTAGTTCCAGCGGCGGATGCTGTCCATCCACTCGGCGGGATTCCCGCTCAGGCTGTAGTTGAAGAGCGAGTAGACGCCGATGCCCAGCGGGACCATCGCCAGGCCGACACCAGCACGCCACAGCCTGGCGCGGTCGCGGCCCGCCGTCGTCCAAGCGAGCCAGGCGAGGGCGGGAAGCATGAGAATGCCGTTGACACGCGTGGCGGTCGCACACGCACCGGCAATCCCGCCCAGCCACCAGCGGCCGGTGCGGAACCCGAGAAACGCCGCCAGCGAGAGCATCAGGAACAGCGCTTCGGTATACACCACGCCGAAGAAGAACGCGAACGGGAACACGGCCGCGAACGCCACCGTACGTTCCGCCTCGTCGTCGGATACGTAGGTGCGGGTGAGGCGATAGAGCAGAACCATCGCCACGACGAACGACACCCATGAGACGATGATCCCCGCGCGGTAGACGTTCTCTCGGCCGCCCCCGAGTGCGAGGCCGAGGTAGCGCATCAGCATGGGATAGAGAGGGAAGAACGCCAGGTTGCTCCGGCCACCCTCGACGAACTCGTAGCCGTAGCGCGCGATGCCGAAATACCACCCGGAGTCGTACCGCGTGAAGGTGTCCCAGAACGGGTGCGTGCGCCCCAACATCGTGAACGGCTCGCGCTGAGCCAGTGGAAACACGATGTTGCTCAGGAAGGCGAGCAGCGCCGAGGCGATGCGCACGCCGAGGGCGAACACGACAATCCGGGGGGTCGCGGTCAGTTTGTACGCCAAAGTTCTTGCGCCACCGTGCGCGTTGCGATTCTAATTCAGATGGGCCGTGAGTAGAATCGTGAAGTCCGCCATCCGACCGGTGAAGCCCGTGTCAGCCAAGGCCGCCCGATGAAGACGCGCTACGGTGTCTCCTACTGGCTCGATCGTTTTCCGAAGGCACGCCAACCATCGTACCCGCGCCTGCGCGGTGCGCTCGACGTTCAGGTGGCCGTCATCGGCGGCGGCATGACCGGATGTATCACCGCGCACGCCTTCGCCGCAGCAGGCGTCCGCGTGGCACTGGTCGAATCCGCCCGCATCGGCCAGGGCAGCACCGGAGCCTGTCCGGGGCTGCTGCGCCTCGAGCCCGCGGTGCCATTCCGGATCCTGCAGGAACGGCACGGGCTGCGAGCGGCACGGATGATCTGGCAGTCGTTCAGACGCGCAGGCCTCGAGTTTGCTGCGGCCATCCGCCGGCTGGGCATCCGGTGCGAACTGGCGCCCAACGACGCGCTGCGCGTCGGGTTCGACGAGGACGACGAGAGACCCCTGAGACGGGAGATGAGAGCCTTGCGGGACGCCAAGCTCGACGCGTCGTGGCTCACGAGTCCCCGTCTGCTGACCGAGACGGGCCTGAGCGGCGTGGGTGCCCTGCGCTCGCGCCGCGACGGGCACGTCGATCCGTATCGCGCAACGCTTGGCTTCGCCGCCGCTGCCGCCAGACGCGGGGGCGCCGTCTTCGAACGGTCGCCCGTAACGCGCGTGCGTCCCACGGGGAAGGCGGTGGAGATCACCGCCGACGGCGGCATGATCACGGCCGAGCAGGTGGTCGTCACGAGCAACTACCCGCTGCCGTCGTTCAGGCAGCTCAGGCGCCACTTCAAGCTGGTCGACGCCTACTGCGTGCTGACGCCGCCGCTGCCGTCCTTCGCCCGCCGAGAACTGGGCACCAGCCGCGCGATCGTCATCGACCAGGAACAGCCGAACCATATGCTCCGCCGGACCAGCGACCATCGCCTGCTCTTCGTTGGCGCCGACCAGCCCCACGTCCCCCCGCGGTCCCGCGACAAGGTGATCGTGCAGCGCACGGGGCAGTTGATGTACGAATTGTCGAAGCTCTATCCGGCCATCTCCGGGATCAAGCCCGAGTACGGATGGGACGTCCCGATTGCCGTGGCAGCCGACGGCCTGCCCTGCGCCGGCGCGCACCGGAACTTCCCGCGACACCTCTTTGCCCTCGGCGCCGGACACAACGGCGTGGCGGCGGCTTACCTGGCCGCGAGGGCGCTTCTGCGGCAGTACCTGGGCCACCCCGAAAAGGGCGACGACCTGCTGGGCTTCACCCGGCTCCTGGGATAAGGTACGCCTGACCGGCGTGAAGGTCCAGCGAGGCTGCGCCAGTGACGGGGTTGGTGTCCTGTTATACTGACGTATCCGGTAGCTATTTCCGCTGGTCTAAGGATCATGAGACAACCGGGCCGGGGCAAGCCCGGATGTCGGCGTTCCCGACTCTGATCCGCGCGGAGGGTGGCGATCGTGGCCTTTACGACGGATGAAGATCTGAGGCACCTGTTCCGCCGGGCAGGATTCGGGGCCAGCCCGAGTGAACTGGAACTCTACCGGGCGGTGGGACCGCGCGAGGTCCTGAACGCGCTCCTGGATTTCGACACGATCCCCGACGACGTCGATGCCAAGATCGGGCAGCCCGGCTACGCCCGCGTCATGGTCCGCGGGGAATTCAAGCCCAACACCAACATCACCGATGCCCGGCAGCGCTGGCTGTTCCGGATGCTCCACACCGAGCGGCCTCTGCAGGAGAAACTGACCCTCTTCTGGCACAATCACTTCGCCACTGCCTACTCGAAAGTCGCGGGTGCCTACGGGTCGAGCGACGGCACGAGGCTGATGGCGGCAAAGCCGTCCGAGGATCCCGTCCGGCAGGAAGGCCAGATCGAGCTCATCCGCCGGATGTGCATGGGGCCGTTCGACGATTTCCTGGTGGCCATGGCGAAGGACGTGGCCATGCTCGTCTGGCTGGACGGGCGGTTCAACACGAAGGCGAAACCGCAGGAGAACTTCGGCCGCGAGCTCATGGAGCTGTTCACCATGGGTGTGCGCCTCTACGTCGAGGCCGACGTGTATGCCGCGGCGCGCGTGTTCACCGGCTGGAACCTGCGGCGTACGACCTCCGGGGCGGGCGATCCGAATCCCAGGTACGAGTTCTCCTACAACGCCGCCCAGCACGACACGACTGCCAAGGCGTTCAGCTTTCCGATCTACCCGGATGGCGGGCGCACCATTCCTGCGCGCTCGTCAGCCGACGGCCTGCAGGACGGGATCGACCTCATCCGGGCCGTGGCGAGCCATCCTGAGACGGCGAAGCGGCTGGCCAGGCGGCTCTACGGCTACTTCGTCAGCGAAGTCAATCCGCCCGACGAGGTATTCATTGCCGATCTGGCTGCGGCGTATCTCCAGAACAACCTGAGCTTGCGCTCGATGGTCGGACGTCTGCTACGCTCGAGCCCGTTCCACGACGCGGCCAACTTCTTCTCGCGGTACTCGTGGCCCGTCGAGTTTGCGATCCGCGCCGTGAAAGAACTGGGGTGGATCGGCTTCAACGTCAACGACGTGGTGAACGCGCTCACCAATATGGGCCAGCTGTTGTTCGAGCCGCCCGACGTCGCCGGCTGGGAACTCGGACCGGGATGGATCTCCTCGGGGGCGATGCTGGCGCGCGCCAACTTCGCGGCGACCCTGACCACGAACCAGCGAACGAACCTGCTGGCCGAAGCGAGGCCGCACGCTCAGACACCGGAGGCGCTGCTGGCCTTCATGCTGGACCGCCTCTCGTGCGCGCCCTTGGACCAGCGGGCCTACGACGACCTGCGCGGGTATGTGGGAAGCACCACGTGGACCGGTTCGGACACCCAGGTCAGGAACAAGGCGGCCGGCCTCGCGCACCTCATCCTGGGCGCCGGCGAGTACGTGTTCGTGTGACAGGCTGAAGGCTGAAAGCTGAGAGCCGAGAGCTGTGATGAAACGGACGAGACGAGAGTTCATTCGTGAGAGTGTGTCGGCATTCACCATCGGACTGTCCGCCCCCGCATTCCTGCGCGATCTCGTCGAAGCCCAGGGTGGCGGTGCGCCGAGGAATCTGGTGGTGCTCTTTCTGGCCGGCGGCAACGATGCGCTCAGCACGCTGGTGCCCTACACCGACCCGTTCTACTACAGTCGTCGCCCCACCATCGCCATTCCGGCGGGGCAGGTGCTGCAGATCGGGACGGACAGCGCCAATACGCCGCTGGGGCTGCACCCGAATCTCCCCAGCCTCAGGGCCATCTTCGACGCGGGGCGCCTGGCCATCATCCAGCGGGCGGGATACCAGAACTCGAGCCGCTCCCACTTCCAGGGCACGGACACCTGGGGAACGGCCACGCCGGGCACCACCACCGGACCCGGCTGGCTGGGACGGTACCTCGATACGCTGCCGCTGCCTGTCGACCCGCTGATTGCGTGGGACGCCCTTCGCGAGGTGCCGAGGGCCCTGGTGAGTCGGACCATCTCGGTTCCGGCCATCCCGTCTGTCTCGGGGTACCGGTACCTCAGCCCCAATTCGGGCGCCGAGGCGGCGCTGGAGCGCGCAATCGCCGAGCGCATCTCGTCACACGTGCCGGTGGATCGACCGCACCTGGCTTTCGTCAACGCCAACCTGCAGACCGCGATGGCCACCCTCGACCGAGTCGCCCGCGTCACGACCTACACGCCGGCCGCGACCTATCCGACGACCGGTCTCGGGCAGACGTTCCAAACGGTGGCCGGCGCGATCGCCACGGAAGTGGGGTCCAGAATCTTCTGGGTCCAGTACGGAGGCTTCGACACCCATGCGTCGCAGGTCGGGGCCAACGGCGCCTACCCGAGACTGATGGCCGAGTTGAATGCCGCAATCGCCGCGTTCTACGCGGACCTCGAGGCGCAGGGCCTGCTCGGCGACACGCTGCTCGTGGCGTTCTCGGAGTTCGGCCGGCGTGCGTACGAGAACGGCAGCAACGGCTCCGACCATGGCGCGGCGGGCCTGATGCTCGCCCTCGGAGGCCGAGTACGGGGCGGGCTGTACGGCACGGCGGCGTCACTCGCGACCGACCCCCAGAACCCCACCTTGGAGAACAACGGCGGCGACGTGCACTACGAGACGGATTTCCGCTCGGTCTACGCTCGTATCATCGACGTCTGGCTCGGCGCCGATTCGACCGTCATCCTGGGCGGGGACTTCAGGAAGCCGGGACTGACGTTCATCTAAGAACAGGGACCATGCCTTCCCTGAAACGCCATAAGTTCAAGCTCACCGGCGAGCAGCTTCTCGAGATGCTCTACTGGCTCAAGCTCGTCCGCGCCTTCGACGAGAAGCTGGGCATCCTCGTCCGGCAGGGGCGGGTGCGCAGCGGTGTCTATTCGAGCATTGGCCAGGAGGCCATCGTCGTGGGCACCTGCTACGGGCTGCGGGCCGAGGACTACATCTGCCCGCTGCACCGAGATCTGGGCACGTTCCTCATGAAGGGCGTAAGCCCGGGCGTGATGATGGCGCAGATGTACGCCAAGGCGACCGGCCTGTCGAAGGGGCGAGACTCGGCGCTGCACAGCGGAGTGCCTGAGCTCGGGATCTTCGGCAATACGAGCATGCTGGGTGCCAACACGCCAGTCGCCGCCGGTATCGCGCTCACCTACAAACTGGAGGGTCTGGACAACGTCGTGCTGGCGTACTTCGGCGAGGGCGCGGCCAACACCGGCGACGTGCACGAGGCGATGAACTTCGCCGGCGTCAACAAGCTGCCGGTGGTCTTCATTTGCGAGAACAACATCTATGCCTACTCGGTGCCGATCGAGAAGTCGATGGCCATCGAGGACGTGGCGGACCGGGCCGAGGGCTACGGGTTCGACGGCATTGCGATCAACGGCAATGACGTGCTGGCGGTGTACCAGGCGACGCAAGGCGCCATCGCGCGTGCGCGAACGGGGAACGGGCCGACGCTGATCGAGTGCAAGACCTACCGCTGGCGCGGCCACTCGGAGCACGACCCGGCCTTCTACCGGACCGACGAGGAGCTCGCGATGTGGAAGAGCCGCGATCCGATCACGACGTTCACCACATACTTGCGGCACCGCTCGATCCTGGCCGACGAGCACCTGCAGCAAGTCGACGCACGCGTGAAGACAGAAATCGACGAGGCCGTCGCCTTCGCCGAGGACAGCCCGGATCCGTCGCCGGAAGAGGCGGTCTCGGATCTGTACGCATAGGTAGAAGACAGAAGACAGAAGACAGAAGACGAGCCCTGCCGCGGCCTGCGGTCGGAGTAGACGAGGCTGTGATCCCGAGCGGGTGGCGCCGGACGGGCGCCCACCGCGGCCTGCAGCCGGAGGAGACAGGGGACTCCGGGATGACTCCGGGATGAGACCCGCTCTACTCCGGGAGGAGACCCGCTCTACTCCGGGAGGAGACCCGCTCTAGAACGGGGTGTTCGGCAGGATCACAGATGAGATTGGTCGTGTCGGCCTTGCTGGCCGACCGGGTTCCGGTACGGTGACAGGGGACAGGGTCAGGCCCAGGGCGTCCCTGGCCTGAGCGAAGTCGAAGACAGCCCTGGGCGACAAACGGCACAGACATGAGCGACGTCACGTACCTCGACGCGATCCGGGAGGCGCTCGGCGACGAGATGCGGCGCGATCCGAAAGTATTCGTCCTTGGCGAAGACGTCGGGGCGTACGGCGGGGCCTTCGGCATCACGAAGGGGCTCCAGGAGGAATTCGGCGAGAACCGCTGCCTCGATACGCCGATCTCGGAGTCGTGCATCGTCGGCGTCAGCATCGGAGCGGCGCTGCGCGGCTACCGGCCGGTTGCCGAGATGCAGTTCGGCGATTTCATCAGCTGCGGTTTCGACCAGATCGTCAACCAGGCGGCGACGCTCCGGTACCGTTACGGCGGACGCGTGACGTGCCCCGTGGTCGTGCGGGCGCCGGTCGGCGGCAACGTCGCCGGAGGGCTCTACCACTCGCAGAACCCCGAGTCGTGGTTCGTCCACCGTCCCGGGCTGAAGGTGGTGGCGCCGGCGACGGCCTGGGACGCCAAGGGTTTGCTCAAGGCCGCCATCCGGGACGACAATCCGGTGATCTACCTCGAGCACAAGTACCTCTACCGGCGGGTGAAGGGACCGGTGCCGGCGGGCGACGAGATCGTCGAGATCGGACAGGCTGCGGTCCGCCGCGAAGGCGGGGACGTGACGTTGCTGACCTACGGCGCGATGCTCTTCCAGGCCCTCGACGCCGCGGAACAGGCGGCGAAGGAGGGCGTCGATGTCGAGGTGATTGACCTGCGGACGCTCTCGCCTCTCGACAAGGACACGATCTTCGCATCGCTCGAACGAACGAACCGCGTGCTGGTGGTGCACGAAGACGTCAAGACGCTCGGCCTGGGGGCCGAGATCGCGGCGCTCATCATGGAAGAACGGTTCGATCGGCTCGATGCGCCGGTGCTGCGCGTGACCTATCCAGATGCCCACTGCCCGTTCTCGAACGTACTCGAGCAGCACAACCTGCCGAACGTCGAGAAGATCCTGGCTGGGATCAGACGCGTCGCGGCCTACTGACAACTGGGCGTCGTCAGGCTTGCCCCAGGCTGGCGGGGTCATCGCTCGGCCCCGCTCACGCTTGCCGAGACCGCAGAGCGCCGGTCGGTCGGCCGGCATGGGCGCCGGCGGCCTTGGCGCGCCGAAGCCGGAAGGGCGGAGGCGGAAGTCTGCAAGACGCGCCGAAGAACAAGGGGCCCAGCCGGCGTTTCGTCCGCGGAGCGGCGGCCGGCGTCCAGCG
>JBFMFH010000032.1:0-18827 GCA_040752275.1 Acidobacteriota bacterium
GAGGAGCAACGCCGCCAGGCGGGATGCCCCGCCCGGGAATTGTGTGAGGCATCACGGTTCCAGGGCACTAGGCCGAACGGTTCGGCGGAGGCCTCCATGACCCACCGTGCCCGTCTTGTCGCTGCCACCTTCGCACGCCCCTCACGCCTTGCTCTCACCGTGGTCTTCCTTGCTGGCGTAGTGGCTGCCGGGTGGCCCCCACAGGCCCGGGCACAGCAGACGTTGGTGCCAGGCCGGAACGTGAACATGGTGTCGGGGACTCAATGGCCAACCGGAGATCCACACCTGCAGCGGCAGAACGAGCCTTCAATCGCGGCGTCGACGAGGAACCCGCTGCACCTGCTCGCCGGAGCGAACGACTACCGCACGGTGGACATCCCGTTCGTCGACGGCGCCGAGGAGACCGGCGACGCGTGGCTCGGGCTCTTCAAGTCCTTCGACGGGGGCCAGCGCTGGCAGAGTACGCTTCTGCCGGGCTACCCCCAGGACACCTCGGCCGAAGGCATGGCGTCTCCGCTCCACGGCTACCAGGCCGGTGCCGATCCGGTAGTGCGAGCGGGCACCAACGGCCTCTTCTACTACGCGGGTCTCATCTTCGAGCGCGGCGAGAGTGGCCGGAACGCCATCTTCGTCGCACGCTTCATCGACGACAACAACCGGGAGGCGAAGTTCCGCGAGGCCGGCTACGAATCCCGCAACGATCCGATCCGCTACCTCGGCGCCTCGCTTGTGGCGAGGTCGACCGGTCGGGTGTTCTATGACAAGCCCTGGATGGCAGTGGACATTCCCCGGGGAGGAGCGAAAGCCTGCAGCATCCCGGCCGCCGGCCCAAGTGGATCCGTTCAGAGCGTGCTTGCAGGCAACGCCTACGTCGCGTTCTCCTCGATCACCGAGGACCAGCAGGGCCTCAAGTCCGAGATCCTGCTGAGCCGCTCGTCCGACTGCGGGCGGACGTGGACTGTCCCGACTCGGATCAGCCGGCCCGCCGATCGCATCAATCAGGGCTCGACCATCGCCATCGACCCGCGCAACGGGACGGTCTACGCCGCCTGGCGGCGCTTCAGTGTCTCCGCCGCGGACGCGGGAGATGGGTTCGTGGTCGTGCAGTCGAGCGATGGGGGACGCAAGTTCTCGAATCCCGGTCTTGCGCGCGCGCTGGCCAGCGGCAAGGGCAAGAAGAAGGGCCTCGATCCGGACCGCTACTTCGAGCACCGGCGTTTCAGGGGCGCGACCGACGCTTCGTCGGAGGTCGCCGAGTTCGATCAGGCGACCTCGGGCATCGACGGCCTCCTCGCCTTCCGCACGAACATGTACGCGACCATGACGGTCGACGGGACCGGCCGTGTCTATCTGGCGTGGGCCGAGCGTGGCTTCGGCCAGATTCGCCCGGACTCAGTCTACGGCGACGCCCGCATTGTGATGGTCACATCGACCGACGGCCGTTCCTGGTCCCAGCCGGTGGCGGTCGCCAACGAGAACCAGGCGGGCCACCAGATCATGCCGTCTCTGAGCTTCGGGGGAGGGAAGCTCGTCCTCGTTTACTACGACCTCCGCGATGACATCTCGCTGAGTTTCGGCCCGTGGATTGACGATGCGAGCGCGATCGCCGCGAATGCCCGCAAGCGGCGCACTCTCGACCTGCGCGCGTCGTTCGGGACACCGGGCACAGTGCCGGCCTTCGAGCCGTCCATTCGGGTGTCGGACTACCTGTTCGCATGGGACGTGAGTGGCCGGCCGAGACAGCTCCAGTTCAACCCGCCGAATCTGCCCATGTTCAAGCAGGGGACGGCGCCCTTCATGGGCGACTACGTCGACGTGGCCGTGGCGCCGGCCTTCATCCCGACACCGGGCGGCGGATGGACGTACAACCTCGACGGCCCCAAACCGGTCTTCCACGCCGTGTGGACGGACAACCGGGATGTCATCCAGCCCGCGAGCGATCCCGATCACGACGGGAACCCCTGGAACAACTACACGGCACCGACCGCACTTACCTACCGCACCACGAGCCGGTTCGATCCGACGGCGCCCTTGCCGAACTGCGACCCTCTGAACACCGGGTCACGGAACCAGAACATCTACACCGCCCGGTTGACGACCGGGCTCGTAGTCGGGTCGCCGGGTAACAGCAAGCCGCTCCGGAGTGACTTCCAGCGGGCATTCGTCGTCTTTGCGCAGAACACGACCGACGAGACCAAGGCGTTCCGGCTGACGGTGGCCAACCAGCCGCCGGGAGGACGAGCGTCGTTCGATCAGTTCGATGCAACGGTCACCTCGGTCGACGTGACGACGCCCTATCGATCCACGGCCGCGCGTACGGTCTACGTGACGTCATCCGACCCCGACGCCCAGGTGCGCATAGATGTCGTGGAGATCGATGCGGCCGGCCAGACGCCTGCGGCAGGAGGGCTGTCGGACACGATCATCCTGAACCCGGACATCGCCAACCCCGACATCGCCAATCCCGATATCGCCAATCCCGATATCGCCAACCCCGACATCGCGAATGCCGAGGTCTACAACCCCGATATCGCCAACCCCGACATCGCCAACCCCGACATCGCGAATCCGGACATCGCCAACCCCGACATCGCCAATCCCGACATCGCCAACCCCGATATCGCGAATCCGGACATCGCCAACCCGGACATTGCCAATCCCGACATCGCCAATCCCGACATCGCCAATCCCGACATCGCCAACGTCCAGGTGGCGAACCCGGACATTGCCAACCCGGACATCGCCAATCCTGACATCGCCAACCCGGATATCGCCAATCCCGACATCGCGAATCCGGACATTGCCAACCCGGACATCGCCAATCCTGACATCGCCAACGCCACGCTCACTGACGTCACCTGGACGATGACCAACAACGGGAACACGACGGCGGCCTTCAATGTGAATCTGTTCCTGGCGCAGCAGACGAACAAGCTCTGTGGGGCGGACCAGACGACGGGGTGCACGATCGCCACGCAGTTGATTCTCCGCAAGGTCTACACGACGCCCGCGACGGTGTTGACCCCGGCGGGGACGACCAGCTGTGAGCTCGGCGTGCAGTCCCAGAACGTACTCGTGGCGAACGTCGCGAACCCGAGGTTCGTCCTCCCTGGCGACCAGTTGACTCCACAGAACGACCCGTCAGCCGAGAACGCGACCCTCTGGCTTGCGCCGGGCGAAACGGCCAAGATCACGCTTCGGATCCGCGACGCCGATGGCGACAACGTCGGGGTTCCCGATCAGGACGGCACGACGCCTTCGAATTCGTCGATCGACAGGATCTTCCTGCCAACCACCGAGACGTCGCTGGGTTCCGTGACGCCGGTGGTCCAGCAGCAGAGTGTGGATACCGAGGACGTGGCTGCCGTTCCCCCGGGCGAAGCGCCGCCTCAGCCACCGGTGGTGACGCCGCTGACCGAAAGCGTGCCCCCGGCGCAGACACCGACGCCGCTGGCGCTCTCATACGTGACGCAGCCGTCCGGAGTCCAGGCCGGTTCGCCCATGACGCCGGCGGTGCAGGTGCAGGTGCTCGACCAGTACGGGGCCCTGCTGCCGAACTGGAACGTGACGCTCTACCTGGCCACCAACCCGGCCAACGCGTCGCTCATTGGCGCCATCGCCACGACCGATGCGCTCGGCATCGCCACCTTCCCGGCCATCGTCATCGACTCGGAAGGCACCGGCTTCACGCTCGCGGCCACATCGGGCACGGCGCTCCCCGCGGTGTCGGACCCATTCGACGTCACATCCCCCTGCGATCCGCTCGTGGTCACGACGATTGCCGACAGCCCGCTCCTTCCCACGTGTGGGATGCTGAGGAAGGCCATCGATTCGGCCACGGCTGGCCATACCATCACCTTCGACATCGCGGAGCCCGCCCCGCACGTGATTGCCCCGTCGGTGCCTCTGCCGCCCGTCGGTGGCGGCGTGATTATCGACGCTACCACCGACCCGCACTACGCGCTCGGTGCGGGGCAGCCGGTCGTCCAGATCTCCGGGGCGAACATGCCGCCGGACAGCGTCGGGCTCAATCTGGCCGGAGCCGGCTCCGCTCTGCGCGGTCTCGAGTTCAACGGCTTCATCGCCGGCCCCCTCTACACCGCGGCTGCCGTCGTGCTGGGCGGCGGTGGCGGTCACACAGTCCAGACGAGCCACTTCGGCAAGAGTGCCGGCAACTACACCGGCATCATGGTCGAGTCGTCGTCGAACGTGATCGGCGGCACGCTGCCCGGCGAGGGCAACACGATCGGCGGCGCGACGCAGGATCAGGGCATCTGGCTCGCCAGCGGGAGCGCCAACCGCATCGAGGGCAATTTGATCGGCAACAACGGCGCGGCTGCGCTCGGCAACGCGTCAGGCATTCTCATTGACGCCGCGACGGGAACGACCATCGGCGGCGCCATCACCGGGGCACGCAATGTCATCTCGGGCAACAGCGTCGGCGTGCTCCTGCGCGGCGGCACCGGGACCGACATCCGCGGCAACTTCATCGGGTTGAGCGCCGCCGGAACAGGGGCGATCCCGAACACTCAGGGCGTCTCGGCCTACAACCTGGTCGTGAACACGATCATCCAGGGCAACTTCATCTCGGGCAACACGGGATGGGGAGTCAACCTGGAGAACACGGGCGCCGGCGCACCGACGAACACGTTGATTCTCGGCAACACGATCGGGCTGGACACGTCGGACGCGGCCCTCGGCAACGGTGCGGGGGGCGTTCGGACCGTGAATGCGCCGGGCACCGTCGTTGGCGCACCGGGCGCGGGCAATGTCATCGCCGGCAACGCCGGTGGGACCGGCGTCCACGTCGGCGGGTCGGTCGTGCTGGCCGCGGCACCGAAGATCCAGGCGAACCGGATCGGCACCAACACGGCGGGGACCGCCGTGAGGGGGAACCTCGACGGCATTCGGGTCGACGACACGGATGGGGCAGTCATCGGCGGCGTGAACGCTGGCGAGGGCAATCTCATCTCCGGCAACCGCGGCAACGGGATCATCCTGGGCGGGGCCCCGGCCGGCACGGTCATTCAGGGCAACTTCATCGGCACCGACGCGAGCGGCGGCGCCGTCGGCCTCGGCAACGGATACGGTCCGACCTCCTGCTGCTACTCAGGCATCTCGCTGACGGGTGCGGCGAGTGGCACGATGGTCGGCGGCGCGACGCCGGGGGCGGGCAACGTGATCGCGGACAACCAGACCGGCATCTGGACCGGGAGTGGCAGCGCAGCCATTCGCGGCAACACGATCGAACACAATCACGCCGGGGGCGGCGCCATCTGGGTTCAGGACTCGGCCGCCCTCGACATCGCCGGGAACACGATTCGTTCGAACGCCGGGATTGGCATCGGCCTCCTCGGATCCACCGCCCGTGTCCTGATTGGCGGGCCTGCGATCGGGGATGCCAATGTCATCACGTCCAACGGATCGGCCGGCGTAAATGTGGGATTCAGTTCGTCGGGCGTGACGGTTCAGGGGAATCAGATCTCGGCCAACGGCGGCCTGGGCGTCGACCTGAATCACTCGGTGCTGCCGGCCTCCCCGTTCTGGCCGGACGGCGTCAACGCCAACGACGCAGGCGACGGCGACGCCGGGGGCAACGGATCGCAGAACTACCCGGTCCTCAGCAACGCAACCAGCGACCCGGGACCGACGACCCGCGTCGACTTTGCGTTCAACAGCCAACCCGGTCAGACATACGCGCTGGAGTTCTTCAGCAGCCCGTCGTGCGACCCGAGTGGCTCCGGAGAGGGCCAGCAGTCCCTTGGGTCGACGGCGGTGGTCACCAACGGGAGCGGCGATGTTTCTGGAACCGCGGTGCTGAGCGCGCTCGCCCTCGTGGGCGAGTACATCACGGCCACGGCCACCGACGCCAATGGCAACACGTCCGAGTTCTCGGCATGCACCAGGGTCGTGGCGCTGGCAACTGGCGTCCCGGCCACCGCCGGCGGCGCGATCAACGTCAACTTCGGTGGTGGTGCGGCGGCTGCCGGGGGCGGCGAGCCCATCGACATCGCGGTGGTGGCAATCGGCGGCAAGGTCACGATTTCGGCCAGCGGCTCGATCAGCACGGGCATCGGCTTCCCGAATGGTCCGAGCGGGTCCGGGACCGGCACCGATCCGTCGTTCCTCTCACCCGCCCTTCCTGCGATGTCTCTCGTCGCGAGGATTGGCACCGGGCCGTGGCAGGCGGTGGGGGCCGGTCCGACGGAGCTGACTGCGGCCACCGCTGGCATCGTCCAGCTCGCAATCAACGACAGCTTCTTCGGTGACAACTCCGGCGCCTTCCAGGTGTCGGTCGCCCTGGGCGGCATCATCTCGACAACGCTTCCCGCCGGCGGCACGGGGGGCGGCCTCTTCGGGCCCATTGACTGTCCCGCGGGCAGCGTGATTACCGCACTCAAGGGCAGCTACAGCACCTCGTGGGCCCCAGTGGGCGCGGCCGTCGTGACGGAGGTGTGGTGCAGCCCGATCAGCGGGGGCGTGGTTTCCGGTCCTGCCAGTCTGGCAGGGACGACCGGCGCGCCGATCGCCGGCGTCGATACCAACTACGGCTCCGCACTGACGTGCCCGGCCGGCAAGGTCATGACGGCTATGTCCGGTGCGGCGCTGCCGTTCGCCGGCAGTTCCGTCGTCGGGTACCTCGGCGTCATCTGCAGCACCCCCAACGGCACAGGACCGGTGACTCTGGGTCCGGTCTACGGCCCCGGGTTCTCGTTCACGTTGAGCTGCTCACCCGGCCAGGCTGCCGCAGGCATCCAAGGCCGGCAGGGATCGTTCCTGGACCAGGTCGCGTTGCGGTGCAAGTAGAGGGAGGCCCTGGCGCTTCGACGACTGCAGGGATCTCTATTTCTTGGGGGTACCGAGGCGAGCGCGGGCGTCGGCCACGAGGCCCTGCTCGTCGCCGCCCTGCTTGAGCGCGACAAACGCCTCGTAGACCGTGGCCGCGTCGGGGCTGCCGAGTTCCTGTCGGACGCGCCCCTGGTAGTAGAGCACCGGCGCGAACATCCGATACGTCGGCACATCGTCGAGCAGTACTGCCGCGGCCTCACCGCGACGCTTCTGGCACAGGTCGAACTCGGAATCGGACTCCGCCACTGCACCTGCAGCGAGGTAGGCGCGCCCGAGGCCGAAGCGGCCCAGCCATGAGTCGGCGAACTGCTGGGCGGTCTTGAATCGCTCGATGGCCTTTCTCGGGTCGTCCTCCTCGAGTGCGATCTCGCCTTCGAGCACGCGCGCGTTCGCGAGCGACTCGGCGTCGAGGCGCTGCAGGAGCCGGCGGACGATCTCGAACGCCTCCTTCGCCTGACCCGCCTTCGCCAGCTCGCGGCCGGCGAAGAAGACGATTCCCTCGTCTCCGCCCTTCGCGATGGCCTGTCTGGCCAGAGTCGCAGCATCCCGCTTGCGCCCCTGGAGGTTCCGCACCTCCGCGAGCGTCACAATCAGCCGCGATTGCCGCGAAACGTCCGGCTCTGCTTCGAGCGCAGTCTCGAGGAGAGCAGCGGCCTCCGCGATGCGCCCCTGGTACAAGGCCAAGTCCGCCCGTCCGAGGGCTTCGAACCACTTGGCCGAGCCCGGCAGCGGATCGAGCCGCCGCCATGTCTTGTCGGCTTCGGCCGGGCGTCCCGTCGCGAGCTGCGCCATCGCGATGGCGACGTAGGCCTTGGCGAAGCCGCTGTTGATCTCCAGGACGCCAGCGGCCTCCTTCTCGGCCAGCTCGAAGTCGCCTGCGTACATGGCGAAGAGTGCCGTATTGTTCTTGCGCAGGACGTTCCCGGGCAGAAGGGCCGACGCCTGCTTCCCCAGCTCGACGGCTCTCGCCATGTCTCGGTGGTAGAACTCGGCCAGGGCCAGGTTGATCAGGCCCGCGCTGTCGGCCGGGTACTGCCGCACGAGCGCCTGCATTTCCTCGCGCGCCTTGCCGGCATTGCGGGTCAGGAGGTAGTAGCCGCCCCGCGTCCGGTACTTCTCCCGGTCGGTCATGCGGCTGAGTCTGGCGAGCGCCTGTTTGTAGTACTCCTCAGCCTCGGCGAGGCGTCCGAGGCTGCTCGCCACGGCGCCCAGGCCGGCAAAGGCACGACCCATGGCCGGATCGAGTTCGGTCGCGCGTCTGTATTCATCGAAGGCGTCCTGGTACTTCCCGGCCCACTGGAGTTCCTGCGCCGTCGTGTAGGCTCGCGCCGCGTCGAGTGACGCGGCAGTGAAGCTCTCTTCGTCACGTGTCGCGTCATTGTCAGCCGCCGAGTCGCCGAGCCCTTCGCGGACGCGTGTCGCCAGGCGGGCAACCGCGGGCAGTACCGCGTCGCGGTTCTCCGCCCGCGCATTCCAGTCGAGGACGACCTGCGTGCCGGCAGTCTCCGAGGGGTCGAGCAGTCTGACATCCAGGCGGAACTGACCGCCGTTCTTGCTGATCGCGCCGGAGATGACGCGATCCACACCCTCGCGAAGCGCGATCAACGCAGCGGTCGCAACGTCCAGCTTGCCATCTTCCGTCAACTGGCCTGCCAGGCGCAGGGCGTCCCGGCGGGGATACGCGGAGAGGAATGACGCGCCCTCGACGCCAACGGCCAAGGCCTGTTCGAGGAGACCGTCGAAGACGGGATCCTGGGTGTTGTTCGTGAAGTCCGCGATGAGCACCGACATGGGCTCTGGCGGAGGCGGAGGCTCGCCCGGCCCGCGCGCGACGAAGTAGGTGCCCCCGACCAGGATCGCGACGAGTGCCGCAGCCGCCGCAATCAGGCGCGGCGTGAACCGCTTCACCACGGGCTCAGGAACAGGGTTCCCGCCGTCGTCCAGGCGTGCCAGCGCGTCCGCGAGCTCAACCGTCTTCTGGTAGCGGTCTGCCGGATCCAGTTGAACGCACTTGGTAACGATGGCGTCGAGCGCCTCGGGAATGTCGGCCCCCCGGTCACGCATCGGCACGGGCGCCGTCGTGATGCGGTCGGTCAGCGTCTCCCACGGCGTCGATCCTGGTCTCGCGTGACGCGGACCGGCCAGCAGATCCGACAGGATGAGACCGAAGGCATAGATGTCCGCGCGTTGATCCACCGGCTGCCCGCGTGCCTGTTCGGGCGCCATGTACTCCAGCGTGCCGACAATCCCGCCGGAACGCGTGCTCAGGATCGTCCCGCTCCCGGTCGAGCGCATCAGGACGGGTGGAGGAGTCGCGCCGAGGATGGTCGAGGCCTCATCGCCCGCAGGTTGGACCTTCGACCCGGGATCGTCCTGGCTGGGCGCCAAGCGAGCATGTCCGACCACGTTCGGCGGAGACGAATCGTGGTCGTACTTGCGAGTCGAAGCAATACGCGCCAGTTCCGGCCGCCCGGACGAGAGGGCAATCCCGAAGTCCATGATCAGCGCGCTGCCGTCGGCGTCGATCATGATGTTGGCTGGTTTCAGATCGCGGTGAACGACGCCGGCCTCATGCGCAGCCTGGAGACCGGACACGATCTGGCGCGCGGTGGCCAGCACCTTCGGGACCGGCAGCTTTCCTTCCTTCCGCAGCGCGGAGGCCAGGTCATCGCCCTGGACGAAGGTCATCGTGATGTACTTGACGCCATCGACCTCGCCCAGATCATGAATGCGGACGACATTCTTGTGGGTGACCTGGCGGGCGAGAAGCAGCTCACGCTTGAAGCGCCGCTCGAGTTCCTGCGCCTGGGCGGGGTCGCTCAGCACTTCTGGACGGATGACCTTGAGCGCGACGGCCACGCCAAGCTCCTCGTCCCACGCCTGGTAGACGGCGCCCATCCCGCCCTCGCCGAGCACCTTGAGAATCTGGTACCGGCTGCCGAACGGCTGGCCGACAGCCAGCACGCCACTCCCCTGCCCCCGTACGAGGCCAGGCCCGCTGCGGGGCCCCGCAGGCACGGGTGTGCCGGGCTTCACCGTGATCCCCTCGGGAACCGGGGTCCGCGGCAGCATCGTGGCGCCGGGATCCGACGCCTGCCTGGGCTGGCCAAACGTGTCACCGCTGCCGCCGGAGGGGTCCGAACCGCCGGGAAGGACAGTCCGATCGCCGACGTCGGCACCTGGCAGGACGGTCTGGTCCCCCGCCGGCAGCGCGGCGCCGCAGGATACGCAGAGACCTGCTCGTGTCGGCAGGGTGCTGCCGCACTGGGGACAGGGCATCAGTCGCGTGCTCGAGTACCCCCCATTATGGCCGATGCGTCGGGCGCGTGTCCCGTCATTCCGGCGAAGGCCGGGACACTGGGGAGAGGGCTCGGGCCGGGGTGAACACCCAGGGCGGGTTCATCGCTTGACGATCCCGACACTCGCGATAGTCTCGCCCTTCGTCATCGAAGGCACCGCGCGGACGTAAAGCACGACTCCGGATGCCGGGGCGCCAGCCTCGAAGATGACCTTGCCGACGTAGTCGGTGACATAGCCGATCCTCATCCCTTCCTGCACGTACGATCCTCGCCTCACGAGCGGATAGAAGATCCCGGTTTGCTCGCTGGTCACGCTCGCGGTTGCTTCGATCCAGACCGGATGCTCGATCAAGCTCGGCGCACCCGGCAGGATCCGCAGGTAGCGCATGACATTGAGACAGCCGTCCACAAGCGCGGTGACATCATCGGGGTCGGTGCGGCCGGCATGTCCGGCCTCTGCGGTGAGCGAGGGTTTGCCACGAAGCGTCGCGGTGTTCTCGAGGTAGCGCGACGCATTCGGGTCGCGCGGCCGATCCGTCGAGATGATGATGTGGTCCAAGCCGAAGGCCAGCGCCATCTCGCGGGAGATGGCGTCCTGCCGGCGATCGCCTGTCACGGTCCAGTAGGTGTACGGCCTGAGGCTCTCGTCGAGATCGCCACCATGGAGGTCGATCAGGTGGTCGCACTGATCCACGACCTCCTTGGTGATGGCCAGCGCGGCGCGGTCGCTCTGCGTACCGTCCGCGCTGCCAGGGTAGGTGCGGTTCATGTTCTTTCCGTCCACCGGGTTCACGTGCGCGGTCTTTTGCTCGAATGATGCGACGTTGACCAGCGGAACGATGATGAGTGACCCTGAGATCATCGCCGCGTCGAGGCCGCCGATCAGCTGTTCGAGGGCGATGATCGACGCATACTCGGTGCCGTGGGCGCCCGCGACGAGGGCTAGCACCGGCCCCGGCCCGGCGCCGTGGACGATGGCCACGGGGATGTTCGTGCCGGGGTCGGATCCGGGGGGAATCGGGATGACGCCCGTTGCTGTCTGGCCCCGGGATGCGGTTGCGGTCCCGACGGTGAGCGTCGCACGCGGGTCCGCCTGAGGCCCGCCGTCTGCTGATGTGAGCACTGACCCGGCCAACAACGACAACGCACCGGCGCACGCGATGAGCCGTAGTGGCATGGCGGATCTCCTGGAGAGTGAGCCGCCACATTCTAATCTGGAGCTGGCCTGTGTCGCCCTCCCTTCCAGCGAACGGGATTGAGTGGGGCCGCGGCCTGCGGCCGGAGTGGACGAGGATGTGATCCCGCGGCAGTCGGGACTCGGGATTTGGGATTCGGGATTCGTCGAAAACGGGCGCAAGATCGAGGATCACGGATGAGTAGGGCCGCGGCCTGCAGCCGGAGGAGACAGGGGACTCCGGGATGACTCCGGGAGGACTCCGGGATGAGACCCGCTCTAGAACGGGGGTGTTCGGCAGGATCACAGATGAGGTCTGGCGTCGGTGTCACCAGGAGAGGATCCGAACGACTCGAAACGAGCCGCCTGCCCCCGGTCGCAGGAGCACGAGAGCCGCGGGCTCACCCACACTGATGGTCCGGCTGGCCGGCTTGACGGTCCAGTCGGGAAGCCAGACGACATCCCCGGCCTTCAGCGTCGGGTCGAAGAGCGGTGCCGCCACGAGCCCGGTCGCGTCAATATCCTCGAGGCCCCCCATCGGATGGAGATCCCCCAGATCCTCGATGCGGGCAGCCAGGCGTGTCTGACGCACGCCGTCAACTTCCCGAACCTGCCGGTTGGCAACGATGCCGATGTCGGCCGTGAACGGCGCCACGCCGGTCCCGGTCACGACGGTGGCGTTGCGTACCAGCATGTAGAACACGTTCGACGCATTGGTCGGGAGGCTCTCGTACCGTTTCGGGTCTGCCTGGTGGACGCGGCCGGTTGCCAGGGCGTCGAAGGCGGTCAGGAGGGCGACGAAGTTGAGCCTGATCAGGTAGGGGTCCGGCTCCGCCGCAGGCCACGCTCCGGTTTCGATGAGAACCACGCTCGTGCCCCACTTCGTGATGTTGTCGCCGAACGCCCGCACCTCGAACTCGTCGTCGTAACGGCCGATGCGACCGGGCGCGAGTGGTTCGAGGGCATCGCGGATGACGGCGCAGATCTTCTTGGTCAGGACGCGGCCCGGATTCTCGGTTCGCGCTTCGTCGAACGCCACCGACAGCAACGAGATGGTCGCGGGCTTCCGCGTCTCGCCGGCCGACGTGCGCCAGTTCTGGTTGTGGAGGTTGAAGCCGACTGATGCGCCCAGGCGGTCGCGCAGGGCCTTGAGAGCCAGGCCTTCGGGCGTCTGCAGCCGAAGGGCGTCACGGTTGATGTCGATTCCCTGGGCGTTCCGGCGCTGGAAGCGTTCGGCTCCATCCGGGTTCAGCATCGGCACCACGTGGAGCGTGAGGGTGTCGAGCATTCGCCGGAC
This sequence comes from Acidobacteriota bacterium, assembly GCA_040752275.1. Taxonomy (GTDB): domain Bacteria; phylum Acidobacteriota; class Vicinamibacteria; order Vicinamibacterales; family JAKQTR01; genus JBFMFH01. Next base: position 12,620 of record JBFMFH010000032.1, read on the forward strand.
ATGCGGCTCGTCGCGATGCCGCCGCACGTACTCGAACACGTCGAACAGGGCGGCGGTCGCCGTCGGTTCGTCACCGTGCATCTGCGACCACAGCAGCACCTTGAATGGCCCGCGCCCAAACCAGATATGGTTGATCGAACGGCCCTCCACCGAACGACCGACCTCCTCCAGGCGAAACAGGTCGGGCGAAGCCGATTGCACCTCGCGCAGGCGCGTGTCAACGTCCTGGTGGCGCACGAGCGGCGGCACCGCCCACGAGACGTGCTCGCGGTTCCAGGCCTCGGCCAGTGCCTGGGGCGACAGCGCCGGTGCGGGAGCGGGGACCGGGACAATCCGAGAGGTGGGCACGGTCGCGCAGGAGGCGGTGATGAAGACGCAGAGGACGATGAGGGCGGCAGCACCGGCAGCGCGCGGCATGATCGAAGGCATCTTAATGCATCTTAGAATGGGTACGCTCGCGGGAGTTCCGGCGCGTGGCGTCATTCCCACAGGGACGGGGCATCCGGCCCCTGGGATTCGGGATCGGAGTGAACATGAACAGACTCATCGCACTGCTGGCTGTCGTCGCGTTTCTCGGGGCGGACTCCCCTGTCGTCGGGCAGGGGTTCGAGGTGAAGACACACACGCTCGCGAACGGGATGAGGATCCTCGTCCAGGAGGACCACTCGATCCCGAACGTGGCGCTCTACATCTTCTACCGGGTCGGGTCGCGCAACGAGCGGCCGGGCATCACGGGAATCTCGCACTTCTTCGAGCACATGATGTTCAACGGTGCGAAGAAGTATGGCCCGGGGGAGTTCGATCGTGTGATGGAGGCCAACGGCGGCTCCAACAACGCCTACACGAGCGAGAACGTTACGGTCTACCAGGACTGGTTCCCCCGATCGGCCCTCGATCTCATCTTCGATTTGGAGGCCGATCGGATCCAGAACCTGTCGTTCGATCCGGAGATCGTGGAGTCCGAGCGCGGCGTCATCGCCTCCGAACGCCGCCAGGGCGTCGACGCCAACAACTTCGGCATCCTCAACGAGCAGCTTTCGGCCGCCGCCTTCACGGCCCATCCCTACCAGTGGCCGGTCATCGGTTGGATGTCCGACATCGAGGCCTGGACGATGGACGACCTCAAGAGCCATTTCAAGATGGGCTACTCTCCGTCCAACGCCACCATGGTCGTGAGCGGTGACGTGACGCTCGACGAGATCGTCGCGCTCGCCGCAAAGCACCTCGAGGCGATTCCTGCGGCAGCGCCGCCTCCGCCTGTCAGAACCAGGGAGCCCGAGCAGATGGGCGAGCGGCGCGTTGTCGTTCGCAAGTTCGCCCAGTTGCCCATCGTCATGATGGCATGGCACGTGCCCGAGACGGCGCACGCCGACTACTACGCGCTCCAGGCTCTCGAGACGATTCTCTTTTCGGGACAGAGCTCGCGGATGTACCGCCGGCTCGTCGATCGGGATCAGATGGCCTTGAGTGTCGGCGGCGGATCCGACTGGGCATTCGATCCGACGCTGTTCGCCATCACCGTGCAGCCCAAGGCCGGCGTGGATCCGGCAATTGTCGAGAAGACCGTCTACGAGGAGATCGATCGGATCAAGACCGGGGCGGTCACCGATCTCGAGCTCGAGAAGGCAAAGAACATGCTGATCTCCGGGTTCTACCGGCAGATCCGGACGATCAGCGGGCGGAGCAATGCCATTGGCACGTACGAGGTGTTCTTTGGCGACTACAAGAAGCTGTTCAGCGCGGCCGATGACTTCTCCAGGATCACCGCAGGCGACGTCCAGCGTGTGACGCGTTCGTACTTCACGGACTCGAACCGGACGGTCGCCACGCTCGTCCCCGAAACGGAACCGGAGAAGAAGTAGGAGGCCCGACATGAACCAACCCATCACGCGCGCTGTCTGTCTCCTGCTCCTGACCGCACTGGCCCCCCCAGCGCTCGCCCAGCCCGCGGCGCTGAAGTTGCCGCCCTACAGGAAGGTCGTGCTGCCCAACGGCCTCACGCTGCTGCTGATGGAGCAGCACGAGGTGCCGATGGTGAACGTGAGTATCCGCCTGCGTGCAGGCTCGGTGGTGGACCCCGCCGGCAAGGAGGGCGTTGCGTCGCTCACCGCGGACCTCCTGCGACAGGGCACCGCCACCCGCACGGCCGACCAGTTCTCCGAGGAGCTTGACTTCGTCGGGGGCTTCTTCGGCACCGGTGTTGCGACCGACTACACGAGCGCATCGGGCGAGTTCATGAAGAAGGACCTCGCCAAGGGTCTCGACCTGATCGCCGACGCCCTGCTTCACCCGACCTTCCCGGCCGACGAAGTGACGAAGCTCCTCAAGCGGCGGGTGGACGGCATCAAGGCCGCCAAGGACCGCGCGGCCGGCGTGATCGGCAACTACTTCAACGCCTATCTGTACGGCGCTCATCCCTACGGCCGCCCGCCCGGCGGGGACGAGACGTCTCTCGCCGGCATCAGCAGGGATGATGTCGTGGCATTCTACGAGGCGCACTACACGCCAGGTGGGACGGTGATGGCGGTCGTCGGGGACTTCTCCACCAGGGAGATGGAGAGGGAGATGTCGGCGCGGTTCGGGGCGTGGCCCGCAAAGCCGGCGCCGGCCGCCAAGCTGGCGGATGCGGCGCCCGTGCGAGGCAGGAGGCTGCTGCTGGTCGACAAGCCCGATTCGACACAGACCTACTTCCGTGTGGGCAACGTCGGGATCAGCCGCACCAATCCAGACCGGGTCGTCATCGAGATTGCGAACACGCTCTTCGGCGGGCGCTTCACGTCGATGATCAACACCGCGCTGCGCATCAAGTCCGGGCTGACCTATGGGGCCGGGTCGTCCTTCGCTCAGTGGAAGGCGAAAGGACCGTTCGTCATCAACTCGTACACCCGGAATGCCACGACGGAGCAGGCGCTCGACCTCACGCTGCAGACACTGAAGCAGCTCCACGAGAAGGGGATTTCCGAGGAGGACCTGCGGTCGGCGAAAGCGTATCTCAAGGGCCAGTTCCCGCCCGACATCGAGACGAGCAATCAGATGGCCGCACTCCTGGCGGGTCTCGTCGCCGACGGCCTCGACGAACGCGAAATCGACACGTACTACGCGAGGATCGACGCCGCCACGACGGCTGATGTCAATCGGGTGATCGCACAGTACTTTCCCCTCGACAACCTCGTGTTCGTTCTGATTGGCAAGGCTTCGGACATCGAAGGCCTCGCGAAGAAGTTCGCGACGCAGGTGGATCGGAAGTCGATCGGCGCAGCGGGATTCTAAGGGGCATGTGCAGTACAATTGTGGGGTTCTCCCCAACCCAACCGTCCCAACAGGAGCGAGACGCAGCATGTCCGCGGAAGCGACGAAGCCGCCCGTCAAGATCACCTACGCCACCATGAGCGGCGACCAGCTCGAGGAGTTGCACAAGTCCCTGGACGCGGAGGTCGAGCGTGTCCGGTCGCGATTCGGCCAGACCCACCCGATGTGGATCAACGGCCGCCAGGTGACGACCGCCGAGACGTTCAGGGACACGAGTCCCATCGACACGCGCACCCTGCTCGGTCACTTCGCGAAGGGCACCCAGGGCCACGTCAAGGACGCCATCAACGCCGCCCGAGCCGCCTTTCCCTCCTGGAGCCGCACGCCGTGGCAGCAACGCGTCCGGTTGCTGCGGAAGGTCGCCGACCTCATCCGCGACCACCGAAGCGAGTTGTCGGTGCTGATGGGCTTCGAGGCCGGTAAGACGCGCCTCGAGTGCCTGGGCGATGTCGAGGAGTCAGCCGACCTCATCGCCTACTACTGCGATCAGATGGAGGAAAACGGGGGCTTCGAAAAGCCGATGAACACCCTCGGGCCGGACGAGGACAATGTCAGCCTCCTCAGGCCCTACGGCGTCTGGGCGGTCATTTCGCCCTTCAACTTCCCGCTCGCGCTCGCGGCCGGGCCCGCCGGGGGAGCCCTGGTGGCCGGCAACACCGTGGTGTTCAAGCCCGCCAGTGACACGCCGTACATGGGCTTGCGGCTGGCCGAGATCGTGCACGAAGCCGGACTGCCTCACGGCGTGTTCAACTTCGTCACCGGCGGCGGCGGCACCGTCGGCCAGGAGCTCATCGAGAACCATGGGGTGGACGGCATCGTGTTCACCGGGTCGCGCGACATCGGGTTCCAGCTGGTTCGCAACGACGCCAATCGGCCGATTCCCCGCCCGCTCGTGATCGAGACGGGCGGCAAGAACCCCGCGATCGTCATGCCGTCGGCGGATCTCGACAAGGCCGCGGACGGCGTCTACCGGTCGGCCTTCGGCAATCAGGGCCAGAAATGCTCGGCCTGCTCCCGGACCTACATCCACCGCAACGTCCGGAAGGCGTTCGTCGAGGCGCTCGTCGAGAAGACGAGGGCGATCACGATAGGCGACCCCCTCGACCGCAACGTGTACATGGGTCCGGTCATCAATCAAGGCGCCGTGGACACTTACCTCCGCGCCATCGATCGGGCCAGGCGTGACGGCGGCAGGATCCTCGTCGGCGGTCGGCGGATGGCGGGTGCGCCCTACGAGCACGGGTACTTCGTCGAGCCGACGATCATCGACGGCCTGCCCAAGGACCACCCGTTGTTCTTCGAAGAGCTGTTCGTGCCTCTTCTCGTCCTGACCGATGTCCACGATCTGGACGAGGCCATCGACTGGTCGAACCGGTCCGAGTACGGGCTGACGGCGGGCATCTTCAGCGAGGACGTCACCGAGGTCGACAGGTTCTTCGACGAGATCCACGCCGGCGTCACCTACGCCAACCGCCGGGCGGGCGCTACGACGGGTGCCTGGCCGGGGATCAACCCGTTCGTCGGCTGGAAGGCGAGCGGCCTCAGCGGCCGCGGCACCGGCGGCCCGTACTACGTGCAGCAGTTCATGCGCGAGCAGAGTCGGGTGCGCATGCGATAGGAGAACAGGGACCGGGGACCGGGGATTGGGGACCAGTTGTGGATGTTCCCAGTCCCGGGTTGCCCGAGTGGCACGACCGGCGAACCCGGTCCGTCGTCCATCACATGTACGATCGGAAGGATTGAGCCAGGCCCGTCACCTGTCGCCTATCGCCCGTCGCCAATCGCCTGCCATTGACGTCGCCCTCCCCCGCCCGTAGTATTCGGGACGAGTATCGCAGCCCCGCGCACGCCAGGAGGTGGCATCCCGTGAAACGCAGGGAATTCGTCGCCCGGAGTCTTGCTACCGCGGCCCTGTTCGCCGTGACACCCGTGGCCGGAAGCTCCCGTCAGGCCGCTGCGCCATCAGCCGCCGGGACCGGCCGGCGCTTCCGCCTCCACTATGCCCCGAGCTTCGGCCAGTTCAAGGCCCACGCCGGTTCCGATCTGGTGGCCCAGATACAATTCGCGGCCGATCAGGGGTTCACGGCGATGTTCGACAACGGCATCATGAGCCGGCCGCCGGACCGGCAGGACCTTATCGCCGGCGAGCTGGCAAAGCGCGGCATGAAGCTGGGTCCCTTCGTCCTGCTGGCCGAGTTCGGCAAGAAGAGCTTCGTGCTTCGCGACAGGGAGGCCAGGGACGCCATTCTCAAGAAGATGCACGAGGGCGTCGCGACGATGAAGCGCATCGGGTGCCGCCACGCCCTTGTTGTGCCGGGCCGGTTCGACGAGAGCCTCGCCTGGGACTACCAGACCGCCAACGTCGTCGACAACCTGCGGGCGTGCATGGAGGTCTGCCAGCCGGTCGGCCTGGTTCTCGTCCTCGAGCCGCTCAACCCGAAGAACCACCCTGGCCTGTTCTTGACGAAGATTCCCCAGGCCTACCAGATCTGCAAGGCTGTCGACAGCCCGTCATGCAAGATCGTGAACGACATCTACCACCAGCAGATCACCGAGGGGAATCTCATTCCGAACATCGAGGCGGCCTGGGATGAGATCGCCGCCTTCCACATCGGCGACAATCCGGGGCGCAAGGAGCCCACGAGCGGCGAAATCAACTACCGCAACGTCTTCAAGTTCATCCATGACCGGGGCTACCAGGGAGTCCTGTGCATGGAACACGGCCAGAGCAAGGCGGGAATCGAGGGCGAGCGCGCCGTGATCGACGCATACCGGGCCTGCGATCAGTTCTGATCGAGTGCCCTGGAACCGTGATGCCTTGCAGAAGTCCCGGAGCGCGGCGCCCGGCTGGCCAGGCGCGACGACTGAGCATACTCCCGGTATGTGAGGGAGGAGCAAC
>JBFMFH010000033.1:0-8523 GCA_040752275.1 Acidobacteriota bacterium
TCGCCGCCGGACGCGAGTCCGGCGATCGCCAGTCGGCCCATCACCTCGGCCGTGCCCTGGTGGAACCGGATGCGCGCCCCGTGCCGCACGGGCCGCACCGACGAAAGTACCTCGATTCGCGCGTCCAGGACGCGTGTCGTCTGCATGGAGCCAGGGGTTGCGAGCACGTCTCCTCGTGCGACGTCGGTCACGTCGAGGCCGCCGAGGTTGACCGCCGCCCGCTGTCCGGCCACCGCGGCCTGCACGCGTTCGCCGTGGACCTGCACGCCCCTCACCTTCACGGGTCGGTCGCCGGGGAGCAGCACGACGTCATCGTCGACGCCCAGTCGCCCGGCGACCAGTGTGCCGGTCACTACGGTACCGAATCCCTTCATGGTGAATACTCGATCGATTGGCAGGCGGGCGGGCCCATCCGCGGACCGTCCGGCGACGTCCCGCCCAAGCTGCCGCAGTGCGTCCCGGACCTCGTCGAGTCCCGCTCCGGTCCGGGAGGAGACGGGGATGATCGGGGCGGTCTCGAGAAACGAACCGCGGACCAGTTCGCGCACCTCCAGCGAGACCAGCCCGATGATGTCCTCGTCGACCAGGTCGGCCTTCGTCAGCGCGATCAGGCCCCGGCGAAGCTGCAGCAGCCGGCAGATCTCGAAGTGCTCGCGAGTCTGCGGCATGACCGACTCATCGCAGGCGACGACGAGAATGACCGCGTCGACGCCGCCGGCGCCGGCGAGCATGTTCCGCACGAACCGCTCGTGGCCGGGCACGTCGACGAAGGCCATGTTCAGGTCTGGCGTCGTCCAGTGCGCGAACCCGAGATCGATCGTGATTCCCCGGGCTTTCTCTTCCTTGAGCCTGTCTGGGTCGGTTCCCGTCAGCGCGAGCACCAGCGCGCTCTTGCCGTGATCGATGTGGCCCGCGGTGCCGACGACGACGTGCTTCATGACCTACAGCGTATCTCAACGCCGGCGCCGGGGTGGGCGCGCGCGAGTGCGACGCCTGGCGACGGGCGGCCCTGGCCGGCCCGGCGGGCGGGCCCTCACCCGCGGCCGGCTCGGCCCGCCCCGTGCAGCGCGCACCGCGTCGAGCACCTCGACCAGTCCCAGGTCGATCAGGCGGCGTTCGAGGTCGACCCGCACGACCTGCACCCGGACCCGGTCGCCCAGGCGGTAGATCGTGCCCGTGTGTTCGCCCTTGAGCGCGTGGAGGTGCTCCAAGTAGCGGTAGTAGTCGTCCCCCATCGTCGAGACGTGGACCAGGCCTTCGACGAAGTGCTCGGTGAGCTGCACGAACACGCCGAACGCCGTGACGCCCGTCACGTAGCCGTCGAACTCGTCGCCCACCTTGTCGGCCATGAAGCGGACCTTCTTCCAGTGCACGACTTCCCGCTCGGCCTCCATCGCCCGCCGCTCCCGTTCGGACGCGTGGCGGGCGGATTCGGGCAGCTCGCGATCGAGCCGGTCCTTGAGCTCTGCCGTCAGGCCCGCGCGGCGTGTCAGCCGAAGCAGCCGGTGGACGACGAGGTCCGGGTACCGCCGAATCGGCGAGGTGAAATGAGTGTAGCTGGCCGTCGCCAAGCCGAAGTGTCCCCGATTCACCGCCTCGTACCTGGCCTGCTGCATGGTGCGGAGCAGCAGGAAGGCAACGGGTCGTTCGACCGGCGTCCCGCGAATGCGTTCGACGAGGCGCTGGAAGTCGCGCGGGGCCGGGCCGCCCGAACCGGCGTTGAGGCGGAAGCCAAGGCTCGACACGAATTGGTCGAATTCCGCGACCTTGACCGGGTCGGGCGCTTCGTGCGTGCGGAAGACCGCCGGGCTCTCCTGCGCTTCGAGATACGTGGCGACGGTCTCGTTGGCCACCAGCATGAACTCCTCGATCAGGCGGTGGGCCACATTGCGTTCGGCCGGCAGAATGGCTTCGACCAGCCCGCCGGCGTCGAGCACGATCTCCGGCTCCGGCAGGTCGAAGTCAATCGACCCGCGCCGCTCGCGCCGCCGGTGGAGCAAGAGGAAGAGATCGTGCATGCAGTCAAGGAGCGGGACAAACGCCCGGTACCGGTCGATCAGGGCAGCGTCACGATCGGCCAGAATCGCGTTGACGACCGTGTAGGTCATCCTCGCGTCGCTGCGAATCACGCCGTCGTGGAACTCGTGGCGGACGAGCGTTCCGTGGCGGTCGAACTCCATCAGGCAGGACTGCACCAGCCGGTCGGCCATGGGGTTCAGGCTGCACAACCCGGTCGCCAGTCCGGCCGGGAACATGTGGACGGCACGTTCGGGGAAATACACCGATGTCCCGCGCTCGTACGCCTCCCGATCGAGCGCGCTGCCCTCCGGGACGTAGTGGGCGACGTCGGCGATGTGGACGCCCAGCCAGAAGTGCCCGCTGGGCAGCCGCTCCAGCGTGATCGCGTCGTCGAAGTCCCGCGCGTGTTCGCCGTCAATCGTGATGGTCGGCCATTCCCGGAAGTCGGTGCGCCCGAGGAGGTCGGCGTCGCGCACCTGCGCACCCAGGCGCGCCGCCTCGTGCAGCGCCGCATCGCCGTGGGTGTCCACGATCCCGTGCTTCGCCAGGATCACCCGCACATCGACGCCAGGCGTCTCCAGCGGCCCGAACACCTCGGTGACCCGCCCGATCGGGCCTCTGGTCGCCGTCGGCCAGCGGGTGATCGCGAGCTCAACCATGTCGCCGGGCGTCGCCTGGCCATGCTCGCCCCGGGGCACGTGCACGTCGTGGGGCAGGCGGCGGTCGTGCGGCACGACGTAACCGAGGCCACTGCCGTCCACCTCGAACCGTCCCACGATTCGCTCGGAGCCGCGTTCGAGGATCCTCAAGACGCGGCCCTCCCGGCGGCCCTCTTCCCTCCGATGCTCGACACGGGCAACCACGCGATCGCCGTGCATCGCCTCCCTGAGCTGCGCGGGCGAGACGAAGACGTCGCCAGCCCCGTCCGCATGCTCGGGCACGACGAACCCGTACCCGTCGCGATGCATCTGGAGACGGCCGACGACAAGATCCATCTTTCCGGGCAGGCCGAAGCGATGCCCGCGGATCTGAACGAGATCGCCGTCGGTCACCAGCGATCGCAGCAGCCGGCGGAAGCTCGCCCGGGCCTCGCGCGGGACCTTGAGGGTCTGCATCAGCTCGCGCGCGGAGGTGGGACGGGTGATGCGGTGCGCAAACGCCTCGAGAAGGTCGTCTCTGGTCAGGCGCGGTTTCCCCTCTACAAGCCGTTGAGGAGGCGAATCGCGTCGGCGGTTCTCGAATGAGCAGCCTGATCGAGCAGGCCGGCCAGGCGCTGGGCCTCTGCCGCCAGCTCGATGGCCTTGCGAATAGCCCGCGCGACGTCCTGACCGCGCTCCCGCTCGATGTTGGGGGCGAGGGTCTCCAGATCGGCGCGCGCCGCTTCGAGGCTGCGCACCGCGTTGCCGAAGTTCACTTCGAAGAGGTGGACCCGGGCCTCGAGCAGGTGCCCGCGCGCGAGCGCCGCATGCAGCCGATAGCCCGAGTCGGCAAGCGCCGACGTGGCCTCGCGGCTCCCCGCCGTGCCCCACATCCATCCCCCGAGAACGGCGAGCAGTAGTGCGGCTGCCATCCCGATTGCGGCCAGGAGGATTCGCTTCATGAGTCTCGAGCTCCAAGGAGGACAATCTGGACATCACCGACATTCGTGTCCGTCGGTCCCGTGATGATCAGGTCACCGCTCGCGGCAAGAAACGCGTAGGCATCGTTGTCGGCGAGGAACCGCTCCGGTGAATCGAGCCCGGCCCGCGCGGCCCGTGCCATCGTGGCGTTGTCCACCACTGCGCCTGCTGCGTCGGTGGGGCCGTCGATGCCGTCGGTGCCGACGCTCGCGACCACGACGTCCCGGCGGAGGCTCGCCAGCGGACGCGCGAGAGCCAGCGCGAACTCCTGGTTCCGTCCTCCCTTCCCGCGGCCCGCGACCGTGACGGTGGTCTCACCGGCAGACAACAGGCAGACTGGCCCTGGCTCCGACTGATCCAGGGCGCGTATCAGCTCGAAGTGCCTCGCCGCCGTCGTCCGGGCTTCGCCGACGACGTCGTGCGCATGCACTACCACGCGGTGCCCGAGCCGCTCCGCGCGAGCCCGGGCGCCGGTCAGCGCCGCCACGCGGCTTCCAATGACCCTCGTCTCGGCGCGGGCCAGTTCAGGAGCGCCGGGCTTCGGACTCTCGGGACGCCCGCCGGCCAGCCCGTCTTCGAGCACGGCGACCGCAGGAGCCGGAAAGGCCTCTCGTCCGCCGCATCGGTCGAGCACGGCCAGCGCGTCGCCGTAGGTTGAGGGATCAGCCACCGTGGGCCCCGAGCCGATCACCGAGAGATCGTCGCCAACGACGTCCGACACGGCCAAACAGAGGGTTCGGCCCTGGCATGCCGCCGCGAGGCGTCCGCCCTTGGTCTGTGACAGATGCTTGCGCACGGCGTTGAGCATATGGATGTCGGCACCGGTTTCGAGCAGCCGGCGCGTGGTGGTCTGCTTGTCGGCCAGCGACAGGCCCTCCGCCGGTACCGCGAGAAGGGCCGACGCTCCCCCAGACAGCAGCACCAGGAAGAGGTCGTCCTCGCCAACCGATCGCGCCGCCTCGAGGGCGCGCCGGCCGGCGGCGATGCTGCCCGGATTCGGCACCGGGTGGCCGCCGGTGAACACCTCGACGTGGCCCGGTAGGCCTGAGGTTGGCACGTGGGCGACCTGCACGACGGTGTCGAGCACGCCCGCTCGGACGTCCCCCAGCAGCGCGTGAAGCATCGATGCCGAGGCCTTCCCCGCGGCCACGACGACGCACCGGCGCGCACGTTCGATGACGGGGTACACGAATGGGAGCGCCAAGGTGACGAGCCGACCCGCGTCCACCGCCTCGATGGCGGCACGAGCAATGGCGAGGGCGTCAGCGCGGAGTGGTGTGTGGTGTCGCGTCAGTGTGCCTTCTTCGGATCCGACCAGGCCGACACGCCGGTCAGGGAATCGAGACGGCGCAGCAGCCGGCTGACGAGCCGGTTGGCATCCCGCTTGAGGCACAGTTCGTCGATGCGCGAGAGGATGCGGTCGAGCGCGGCCTCGGCGTTCGCCACGGCCCGCTCCGAGTAGCACTCCCGCTGCAGGCGCAGGAACTCCAGGTGCTTCTGGAATTCCTCGCGGTAGAAGTTGGTGACAACGGTCGCCGGGAAGGGTTCGCTTGCCGTGTGCGGATCGGTCGTGGAGCGCCTCATACGACTCCCCTGGCGTACGTGCAAGACCTTCCCAGTGTAGTGCCGTGGCTGGAGGGTGTCAACGCGCCCAGCGCACGAATCGCGCCGCGACCATCCCGCCTGCACAGCCTACGACCATGCCCCCAACGACGAGGGCGACGGCGAACTCCCACGGGAGGAACGCGACGAGTGCCGGGTCGACGATGTCTGCCAGCACCGGGTCGAAGCGGGCTCTCGCCGCCACGTACCCGACGTACAGTAGCGCCAGCGCCAGGATGGCACCGGCGCCGCCGTGCAGCACGCCTTCCGCCACGAGCGGCCCGCGCAGCAGTCCCATCGGCGCGCCCATCAGCTGCATGATTCCGACCTCGTCTCTCCGCACGTGCAGCGACAGCCTGACAATCGTCGAGACGGTCAGCACCGCAGCGAGAATCAGCACGGCGCCGAGCGCCCAGCCAATCCACCTCGTGCCCCGCACGATGGCGCCCAATCGTTCGAGCCAGGTTCGGTCGAAGCGCACGTCGGCCACGCCGGGTGCCGCGCTTACACGAGCGGCGAGCGCCTCGATGCTGTCCGCGCTGGCGACGCCGGATCGCAGACGGACTTCGATGGAGGCGGGAAGCGGGTTCTCGTCGAGCGCATCCGCACCGGCGGCCAGGTCTGGAAAGTCGCGCGTGAATCGCGCAAGCGCATCAGCCTTCGACACATACTCGCGCGAGGCGACGAGCGGGCTGTCGGCCAGCATGAGATTGAGGGCAATGCGCTGATCCTGGCCGATGTCGTCGTGCAAGTAGACGGAGAACTCGGCAGCCGAACTCCATCGGGACATGAGCCGGTCGAGATTGCTGGTCACCAGCAGGAATGCCCCCAGCACGAGCATCGCCACGGCGATCGTCAGCACCGAGAGCGCGGCTGATCCCCGCTGGCGCCACAGGCTGCCGACAGCCTCCCGGATACAGTACGCGAGAGCGTGCATGCCCTTCCCTTACGACGTCTCCGCGAGCCGCCCGTGATCGAGTGTCATCGTCCGGCGGTCGACGCGCCGGATGAGTTCGCGGTCGTGCGTGGCCACCACCACGGTGGTGCCGCTCGCGTTGATGTCGCGGAACAGATTCATGATCTCCAGCGACAAGTCGGGGTCGAGGTTCCCCGTCGGCTCGTCGGCAAGGACCAGAGACGGCTCGGTCACGAGCGCACGGGCGATCGCCACGCGCTGCTGCTCGCCGCCGGAGAGCTCCATCGGAAACGCATTGGATCGGTGTTGGAGCCCTACCCACTTCAGCACCTGGTACGTCCGCCGCTGCTGCTGGATGGACACCTCGCCCATGGCTCTCGCGAGCAGCGCGACGTTCTGGAGCACGGTCTTGGTCTGGATCAGCTTGAAATCCTGGAAGACGAAACCGATCGTCCGGCGGTACGCCTGGACCTGTCCGGGCGACAGCCTGGCCAGATCGCGGCCGCCAATATGGACCCGCCCTTCGGTCGGCGTCTCCTCGCAGAGCAGTATCCGCAGCAGCGTGGTCTTGCCCGCACCACTTGGCCCGGTCAGGAAGACGAATTCGCCCTTGTCAACCCTGATCGACAGATCCCGCAGCGCGTAGACGCCGCGGCCGTACATCTTCGACAGATGGGAGATCTCAATCACGGCGGTCCAACGATGAGGGAACAGACGCGCCGGGCGCCATGCCTGTCCGACGGGCCTGACTATAGCATACGGCCTGCTCGCCCGAGGGCCCTCAGCGCCCGTCGGGCCCTGCCAGCCACGCCCGCACGAGTTCGTCGACGAGCGCTGGATTGGCCCGTCCGCCGCTCGCCTTCATGGCCTTGCCGATTAGGAACCCCAGGACCGCCGCCTTGCCGGCTCGGAACTGCGACACGGGGCCGGGATGCGCGGACAAGGTTTCGGCAACGAGCGATTGCAGACCCTCGACGCTGGAATCCTGCGAGAGGCCCTCCGCTTCGACGACCTCTTCGGGCGAAGCCCCCTCCGCTAGCATCCTGGCGAGGACCCTCTTCGCTGCCGTCGCCGACAGCCTGCCGGCGTCGACCATCCGGAGCAGCCGTCCGACGTCCCGCCCGCCGAAGGGCAGCGACCCGGCGTCGAGTCCGGTCTCCTTCATCCGCCGCACTAGCTCACCCGTGACCCAGTTGGCCGCCTGGCGCGAGTCTCCCACCTCGGCCGCCGCCGCTTCGAATACCCACCGCAGTCCCGCGTCGTCGGCGAGACGGCGGGCGACGTCTTCGTCAAGTCCGTGGTCTGCGACGAGTCGCGCCGCGATCGCCTCGGGCAGATCGGGCAACACCTGGCGCAGTTGGGCAATCCGCGAGGGCAGGATGTGGAGGGGCGGCAGATCGGGCTCTGCAAAGTAGCGATAGTCGTGCGCCTCCTCCTTGGCGCGCATCGTCGCGGTTCGGCCTGTCCGTTCGTCCCAGAGGCGCGTGTCCGCCCGGATGCGCTGGCCTGCCAGGAGGGTCTCCGTCTGGCGGGTCACTTCGTACTCGAGCGCGCGCTCCAGCCACCTAAACGAGTTGAGGTTCTTGACTTCGACCTTCTCGCCGAAGGCGGTGTCCCCGACCCGGCGGACCGACACATTGGCATCGCAGCGCAGGCTGCCCTCCTCCATGCAGCCGTCCGAGGCACCAACGGCCACGAGCAGAGCCCTCAGCCGCCGGAAGAAGTCGGCGGCGTCAGCCGGAGTCCGCAGGTCCGGACCCGTCACGATTTCCACCAGCGGCACGCCGCTTCGATTGAAGTCGACGAACGTGTCGGCCCCCTCCCCGACGTCGTGGAGGGACTTGCCGGCATCCTCCTCGAGATGGAGCCGATCGATCGCCACGCGCACGTCCCGGCCGGCACTCGTCCAGCGGACTTCTCCGCCGGTTGCAAGCGGCCGGTCGTACTGCGTGATCTGATAGCCCTTGGGCAGGTCAGGGTAGAAGTAGTTCTTGCGCGCGAATACGGACACCGGATGCAGCGTGCAGCCCAGCGCCAGCGCCGCCGTGATCGCGAGGTCGACGGCTGCGCCGTTCAGCACCGGAAGCGCACCGGGCAATCCGAGGCACACCGGACAGGTCCGAGAGTTGGGAGCCGCACCGAACGTGGCTGCGCACCCGCAGAACAGCTTGCTGCGCGTGAGGAGCTGGGCATGGATCTCGAGGCCGATGACAGGTTCGAACATGAATCGTGGCGGGCCGCCGCGCTGATCCCCGTCACGAGTATACCGCCAGCGCCGGCCCGCTAGTGCCCTGGAACCGTGATGCCTTGCAGAAGTCCCGGAGCGCGGCGCCCGGCTGGCCAGGCGCGACGACTGAGCATACTCCC
>JBFMFH010000034.1:0-6618 GCA_040752275.1 Acidobacteriota bacterium
CATCTTGGGGCACCTGCTCCAATGCTCGGAAGGGCTGTAACTGCGGCCATGTTCCGCGCGAGTCTACCGTAGCGCTGCCCCGGGATCACTCCTTCCTCCACTCCGGCCGCCGGCCGCGGCAGGGCTCATCTGTGATCCTGCCGAACACCCCCGTTCTAGAGCGGGTCTCATCCCGGAGTCCTCCCGGAGTCATCCCGGAGTCCCCTGTCTCCTCCGGCTGCAGGCCGCGGCGGGCGCCCGTCCGGCGCCACCCGCTCGGGATCACAGCCTCGTCTACTCCGGCTGCAGGCCGCGGCCCCGCTCATCAGGGATTCCCGGGCTCGTGCGTTGGTGACATCTCGGCGGGGCCGGGGCGCCAGGGTCGGCAGTTTGGCAGTAGAATCACAGACGCTGTGACCAAAGGAACGGATGTGAATCACTCCACCAGCGGCCCTGATGACGGGCGCGCCTCGGACTATGCTTCGCTGATCCGGGCGGCGCAGTCCGGGAGTCAGGCGGCCATGGAGCGGCTCCTGATGCGTGCGCAGGAGGTCGCGTACCGGTTCAGCCTGCTGGTCTGCGGCCACGCCGATGACGCCGACGACGCCATGCAGGAGGCGTTGCTCAAGACCTACCGGCACGTCGCGCAGATCCGGCAGCCCGAGGCCTTCCGGACCTGGCTGTACCGGACCGTCAAGAACGCCTGTTTGATCGGCCGGCGGCGCCGCGTCCACGAGCCGGCCCATGTGCTGTCGCTGGACGAGATGGTCGTTGGGCCAGACGGGGCGTTGCAGGGAATCGACGTCGAGGATCAGGGGCGCCGGCCGGACGAGCAGATGGCCAACACGCGGCTCCGCCGGGACCTGCACAGGGCACTGCAAGGGATCGCGCCCGAGTACCGGATGGTCGTGTTCTTGCGGGAAGTCGAGGGTCTGTCCACGAAGGAAGTGGCAAGGGTCATGGGGATCTCGGACGCCAACGTGAAGACGCGCCTGCATCGGGCTCGGCTGCTGCTGCAGCAGCGATTGGAGGCACGATGACCCGCGCGAGTGACGATCGGTGCCGGGCGCTGCTCGAGCAGCTGTCGAAGTACGTCGACGGCGAGCTCGGACCCGACGAGCGCCGGAAGATGGCGCGCCACCTTCGCCGGTGCCCCGGCTGCCAGAACATGGCCGACAGCCTGAAGAAGACCGTGGAGACCTGTAAGAAGGCCGGACGGGCGAGGCTCCCCGATGACGTGCGCCGCCGCGCGCGGGCCCGGATCACGACACTGCTTGCCAGCGGGGCGCCGCACGCGCCGCGGGGAGGGTGACGCTCGATTGCGGATTGCGGAGTGGCGATCCTGGCCCCGAATCCCGAATCCCGAATCCCGAATCCCGGTCTCTAGCGGCCCGTGGACTGCCAGGCGTTGAGGACGCGCATGTAGTTGGCACGCTCGAAGGCGGCCGCATTCGGGCTGCGCTCCAGCCCCATGCTGCCCAGCGCCTGCCGCAGCGACTCGTACTCGTGCTCCTCGAGCCATGCGCGCACGCCGTCGACCAGGGTCCGGATGTGACCCGGCCCGTTCTTCAGCAGCGAAGACACCGTCTGCACGGCGCTGGCGCCAGCCATGACGGCTTTCAAGACATCCAGCGGCGAGTGGACCCCACCGGTGACGGCCAGCGTGGCGCTGACGCGCCCATACAGGACCGCGAGCCAGCGGAGACGGAGCAGCAGATCCTGCGACGAGGAAAGCGACAGGCTGGGGACGACATTCAGCTCCGCCAGATCGATGTCCGGCTGGTAGAAGCGGTTGAACAGGACGAGACCCTCGACCCCGAGGGCATCGAGCTGGCCCGCGAGATGGGCGACCGACGAGTAGAAGGGCGACAGCTTCACGCTGACGGGCAGGCTCGTGGACTCCTTGACCGTCCGGGCGATGTCCACGACGCGACGCTCGACGGCTTGGCCTGATTCACGCGGGTCCGTGGCCACATGATAGACGTTGATCTCGAGCGCGTCGGCCCCGGCATGCTGAATCAGTCTGGCATATTCGAGCCAGCCCTCGGCGGTGGTTCCGTTCAGGGACGCGATGACCGGAATCCGCACGGCCTCCTTGATGCGGCGGATCTGTTCCAGATAGTCGTGAGGACCCAGGCGGAACTCGTCAGCGTGGGGGAAGTAGGACAGCGCCTCCGCGCTTCCGTGATCGAGCAGCTCCATGTGGTACACCATGCCAAGCTGCTCGCGGGTGATCTGTTCCTCGAAGAGCGAGTGCATGGTGATGGCCGAAGCGCCGGCGTCCTCGAGCCGTCTGACCATGTCGAGGTGGTCCACCATCGGCGAGGCCCCAGGCATCACGGGATGCGCCAGCGTCAGGCCCAGATAGGTCGTCTGCAGATCCATCGTCATGCTCCAGTGACCGGCCCGCCTGGCGGGCGTGCCGGGGAATGCCCAGCTACGGCTTCGGCGCGGGTACCGGTACCGCGAGCTTCGACAGCTGCTCGTAGACGCTGAAGCGGGTCGCGACCTCGCGTTGCGCATCTGCCAGCAAGGCCTTGTAGCGGTCGCGGTCCATCTGCTCGACGACCCGGAAGCGGGCTTCGTTGTTCATGTACTTGGACAGATCGGCCTTCGGTGCCGGCGAGTCGAGCACGAGCGGGCTCTGTCCCGTCGCCATCCGGCGCGGATCGAACCGGTAAAGGGGCCAGTAGCCGGTATCGACGGCCAGCTTCTGCTGCTCGAGCCCGCAGGCGAGGTCGTAGCCGTGGGCGATGCAGTGGCTGTAGGCGATGATGAGCGACGGCCCGGGGTACGCATCGGCTTCGACGAAGGCCCTGACGGTCTGCACGTCCTTGGACCCGAAGGCGACGTGGGCCACGTAGGTGTTGCCGTAGACCATGGCCATCATGCCGAGGTCCTTCTTGGGCGTGGGCTTGCCGGCCATGGCAAACCGCGCGGACGCTCCAAGCGGGGTCGCCTTCGACTGCTGGCCGCCCGTGTTCGAGTAGACCTCGGTGTCGAGGACCAGGATGTTGACGTCGCGGCCCATCGCCAGCACGTGGTCGAGGCCGCCGTAGCCGATGTCGTACGCCCAGCCGTCTCCGCCGACGATCCAGATGCTCTTGCGGACCAGGTAGTCAGCGAGCAGTGCGAGCCGCTTCGCGTCCGCGGTGGCGATCGCCGCGAGCTTCTGCCGCAGGGCCGCCACGCGTTCGCGCTGCTCGATGATGCCGGCCTCCGAGTACTGGTCCGAGGCGAGCAGCCCATCCACCAGGGTGTCGCCGAGCTGGGAGGCCATGCGCGTCAGCAATTCGGCGGCCTGTTCCCGGTGCTTGTCGACGGCCAGTCGGAACCCGAAGCCGAACTCCGCATTGTCCTCGAACAGCGAGTTGGACCACGTCGGCCCGCGCCCGTCGGCATTGACCGCAAACGGCGTGGTGGGGAGGTTGCCTCCGTAGATCGACGAGCAGCCGGTGGCGTTGGCGATGATCGCGCGATCGCCGAAGAGCTGGGTCATCAGCTTCACGTACGGAGTCTCGCCACAGCCCACGCAGGCGCCGGAATACTCAAAGAGCGGCTGGAAGAACTGCACGCCCTTGACGTCCTGCTTGACCTTCGACCGATCCACCTCCGGGATACCGAGGAAGAACGCGAAGTTCTCGCGCTCGGGCTCGCGCAGCGGGCGTTGCGGGTGCATATCGAGTGACTTGTGCTTCGGATTCGCCTTGTCCTTGGCGGGACAGACGACGGCACAGAGAGTACACCCGGTGCAGTCCTCAGGGGCGACCTGAATGGTGTACTTGAGGCCCTTGAATTCGTTGCCCTTGAAGTCCATGGCCTTGAACGTCTCGGGCGCGCCCGCGAGCAACTCGGGTTCGTACACCTTGACGCGGATGGCCGCATGCGGACAGACGAGCATGCATTTGTTGCACTGGATGCAGATGGCCGGGTCCCACACCGGAATGTCCTGGGCGATGTTGCGCTTCTCCCACCGGGCTGTCGAGGTGGGCCACGTGCCGTCGACGGAGAAGGCGCTCACGGGGAGGAGGTCACCCTTGTTCGCCAGCATCACGGCGGTCACCCGCTTGACGAAGTCCGGCGCCGCGTCCGAGACGATGGGCGGCATCTGCCGAGTCGCGCTCGCGGCCGAGGGGACCTTCACCTTGTAGAGGTGTTCGAGCGTCTGATCGACGGCCGCGAAGTTCTTGGCAACGACCTCCGGACCACGCTTCCCGTAGGTCTTCTCGATGGCCTTCTTGATCTGCCCGATCGCTTCGTCGCGCGGCAGCACTCCCGAGATCGCGAAGAAGCATGTCTGCATGACCGTATTGATGCGGGTGCCCATGCCGGCGTCGCGGGCGACCTTGTAGGCGTCGATGACGTAGAACTCGAGGCGCTTCTCCAGGATCTGCTCCTGCACGTCGCGCGACAGTTCGTCCCAGACCTCGTCGGGGTCGAACGGGCTGTTCAGCAGGAAGACACCCCCGGAGGCCGCACAGCCCAGGACGTCCAGACGGTCCATGAACTCGTACTGGTGGCAGGCGACGAAACTGGCCCGCTTCACCAGATACGACGAGCGGATGGGCTTGGGCCCGAAGCGGAGGTGCGAGATGGTGATGGCGCCGGCCTTCTTCGAGTCGTAGACGAAATACCCCTGGGCGAAGTTGTCCGTTTCCTCGCCGATGATCTTGATGGAGTTCTTGTTGGCCCCGACCGTGCCGTCGGCGCCGAGACCGAAGAACACGCTTCGCCGCACCTCCTCGGGCTCGATGTCGAGGTCCAGGTCGTAGGGCAGCGACAGATGGGTGACGTCGTCCATGATGCCGATGGTGAAGTGGTTCTTCGGCTTCGATGTCGCGAGTTCGTCGAAGACGCCCTTGACCATCGACGGCGTGAACTCCTTCGAGGACAGCCCGTAGCGGCCACCGATGACAACCGGGTCGGCCTTCAGGGACGAGACGCCTCGGTCCCGCGCCTCGCGCAGCGCCGTGACGACATCCATGTACAAGGGCTCGCCGATGGAACCCGGCTCCTTCGTCCGGTCCAGCACGGCGAGAGCCTTGACCGTCGCGGGCAGCGCCGCCACGAACTGGTCGACGGGGAACGGGCGGTAGAGCCGGACCTTCACGACCCCGACCTTCTCGTCGCGGGCGAGCAGCCACTCAACCGTTTCGTGCGCCACCTCAGCACCGGTGCCCATGAGCACGATCACGCGCTCGGCGGCAGGGTGCCCGACATAGTCCGCCAGGCCGTAGCGGCGACCGGTGATCTCGGCGAAGCGGTCCATGGCGGCCTCGACGTGCGACGCGCAGTCCATGTAGTAGCGATTGCACGCCTCCCGTGCCTGGAAGAAGGCGTCCGGATTCTGTGCCGTTCCCCTCAGGAGGGGCCGATCAGGAGTCAACGCACGGCCCCGGTGCGCCGCGATGAGATCGTCTGGCAGGAGGGCCCGGAGTTCGTCGTTCGAAATCTCCGTGATCTTCTGGACTTCGTGTGACGTGCGGAACCCGTCGAAAAAATGCAGGAACGGTACACGCGAACGCAGGGTCGCCAGTTGGCCGATTGCCGCGAAGTCGTGGGCCTCCTGGACGGAGCCCGACGCCATGAGGGCGAACCCGGTCTGCCGGCAGGCCATGACGTCCGAGTGGTCGCCGAAGATCGACAGCGCGTGCGTCGCAACCGTCCGCGCCGACACGTGCATGCAGAACGAGGTCAGCTCACCCGCGATCTTGTACATGTTGGGGATCATCAGCAGGAGCCCCTGCGCCGCCGTGAAGGTCGTGGTCAGGGAACCTGCCTGTAGCGCACCGTGGACCGCGCCAGCCGCGCCGGCCTCCGACTGCATCTCGGTGACCTGCGGGATCGTGCCCCAAATGTTCTTCTTCCCCTTGGCCGACCATTCGTCGGCCCACTCGCCCATGTTCGAGGACGGCGTGATGGGGTAGATGGCAATGACTTCATTGGTCCGATGAGCAACCGAGGCGACCGCCTCGTTGCCGTCGATGGTGAGCTGCGACCGTGTCATGAGTGTCGTGTCTCCGAGATGTGACCGGATCGGTCCGTGGGACTGCAGTCAGGCGTGACCGGATCTGGGCGTCGATCGTTGCCCTTCACGCACGCAACCTCCATGCCCGCCGGAAACCACCGAAAATCCGCCCGTTCCGCGGCAGGCGTTCAGGCTGTCTACGGGCATGCCGGAAAACCGGCACAACCCGCCAAGAGGCCGCTCGGTGGTCGGCGAGGGGGACGAACGCGGACCCGACTGGGAGGGCGGGACAGGGAACTGCCGGGGGCGCCCCCTTGGTGCCGGATCGGCACCGAGAGCACCCTCCAGCCTACTACGCACGGCGGCCCATGTGAAGGGCCGGGCGGAGTGCGTCGCATATGCGCTGGACCCAGATTGGATCGGGCCCCGGCACCCGAACGTAGAGTGCCCGGCGCCCGCTCGCGTCGAGGGACGCATAATCACCGAGCGCCTGGGCCAGCTCGAGGGTACCGAACGTGATGCCCGCACCGGGGACCGGCACGTCGGTGGCCGGCGTCGCCGACACGACGAGGAACACACCGGTGTTCGCGCCGCCTTTGTGAAGCTGGCCGGTCGAGTGCAGGTAGCGTGGACCGTAGCCGAAGGTCGTGGCAGCGCCGGTCCGGTCGCGA
>JBFMFH010000035.1:0-15832 GCA_040752275.1 Acidobacteriota bacterium
GCGGGCGCCCGCCGTTGCGGACCGGGTGGTGGCGGATTCCCACCAGGACCAACAGGGTCCCCGCCAGTACGGCGGCAGGCACCGCCGGGCCGCGCCAGCCCGCCGGCAGGGCCACGAGCGTCACAGCCGCCAGCGGACCCGCCGTGAGCAGGCCCAACACCAGGGTCACCAGCAGACGCGGCCAGGGGTGATTCATGGGAGGTCCATCTTGATGGGAATCGCGGAGCACCCGATGAGACTGAACCAGGCGGACTCCACACGGATGACCCAGAGGAACGCACACACCTCGCGGGCCGGGTTCCACCATTGAAACGACAGGACGCAGGCTTCGTAGTCGTCCCAGGCGTCGATGACCTCGCCCTCCCACTTCTCGTAGCACGACAGCTCCTCGCCGCCTTCAGCGGAGAGGGCGCTGAGTGTGCGTGGGCTTCCGCCCGGGGCCCGCAGCCCGGTCCGTCGGATCGCCTCGACATCACCCTGGAGCCAGCCTATCAGCGCCTCGACGAGGCCGAGCGCTGCCCCCTCCGGCCGGCCGCGCGTCTCGTCGTGCAGGGCCGCATAGATCTGGCGAAACTGACGGACGGCGCTCGACCCGGCCAGGACGACCTGAATGCGCGGCAGGCTCAGGTCGTCCACGGCATCGGCGTCGAGCGCCGCCTTCTTCCGGCCACGGCTCACACTGAGGCGGTTCCTGTTCACGACGATACGCACGGCGTCGTCGGGCGTCGTCAGCCGGAGATCGAAGGTCCCGGCCGGAGTGACGACCTTCGTGACCTCGAGGCCGCCGGCGACCGCCTTCAGGCCCACTGCCCCGTTGCCGTGCCGTTGCAGCGTCAGGGCGGCCCCGGTCGCCGGGTCCACATACGGCGACACCGGGCCCTGCTGCCTTCCCGGCGCGGCACCGACCACCTCCGGCACCGCACATGTCGACAGCTCGGGGGGCCAGGCCACGGCCCCCGACGGCGTCAAGACCCACATGAGCAGTGCTCCCACACAGACTGAACGGACCATACACACCTCCCGACCTTCCAGCGAGGGTGTGCGACCTCGGGCACCGCATCGTGCCCCACGGCTTCACCACGCCGGTACCCGGCAGCCCCCGGGCCACGCGGAACCGCCGCGCACGGCGACCTCCTGCTCACAATCATCCGTGGCCTCCCGCACCCAGCGACTCCGGTGCCTCGACGTCGCCCGCCCGCTCGCCCGCCCCGTGACAGTGTGTGTGCCGCTGCCACTCGGTGTGATCGTCGCCTGGCGATGCCAGGCCTCGCGGCGCCACGGGATGGCGCAGATGTGCCATCAGCGTGTGGTAGCTGATGTCCAACACGCGGCAGGTCTCGCGCTTGTTGCCGCCGTGCCGTTCGAGAACGAGCCGGACATAGCGGCTGGCCCAGTCGCGCAGCGATTCGCCCCGGAGCACGGACGGCTGCAGCGCATCGGCATACCGCCCGCGCACGGCGGGCGGTAGATCGTCGAGCTGCAGCTGCTGGGTGCGCGCCAGAACGATCGACGCTTCCATGAGCCGTTCCAGCTCGCGCACGTTTCCGGGCCAATCGTATGCGACCATGGCATCGATCGCGGCCGCCGACAGCTCGAGCGGACGGATGCTCCTGTGCCGCGAGAGGAAGTAGCGAGCCAACTCCGGGATGTCATCGCGCCGGGTCCGGAGGGGCGGGACCCAGAGCTCGATTCCGCTCAAGCGGTAGTACAGGTCGGCTCGGAACGAGCCTCGATCGACCAACTCCCGCAGCCGCTTATTGGTGGCGACCAGCAGTCGGATGTCGACACGGACCGAGTGATTCGAGCCGACGCGCTGCACCGCGCACTCCTGGATGACCCGCAGGAGTTTGGCCTGGGCAGACGCCGACAGGTCTGCGACCTCATCGAGAAACAGCGTTCCCGACGAGGCATGTTCGAACTTGCCCCGCCGGCCCCGTACACCCGTCGCCGTGCGGTCCTCGATTCCAAACAGTTCTGCCTCGAGGAGCGATTCCACCAGCGCAGCGCAGTTGACCGCAACGAAGGGTCCTTCCCGGCGACCGCTCAGATCGTGGAGCTGCCGCGCCACCAATTCCTTGCCCGTGCCGCTTTCGCCTTCGATGAGGACGGTGAAGCCGGTCGGCGCGATGCGCTCAATCCGGTCGCGCAACGCCCGCATGGCCACGCTCTGGCCGATCAGCGGCGCCGCCGCATCCCGTACGAGGTGCGGGTCCTGCAAACGCGCGCCGTCCACCTGGCGCTCGACCTCGACCGCCAGCGCGCACACGGCCGCGACGCGTTCGAGGAAGCGGCGGTCGGCGCCGTCAATCGCGTGCCTCGCCGAGGCTTCGATCTCGAGGACGAGAGGCTCCTCGGATGAGCGCCTCGGTATCGGGATCCACAACAGATCGGGCCGACCCGCCGGCAGGGGCACGCCGCAGGGCTGGGGCGGGCGCCTGATCCGCACCCGACGGGCCGTGAGCCTCCTGGCGACGGAGTCCTCGATGGTCCGGCACAATCGCAGACCGTTGTCTGACGCGTGCAGCCTCGTAGTCACAGCGGCCAGCAGATCGTCGAGGCCGGCGTCGGAGACGACAGGCGGGGTGATGGTCATGTTGACGACCCTTCCAAGGCCCATGCCACTCTGCCTGCACTCCCCGGACCTGAAGCGACCCACGGCGCGTCGGCCGACAGCCGCGAACGGTCCGGGTATGGTCGGCCCGGCCGGGTTACATTCGTGGCCCTGTGGGTAGGCTCTACCCACGCCTCGACCCCGAGCCGGACGCTCGCCACCGAGAAGCACAGCCCAACGCGGTACTGGGGACGTTCACCGCGCTGCAATCGCCAGACTCGCGAGTGAGCCACCCGCACCCGGACGGGAACGGATGCGTCAGCGAGTCCGAAGACCATCTCGAGCGTGGTGCCTGGCCCGAGGTACCGTTCGGTTTCAATCAGCGCTCCGTGGCCCGAGAGATCGATCACCTCTACCGGTGCGCCTGCCCGGAAGCGCAGACTCCCGAGCGCTGGAGCCTCGGCCACTGGTGTCCGTAACGATCGGCGGCGATCCTGGTGCGAAGTCATGGAGCGACCCACGTTCGGAGGAGCGAGTCATAGCGGCTGAGGCGGATCCTGGCAGTCGCTCCCAGGACACGCACGGCCCAGGCGTGCCCTCCCCGTCCGACGACATAGACCGTCCCGGACGATGACGTGCCGTCCGGCGAGAACGAGAGCAGATCCGACGATCCGAACCGGATCGGGTCGTCGCCGACGGCGATCGACGAATCGACCTGCGGCACGCCAGGCAGCGAACCGAGATCGACTCCGGCGACGAGGGACGGCAACGATCTCCGCGCCTCGAGCGGCGCGTCGATGCCGGAGGTGATGTCAGCGATGCGGATGCCGTTGTCGTTCCCGTCGGCGTAGACCATCCAGCCGTATCCGTCCCGATCCCGGTCGAACCTGATGCCCACACTCCGGCCGCGCTGGACGGCATTCAGCCGGGCCGCCTGGAAGACCGATGCCAAGTACCGACCCGCTGCCGCTGCGCGCAGCGGCTCCCGGCTGGCCAACAGCGGCGCCATCGACAACGCCGCGAGGGTGCAGACGATGCCGGCCGCCACGACGAGTTCCGTGAGAGAAATCCCAGCCGGGCGGGGCCAGCGTCCGGTGCCCGCCCCACCCGACTGACCGAGGCCGGCGCGCGTCACGGGCAGGATGGCTTGAGGGCGCCGACGGTCAACTGCGGCTTGATCTTCAGGAAGCTCTTCTCTCCGATGCCGCGGACGTTCATCAGCTCCTCGACCTTCTTGAAGCCGCCGTTCTTCTGTCGGTACTCGATGATGCGGAGAGCCGTTTTGGGGCCGATTCCCGGCAGCTTCTCGAGTTGCTCGGCCGAGGCCGTGTTGAGGTTGACGATGGCCGCGCTTGACGCCTTGGTCTCGGCTGGTGCGTTCTGGGACAGCGGCACGGCTCGTGCGAGACCGCTGCCCGCCCAGAGCAGCACAGACACCGACACCCACAGCACAGTTCGACGCATGGCGATGCTCCTTTGCATGGCGGTCCGTCTGGACCGGAAGTCGCGGCTCGGGGCCCCTGCCTTACCCGCCGCCGAGGTCGGGAGCGACGGACTTGGTCAGGGGCGGCGAGCCCGGTCGGTCCTCAGGCAAGCGCCGAGCCGCCGGCCGCGTGCGACGGGTGCGGCTGGATCTCCTTCAGCCAAAGGCAGGTTCGAGTCCGTTGCCAGTCGCCCGTGCGCGGCTCGGCACCGGGAGAGGTGAGGGGAGGAAACGACAGGAGTCGGAGAAGCCTGTGGCTGGGACGCTGGCGGTCAACAGCGGGAACCTCCGTTGCCCACGCCTTCGGCGCACGGGGCGATCAGCGCTCACCCGCGACGTGACCTCGGTACCACTCGAGGGTCACGGCCAGACCCTGTTCGAATGACACCGCCGGTTCGTATCCCAGCAGGCGTCCCGCCTTCGTGATGTCAGCCTGCGAGTGGCGGACATCCCCGGCACGCACCGGCCCGTGAACTGGCGCGGCGGCGACACCCGCCAACGCTCCGAGGGTCTGGTAGAGCTCGTTCAAGGACACGCGCCCCCCCGTGGCGACGTTGATCACTTCGCCTGCGACTCCCGTCGCCGTGGCGGCCCTGAGCACGCCATCCACCACATTGGCCACGTAGGTGAAGTCGCGTGTCTGTTCCCCGTTCCCATGGATGGTCGGTGCCCGGCGGTCGACCAGTGCCTGCGCGAACACCGAAATGACGCCGGAGTAGGGGGACGTCGGATCCTGCCGCGGGCCAAAGACGTTGAAGTACCGGATCGACGTGAACTCGAGACCGTACAGCTTGTGGAACAGGACGCCGTACTGCTCACCGATGACCTTCTGCAGTGCGTAGGGCGACAAGGGGTTCGGCATCATGTCTTCGCGCTTGGGCAGCACGGGCGTGTCTCCGTAGACGGAGGAGGAGCCCGCAAACACGATGCGGCGGACGCCAGCCTCTCGAGCCGCCACGAGCACGTTCAGCGTGCCGTCGACATTCGCGCGGTGACAGGTGACCGGGTCGGCAACCGAACGTGGCACCGAGGGAATGGCGGCCTGATGCAGGACATAGTCCACGTCGGCGACGGCTTGCCTCGCGACGGACGGCTGGGCGAGATCGCCCTCGATGAACTCGATGCCACAGACGTGAGCCAGATTCTCAAGTTTGCCAGTGACGAGGCTGTCGACGACCCGCACGCGCTCGCCTCGCCGCACCAACGCCTCGACCAGGTGCGATCCAATGAAGCCGGCACCGCCGGTGACGAGATACAGCGCCATCCAGACTCCCCCACCCCGGTGAGGCCGGGGCATCCGCTCCGAAGGTCCGCCGCAGCCGGACGTAAGCCGAATTCTGTGTCCCTTCGACTCCCCGACCGCTTTCGCGGCCGGGTCGCTCAGGGCGACGGCCATTCCTCTGGCCCGGCCATCACTGGACGGGTCGAGCGACCTACCCGGAAGCGTGGGGCGGGCCACCCTCGTGGCGCTTCCCTATTTGGTCTTGCTCCGTGCGGGGTTTGGCCTGCCACCCACGTTGCCGTGGGCGCGGTGCGCTCTTACCGCACCTTTTCACCCTTACTCGCCTCCGCCCTGTCGGGCTACGGCGAAGCAGGCCCGCGAAGGCCTGCCGCGCCGAAGCGTGCGATGCACGCGAAGGCGGGCGGTGTGTTTTCTGTGCCACTTTCCTTCAGGTTGCCCTGACCGGGGGTTACCCGGCGCACTGCCCTCTGGAGTTCGGACTTTCCTCCCCTCCCCTCGTCCCGACCGCGCCGGGATCCGGGGAGCAGCGGCCGTCTGTCCGGCTGCGGCGGATTCGATGGAACCCGTGTCAGGCATCCTGCTCGGGGCGGATGCCGTACTGCTCGAGCTTCTTGTACAGGTTGCTGCGGGGGGTCTCGATGGCCTCCGCCGTCTTCGAGATGTTCCACCCGTTCTCGCGGAGCTTGTCCACGAGGAAGGCACGCTCCGCTGCCTCCTTGAACTCGCGGAGCGTGTTGACCCGTTGTTCCGTCCCAGTATTGGCCACAACCGGGCGGGAATCAACTCCCAGGCCCTCGGGAAGGTCGCCTGTGTCGATGACCTCCGAGGGCGTCATGATGATCAGGCGCTCGACGGTATTCCTGAGCTCCCGGACATTGCCCTTCCACCGGGCGCGCTGGAGGGCGGACATGGCTTGCGGCGTGAAGCGTTTGGGCCGGAAGTTGTTCTCCCGGCCGAACAGGTCGGAAAAGTGCTTCACGAGCAGCGGGATGTCGTCGGGGCGCTCGCGCAACGGCGGGACGGTGATCGGGATGACGCTCAGCCGGAAGAACAGGTCCTCCCGGAAGCGACCCTGGTCGATCTCCTCCTCGAGGTCCTTGTTGGTCGCGGCGATCACCCGGACGTCGACCTTCAGCGTCCGCGACGAGCCGAGACGCTCGACCTCGCCCTCCTGCAGGACGCGCAGGACCTTGGCCTGGGTCTTGGCGCTCATGTCGCCGACCTCGTCGAGGAAGATCGTACCCCGGTCGGCCTGTTCGAACTTGCCGATCTGCTTTTCGGTCGCTCCGGTAAACGAGCCCTTCTCGTGTCCGAACAGCTCAGACTCGATCAGTTCCTCCGGGATCGCCGCGCAGTTGACCTGGACGAACCGTTCGCGGACCCGGAGGCTGTTCTTGTGGATCATGCGCGCGACCAGTTCCTTGCCGACGCCGCTTTCCCCGCGGATCAGCACCGTCGCGGAGGTTGGAGCGGCGCGACGAACCGACTCCAGAACCCGCGTGAGCCCGTGACTGGCTCCGACCATCTCGTGACGGAGTTCGACCACCCGGAGGAGCGACTGGTTCTCGTCGCGCAGCCGGCTGTAGCCGAGGGCGTTGCGGACGGAAAGCAGGACGCGCTCAGTGGCGAGGGGCTTCTCGATGAAATCGAAGGCCCCGAGCTTCGTGGCCTCCACCGCCGTCGCCACGGTTCCATGTCCCGAGATGATGATCACGGGCAGCGCCTCGGCGATCCCCTTGATCCGCTGCAGCACCTCCAGCCCGTCCATGCCCGGCATCTTGATGTCGAGGAACACCATGTCGACAGACTCGCGGCCGACGATCCCCAGCCCGTCCTCGCCTGAGGCGGCGCCCATGAATTCGTAACCCTCGTACTCGAGGATCATCCGCATCGAGTCGCGGATGGCAGACTCGTCATCGATGACCAGGATCCGTGGCTTCATGTCTGATGAGCGGTCCGGCTCCTACCGTCCGTCGACCCTGAGGGTTCGCAGCACCCGCTGGCCCGACTCCGGGAGGAACACATACAGGGCCAGGGCATCTCCAGGTCTGACGGCCGCGGTCAGGCGCCGGTAGTCAGCCGAAGACGTCACAGCCTGCCGGTTGAGTTCCAGGAGGATCTCGCCGTGTTGCATGCCGGCGTCTTCTGCCGGGCTGAGGGGATCGACGTCGGCAATCAGGACTCCGCGCACGGAGCCCGGCACGTCGAACCGTTCCGCAAGCGATGCGGTCAGTTCCTGTACGGCCAGGCCCACGAGGCCATACCGCCCTCGCCCGTCCGCCGGAGCGGCATCGGCACCTCCCGGACCCGTCGGTCCCGCGCCGGTCTCCTCGCGTGGCGGGCGCTCCGCGAGTTTGGCGACGAACCGCTGTTCGCGCCCATCGCGCACGACGCGCAGCGACACCGCGCTTCCAGGTTCACGTGCCGCGATGGTCCTGATCAGGTCACTCGTCCCGGCGACCGGTTCAGCGTCGATAGCCACGATGAGATCGTAGCGCTTCAGTCCGGCGCGCTCGGCGGGGGCGCCGGGGGTCAGATCCTGCACCATCGCGCCTGCGCTGGGCTGCAGCCTGAGCGACTGCCGCAGGTCCGGATCGAGGTCACGCAGGCTGACGCCCAGATACCCGCGCGAGACGCGTCCGGCGGTTCTCAACTGGTGGAGGATCGACCGCGCCTGATTGATCGGAATGGCAAACCCGATGTTGTTGGCTCTCGAACTGATGGCCGCGCTGATCCCGACCACCTCCCCACGGGCGTTCAGCAGCGGCCCTCCGCTGTTACCGAAGTTGATGGCCGCATCCGTCTGGATATAGTCGTCGAGGCTGGCATCGAAGAGCTTGCGGCCGAGGTAACTGACGACCCCGGCGGTGACGGTGTGTTCGTACGCCAGGGGATTCCCGATGGCGCACACCCACTCGCCGACTCGCAGGGCGTCCGAGTCGCCGAGCGGCGCGACGTTCAGACCGCTGACATCGTCGATCTTGATGAGGGCAATGTCGGTATCGGGGTCGGAGCCGACGGGCCTGGCCCGAAGCGACCGGCCGTCGGCGAGACGGACCGTCAGACGCTCGGCACCCTCGACCACATGGTGGTTGGTCAGCACGTCGCCGTCCGGGCTGATGATGAACCCGCTGCCGGCACCGCGATCGAACTGCTCCCACCGATCGAATCCCCGGGATCCCGGCCAGGAGTCCTCCCAGCGGCGGGGCGGATTCCCGCTCCGGCGGGACGGCCGGTGACGCGAACTGGCCTCCACGTTGACGACGGCGGGGTTCACACGCTCGGCCACGCCGGCGAAATCGACCGACAGCGCCGGCCTGGACGGCGCTGTCGACGTTGCGGCCGGGGTGGTGCCTCCTGCCCTTTCCGCCGTGGACACACGGGCCGCCGGGGTGAGCGATCCCGCGACAATCAGCCCGACGAGGAACGCGACCGCGACGGCCAGCACGACCGACAGAACGGCAAACTTGCGGGTCACGCCCCCATTATAAGCTGCAGGAAGGCTGCCTCATCGAGGATTGGCACACCCAGTTCGCGAGCCTTTTCGAGCTTGCTGCCGGGATCGACCCCTGCGACCACATAGCTGGTCCTGGTGCTCACCGATCCGGTCACGCGTCCCCCGCGACTGCCGATCGCCGCGACGGCATCGTCGCGGGACATCGACGCGAGGGCGCCGGTCAGGACGAACGTCCGCCCTTGCAGCGGGCGGCTGGAGCCGGCGGCGACCGGCTGCGTCATGCGCACGCCGGCGGCCTTCATCCGCCCGACCAGCGCCACATTACGTGGTTCGTCGAAGTACGCCCGAACCGATGCCGCGACGACCGGGCCGATATCGGCGACCTCCTCGATCGCACTCGCCGGCGCGGCGATGAGCGACTCGATCGATCCGAAGTGGGCGGCGAGCGACTGGGCGCCCCGTTCCCCGACGTGCCGGATGCCGAGCGCGAAGACCACGCGCCACAGCTCGTTGTCCTTCGACCGCTCGATCTCACCGAGGAGCCTGGCCGACGACCTCGGTCCCATCCGCTCGAGTCCCTCGATGTGGCCGGCCGTCAGGCGGTAGAGGTCGGCGAAGTCGCTCACAAGGCCCGTCGAGACGACCTGGTCGACGAACGACTCTCCGAGCCCGTCGATGTTCATGGCCCGGCGCGATGCGAAGTGCAGGAGTCCCCGCCGCAGCCGTGCAGGGCACGAGACGTTGGGACAGCGCCAGACGACTTCGTCATCCGGGCGCTGAAGGCGGCTGCCGCATGCTGGACACTCGGCCGGCATCGTCCATCCCCGGCAGTCGGCCGGGCGTAGGTCGAGAACGGGCCCGACGACCTTGGGGATGACGTCACCCCCCTTCTCGACGATGACCGTGTCGCCGGGCCGTAGGTCACGCCGGGCCACGTCCTGTTCGTTGTGCAGCGTCGCCATCTGAATCGTCGAGCCGGACAGTCGGACCGGCTGCAGTACGGCGTAGGGCGTCACGGCCCCCGTGCGCCCGACGTTGACCTCGATGCGGAGCAGTCGCGTCGTGGCCTGCTCGGGCGGGAACTTGTAGGCGACGGCCCACCTGGGGAACTTGGCCGTCGCCCCGAGCCGCTCCCGGAGTGTGAGATCATCGACCTTGACCACGACGCCGTCGGTTTCGAAGTCGAGCCGCTGGCGGGCCTCCTGCCAGCGCCGGCAATACGCAATCACGGCGTCGATGCCCAGACAACAGTGCCAGTGGGACTCGATTGGGAGGCCCCAGTTCCGCATCGTGCGAAGCGCGTCGGCCTGCGTCGCTGGACGCCCGACGGCGGGCACCAGCAACTGATAGACGTATGCGCCCAGTCGCCGTGCCGCGACGAGTGCGGGGTCGAGGTTGCGCATGGTTCCCGCGGCGGCGTTCCGGGGATTGGCGAACGGCGGTTCGTCCGCGTCCTCGCGCTGCCGGTTGAGGCGCTCGAAGGCCCCCCGCGGCATGTAGGCCTCGCCCCTCACCTCGACCAGTCCGGCCGGCGCCCCCACCAGGCCCAGCGGAATGGCCCTGATGGCCCGTACGTTGGACGTCACGTCCTCGCCGCGCGTGCCGTCCCCGCGGGTAACGCCGCGCAGGAGCAGGCCGTCCTGATAGAGCAGTGAGAGGCTCAGGCCGTCGATCTTGAGCTCGGCCGTGTAGGCCACTGCCGCTGGCTCACTCCCCACGTCTCCCAGCAGCCGGCGCACACGATCGTCGAACTCACGCAGTTCGGATTCGGTGTAGGCATTGTCGAGGCTCAGCATCGGCACGCTGTGCTCGACGGTCGCGAACCCTTCGGCAGGGCGTCCGCCCACGCGCTGGGTCGGTGAATCCGGCGTCACCAGATCGGGGTGTCTGGCCTCGAGCACCCTGAGTTCGACCATCAAGGCATCGAACTCCGCATCGCTGATCTCCGGGTCGTTCAGGACGTAGTAGCGCTCCTCGTGGCGGCGGATCGACCGGCGGAGCTCGTCGGCACGCTCGGCTGGTGTCATGATCGGACCTCGGTCAGGCGGAGAGCCTGCCGCGCTGGCCGTCAACGGTCGCGGGAGAGCACGAAGTCCGGCAGCGCCATCAGCGCGTCCCGCTCCGGGCCGGGCGGGAACGCCTGCATGTGCCGCCTTGCCTCGGCCGCAAAGTGCGCGGCACGCGTCCGGGCGTAGTCGACCGACTGGTGACGCCCCAGCAGGCGGCTGATCTCCGCCCAGCGCTCCAGAGACAGATGGCGTCCCTCCACCACGGCACGGACGAGCTCACGACCTTCGGGGGACACCTTGGCGAGGTGAATGGCGGGCAGCGTCATCTTTCCTTCGCGCAGATCGCTGGCGACCGGCTTGCCCAGGAGCGCGGTCGAGCCGGTGAAGTCCAGCAGATCGTCCACCAACTGGAAGGCCACACCCAGATTGAACCCGTAGCCGGCCAAAGCTTCGACATGGGCCGAGGAGGCGCCGGCCAGCATCCCGCCGATCTGCGCGCAGCCCCGGAACAGGAACGCCGTCTTCCGGTGAATGATGTCGAAGTGCTCGTCCTCGGTCAGCGTGGCGTCGCCGTTCTTCGTGAGCTGATACAGCTCGCCTTCGATCATCCGTAGCGTCACGTCGCACAGCAGGCGGATGATCTGCAGCTCGTCGACCGTGAGTGCGAGGGCCATCGACTTGATATAGAGGTAGTCGCCGAGCAGGACCGTGACGTCGTTGCCCCACTCGGAGTGCACCGCGCGGCGGCCGCGCCGGAATCCCGAGTCGTCGATGATGTCGTCGTGGACGAGCGTGGCCGTGTGGATGAACTCGACCACGGCCGCATACAACACCGCACGGTCGCCCGCGTAGCCGCACATGCGTGCCGCCATGAGGAGCACGGCCGGCCTGACTCGCTTGCCGCCGCTCGTCTGGATGTAACGGCCGATCGTCGGGATGACGTCGACATGGGACTCGACGTGGCGCGAAAACTCTTCGTCGACCCTCTTGAGGTCGTCACGGATGGGTTCGAACAGCTCAACGAGGGGGACGGACGTGTTTTCCACGATGTCTGGAAGCGTTCGCCAATCAGACCACAATCCCAGAAGGGGTGTCAACGCGCCGACACCTCGCCAGCCATGCGTGATCCTGGAGGCGCAACGGACCCAAACAAGGCCCCGAAGTTCTCGCTGCTGATCTCCGCCACGCGCGAGGGCCGCGAGCGGCGTAGCGCCGCCAGGCGATCGATGACGTGGCGCACCCAGGCGGGCTCGTTGCGCCGGCCGCGGTTCGGAACAGGTGCGAGGTACGGACTGTCGGTCTCGACCAGCAGGCGATCGTCGGGCACGAAGCGTGCGGCTTCGTGGACGGACCCGGCCTTCGGAAACGTGACGATTCCCGAGAACGACACGTAGAAGCCCAGATCCAGAGCCTCTCGGGCCAGCGCCACGTCGCCGGAGAAGCAGTGGAACACGCCCCGCACCACTCCCCTGCCGTGCGCCCGCAGCAGGCGGAGGGTGTCCTCGTCGGCCTCCCGTGTGTGGAGCACGACCGGCAGGCTGGCCTCGGTGGCGAGCTCGATCTGGGTGGCGAGCACGTGCTGCTGGATGTGCGGGGGCGCGAACAGGTAGTGATAGTCGAGGCCAATCTCTCCGATCGCGCAGACACGGGAATCGGTGGCCAGCCGCTCGCGGACCACTCGGGCAGCATCGGATGGATCAGCCGCATATGCGCCCGCCCGGTGAGGATGGACTCCCGCCGTCGTTCGGATCGCGTCCCACGCGCTCGCAACCTGGACGCCCCGCGCGAGTTCAGCGTGGTCAGAGGCGTCCAGCACGCACAGGACGGCAGTCAGGCCGGTCTCCCGGGCCCGACTGACGACCTCGGCGAGATCGCCCGCGAACGCCTCGTCGGCGAGGTGGCAGTGGGAGTCAATCATGCGCTACTTGATCCGGGTCCCCGGTTCTGGTGGCTTCTCGAATCCGACGAGGATGGGCTGGCCGCCGGCGTCGCTCGCCGCGAGAAGCATACCGTTGGACTCGATGCTCAACTGATCGCCCGCCGGGAACGGCGACGGCTCGGGTTGTCGGTTCGGCGGCGACTGCTCATCGTGGTCCATGAGGGCCTCCTGGTCAGGGATGTCCATGCTTCTCCGTGTACGCCCGGATGGCTTCGGCCTGCACGTCCTTGGTCGGGCATCCGCGCTCGGAAGCCAACCGCACGCAGTCGTCGAACTCGGGCGCGACGTTCACGATGGTGCCGGCCCGGCGGGCCAGCTTGAATCGGACCGGCCCGTAGCAGGTCTCTACGGTGACGACCTCGCGGGCCAGACACTCCCGATCCAACTCGCGGTAGCGGACGCCAATCGTCGTGGTCTCCGCGAAGAGGAGGCTGGCAAGCGCCTCGCGGCGACTGGGCGGGGCGATCACCGTGACGAGCGTTCCGGGTCTGTTCTTCTTCATGTACGCCGGAACGTAGAACACGTCGAGCGCACCCGCCGCGTACAGGCGGTCCATCAGCAATCCGTAGAGCTGTGGGTTCATGTCGTCGATGTTGCAGTCGAGGGCGACGACCCGGTGGTGATCGCCCGTTTCGCCCTCCTCTCCGACGATCGCCCGCAGGACGTTCGGTCGGCCAGCCACGTCGCGGGTGCCGGCCCCGTACCCGACGTTCCGGACAACCATGGGGGGCAGCGCTCCGTAGGCGACCGCGTGCGAGGCGACGAGCAGGGCTCCGGTTGGCGTGACCAACTCGAGAGCCGGCCCGTCGCTGTAGATGGGGACGCCCTCGAGCAGCCGGATTGTCGCGGGCGCTGGAACGGAGAGACGCCCGTGCGCGGTCTCGACCGATCCCCCACCGACGTTGAGCGGCGAGGCGACGACCCGGTCGATCCCGAGCCGCGCGATGCCCCAGGTCGCACCCACGATGTCGACGACCGAATCGAGAGCGCCGACCTCGTGGAAGTGAATCCGGTCGATTGGTACGCCATGGACGGCAGCCTCGACTTCGGCGAGCTTTCGGTAGAGCGCCCGAGCCCGCTCGCGAACGGCGGGTTCGAGGGCAGAGAGTCCGATCAGCCGTTCCACGTCGTCGAGCGACCGGTGATGTGGGCGGTGGCGATGAGAGGCCTCAGGACCGGGTTCGGGCTCGACCACGGTGAAGCAGGTGGCAGAGATGCCCGACCGCAACACGCGGTGGGCGTCGATCGCGGCACCGGACAGGAGCAGGTCGCCCAGGGCCTCGCGCAGGTGGTCGAGTGGCAGACCCAGGTCGAGCAGCGCGCCGAGCAGCATGTCGCCGGAGGCACCCGAAGAACAGTCGAGATACAGTACCTTGCCCATGGGTCGTCCCTTGCAGTCCAGTCACTCAAGCGTATCAGAGCTGACCCGCCTCACGGAGGCTGCAGTAGCGCGTGGCCGTCAGCACGAAGTGGTCCAGGACGTCGATGCCCATCAGCGTGCCGGCCTCGATCATCCGTCGCGTCAGCGCCATGTCGTCTGTGCTTGGTGTGGGATCCCCTGACGGGTGGTTGTGGAAGAGGACGATGGCCGCCGCCCGGGCCGACGCCGCCTCTCGGAACACCTCGCGTGGGTGAACAACGCTCCGGTCGATCGTTCCGACCGTGAGAACCACCGTCTTCAGGAGACGGTGCTTGGCATCGAGCAGGACGATGCCGAACTGCTCGACGGCTCGCGCCCCGAACCTCGGCAGGAGGTACGCCGCCACCTCGCGCGGCGTGCGCAAGGGACAGCGATCGTCCGGCTCGCGCAGGAGGGTCCGCCTGCCGAGTTCGATGGCAGCGAACACCTGGGCGGCGCGCGCGGGGCCGATGCCAGGGAGGCCACGCAGCTCCTCCCAACTGCTCTGGAGAAGGCCGTGCAGGCCGCCGGAGGCTTCGAGAATGGCCGCTGACATCGCCAGCGAGTTGACACCTCGAGTGCCAGCACCGAACACCACGGCCAGCAATTCCCTATCGGCCAGGGCCGCAGGTCCAAGACGTGCCAACCTCTCGCGTGGACGGTCCCGCGGCGCCGTCGTCTTCACACGGCTCCCTCGAGCGCCGGCAGAATCTCCCCTGCCAGTCCCCTGAGGCTGACGTCTGCCCGGGAGGTCAGGGGCGTGGCGTCGACATTGATCTCAATGACCGTGGCCCCGGCACCAAGGGCGATTTCCGGTACTGCTGCAGCCGGGTAGACGAGCGATGATGTGCCCACGACCAGCAGCACCTCGCACGACTCGGCGAGCGCGAACGCGCGTGTGATGGCCTGGGCGTCCAGGGCCTCGCCGAACCATGTGACGTCGGGACGAAGCATGCCGCCGCATTGGCAGACCGGCAGGCCGCGGTCGTCGAGCGGGACCGGCTCGGTTGCGGCGCCCGGGCTCTCGTCGATGCTGAAGCCACAGCGGCGCGCGCAGCGTGTCCGCCAGATGTTCCCGTGCACTTCGATCACCCGCGTGCTGCCCGCCCGGTGGTGGAGCCCGTCGACGTTCTGCGTCACGAGTTCGAATGCCGGCCACCGCCGCTCGAATCGCGACAGTGCGTCGTGGCCCGGGTTCGGCCGCGCCTCGGCAATCCGGGCGCGCCTCCAGCGATACCACTCCCAGACGAGGGCCGGGTTGGCGCCGAACGCCTCGGGCGTGGCCAGGTCCTCGGGCCGGTACCGCCGCCACAGTCCGTCCGGCCCGCGGAAGGTGGGCACGCCGCTCTCGGCCGAGATGCCCGCGCCCGTCGTGGCCATGACACGCCCAGCCTCACGGAGCAGGCGCCCGCAACGTTCGATCGCATCCCGGTCCACCATGGGCCGTCCCTTTCAGTCACCCCGTCATGCAAGAAGCGCTTCAGCGACGTGGCCGGTTCGACCGCGCGGATTCCCACACGATCGGAGATCGCCAGCCGCTCCCGCGTCAAGATCTGCCACGCCGGTCCTGCCACGAGTACGAGAAAACTGCGCGGTGCCCCCTCTGCGTCCTTGGAGCATCCTCAGCTAGTGCCCTGGAACCGTGATGCCTCACACAATTCCCGGGCGGGGCATCCCGCCTGGCGGCGTTGCTCCTCCCTCACATACCGGGA
This sequence comes from Acidobacteriota bacterium, assembly GCA_040752275.1. Classification (GTDB taxonomy): domain Bacteria; phylum Acidobacteriota; class Vicinamibacteria; order Vicinamibacterales; family JAKQTR01; genus JBFMFH01. The sequence continues at coordinate 15,794 of JBFMFH010000035.1, forward strand.
GTATGCTCAGTCGTCGCGCCTTGCCAGCCGGGCGCCGCG
>JBFMFH010000036.1:0-18268 GCA_040752275.1 Acidobacteriota bacterium
CACATACCGGGAGTATGCTCAGTCGTCGCGCCTTGCCAGCCGGGCGCCGCGCTCCGGGACTTCTGCAAGGCATCACGGTTCCAGGGCACTAGCTGACCCTGCAACCTTTGTCGCCCAAGCAATGCCCCACGCGCAACAACGATCGCGTCCCGAGCGGTTGCGTCACTGCGCTACCGCCCGAGCGCCCAAGGACCTAATGGGTCGGCCGTCAGGCGCCAGACTCGACAGGACACGCGGACCATGAGCACGCCACCCTCCAGACAGGACGCCAGCCCGATCACCGACACCGAGGGCTATCAGACACTCCTCGCACGTGCGAAGCGGCAGACGGTAGGCCTGACGCCCGAGCGCCTCGTGGCGCACATCCTGGCCGTCACGAAAGACGGCGACTGGCCGGTGCAGCGCGACGCTCTCGAGGCGGCGTTGAGCAGGTGCGCCTCCGCCCGCGCCGACGAAGTGCAGGTCGTGGGGCGGCCGCCGAAAGGACCGTTGGGGATCTATGCGACCAGGCGTCGCGGTTCGCGTGCGCGCCCTTACAACACGCTGCTGCGCCAACTGGATCCGCTCAACGGAAGTTGTGAGTGCCCCGACTTCCTGCGCAACTCGCTCGGGCTCTGCAAGCACCTCGTCGCGGTGCTGGAGGATGTGAGAACGCGCCGCCGGGAGGGAGGCGCGGACCAAGCAGCCCCGGCGTTGCTCCCGTGGCGATGGGACCCGATTCGTCCGCTGACCGGCGCCGGCGACTGGCTGGCTCGTGTGCGCTGGGTGAACGGCATGCCGGCCGGCGCCACTCGCCGCTGGCTTCGCCGAGCCGGCGAGAGCGACTGGGTCGTCACGGTGCCCCAGCGGCCGGAGCAGCGCCTGGCGCTCATCGATGCTCTGCGGGAGTCCCTTCGCGGCGGCCAGGCCGAACCGGCGCTGCTGGCGCTGCTGGAACAGGATCGGATACGACTCGAGCGCCACGCCCAAACCTCGGCGCAGGAGAGAGATCTCCGCCGCGCCTTGCGAACCCTGAAGCAGCCGCTGTATCCCTACCAGACTGACGGCGTCGAACGGTTCCTGACCGAGGGCCGGCTGCTCCTGGCGGATGACATGGGCCTTGGCAAGACGGCACAGGCGATTGCGGCCTGCCACGCGCTCCATGAAACCGGCCGCGTCAGCCGCGGCCTGCTCGTGGTGCCGGCTGCGCTGAAGCCGCAGTGGCTGCGCGAATGGCAGCTCTTCACTGACGCGCCCGCGACCGTGGTGGAGGGCGCGCCGGCACAGCGGCGCGCGATCTTCAGAGCCTGCCGTCGCGGGTTCCTGCTCGGCAACTACGAACAGCTCATCCGCGACCTCGACATCGTCCGCGCATGGCAGCCGGAAATCGTGGTGCTCGACGAAGCCCAGCGCATCAAGAACTGGGCTACGAAGACCGCCCTGACGGTGAAGCGCCTCGAGCCTCCGTATCGACTCGTCCTCACGGGTACGCCCATGGAGAACCGGCTCGACGAACTCGCATCGATTGTCGAGTGGGTCGACGATCTGGCGCTTGAGCCGAAGTGGCGGCTTGGCGCGTGGCACACCACGCCAACCGACGGTCAGTCCGGCGCCGGAGGCGCCCGCAATCTCCAGACCCTGCGAACGCGTCTCGCGCCCTGCATGGTCCGGCGCGTTCGCCAGGACGTGCTCTCGCAGCTGCCTTCGCGCACCGATACGCGAATCCCCATCGAGATGAGCCCGGAACAGATCGATGAGCACGACGCGTTGAACCTGCCCATCGCGCAGATCTACGCCATCGCCCGGCGCCGGCCGCTCCGCCAGCAGGAGTTCCTCCGGTTGATGACGCTGCTCACCACACAGCGGATCATCGCGGCCGTGCGGAAGGCTTGAATCCGCAGGCGGATTCGGGTGAAGTTCTGGCACCGATTGCGCGAGGTCGAAGCGTGGCAAAGAAGCGTCGAGCGCACGACGATGAGGCATGGACGAACGCGAAGAAGATCTGCCGGCTCACGGCGCGGCAGGTTGAGATGGCGCGCGTGCTCGGCATGAATCCGCAGAAGCTCCCCGGTCTCCGGCCGAGCCCGCGGGAGCGCTGGAAGGTCCCGGTCGGCGAGTTCATCGAAGAGCGCTACTGGAAGCGGTTCGGCGACCGTCCGCCCGACCATCATCCGCATGGGCCCGAGCCGGGCTCGCGCGGACCGTCGCCCCCGGATCGAGACACGGATACGTCGGAACCCACCCGCGATCCGGCCTGGCAGCTAAGCGATCTGACTTGCTACCTCATCAATCTCGCCGACGATCTGCAGAAGTGGCTCGCCCACGGGTCGATCGATCCGGCGGTGCTGCCACAGGTACGTGACGAGTTGGCGGCGGTCATGGCTGCGCTCGACACGCGAGCGCCGATCTCGCCGTTTCCGGCGATTCCGCTTCCGCCCCGTCCAGCGCGGGTTTCTCCTTCCCGGCGAGGCTATCGGGAACGCGCCATCGACGATGATGAGATCCCCTTCTGATGATTGATCACGACGCGTTCGGCATCAGCAGCGGAATGGCATGTGCGGAGACCAGCGGGCCTGTGTCGATGAGATGGATCATCCCTTGTGCCTGCGGCGCCGAGCGGCGCAGGCACGGCGACGTCGGCCGCGCCGAGATGCGTCTCCCAGGGCGATTGGCCCGGCAACCTCCGCTACAGGCGCAATGGTCGCGCCGCACGATCAGCGGACGAGGCGCCGCGGTGCCCCGGGCCGGGGCAGTTCTTTCCTACTGCGGCCGGTTGATGGCGACGATCCGGATCGCATCGGGCCGGCCAGCCTGCGGCTTGCAGCACAAGCGGCCTGCGTCGATGTGTACGCCCTGATCGTCAACCGTCAGCGTCTCGATGCGCGCCTCGGCGATGGCCTTCTTCAGGGCCGGCGTGAACACCCGCGAGTACCGGGCGATCAGATCGGACTGGTTCCGCAGCACCAGGTGTTCGCCGTCGGCCCAGACCTCGATGGGATAGGTCAGCAGCGTGGCAACCTTGTACCGGTTGTCGACGGCCACAGACGTCTGCAGCGTCCTGAGGAACGCCGAGACGTGTTCGGCCTCGGTGCCCGCCACCTGGAACGCCCGGGTGCCGGGTGTCTGCGCCGCCGCCGGCGCCGGCAGCACACACCAGCAGACGACGAGGGCGACGAGCGCGGAGAGGATGAGACTCGTACGCATAAGAACCTCGCAACGTGAAGGGAAGGAACCGTCAGGCGGGGGCGACCGGACGTCATGAACAGGATAGCGCGAGGGCATCCACCGGGACCCGGAGATCCGTCGGACGGGCCGTGCCGCGTGGCGAAGTGGCGTGAGCAGCCCTGTACGGTACAATGAGCATCTCCCTACGAGGTCTGTCGATGAACTGGCTGGTGAAGGAAGAACCGTCCACATACAGCTTCGCCGCCCTCCAGCGGGACACACAGACGTCGTGGTCCGGCGTCAGGAACCCTCTGGCTCAGAAGCACCTGAAGTCGATGAAGAAGGGCGATCGGGTCCTGGATCCCGGGTTTCTCGCACGAATCACACGTTCGTCACACACCTGCCACAACATTCCGGTCTGAGTCCTTCGTAGGCACGAACGTGCCGAACCCCTGGCCAGCGCCTGCCAGGAGGGCCAACGGTGCGCCTACTCGCGGGAATGACTGTCGCGGTGATTCTGCTCGCGACGGCAGACGGAGTGCAAGCTCAGACAGCGCCCCCTGTCTCCGAGAATCGCGCGTTCGTTGAAACACGCTCTGGTGACCGCTCGTGGGTCATTGGCAACGGGCTGGTCGCCCTGACGGTCGGCATCGATCGCCTGGGACAGATGGAGGTCACGGGCCTGACCAACCCGGCGTCGGGCCACGATTGGGTGCGCCAGGCCGCGGCGGGTGTCAAGCCTGCGCCGAGAGTGCCGCAGACCTCCATCCTTGCCGGCCTTCGATATACGCGTTCGACCACCGCGTCCTTCGACGGTGGCGTCCGCCTCGACCTGGTGTTCGACGACGAGGCGCGGGGCCTGCGGCTCACACGTCAGCTCCGCGTCTATGCCGGCGTGCCCGTCGTCGAGTCGTCATCCGTCCTCGAAGACGTCGGCGCCCGCGCGGTGGACGTCCCGGCTCTGGAGACGTGGTCCATGACCGCATCTCCGGGCACACTCACGTGGATTGCCGGGTTCACGCCGCGGGATGCCGCTCGCGAACCGTTCTCGGTCGTTCGCGAGGAGATTGGGGGCGTCCCCATCACAATCGAATCCTCGGGACGATCATCGGGAGAAGCTCTTCCCTGGTTCTGCCTCGAGTCGGGCGCCGAACGCCTCGTGGGCGGTCTCTTGTGGTCGGGACCCTGGACCCTGCAGCTCACCCCGGGCGCCAGCGGTGTGCAACTGAGCGTCGGGGCCAGCCGCATGGCTACCGCACTCGAACCCGGCTCGCGCCTTGAGACCCCTCGAGGCATCATTGGCGTGGCGAGCACCGACGGGCGGAGTGCGGCCGACACGATCCGGCAGTACGTCGAGCTCGTCTTGCGCGGGGGACAGGCACTGAGGCCCCTCGTCACGTACAACACCTGGTTCGTGTACGGCGCCGACATCGACGAGGCTGCCATGCGAACCGAGATCGATCGCGCGGCCCGGGTGGGAGCCGAGGTCTTCGTTGTCGACGCAGGGTGGTACCTTGGCGCCGGCGCGGGGGGGCGGTGGGACTTCGCCTCCGGTCTCGGCAACCTCACGGCCGATCCCGAGAAGTTCCCCTCCGGGCTGCGCGCCTTGGCCGACTATGCCCACGCTCGCAGGCTTCTGTTCGGGATCTGGGTCGAGCCGGAACGCATCTCGCTGGAGGTGAGCGCTCGGCTGGGGATTCCGGCATCGTGGCTGGCAACAGAAGCCGGGCGCTACGATCCGGGCCAGCCCGCCTCCAATCAGACCCACGCGCAAGTCTGCCTGGGCGCCCAAGCGGCTCGAGACTGGCTGGTTGGGCGACTGTCCGAACTCCTCGACAAGACCCAGGCCGACTACTTGAAGTGGGACAACAACATCTGGGTCACCTGCACGCGCACCGACCATGGCCATGGGGCGGCGAATGGTCCGTTCGTGCACGTGCAGGGTCTCTATGACGTCCTCTCCCGGCTCCGGGCGCGCTACCCGAACCTGCTCATCGAGAATTGCTCCGGCGGCGGCAACCGGCTCGACCTGGGCATGCTTGCCTACACGGATGTCGCCTGGATGGACGACCGCACGTCGCCCTCCATTCGTGTCCGCCACAACCTGGAGGGTCTCAGCGCAGCACTGCCCGCCTCGTACCTCCTGTCGTTCGTCATGGGCGAGGACGGAGAGTTCGATCCGGCCCTCTGGGTGCGCAGCCGCATGCCGGGCGTGCTCGGCCTGGGCGACGGCAGCACTGCAGCCCTGGAGGAGGTGACGGCCGGAATTTCGGATTACAAGAAACTCCGGGACTTCCTGCTCTCTCCGGCCACGTATCTGCTGACGCCCCAGGTCAGCGGGCTAACGCCCTCGGCGGCGTGGGACGTTCTGGAACAGCACTCTGCGGAATCGGGCAACGCGGTCCTCTATGCCTTCCAGACCCTCGCCGGCATCGACCACGCCATCGTGTACCCGGTGGGTCTCGTCAGCGACGCTCTGTACGATGTCGAGTCGCTCGACGGCCAGATCGTCGGGCACGCCACAGGTGAGGACCTGATGGTGCTGGGCATCGGCTTCAGCCGGGCGCCGGAGTCCGGGGCACAAGTCGTGTTGCTGCGACGTGTCGGCGAGGCCCCCGGGGCCTCCGGCGTCAAGTGATGGGCGGGTCAGGCCGCGCCCATTCTCCTCGCGCGCTCAGCGCGAGCGGTCCCCGGCGCCGACCGCCTGGAGAGCGGCACCTGGCTTGAGCACCAGACACGCGAGCGGCGGGACCGTCAGCACCAGCGCGTACGGGTGATTGTGCGACGGGACGTCGACCGACGCCACCTCGCCGCCATTCCCGGCGTTCGACCCGCCGTAGACGGCCGCGTCGGTGTTGATCACCTCTCGGTACCGCCCGCCGGCGGGTACGCCGATCCTGTACGCGTGGCGCACGACGGGCGTGAAGTTCACGACGAAGACCGTGAAGTCCGAGCGGTCCCTCGCATAGCGGATGAATGACACCACCGAGTTCTCATGGTCGTTGCAGTCGATCCAGGCGAAGCCCTCGGGTGTGAAGTCCACCTGGTGCAACGAGGCCTCCGACCGGTACATGCGGTTGAGATCCCCGACGAGGCGCCGGAGTCCGGCGTGCTCGGGGTACTGCAGCAGGCCCCAGTCGAGCTCGGCGTCGTGGTTCCACTCGCGGCTCTGGCCGAATTCGCCGCCCATGAACAGGAGCTTCTTGCCCGGGTGGCCGAACATGTAGCCATAGAGCGCGCGCAGATTGGCGAACTTCTGCCACCGGTCGCCGGGCATCTTGTTGATCATCGACGCCTTCCCGTACACCACCTCGTCGTGCGAGAACGGGAGCACGAAGTTCTCGGTGAAGGCGTACAGCATGGAGAAGGTGATGTCGTTGTGCTCCCACTTCCGGAACACGGGATCCTTCGACATGTACCGGAGCATGTCGTGCATCCATCCCATGTTCCACTTGAAGGTGAAGCCCAGCCCGCCCGTGTACACGGGCCGGCTCACGGCCGGCCAGGCCGTCGACTCCTCGGCGAGCGTCACCGCGCCGGGAAACCGATCGTGCACCAGTATGTTGAGCTGCCGCAGCAGCTCGATGGCCTCGAGGTTCTCGCGCCCGCCGTATCTGTTGGGAACCCACTGCCCGTCCTTGCGCGAGTAGTCGAGATAGAGCATCGAAGCCACGGCATCCACGCGCAGTCCATCGACGTGGAACTCGTCCAGCCAGTAGAGCGCGTTGCCGAGCAGGAAGTTGCGGACTTCGTGGCGGCTGTAGTTGAAGATGTGCGTGCCCCAGTCCTGGTGCTCGCCCAGCCTGGGATCCTCGTGTTCGAACAGCGCGGTGCCGTCGAAGCGCACGAGACCGTAGGAGTCTTTCGGAAAGTGCCCCGGCACCCAGTCGAGCAGCACGCCGATGCCGGCTCGATGGCACTCGTCGACGAAGTGCTTGAAGTCTTCGGGTGGGCCGAAGCGGCTCGTGGGCGCGAAGAACCCGGTCACCTGGTAGCCCCACGACCCCGAGAAGGGATGCTCCATCACGGGCAGCAGTTCGATGTGGGTGAACCCCATCTCGGCGACATACGGGACCAGCTGCTCGCCCAACTCCCGGTAGGTGAGGAACCGGTTGCGCTCGCCCCGGCGCCACGACCCGAGATGGACCTCGTAGGCCGACAGAGGCCGGTCCAGCAGATGTCCGTTGCGGGCCCGGCCCGACATCCAGTCGCCGTCGCGCCAGCCGTACGACGACGAGTCCCAGACGATCGAGGCGGAGCGCGGCGGAACCTCGAATCGCCGCGCGAACGGATCTGCCTTCAGCACGATGGCGCCGCCTCGCGCGCGGACCTCGAACTTGTACTTCTCGCCGTGCCGCAGGCCCGGGATGAACAGCTCCCACACGCCGGATGGCACGAGCTGCCGCATGGCGTGCACGCGGCCGTCCCAGCCGTTGAAATCGCCGACCACGCTGACGCGGCCAGCATTGGGAGCCCACACGGCGAAGTGCAGTCCGGTGGCCGAACCAATCTGCCGGACGTGCGCGCCCAGCTTCTCGAAGATCCGGTGGTGCGAGCCCTCGCCGAACAGGTGCAGGTCGAAACCGGTCAGGACGGCGCCGTAGCGGTAGGGATCGTCGATCTCCTGCTCGAGCCCGCTGGCCCAGGAGACCTGGAGACGGTAGTCGGGCGGTGGATCCTCGGCAGCCGCCGCGCCAACGTGCGCCACGAAGACGCCCGGCTGCGGCGCGCGGGTCATGGGAACGCTGATTGTGTCCGCCACGAGCCGCACCGACAGGCGCGCCGCGGCAGGCAGGAACACCCGGATCACCCAGAGGCTCTCACCGTCCACGGTCTCTCGGTGGGGTCCGAGCACCGCGAACGGATCGCCGTGGCGGCCGTGCGCCAGGGCCTCGAGCGCGGCGTCAACGGGCTGGATCATCCTGGACCCCGCCTCCCGCGCGACAGCCAAACCTCACGCTCGCAGTCCCCCTCGCGCGTAACGGCAAGACACACCTTCCCGGGATTTCGTGACGCAAGGCGTGGGGACTGTCTTCTGTCTCCTGCCTTCCGTCTTCCCGAATCCCAAACCCCGAATCCCGAATCCCGGCAAGCGTCAGACGATGATTTCCCCCTCCGCCACCAGTACCGCCTTCCCGCCGACACGGACGTGCGAGATCGCGCTGCCCTCCACGCCGATGTCGATGTGTATCCAGCTCGGCCGGCCCATCTTGGCGCCTTGCAGGCTCACGATGGCAGACGCACGCTCCGATGGCACGACGCCGTGGTGCACGAGGTAGCAGCCGAGCGGGCCGCTCGCGGCGCCGGTCGCGGGGTCCTCGTAGATGCCGAGGCCGGGCGCGAACATCCGGCTATACACGGTCGCGTTGTCCCGCCCGGGCTCGGGTGAGAACACGAACATCGCGTGATCGCTCACGGCCCAGGTCCTGCACAGCGATTCGAAGGCCCCGAGATTCGGTGCCGCCTCGTCGACCTCCGCCCGCGTCGCGAGCGGGACGAAGACGAACGGCACGCCGCACGACACCTCCTGCACCAGAAGCCCGGTCTGCGCCACCGCCGACTCGCGGGCGCCGACGGCGCGAGCCGCCAGCGCGAGGTCCTCCACGACCGGGCCGAACGTCGGCCGCGGCTGATTCATCCAGACGAACCGGGCCTCGCCACCTTCCCAGTCGATGTCGACGGGTGTCGGCCCGACATTCAGGCCGAAGACCCACCGCCTCTGCCCCGCGGGAATCACGCCCTCATGACACAGCGCAAAGGTCGATCCCACCGTGGGGTGTCCAGCCATCGGCATCTCGCGCGCCGGTGTGAAGATGCGCATGCGGATGTCGGTATCCGGACGCTCCTTGGGCAGGACGAAGGTGGACTCGGAGAAATTGAACTCGCGGGAGATGGCCTGCATCAACTCCGTCGAGAGGCCCTCGGCACGCGGCAGGACCGCGAGCTGGTTGCCGCCAAACTTCGCGTCGGTGAACACGTCGTAGTGCAGATAACGGTATCGCCGGACCATGACTCCCTACTATCTACCGTCTACTGCCTACTGTCTACTGTCTACCGTCTACCGTCTACTGATACTGTCCTTGCCCCCGTTCGCGCTGCTGTCCCGTGTCTCTTCATGAGGTAAGATCGAGCGGGTGATCGCCTTCCCGCACGCTGAGCCGGAAGGCTGCCGGACCACAAGAGGAGCACGATATGCGTCGCAATCTCTCGATGGGTGTGCTGCTGGTGCTGGCCCTCGGCCTGGGCCAGGCGGCCACGATGGAGGCCGCTTTGAAGCCAGGCGTCTACGCGAAGTTCGTCACGACGGAGGGCAATTTCACCATCCAGCTCTTCGAGCAGGAGGCGCCCAAGACGGTCGCCAATTTCATCGGACTCGCCGAGGGCACCAAAGAGTGGACCGATCCGCGGACGGGCCGGCGCGTGAAGCAGCCGTACTACAACGGCATCGTCTTCCACCGAGTCATCGATGGCTTCATGATCCAGGGCGGCGACCCGCTCGGCCAGGGCACCGGCGGCCCGGGCTACACCTTCGAGGACGAGTTCAGCCCGAAGTTGAAGCACACGAAGGAAGGCATCCTGTCGATGGCCAACCGCGGGCCGAACACCAACGGCGGCCAGTTCTTCATCACCCTGGCGCCGACGCCGTGGCTCGACGGCAAGCACACGATCTTCGGAGAAGTGGTGGAGGGCCTCGACGTCATCCGCAAGATCGGCAAGACGAAGACGGGCCCCGGCGATCGCCCTGTCACGCCGATCACCATCACGTCGGTGACGATCGAACGGATCAAGTAGCGCCGCACTCCCGGGGTTCGGGACTCGGGATTCGGGATTCGGGTTCGGGCTTCCAGAAGGCCGGGCCGTCACAAGGCGGCCTGCCTCCTTGGTCGAGGAGCTGACATGTACCGCGTCATCCCCGTTCTGTTGCTGCTTCCGCTCGGTGCCGCGCCCGTGCTCGCCGAGCCGCTTCCTGAGCGATCCGGCCGGATTGTCGGCTACACGATGACGGTGCGCCTCGACCCTGAGACTCGCCAGTTGACGGGCACCCAGCGGCTCACGTGGCGGAACCCGTCGGCGGAACCGGTGGGCGATCTGTGGTTCCACCTTTACCTGAACGCCTTCAAGAACACTAAGACGACCTTCTTCAGGGAGTCGGGCGGCCGGCTGCGAGGCGACCAGGCCGCGAAAGACTCGTGGGGCTGGATTGACATCACGTCGATGAAGACCGAGGCGGGCGTCGATCTCACGAGCCGGATCACCTTCGAGCAGCCGGACGATGGCAACGAGGATGACCAGACGGTGGCCCGAGTGGTGCTGCCGGAGCCGGTCGAGCCCGGCGCAACGGTCGCGCTGGACCTCACGTTCACGTCCAAGCTGCCGCAGGTTTTCGCACGGACCGGGTTCAAACACGACTTCTACCTGGTCGGCCAGTGGTTCCCGAAGCTCGGCGTCTACGAACCGGCCGGCATGCGCGGCCGCGAGACGGGCGGGTGGAACTGCCACCAGTTCCACGCCTCGTCGGAGTTCTACGCCGACTACGGGTCCTACGTCGTCGCCATCACGGTCCCCTCGTCGTACAGGGTGTCGGCCACCGGCGAGCGCACGCAGGAGCGAACGAACGGCGACGGCACGACCACATTCACCTACGTCCAGGATGACGTGCACGACTTCGCCTGGACGGCCGACCCCGACTACATCGTGGTCAAGGCGACGTTCTCGGCGACGAAGGACGTGACGTCGGCGGAGTATCAGCAGGCCGCCTCGCTGCTCGGCCGCACGCTCGAGGAGGTGATGCTGTCGGATGTCGAGATCACGGTGATGCTGCAACCGGACCACGCGCCGCAGGCCGATCGGCACGTGCGGTCGGCCAAGGAAGGCCTGAAGTGGTTCGGCCTGTGGTACGGGAAGTACCCGTACAGGACGCTGACCGTCGTCGATCCCCAGCCCGGAGGCGGCGGTGCCGGCGGCATGGAATACCCCACGTTCATCACCGCCGGCACGAACGTGCTGTTCAACCGGTGGCCCTTCGACCGGATCCGTGGCCTCGAGATGGTCACCATCCACGAGTTCGGGCACCAGTTCTGGTACGGACTGGTCGGCAACAACGAGTTCGAGGAAGCCTGGCTCGACGAAGGCATCAACTCGTACTCGACCGGCAGGGTCATCGACGTCGCGTACGGCAGGGACCGGGGGATGGTCGAGTTCCTGGGCCTGCGCATCGGCGAGGCTGACATCCTGCGGGCTGGCAACAGCCCAGCGGCCATCTACAACCGGATCATCGCGCGCGCGTGGGATTACACACCGCCGGGCGCCTACGGGTTCTACTCGTACCAGAAGCCCGAGCTTGCGCTGCGCACGCTCGAGGGACTTCTCGGCGAGCAGACCATGGCGCGCGTCATGCGCACGTTCCATGAGCGCTGGCGGTTCCGGCATCCCCGAAGCGATGATTTCTTCGACGTCGCCAGCGAGGTATCCGGTCGAGATCTCTCGTGGTACTTCGACCAGGTGTTTCGCGGGACGGACGTTCTCGACTATGCGGTGGGGTCGGTCTCGAGCGAGCCGGCGCCGCAGCCGCGCGGCGTGTTCGACGGGCCGGACGGCCGCACCACCGTGTCGGAGCAGGACGCACGCAACGCAGCCAGGGAGGCTCGCCGAACGGGACAGCAGTACGAGACGAGGGTCGTCGTCCAACGAAGAGGGGGCGTCTGCTTCCCGGTCGACGTCGCATTCAAGTTCGAGGGCAAGCCCGTCGAGCGGCTGACGTGGGACGGGCGCGATCGCACGAGGGTGTTCCGCTTCACTCGCGCCGAGCGGCTCGAATGGGTAGACGTCGATCCCGATCGGAAGGTCGTGCTGGACGTGAACTGGCTCAACAACGGGCGCCGGGTGGAGGGCGACCGCCGCACGAGGGTGGCGTGGACATCCCGCTGGCTCTTCTTCGTGCAGAACCTGCTGGCGTCGTTCGGGCTGTAGCCGGAGGGAGGCAATGATGTTCACGAGCGTCCGGAGCGGACTACAGGTCGCGTGGCGCCAGCCGAAACTCGTGTTCCTGCTGTGGGCGTGGAATCTGATCCTGGGACTGGCCGTCACGGTGCCGATCTGGACGTGGCTGCGCGACGCGCTCGACCTGACGGTCGAAGGGCCTGCGCTGCTGAGCCGGTTCAACGTCGGGGCACTGGTCGACCTGATCAAGTACGCGGACCCGAATCCGTTCGATCTGCTCGGCGCGGGCGTGCAGGGCGCGGTGCTGGTCGCCGTAGTGGCAAGTGCGTTCACGAACGGCGGCATGCTCGAGGTGCTGGGTGCCCCCGACGACCGGCGCACGTTCATGCATCGCTTCTTCAGGGGCGGGGGGCATTTCTTCTGGCGTTTCGTCCGGCTGATGGTTGTCGGGGGAATCCTGGCGCTGGTGGCGGCGGGCCTCGCAGGAAGCCTGGATGTCCTCCTGTCACCGCTCTCCGAGTCCGAGTCCGGGTACGGCCCGTACGCCGCCGGCCTCCTGACCCTGGCCGCCATGGCCGTTGCAGGGGGTCTGTTCCTCCTCGGCCTGGACTACGCGCGGATTCGCATCGCCCGAGACGACACGCGCGGGATGCTCCGGGCGTACTTCGGGGCGCTGGGGTTCGTGCTGCGACACGCGTTCGCCACCTACGGGATGGCCGTGGTCATGCTGCTACTCGGGGGTGCCGTCCTGCTGCTGTATGTCGGCCATGAGACCGTTTGGACCACGAGCGGGTGGGGCACGATCCTGCTGCTCGTCGTGGTGCAGCAGGTGGTTGTGCTTGCCCGCACGCTTCTGCGCGTCGCACTCGTCGCCGCCGAGCGGCATTACTTTCTCTCGCGCCAGCCGCCGGCGCTTGAGCCCGTCGTGGCGCCGGCGCCCGTGGCGTCACAGACGCCGGCTGAGATTCGTGCGCCGGCTGTCGAGGATATGCCTCCGCCTGCCGCGTGACCCCGGCGCTCTATCCCTTCTCCGCCGCTGGAGTCGCCTGCCGTCTGTCGCCCGACTGAGATCGGATCTCAACTCCGAGCCGATCCCCGCGATTCGTAGGCACTGACAGGATTGTCGTGTAGGATCGACACATCCCGTTCGGACAAGTGCACGGCGCGAGGAGAAGGGCTGCGTTTCCGCCGTCGCTGTGCGGCTCTCCGACTTGGCCCGGAGGTTGCAATTCCGAAGACAGATTCCGGGTTCGACATAGCGGACGTGTGATGCTGAGTGCCCCCATTCTGCTCCCTGCCTCCATCCTCGCCTTCGTCACGACGCTGCACGCATCGCTCGTCGTCCTTCGCCAACACCGGAGTGCCGCCGGTCGGTTCACCCCGACGATTCTCCCCTCGCTGGCGCTGTCCGTGAGCCCGTGGGTGTTTCCGACCACGATCGGCGTGGTCGCGGGCTTCGGCGCCCACATCGCCTGGTTCACGGCTTGCGAGTGGCTGTTCCCGACCACGGCCCGACTCGCAGCCAGCGCGTCTCCGGGCACGCGCAGGACCACCGTGGAGGGCCGGGGCAGCTCGCCGAGATCCGGAGCCGGTCCGGCATCATCGCCGCAGCCCGCCCGGGATACGTTCGTGGCGGTGCCCGTCCTGGCCATCATCGACGAGACGCCGACGATTCGGACGTTCCGGCTCCGAAGACCCGAGGGGTTCGGATTCGCGGCCGGGCAATTCCTGACGATACGCGTTCTCGTCGACGGAAGGCCGTACGTTCGCTGCTATTCGATCAGCTCGGCACCGGAGGCCTCCGGCTGTCTCGAGATCTCGGTCAAGCGTCAGGGCCTCGTCTCCGGCATGCTCCACTCGACGGTGCGGGCGGGCTCCACGCTGATGGTCCGTCCGCCGGCGGGCAAGTTCGTCTACCCGGCACACGACGATCGTCCCGTCGTGCTGGTCGGCGGCGGCGTCGGCATCACCCCGTTGATGAGCATACTGCGCCACGCGGTCCTGGCCGAACCCGGGAGGCCCGTCACCCTGCTGTACTCCGCCCGGGGCGAGTCCGAGCTGGCGTTCTGGGATGAGCTCCGATGGATCGTCCGCCGCCATCCGCACGTTCGAATCGGCGTGACGCTCACTGGGCCGTGTGACGGCTGGGCGGGCCGTCAGGGACGCATGAGCGCGAGCTTCGTCCAGGATTTCGTGGGCGAGGCGGCTCACTCGGTCTTTCTGGTGTGTGGCCCCCACGACATGATTGAGGCAACGCGACGCATGCTGTCCGCCCTTGGTGTGCCGGCCGGACAGGTTCGTTCGGAGGTCTTCCAGGCGGCCGCGGCCATAGGTGCCACCGCACCGCTGGAGGGGGAGGGTCGCGACGCGCCCGTTGTATCCGGCGCGGAAACGCCGACCCTCCAGCTGCATCTTGCGCGGCGCAACCAGCGCGTGACGGTATCGGGCCACCAGACGCTGCTCGACGCCGCTGAGGCGGCAGGTGTCCCGATGGAGTCGCTGTGCCGGTCCGGCGTCTGCGGTACGTGCCGCGCACGCCTGGTCGACGGGGACGTGCGGTGTACATCAGACGCCCTCGGCGAACGCGAGCGGGAAGACGGCTGGATTCTGCCGTGCGTCTCGTGGGCCAGGAGCGATGTGACGCTGGATGTCTAGAGACGGGCGTGAGTATGGGAGCCCGGGTCGGCACCCGGGAGTGCGAGGCAGGTGAAGCGAGAACCGACCGCGCTCGTCAACGTGCTCTACCTGAGCGGCATCGCCTCGATCGTCGTGGCGGTCTGGGTGCTGTCCGATCTGAGCGGACTGAGGTACTACACAACGCCGCTGCAGGTCCGCGGGTACGACCGGGCGCACGCGAGCCTGAAGCCGTCGGGCAGTGTCGCACACCCGCTGGGCATCGTCGGCCTTGCGATGATGACGATGCCCCTGCTCTATGCGGCGCGCAAGAAGTGGCGGCGGCTCTCCAGGGCCGGGTCGCTGAGTGCGTGGCTCGAGGTCCACGTGTTCTGCGGCATCGTCGGGCCGCTTCTGGTCACGTTTCACAGCTCGTTCCGCTTCAACGGCATCATCTCGGTCGCGTACTGGTCGATGGTCGCGGTCGTCCTCTCGGGGTTCGTCGGCCGCTACCTGTATGTTCGCATCCCCAAGAGCATCCGAGGCACCGAGCTCACGCGCGACGAGATCGGAGCGCGCGCGACGGAACTGACCGCCCGTCTCAGGGACGCGGGACTTCGCGACGAGCTCATGCAGTGGATGCGCGCGGCGGACGTCGTGTCCTGGGCCGGACGACGCCATCTGAGAAGGAGGCTCGCCTCGGCAGGCATCGAGCCCACGCTCGCGCGCGGGCTGGTCGACGCGTCAAGAGAGCGATCGGTTCTGACCAAGAGGCTGGAGCGCCTGCACAGGACCAAGCGTCTGTTCGCCCTGTGGCACGTCTTTCATCAGCCGCTGGTCTACTTGATGTTCGCGATTGCGGGCGTCCACATCGCAGTCGCGCTGTACATGGGCTATGCGTGGTGGTAGGGACCCGGGATTCGGGATTCGGGATTCGGTTTGACTGGGCAATCAGGGTGGGAACCCTCATGACAGTACGACGTGGAATAGACAGGGGGTGGACAGCGGCGCGGGCCGGCGCCTTCGTTCTTCTCGCTTGGCTTGCGCTCGGAGCCACCGCCCGGGCACAGCTGGGTCAACTGGTCTCGCCCGGGCCGCTCGCCAGGTCTCACCAGGCACTGGAGGGTGCCGCCAACTGCCAGAAGTGCCATGAGCCCGGCCGGAAGGTGACGGCGGACCGTTGTCTCTCCTGCCACACGCCGGTCGCCGAGCGCATCCGGGCCGGCAGGGGTGTCCATCGCAACACCGGCAACGACTGCGTGTCCTGTCATGTCGACCACATGGGTGTCGATGCCGTGCTGCGTCCCTTCGATCAGCAGGCCTTCAACCACGCCGCCGACGCCGCGTACCCCCTGGACGGCAAACACGCCGCCATCGCGAAGGACTGCGCGAAGTGCCATACGACGCGGTCGTTCCTCAAGGCGTCGCCCGCCTGCACTTCGTGTCACGAGGATGTGCACAGAGGCACGTTGGGGTCGGAATGCCAGCGGTGCCATCTCGTGACGGCCGCATTCAAGGACGCACGCCGGTCGTTCGACCATGCCAGGGCCGCCTTCCCGCTTGTCGGCGCACACCAGCGGGTGGACTGTGCGAAGTGCCACGGCGGCTGGATCTACCGCGGTGCGAAGTTCGCCCAATGCACCGACTGCCACAAGAGCCCGCACCGGCAGCCGTTCGGTTCGACGTGCACAACGTGCCACACGAACGACACCTGGAAGACCCAGAAGGTCGACCACGCCAAGACCAGGTTCCCGCTGCGCGGGGCCCACGCGGATCTCACGTGCGCGAAGTGTCATGCGAAGCCCCCGCTCGAAGTCGCCGTCAGGTTCTCGACGTGCGCGACCTGCCACGCCGATCCACACAAGGGCGCGTTCGCGCAGGACTGCTCGAACTGCCACGACGAGCGCCGCTTCAGGAACGGGAGATTCGACCATGCCGCCACGGGCTTCGCGCTGACCGGCAAGCACGCGCCACTCAGGTGCGTTGACTGCCACAAGAACACCGCGCCGGCGGGAACGAGGGCCCGCGCGGCCGTGGACTTCCGCGGCCTCAGGAGCGCATGCGTCACGTGTCACCACGACGTCCACCAGAACGAGCTCGGCCCCATGTGCGGGTCGTGTCACAGCGCGGAGACCTTCCGTGTCGACACATTCACCCACCAGGGTGCACAGGACTTCTACCTGGGTCGTCACCAGAACGTGGCCTGCGCAGCATGCCACGTGACGAGGCCGCCGGGATCCCCGATGCGGACCGGCGTGCCGGTCAGCGGGTGGACGTTCAAGACGCTCCCGAGGGCTTGCGCGGCGTGTCACACGGATGTACACCTCGGCCAGGTCGGCACCGCCTGTGAGGCCTGCCACCGCATCGATGCGGCGAGTTTCGGCACATCGACGTTTACGCATGCGAATTCCGCATACCCTCTGACTGGCAGGCACGAGTCTGTCGAGTGCCGCAGGTGCCACAGGCCGGAGACGGCCGACTTCCCGGCAGGGCACGGAACGGCCGTGCGACTGAAGGGCCTCTCCACAGCCTGCGCGACGTGCCATCAGGACCCGCACCTGGGGCAGCTGGGCCCTCGATGCGACGGGTGCCACTCCACTCTCACCTTCAAAGTGGACCGCTACGTCCACGCCAACCCCGGCTCGTTCTTCGGCGCGGCCCATGCCGAGGAGGAGTGCGCCGCGTGCCACAAGGTCAGGGAGGCTGACTACGCCGGGGGACACGGCGCAGCGGTGCGCTACAAGGTCGGCACGACGTGCACGAACTGCCACGAGGACCCGCACGCTGGGTCCATGGGCACGGCGTGTGAGATGTGCCATGCTCCTGAAGGGTGGCGCACGATGTCGAGAGGGTTCCACAAGGCCGGCATCTTCACCCTCCAGGGCCGACACCTCGCGGTGGAGTGTGTGGCCTGCCACCTGGAAGGGGCCATCAAGGGAACCCCCGGCACGTGTTTCGACTGCCATTGGATTCGCCGGCAGGACGACCCGTACGAGACCCGCCTAGGCACCGCCTGCGAGAGCTGCCACCGGCCAAGTTCGTGGACGGCGGTCAACTGGAACCACGCCACTACCACCGGGGTGCCGCTGAGTCCGGTTCACCAGGCGCTCGGGTGCGACGGGTGCCACAAGACCCGGGCGTTCCTGCCGGGTTCGGTGACGTGTTATGGGTGCCACGCGGAAGACTACCAGTCGGCTCGCGAACCGATCCACGTACAGGGCGGGTTCCCGACTACCTGTGAGACGTGCCATCGGGCATCGCACGTCTCGTGGTCGCAGGCCCTGTTCGACCACAACGCGTCGTTCCCGCTCGCGGCTGTGCACGCCACACAGGCCTGCACCGCGTGCCACAAGAACAACGTCTATAAGGGCACGCCCCGTGACTGTGTCGGCTGCCACCGCGCCGACTACGACCGCACCTCCAGCCCCAACCACGCCGCCGCCGGCTTCCCCACCGCGTGCGAGAGCTGCCACAACGCCGCGGACGCGACCTGGGGAACCGGTTTCAACCACAGCCAGTACTTCCAGTTGGTGGGTGTGCACGCCACGCAGGCCTGCACCGCGTGCCACAA
>JBFMFH010000037.1:0-20413 GCA_040752275.1 Acidobacteriota bacterium
CTGGCAAGGCGCGACGACTGAGCATACTCCCGGTATGTGAGGGAGGAGCAACGCCGCCAGGCGGGATGCCCCGCCCGGGAATCGTGTGAGGCATCACGGTTCCAGGGCACTAGCGAGGCGTGGGCTCGCTCATGCGTCCTGCGCTTCCCGACGGTGCCGCACGAGCAGCACGCATCGCCCGCTCGGGACGTCGTCGAACTCCCTGTCGCGCCGGAAGCCCGCCTTGGCGAAGGCCCGCTGCGAAGCCAGGTTGTCGATCACGGTTGCGGCGATGACACACGGCACGGTTGGGTCGGACAACGCAGCATCCGCGACAAGACGTATCGCGGCGGACCCCACGCCACGACCGCCTTCGTTGTGCTCGCCGACCATGATGTCGATGTCAATGACACTCTCGGGAATATCGGTGAGCCCAGCCTCGTCAAGCTCCTGGCGTGTGGGGTGCTGCCATAGTATGAGACCGACCTTGCGGCCATCAGCCTCGATGAGAGCCCGCCAGTGCCCATCGGCCGGTGAATCGCGCAGCAGGCGGACGTTGGCATCGGGGTCGCCCCACGTACTGCGGACATGGTCCGAGTGCAGCCACCGTTCGATGAGCGGCAGGTCATCGTTTGTGACGTCGACAAGTCGCACGGTCATGACCATCGGTCGCGCAGTCTGCGTCCTTGTCAGCGGCCGACGAGGGCCAGCCGGAACGCGGCCATCTCCCGGTCGTTGCGGACGACAGCCTCACCGAGGACTCTTCACCGGCTCCCGAGCGGACACGAAACCCACCCTCTCGAGGAACCTTCGAGCAGCGCGATCAGGCGGTTGGCGCGCTCCTGGGACCGGGAGGCAGTCGGAACAATTAGAACAAGCAGCACGGCCTCCCACGCGTCGCCGCCCGACGGGGCTCAGTCTCCGTTGCTGCCGGCGCCGGCCCATGGCCGACGCCGCTTCCACGTGGCGCGAGCCAGCAGCAGGCTCGCGCCGAGCAGCAGCGGGGCCGAGGTCGCGCCGGGCAGCCACCGCTGGAAGTAGACGGACCCGGCGAGGTGCCCGATCCCGTTCAGGAACATGATCGCGCTGAGCACCCACGAGGCGAGTCGGATGCCGAGACCCCCACGGCGCACCGCCGGCGCCATAAGGGCCAGAGCGATCACGAGCACGACGAGGCCCGCGAACCATGGCCCGAAGCTGAACGTGGGCACTGGCAACCAGGGGAGCGCGGAGCGGGCGCTTCGCACGAGGGGGTTGTAGAAGTCCAGAAACCCGGTCGATGCTTCGTCGGCCACGTGCACCGCGAGGGCACACACCAGCAGCAGCCAGGCTTCCACGTGCCGGGCGGCGCCGGGCTCGCCCGTCAGTACGGCCGAGAGGAAGGTACGTTTCATGAAGCCTCGATTCCCTTCGACGTTCGCTCAGCCCCTGTGCAGGCAGCTGACCACCGTCTTCATCGCCACCGAGCTGTGCTTCAAGCCGCGCCCGATCCATGTTCTGTTCGCCGCGAGCGCATGCGGAGCATCGCGACCAGGCAGGCAACACCTCCCGCCGCCGTCAGATGCTTGAGCGTGTGACCACTGACGATCTGACCGAGTGCGAACAGTTCTCCATCAGCGACTTCGAAGCCCTTCGCCACCGCATACGCCACCAGCCCTCCCACGAAATATGCCGTGCCAGGGTAGCGGGCTGGATAGAACACGAGCAGGAGGACCGCGAGCAGCAGGGAGCCAAACTGCACGACCAGGTAGGGCCGCAGGTCGCCAGCGTTCCGAAGCTCGCTCCAGTGCCAGTACACAACGCTGGCGGCGCCGGCCGCGAGCAGCGGCACGAACAGCCGGCGTGCGATAACCACGCCCACGCGCTCGGCGAGCAGCGCCGTCAACAGTCCCCCGAAGCCAATCGACATCGGCATCCGATCCCACGTGAGACGCGCGTTGTCCGGGGCCACGTGATAGTAGCTCGATCCCGCAGCGGTGAGGAACGCAGCCGCGAACAGCGCCGCGTACGGCCACCGCTCCCACGGGTCAGCGAAGATTGCCTCCCGGCGAGTCCGAGCGAACGTCGCCGCGAGACCCAGCACCCCGACAATGGCAAACGGGATGTTCGACAGGACGTTGAGGCAGTTGCCGATGCCAGCGCACGGGCGCTCGTCGGCGAACAGGTGGTACTCGAGCGGTTGCGGGATCGGCGGCCACAGCACGGCAATCACGCCTGTGGCGATGACGACGATGGCGAGCTTCGCCGGCCGCTTCATACGGGTGTCGTCCTTCCTGGCACTGATGATCCACCAACTGACGGCCTTCGGGCACGACGCCGGCCGAGCCTGAACCGCCGCCGAACAAGAACCGCTGTCTCCGAGATGCCGATGTCGTGGGGAATCTCCTTCGTGAGGCTGTGATGGTGAAGCGCCGACCCAGCGCTCCGCATCACCTGCGCGCGCGGCGGAGCGGCGACCGGCCAGTGCATGCGGATGATGCGGATGTCAGGCCTGCCTGATTGGAACCCAGACCTCGATCTGGTCCGGACACCTATCGTGATTCTGGACATTGCAGTATCTCTCAAGGTCGATTGGCAGACCAACCTGGTAGCCGTTCCCCGGTATGTAGTCCCGATACAGGTAGGCCAGCGCTTCGTCGATTCCGGCGACACCGCCGTTCACAATCTGCACCGCATAGGTGCATTCCGGCAGTGACTTGGAGATCATTCTGATCGGCAGCGGCATGCCAGGCTCCCGGAGTAGACCCGCCACGTATGTCAACTCGAACTGTTCCGGGAACCGGGGGTGGTATACCTGGAGACCGTAGATGTCGCGATCAACCCGCGATATCGACGCCTCATCTGCGTACTCACCGAACAGCTCCCAGGCCCTTCGCAAGGCAGTCGTCCGTGGGTCTCCGTAGAGCGCCACCCCCACGAACTCCATGGGGCCGCGCATCTCGATTCTTGTTCGTACAGTCACGGCTCTCTCCGCGCGCCTTGCCACACACGCTCCGTGTTGCCATGCGCCTTCCTCACGCGAGCGTCGCTCCGTAGTCGAGCAGCAGTTCTCTCAGCACGAAGCGGTGACAATGTGCCTCGTTCTCACAGTAGCAGCCCACGGAGAAGTTGGTCTGGTGAGACAACGCCGCCAGGAGTGCGAGGAGGCGCGCGGCTTCCGGCCGCTCCATCTCGGTTCGGTACCGCTGTTCGAAGCGGCGCCACGATCGCTCGTCTGGAGCCCGCCGGGCTTCTTTCACCAGGGTTTCAGACGGCGCCAGATCCGGCAGCCAGACGTCGTAGAAGTCCCGCGACGAGTGCTCCGATTTCGGCACCCCTCGTGGCGGGCGGCGGACGGTGCCCAGCCGAAGTCCCTCACCTGGTGTTCTCGGGCTCCCGAGCCGCACGATTCGAATGGCCATTCAGGGTATCTCCCCGGATGTGCTTGCACGGCTACGTGCTGCATCCCGGCCTTGACGCGGCTTTCACGGCATACCGTATCACGGTCTTGACTCTCGGCGATCGCATCCTGATATGTGGCGCCTGCCGGATTCGCCGGAATCCCGCTCCGATGGAGAGCACGAACGGTATGAACATATTCAGTCAACCCGCTCCAGCAGATCGATGTACGCCTCCGGCACGAGGGTATCGGCGTGGATGCCCAGGGTCTGCATGAGAGCACGCGCGTCCGCGTCGCCGGACTCCGTCGGCTCGTCGTCTCGCAACACCACTTCGAGTTCGACGAATGAGCCGAGGCGCTCGACCTCGTCGAGATGGACGCGCGTCCGGCCGATGATGAACACCTCCCGGCGCTTGCGGACCTGGCCGCGTACCGGGAGTACCGCTGCGAGCACGGCTACGAGGTCGCCTGCTCTCGCACAAGGCACGTGCCAATAGACCGACTCCGTCGGTTCGGCGCGGTTTGGCCTTTCGTACGCGATCAGCTCGCCCGAGCCGTCTGGGAACATCCTGATCTTGAGCCGCCCGTTTGGTACAACGAAGAACGTGTCGGCCTGCTCCATGACCACTGCCGGGGCCCGCGTCAGCGACGATACCACCGGGCGCACGGCGCCGAGGTCGGCCACTCGCGCTTTGATCTCGAGGTTGCGCGCCATCGTCACACTCCCCGGCGCCGCGTCTGCCCCGCTTTGGGGCGTTCCGCCGACGGCGGCGGCGGTTCCGGTGTCGTCATCGACACGCACGTCAGTAACAAGGCGGGGGCGACGACGCCCGCGATGTCTCCGTCATCCCCCGTCTCTCCTCGGGCGAGGACCATCACGGTCAGGATGCCAGCCAACATCAACACACCAACGGCGATGGCACTGTACTCGACGGTCTTCAGGACACGGACGGAGTCGTCTTTCATGGCAGGCCTCCATACTCTGTCAGTTCGATGAGAACCTTGTTCTTGTCCATGCCTCAAGTCCGCCCAACGCTCGTGCTCAGCCGCGGGCAGCGTGGACCCTCGCCCTTGTCGGCCGCTGCCGTGCGCCGTCCGTCGGCTGCAGCGCGCTGTTAGCCGGTTCTTGAGTGAGAACGAGAGTCTCCAAGTCGCGAGCGGCTGCTGCCGGCAGTCGAACCGGAACGAAGTACTCGGCCGGGTAGAGGTAGTCTTCTCCAGACTCGTCCACGACTCGCACATACCCGTCGCGACTGGCCCCGCGGTCCGGGAGGACCTGGTAGACCTTTCGTTGTTCCAGGTCCACCGCCCCGTTTGTCCGGACGCACAACGCAAACCTAGGTTGTGGTTTCGTTCGTCTCATGTTGTCAATCCAAGTCACCAACGATCTCAACGGGATCGTCGTCCATTCAGTTGATCCTGCTTCCTCGCATCCGCCCAACGCCTGCGGCTCACCCGCAGCCACCGCTCTATTCGGTGCGGCCGTCGGGTGCAGCCGCGTTGTCATGCCGCTCCTCGTTTCGGCTCGGCGTGTAGCGCTTCGATCACCGCCTTCGGATTGCGTTCGGCTACCCGCAGCAACGCCAGGGCCGGGCCGTCCGGGGTACGCCGACCCTGTTCCCAATTCCGCAAAGTCGCCACACTCACGCCGATCATCAACGCAAACTCCGGCTGAGATGCCCCGAGCGTGGCGCGAATCGCCTGAACGTCCGCTGGCTGAACCTTGGTCGTGCGAAAAGGCCGCCGGGTTCTACGCCGGATCTGGCCAGCCTGCCGCACGCTTGCGAGCAACTCGCGAAAGGCCGCGTCCTTCACTTGAACTCCTCCTGAGCACCCGACCCAACGTCCGTCTCTGTGCGGGCGTCAGGTCCAATAGTAGATGACCCTCAGGCCGGCGCGCTTGCCTGTCCCGGCGACCGCCCACCGCACCTTGCGCAGACCGCCGCCTCGAATGACGCGGCCCTCTTCTGGCCGGAGGATCAACGCGATCCGGAGTTGGCGATACTGCTTGTCGTCCAGGTGGCGCCGGATTGCAGCCGTGAACATGGCTGTCTCCACGAACCGCATCGATCACCATCGATACGCCAATGGCGTAGTGTCACTCAATCCGGTTCGGTCACGCCGTGCCACCGTCGAAGGCCAGACGGCTGGCGGTGCAGCGGCGCGTCAGCGCGTCCACGCAGAACCAGCCCCTCAACGCCATACTCTTCCTGCACCGCGCCGTGCTCGAACAGCAGGTCGCCGAAGTCGGGGCCGTCGTCAGAGCCCACCGTCCTCCGCGGCCTCCCGTCGTCCCCGAGTCCTGAGTGAGCAATACGTCGTCGAACTTGTGAATCGCAGGACCTAGCGAGGCTCCGCCTCAGACCACCGAGGCGTGTCGGGGCGGCTCCGCCTCGCCAGTTCACAGTGTTGGCTTTGCCCCGCCTGCGGCGGGGCGAAGACGTCTTGAAGGCAGGGGACGGAAACTTGAATCATCCGCATGAGATTCGGGCCTTCAAGACGTCTAGCGACCACCGTGCGGCGGGTACATCGAGGGCGGGCGCTGGAAGTCAATCCGCTCAAGGTCAGTCCAGGCCACGTACTCGGACTGCCGACTGCCGTTGATGAAGATCAGCATGCCGGCGTTTCCCTCGCCGAGGTCGCCGGCGCGTTCGAGCTGCAGCGCCTCCCCGCTCTGAAGCGTCACTGTGGCGCGATCGGCGCCGGGCTCACCGCGGTCGGGAAGCACGATCGAGACGATCAGGCCGAAGGGAATAGTGAAGTCCACGCCCAGGGATGGGGCGTCGAGCGTTTCGGTCGTCTCGCTCTCGTCGAGGTCGTAGACCAGCCGTCCGGCGAAACGCCGGCCGGCGCGGGTGGTCACGATGCCCGTGAGTGGCCGCCCCGGTGGGAAGTCCCGGTAGGTGGGGCCGCTGGCACCGGGACTGAACTCGAGGCGCTCGAAGGCATCCCAGGAGACGAGCACGCGGCCGTAGCGCTGGTCGTCGACGTAGATCCCGAGGTTGTCCCGACCGGCCTCGGCCGTGCCCGACAGCACCACCTCGCGGCCGTCGAGCAGCGTCACCAGGGAACTGTCCCGCGAGTGGCGCGCGATCGAACGGATGGCGTCGAACCGCACGCTGAGAGGACCGCCGGTGGTGCGCCCATCGAGCTGGTCGGTCCCGAGTCCCTCGTTCCGGTTCCACTGGATGAAGCCGCTGAAGGCGCCCTGCGGCGTCCGCACCGTTCCGTGAAGCCTGGGCGGAATCGCGCCACCGCCGGGCGCGGGAAGCAGATCGATCGCGCGGATGCGGTCAGCGCCAGTGCCGGGGAGGGCTCGGGGCATGGCGGGTGCCAGGTCCAGGACGCCCTGCAGACCGTCCCAGACACGCACGCCGTCATCGAAATCGTGGAAGGCGTTCCAGTCGAGGTCGAACACGGTCCCGCTCTTGAGCGTCACCCGCACGTCGACACCGACGAGCTCGATGCGCGAGATGTCGCCGAACCGCGCCATGAAGGGCCGACCGAGGTCGGCCGGCCTCTCCCGTTTCGCGAGTTCGATGCCGAAGATCTCGATCGGCTGCGACGTCCCCCGCAGCCGTTCTGGCGGCACCTGGGAGGCCCACGGGTTCTGGTCCTTGACGCCGTTGAAGTAATCGCCCCAGAAGGCCTCCTGATTGCCTCCCCACCTCAGGCGTCCCTCGTACGTGGTACCGCCGTCGACGGTGATGCGGCCGTAGAGAAGGCTCGGGTGCGCCTCCCCAGCGACCGTCTCGGAGGTCGTCGCGATCGACAGTGAAGCCGCCGGATCGGCCCTCTGCTGGAGAACGACGTAGCCGACGCCGATGGCGACGAGGACGAATACGACGGCGAAAGCGCCCGCGGCGACCGTGGCTCTGGTCATGATTGGCACCTCGCCTGCCCCTGCTGGTTCGGCACTCACCTCGTCTTCACGCAGGCGAACACCGTGTACTCATCCCCGCCGGCACTGTATCGTCCCTCGTGCACCTCGACATCCGTCTCGCTGAGAACCTGTCTCCATGTGTTCAGGGAAAAGATACCCATGGTCCAGTGCTCGGTGTCAATCCGCAGGCGTCCGTGGTCGCGCATCAGATACAGGATGGTCGTTTCGTACTGGTCATCTGCGGGATCGGGGTCGTACACGTTCTCGACGAACACCACGGCCAATCCGTCCCGCGTTGCGGGGGTGGCCGTGGTCCTGTTCTGGTGGAACGTCTCGGTCGTCACGTCCGGCGTGGCGATCAGCACGCCGCCGGGGTTCAGGTGGGCATAGGCGGTGCGGAACGCTGCCACGAAATCCGTCCGGCAGTTCATGTGCGAGATCGCATCGTCCATGAGCACGGCGTCGAACGCCCTGCCGAGCCGGCACGTCCGCATGTCACCCTGGACGAAGGTGCAGTCCGGGTTCAGTTCCTTCGCTTGCGTGAGCATCGCGGGACTCAGATCCAGACCGGTAACACGGAAGTCCCGTTTCAGGTTCAGGACGTTCTTCCCGCCCCCGCACCCGATGTCCAGCAGTGTGGCGGCCGGGCGCCTGGCGTACTGACGAATCAGCGCGGTGACGTGCTGGCAGTAGTGGGCGTACTCCGTGGCGGCGTCGCCCCACAACGGCCACAGCCACGCCAGGTCCGAGTACAGGCGGCAAGTGTCCTTCATTCCGCTCTTCATGCCACCGCCTGAGTCCTCGCCCGACCCGAAAGTGGATGGCTCCACGGCGCTCGGGCGACATGCGTGCCACCTCGGCATCGTCACGGGTCCACCTTTCGACTGACGCCTCCGTTCTTCTCGCCCGCCACAGGCTGCGAATGAGCCGCGCACCGTGGCGACGATGGCACGTCTCGATTGGTGCGTCGGCTCCGTTCGCTTGTTCGGCGGCTCGTCACGCGGGATCCCCGGATCGCTTCGCAACGGCGCAGACCCAGCGTCTGGTTCGCTCTTCGTGGTAGAAGAGCAGGACTTCCGAATCGGAGTGGCTCCGGCGAACCTGGTCCGCGGCCCGCGCGGCCGCAGACGTCCCCGGTCTGCGTCAACACTGCGTCCTTGAAACCCCAAGGGAGTTCGACGGAAGCGCCCCACCCCGCCAGCGGGTGGTGACTCAACCGGTTCTTTGTCGCGGCTCTCCGCGACAATAGGCCTCCTTCGCTAGCTCTTGCTTAGCCAGCGCCCTTCGCGGTTCATCGGTGATCTCCTCTCCGGATACGATCCTGCTTGGGTCGGTCCGCCCAACGTCAGCGATGAGCCGCGGCGCCTCTTGCGTCAGTCCGGCGCCGTCGGCTCCATCGCGTTGTCCGGCGGCCCGTCACATGAGTGGACCACTGCCGCGGCTGGTGTGCCAGAAGGCGAGCACTTGAAGAGCATCGCCGGCTACCCGGTAGTACACGTAGTACCGAACCCGAGAGAGCGTCACTCGTCGCACTCCCGACAACGTGGCACGCCGGGCGACTGTTCCGATGCCAGGTTGCACACGAAGGAGGCCAAGGATCCGGTCAAGCTCTTCGCGGATCGCGTCTGGGGCGGCGGGCCGATTCTCGGCCCACCACGCTGCGGCGACCGAGATCTGCGTCTGCGCGTCGTCCGTGATCTCGATCCGCAACGGAGTGTTCACGGAATTCGCCGCAACTGCTCCCGGAGTGTCTCCCAAGAGACGACCTGACCTCGGTCGGCCTGGGCCATCGCGCTGAGAAGCGCACGTTCCTCTTCGGGCGAAACATCGAACGTGTCGTCATTGTCCCGCGCGACAACGGTGACGACCGCACCTTCGGCCAGGGGTTCGCCCTCAAGGACGACCTTTCCCTCGACGACTCGTCCTGTCGCGACCTTCATGTCCGGATCCTACACCTCTGTGGCCATCGCTGGCCACTGCCCGTTGGCGGATCGCACCCCAAGAACCTGAGCACCTTCCTTCCCATCACGTCTTGCGGCTCTTTGATCACTTCGGGATCGTTCCTGTCCGCCGAACGCTCCGGTTCAGCGGCGGGCCGCGCAGCGGACCGTCCGGTGCAACCGGTTGTTATGCGTCGGGAGCTAGACGAGATCATCCTGGAGCCCGACCGTGTCGTGGGATTCCTGCAGCCAGACCCGCAGCTGTTCGTCGAGATCTTCTTCGCAACGGATATCGACATAATGACCACGCCATCGCGGCCCGTCGTCCGCCGTCTTGACTATCCGGGGATGCTCCAGCCAGCGCCGCAGGGCGAACCCAGCTTGGAATCCGGTCCTACGCGGATACAAGCCCGCGAACCGCACCCGCGCGACGCACACGAGCCTTGTCTTCTGCGGGATGACCTGCACGTCACCGAGGGACTCAAGCATGGCGACGTACTTCCGAGCCAAGTCGAGCACGCCGGGCCGGGCAGCGGCGAACAGGTCCTCCAGTGCGAATCGCCCGCACGAATGCCACAGGTTGCGGCTGATCAATCGTGCGCCACACTCGGGACAGGTCCAGACGGACGGTCGTTCCCGCGCGCCGGATTGGGGGTTCGTCTCGGCGCCCCGCGCCATGAGTCTCTTACCTCTCGTACGCATAATAAAGCAAATGTGCTGCAGCACATGTGGTCTACACACACGTGCTGAATCGCGGCGTGATGGGCGTGAGGAGTCCGGCGGACCGGCTGTGAGCATGCCTCTGCGCCGAGGCTTCCTTCGACTCGCTCCCGCTCGCTCAGGACAGGGAAGCCCCAGCCTCAAAGGGGCGAGGAGCGCCCCAACGCCGGGGCCGAAGCCCCGGCCTCCAGCGGAGATCGATGGGCGCCGAGAGGCGGCGCCCCGCCTCAGAAGATCGTCGAGATGGACGCAGCGGCGAGATCGAGCATGCGTGTCGGAAGCACGCCCAGATACAGGATGACGAGCACCGACAGCGCCAGGGCCGCCATGGCGGTCCGGGACGGCCGCGGCACGATCTCGTCGCCCTCCCGCTCGGTCATGTACATCATCACGACAACGCGCAAGTAGAAGAAGACCGAAATGACACTCGTCAGGACGCCCACAATCGCCAGCGCGTACTCGCCGCTCCGCACCGCCGCGCTGAAGACGTACCACTTGGCCACGAAGCCCGCCATCGGCGGGAAGCCGCCCAGCGAGAGCAGGAACACGGTCAGCAGCGCCGCCACTGCCGGATGGGTGTGCCACAAGCCCTTGTAGTCCTTCAGATCCTCGCAGGGCCTGTCGTGCTCGCTCAGCAAGGCAAGCACCGCGAAGGCGGCGAGATTGGTCACGGCGTAGACGGCCAGGTAGAACAGGATCGACGCCTTGCCGACCTCGTTGGCCGCGACGATCGCCACGAGCAGGTACCC
This sequence comes from Acidobacteriota bacterium, assembly GCA_040752275.1. Lineage (GTDB taxonomy): Bacteria > Acidobacteriota > Vicinamibacteria > Vicinamibacterales > JAKQTR01 > JBFMFH01. Next base: position 10,651 of record JBFMFH010000037.1, read on the forward strand.
CCCATGCGCGATGCTCGAATACGCAAGCATGCGCTTGAGGTTGTTCTGCGCCACACCCACGACCGTACCGAGGATCATCGTCAGCAGCGCCAGGACCCAGAGTACTGGCGTCCAGTCGGCGCGCAGCGGTTCGAGCGTCGACAGAAACACCCGCGCGAATGCCGCGAACGCCGCTGCCTTCACCGCCGTCGACATGAACCCCGTCACCATCGTCGGGGCCCCTTCGTACGCGTCGGGTGTCCACATGTGGAACGGCACGGCCGCGACCTTGAAGCCGAATCCGACGATGAGCAGGCCCATGCCGACGAGCAGCAACGGGTTCGCCGACATGGCGCGGGCCGCCACGGCGGTGCCGATCGCATCGAGGTTCGTGCTGCCAGTCAGGCCGAAGATGAACGCGATGCCGTAGAGGAAGAAGGCACTCGAAAACGCGCCGAGCAGGAAGTACTTGAACGCGCCCTCGGTACTCTGCAGGCGATCCCGGCGCATGCCGGTCAGGACGTAGACGGCCAGCGAGAAGGTCTCGAGAGCCAGGAAGATGACGATCAGGTCGTTGGCCACCGCCATCAGCATCATCCCGGCAAGGGCGAAGAGCACGAGGCCGTAGTACTCACCTGCGGGCAGACCCTCGCGCTCCAGGACGCCGGGCGACAGCACGATCGTGAGAATGCCGATCCCGATGAGGACGACACTGATGAACAGGCCGAACTCGTCCGCCACGACGACGCCGAAACTCTCGGCCCGGCGCCCCCAGAGCAGCACCGAACTGATGCCCGCCCCGGCCAGGCCGATGAGACCGAGTCCGGCAATGGGCATGCGCTCGCCCTTGTGGCGGAACGCCTCGGCCAGGAGGCACGCCAGGCCCGCCAGCGTGACGCAGATGACAGGAATGACGCCGTTCAGTGCCGGACCAATCATGGACACGCTATTCACCCGCGCCGCGAGACTGCGGCGAAACCTGGTCCATCTCTCCCACGACCGCGCTCACGACACGTTGCGGCTGCGCGTCTGCCATGCGCGAGACGATCCGGTCGATCGCCGGCTTCATCGGCTGCAGGAAGATCCAGGGCGCCACACCCATGAACACGGCCATGGCCACCGTCGGCGCGAGCGCCCACCACTCGCGAGCGCTGAGGTCCTTCAGCCCCTCGTTCTTCGGGTTGGTGACCGAGCCGTAGTTGACTCGCTGGAACATCCAGAGCATGTAGACCGCCGACAGGATGACGCCAGACGCCGCCACCGCCGCGAACCGCCAGTCCCACCTGAAGGCTCCGAACAGGACCAGGAACTCGCCGACGAAGCCGTTCAGGCCAGGCAAGCCGATCGACGACAACGTGATGATCATGAAGACGGCGACGAAGCGCGGCATCACGCTCTTGAGGCCGCCGAACTCAGTGATCAGCCGCGTGTGCCGCCGGTCCGAGAGCATCCCGACGAGCATGAACAGCGCGCCCGTGGACACGCCGTGGTTCAGCATCTGGTAGACGGCGCCCTGCAGCCCCTGCACGTTCATGGCGGCAATACCGAGGACGACGAAGCCGAGGTGGCTCACACTCGAATAGGCGACGAGCTTCTTCAGGTCCGGCTGCACCATGGCCACGAGCGCACCGTACACGATGCCAATCACGGCCAGCACGGCCAGGTACGGGGCGAAGTAGGCCGCCGCGTCAGGGAACAACGGGAAGGCAAAGCGCACCAGACCGTAGGTCCCCATCTTCAGCAGGATGCCCGCCAGAATCACAGAGCCCGCCGTCGGGGCCTCGACGTGGGCATCGGGCAACCAGGTGTGGAACGGAAAGAGCGGCACCTTGATGGCAAACGCCACTGCGAAGGCAAGGAAGCACCAGACCTGCAGCGCGCGCGGGATGTTCAAGGCGAGCAGGGCCTCGTAGGAGAAGCTGTAGGAGCCGGTGGCGGTGCTGTGCAGGTAGGCGACGCTGAGGATGGCGACGAGCATCAGCACGCTGCCAGCCATCGTGTAGAGGATGAACTTGACGGCCGCGTAGATGCGCCGGTCGTAGCCCCAGACCCCGATGAGGAAGTACATCGGAATCAGCATCGCATCCCAGAACAGGTAGAACAGAAACAGGTCGGTCGCGAGGAACACCCCGATCATCGCGCTCTCGAGCGCGAGCATGAAGAAGCAGAACTCCTTGACCTTCCTGTGAACCGAGCCCCACGACGACAGGAGCGCGAGCGGCGTCAGGAAGCCGGTCAGCACCACCAGGAACAGGCTGATGCCGTCAACGCCGAGGGCGTACTGGATGCCGAACGCGGGAATCCACTCGATCCGCTCGACCATCTGGAAGTCACCACGTGTCGCGTCAAAGCGAGTCCAGAGCACGAGCGTGAGGGCGAGCTCGACGAGCGACACGGCCAGCGCCGCGACATGGAAGAACCGCTCTCGCCGATTGTCGCGGTTGCCGACAGGCAGCAACAGCAGCGCGCCGGCAAACGGCAGGGCAATGATGAGCGTGAGCAGAGGCACTACCGCCATACGTAATACCCGAGGATCACCACCACCCCCATCAGCACGCCCATCGCGTACGCGCGCAACGAACCTGTCTGCACGCGCCTGAGCACGCCACTCGCGCCGCTGACGATGCGGCCGGCGCCGTTGACGGCGCCGTCGATGACACCTGCGTCGACGACCTTCCACAGCGAACGCTCGGACAGCCGGTGAATCGGCTCCACGATCGTCGCGTCGTAGATCTCGTCGACGTAGTACTTGTGCAGGAGGGTCCGGTGCACACCGGCGAAGGAGCGGGCCAGCGAGTCGGACGCCTCTCTGCGCCGCAGGAAGAAGAACCAGGCGACGGCAACGCCGCCGACGGCGGCGGCGCTCGACAGCGTCATCAGGGCGAACTCGGCGCCGTGATCGTCGGCATGCCCGCCTTCGCTGGATTGGTCGTGTCCAGCTACGGCGCGACTTCGCCCGCCTTCGCTGGATTGCTCCTGCCCAGCTACGGCGAGGTTCGAGCCCGCTTCACCGCTCTCGATACCCGGAGCGGTGAAGCTGGGCTCGAGGAAGTGCTCGATCCGGTTGCTCCCGCCGAGCACGGCCGGCACGCCGAGATACCCTGCCAGGACCGAGCCGATCGCCAGCAGGACGAGCACAACGGCCATGGCCGGCGGCGCGTCGTGCAGGTGGCTCCCACGACCGTGGCCATCGTGGCCGCCGCTGGCTGGATCGTGCCCAGCTATGGCGCGACTTCGCCCGCCGCCGCTGGCTGGATCATCCCCGCCGTCGCCGGCCTGATGGGGTCCGCCGTCACCGCGGCGCTCGCCGTGGAAGGTCAGGAACACCAGGCGGAACATGTAGATCGCCGTCAGGAGCGAGGCGACGGCGGCAACGGCCCACACGACGGGGTGCCCGCTAGAGAAGGTCTTCCAGAGGATCTCGTCCTTGCTGAAGAACCCGGCCAGACCGGGCACCCCGGCAATCGCCAGCGCGCCGATCAGGAACGTCCAGTAGGTGACGGGCAGCGCCGTGCGGAGGCCGCCCATGTGCCGGATGTCCTGCTGGCCGGAGAGGGCGTGGATGACCGCTCCGGAGCCGAGGAAGAGCAACGCCTTGAAGAACGCGTGGGTGTAGAGGTGGAAGATGCCAGCCGCGTACGCCCCGACGCCCATCGCGACGAACATCAACCCGAGCTGCGACACGGTGGAGTACGCCAGCACGCGCTTGATGTCGTTCTGGACGAGACCGATTGTGCCGGCCATGAGGGCCGTCGCCGCCCCGATGCCGGCGACGATGGCCAGCGTGTCAGGCGCATGGCTGAACAGGACGGCGTTGCGCCCGATCATGTACACGCCCGCCGTCACCATCGTCGCGGCGTGAATGAGCGCCGAGACCGGGGTCGGGCCCTCCATGGCATCCGGCAGCCACACGTAGAGCGGAATCTGCGCCGACTTGCCCGTCGCGCCCACGAACAGGAGCAGGGTCATCAGCGACAGCACGCCGAAGGTCGTCTCGACGGGCAGCATCCCCGCGCGGTGGGCGACCTCCTGGAAGTCGAAGGTGCCGAATTGCACCCAGACCATGAACATCCCCAGGAGGAACCCGAAGTCGCCGATGCGGTTGACGACGAACGCCTTCCTGCCCGCATCCGAGGCCGACTGTTTCTTGAACCAGAAGCCGATGAGCAGGTACGAGCACAGGCCCACGCCCTCCCAGCCGACGAACATCACCGGGAAGTTCGCCCCGAGGACGAGCGTCAGCATGAACGAGGCGAAGAGGTTCAGGTACGAGAAGTACCGGGCGTACTCGCCGCCGGTCTCCTCGTGCATGTAGGCCGTCGAGTAGACGTGGATGAGGAATCCGATGCCGCTGACGACCAGGATCATCACGGCCGCGAGTGGGTCGAGACGCAGCGCCAGCGGGATGCTCAGCTCGCCGGATTCGATCCAGGGAGCGACCGTCTGCACGATGCCGCGGTCGGACTCGGGCAGGGCGACGAGCGACCACACCATCCACGCCGACACGGTGAACGAGGCGGCCATGGCGAGGCATGCGACCGCCCCGGCGGCGGCCTTCGAGAGGCGGCGGCCGAACGAGGCGTTGACCAGGAACCCGAGGAACGGCAGCAACGGTACGAGGAGCAGCACGGGTCCCCTCACCACTTCAGGCTCGTGAACAGGTCCGGGTTCAGCGATTCGCGGTGCCGGAACAGCGCGATCACGATCGCCAGCCCGACGGCCGCCTCGGCGGCCGCGACCGTCACGACGAAGAACATGATGATCTGGCCGTCGACGGTTCCGAGGGTGCGCCCGAAGGCGATGAATGCCAGGTTCGCGGCGTTCAGCATCACCTCGATCGACAGCAGGATGGCAATCAGGTTGCGCCGCAGGAAGACGCCTGCGACGCCGATGGCGAAGAGGACGCCCGAGAGCGCCAGGTAGTGGTCGAGCGGCACCATCGCGCTACAGCTCCCGCTTGGCCAGGACCACCGCGCCCACCATGGCCACGATGATCAGGATCGACGTCACTTCGAAGGCAAACATGTAGTCGGTGAAGAGCACGCGCCCCAGTTCGCGGACCGAGCCCAGCGAGGCCGGGTCGGCTCCCGCGCCGCCGGCCAACAGGCCATCGTCGCTGCCCTGCGCCGCGTCGAGGGCCCAGGCCAGTTCGGCCACGAGCACCGCCGCGAGCAGGGCTCCCGAGCGCAGGGGCCCCCGCACGAGCAGCGTGCCGGGTGCCGGCGCTTCTTCCTGCCTCGCGTTCAGCAGCATCACGACGAACAGGAAGAGCACCATGATGGCGCCCGCGTAGATGATGATCTGGATCACGGCGGCGAACGGCGCGTGCAGTTGGATGTAGAGCGCGGCCAGGGCCGCGAACGCCACAATCAGCATCAGCACGCTGTGCATCGGGTGCGGTCTGGCCACGACCAGGACGGATGCGCCGACCGCCACGGCCGCGAACGCGTAGAAGAGCAGCAGTTCAGTTCCCAAAGTACACCACCCCCGCTGCCGTCACGACCAGGTTCAGCACCGCCAGCGGCAGCAGCACCTTCCAGCCGAGGGCCATCAGCTGGTCGTACCGCAGGCGCGGCAGCGTCCAGCGCATCCAGATGTAGAAGAAGAGCAGCGCCGCGATCTTCACAAGGAACCAGATCCACCCCATCGACTCGGGCAGGATGGGCCCCTGCCAGCCGCCGAGGAAGAGGTTCGTCGCGACCGCCGACACGGTCACCATGTTGATGTACTCCGCGAGGAAGAACATCGCGAAGGACATGCTGCTGTACTCCGTGTGGTAGCCGGCCACCAGCTCCTGCTCGGCCTCTGGAAAGTCGAACGGCGCGCGGTTCGTCTCGGCGACGCCGGCGATCATGTAGATGACGAACCCGAGCGGCTGGAGGAACACGAACCACCTGGGAACGAACCCGAACCAGTACCCGCCCTGCGCTTCGACGATGCGCGTGAGCGACAGGTCGTTGGCGACGAGGAGCACGGCCGCGAGGGACAGGCCGTAGGACAACTCGTAGCTGATCATCTGGGAGGTCGACCGCAGCGCCCCTAGCAGGGAGTACTTGCTGTTCGCGCTCCAGCCCGCTAGCACGATGCCGTAGATGCTCACCGACGTGATCGCGAACACCACCAGGACCGCCACGTTCACGTCCGCCACCTGCAGGCGGACCGGTTCCTCGAGCAGGCCGAAGAAGGTCGTCTCGGCGCCGAAGGGCACCACCGCGAACGCCGCGAAGGCCGCCGTCGCCGAGATGATCGGCGCCAGCATGAAGATCCACTTGTCGGCGGCGGCGGGGCGCAGCGTCTCCTTGAAGAGCAGCTTGAGGACGTCGGCCACCGGTTGGAGGGCGCCCTTCGGCCCGACCCGGTAGGGACCCAGCCGCTGCTGCACGGCTGCGGCCACCTTCCGCTCGGCGTACACCATGACGGCAGCGGACGTCAGCAGCGCGACGAAGGCCAGGAACAGGATCCCGAACTGACCGACGATCAGCGGCAGCATGCCTCCACTCCTCAGTGCCTGTGCCCGCCGCGCCACGGGGCCGGCACCGTGCAGCGCCCTTCCCTGACATGCGCCTCGTACTCGTGGCGGAAGTGCTGCAGCGTGCTGAGCACCGGCGCCACCTCGGCGTCCCCGAACGGGCACAGGGTCTTGCCGTTGATGTTCGACGCCACGCTCTGCAGCAGGTCGAGATCCCGCATCTCGCCCTCGCCCCCCTCGATCTTGCGCAGGATCTTCAGCATCCAGTCCGAGCCCTCGCGGCAGGGCGTACACTTGCCGCAGGATTCGTGCCGGTAGAAGTGAATCAGGTTCTCGGCGGCCCAGACCATGCAGGTCGTCTCGTCCATGACGATGATGGCGGCCGAGCCGAGCATCGACCCGGCCTTGGCCACGCCTTCGAAGCTGGCCGGCACGTCGATGGCGTCCGGCAGCAGCACGGGCGTCGACGACCCGCCGGGAATGACGGCCTTCAGCTGGCGCCCGTCGCGGATGCCGCCCGCGTAGCCGTAGATGAGCTCGCGCAGCGTCGTGTGCATGGACGCCTCGTAGACGCCCGGCCGAACGACGTGGCCGCTCACGCAATAGAGCTTGGGCCCGCCGTTCTTCTCCGGGCCGAGGCTCGCGAACCACTCGGCGCCCTTCGTGATGATCGAAGGCACGTTGGCCAGGGTCTCGACGTTGTTGATGATGGTCGGGCACCCGTAGAGACCGACCACGGCGGGAAACGGCGGGCGCAGCCTTGGCTGGGCGCGCTTGCCTTCGAGCGACTCGAGCAGGGCCGATTCCTCCCCCGCTTCGTACGCCCCGGCGCCGCGGTGCACGTAGATCTCGCAATCGAAGCCGCTGCCAAGGATGTTCGATCCCAGACAGCCGCGGGCCCGCGCTTCGGCAATGGCCGACTCGAGCACCTCCGAGACGTGGAAGAACTCGCCGCGGATATAGATGTAGCCCGCCCTCGCCCCGATGGCGTAGCAGGCAATCGCCACGCCCTCGAGCACCAGGTGCGGGTTGCGTTCCATCAGCACGTGGTCCTTGAACGTGCCGGGCTCGCTCTCGTCGGCGTTGCAGCAGACGTACTTGGGCTTGGGCGAGTCCTTGGGCACGAATCCCCACTTCATCCCGGTGGGGAATCCCGCGCCGCCGCGGCCGCGCAGCCCGGACTGCTTCACGGACTCGATGACGTCGCCGGGCGCCATCGACAGCGCCTTCTTCAGGCCCTCGTACGCCCCGTGGCGCAGAGACACGTCAAGGGAGTAGCTGTGCGGCTCGCGGATGAAACTGGTGAGGACAGGGTCCATGATCCTGATCAGAAGACTGAAGACAGAAGACAGGAGACAGAAGAAGGACACGAGACACGCTGAATTCTGTCTTCTGTCACGTTACTCCCGTGTCTCAACACACAAATGACACCCGCTCAGCGCCTTGATGCCCTTGTCGCGCAAATCGTCGACGAGCTTCGCCGCGTCGCCCGGGGCCACGCACTCGTGCCAGTGTTCGTTCACCATCACCACGGGCGCCCGGTCGCACGCGCCGAGGCACTCGACTTCGAGCAACGTGAACGTCCCGGTCGGATCCGTCTCGCCCGGTCCGATTCCGAGCTTCTTCGAGAGCTCCTCCGTCACGCGCTCGGCGCCATTCAGCGCGCATGACAGCGTCCGGCACACTTGCAGCACGTACCGGCCGACCGGCCGGGTGTAGAACATCGCATAGTACGAGGCAACGTCCTCGACCTGCGCCGGCGTGATGCCGATCACCTGCGCCACGTGCTCCATGGCGGCGGCGGTGATGTGTCCCTGCTGCTCCTGGACGAGGTGGAGCGCCGGCAACAGCGCAGACTGGCGCCGCTCAGGCGGGTAGTGCGCGGCAATGGCCTCGAGCCGGGCGCGCGCCTGCGGCGTGAACGCGAAGGCCTCGCCCGGGTCGGGCACACGGCGCTCCGATCTGTGGAGCCCCGTGTCGTACGGCATCCTGGGGTGGAAAGTCACCGGTCCACGTCCCCCATCACGACGTCGATCGAACCGATGACGGCGACCACGTCGGCAATCAACGCGCCCTTGATCATGGGCTCCACCGCCTGACAGGCGAGCAGCGACGGGGCCCGCATCTTGAGGCGCCACGGCCGGTTTCCGCCATCCGACACCACGTGGCAGCCGTGCTCGCCCCGGGGCCCCTCGACCGGCACGTAGGCCTCGCCGGCGGGAACGGTGAATCCCTGAGAGTAGATCAGGAAGTGCTGGATGAGCGCTTCCATCTCGGTGTAGACCTTGTCCTTGGGCGGGGGCACGATCATCGGGTCGTCGACGGCCCATACGCCGGTGCGGTCGATGCGATCGAACACTTGGTTGCAGATCCGGACGCTCTGGCGCATCTCTTCCAGCCGCACGAGGTAGCGGTCGAAGACGTCGCCCACGGTGCCGATCGGCACATCGAACTCGATGGACTCGTACCCGCAGTATGGAAACGCCTTGCGGACGTCGTAGGTCGAGCCGGCCGCGCGGGCGATGGGTCCCACCAGTCCGTAGGCGTGGGCATCGGCCTTCGGCATGATCCCGACGCCTCGCGTACGCCGGATCCAGATCTCGTTCTTCGTCAGCAGGTCTTCGTACTGATCGACCTTGGCCGGCATCCGGTCCAGCAGCGACCGGACCGCCTCGTGGAAGCCGCGGGGCAGATCCTCGCGCAGGCCGCCGATGCGGATGTAGCTCGGGAACATCCGGAACCCGGCAATGAGCTCGTTGATGTTGAGGATGAGCTCGCGCTCCCGCCAGCAGTACAGCATGACGGTGAATGCGCCGACGTCCATGGCGTGCGTGCCGAGCCAGACGAGGTGGCTGTTCAGCCGCTGCAACTCGACGAGCAGCATGCGGATCCACTTCACCCGGTCTGGCACCTCACATCCGAGCAGCTTCTCCACCGACAACACGTAGCCCAGGGTGTTCGAGTGGGAGCTCAGGTAGTCCATCCGCTCGACGAGCGGAATCACCTGCTGCCACTTCTTCTGCTCCGCGGTCTTCTCGATCCCGGTGTGCAGGTACCCGATGGTAGGGCTCGCCGAGACAATCGTCTCGCCGTCCAGCTCGAGCACGAGGCGCAGGACGCCGTGGGTGCTCGGGTGCTGCGGCCCCATGTTGACGGTCATCGTCTCGGTGCGCAGCTCAGCCATGACACTCCCGTTCGACGAGCTCGCAGATGGCGTGCAGGAGTGTCCGGTGCACCTCCTGCACACGCGCCGTCGAGGGCGAGGGCACGTTGATGTGGATGTCGGCCGCCTGGCCGACCGGGCCGCCGTCCCGG
>JBFMFH010000038.1:0-22191 GCA_040752275.1 Acidobacteriota bacterium
AGACGACGCACCATAGAGCTAACGTATCCGAGCCATCGCGTCAGGACGTCAGCTCGACCGTGTGCGACACACGCCGCGTGCGCGGGGCGCCGTTAACCGATTCCTCGTCCGTGGAAATCCAGGCTAGTCCAGTCTGGTCGCCCGCCTCGCCCCGATCGCGGCGTTACGTGTGGAACGACCGCCGGTCGTGCTCCGCGACCGGCGGGGTCCCGCAGGTCTCGTTCCAGAACTGAGCGAGCAGATTCGCCGCGACGCAGCGGCGATAGGCGGCCGTGGACCGGACATCGTCGATCGGCGCGACCTCGTCCTGCAGCAGGCGTTGCGCGTCGGCGATGGACGCGCCGGCCGCCAGGGCCTCCTCGGTGCGCCGCAGGCGCACGACCGTTGGCGCCACGCTGCCCAGCGCGATGCGAGGCCGGTTCGCCCGGACGGCTGCCATCACCACCTTCGAAATCGACTGCGCCGCCCGCGTGCCCACCTTGCGGAACCACTGGACACCGGAGAGAGGCGGGACCTCGATCGCCGTGATGAGCTCATCCGGACGCATGACGCTCGCCCGGTAGCCGGTGTAGAAGGAGGTCATCGGGACCTTCCGGGTCCGCTCGGCGCTGCGAAGCTCGACGAACGCATCGGCCGCCGCCAGGACCGGCAGCGTGTCACCGGCAGGGGAGCCGTTGGCGACATTCCCGCCCAGCGTGCCACGGTTCTGGATCTGGACGGCGCCGATCTCCCGGGCCGCGGCGGCGAGCATCGGCACTCGGCGCCGGACGAGCGGCGAGCGGATGACCTCGCTGTACGTGGTCAGCGCGCCGAGACGCAGGCTGCCATCGGCCACGCGGATCCCGCGCAGCTCGTCCAGCATCCAGATGTTCAGAAAACGGCGGTCCTTCAGCGCGCCGAAGTTGAGCGCGACATAGAGGTCCGTGCAGCCCGCCATGGGCGTCAACGGACCATCGTCGCGCAGCATCCGCAGTGCTTCGCGGAGCGAGCGCGGCTGCCGAACCTCCAGAGTCGAGAGCGCGGTCCTCATCTGCGGCCCCGCTTGGGCTTCGCCGACGCTGAGCCCACTGCCACACTCCGCGGCCTGCGCGCGGCCGACGGAATCGAAGCCTCGGGCCTGCTGGTTGATTCTGTCTTCTGTCTTCTGTCTCCTCCCGGTCCCCGGCCCCTGCTCGCGGGCACAACCCGAATCCCGAATCCCGAATCCCGAATCCCGGCCGTGATCGACCGGTAGATCCCCTCGTACCCCGTGCACCGGCAGATGTTGCCTGCGAGTCCCTCGCGAACCTGCACCAAGGTCGGGCGTGGACCCAGCGCGAGCGCCGCCATGATCATGCCCGGCGTGCACACACCGCACTGCGCGCCGCCGTGGACCGCGAACGCGCGCTGCAGTGGATGCCGGCCCCGCAGGCTCTCGATCGTCCGCACCGTCGAACCGGCAACCTGGGCCGCGGGCACGAGGCAGGCGTTCACCGCCCTGCCATCGACGAGGACCGTGCAGGCACCACATTCGCCCTCGCCGCAGCCCTCCTTCGTTCCCGTCAGCCGGCAGTCCTCGCGAATGACGTCGAGCAGCCGCTTCAGTGGGTGGACGCGCACCGCGACGCGCCTCCCGTTGAGGGTGAAGGCGATGCGGGCGGCGGCGCGCGTCACGACCGCCTCCGGCGCGCCCGCGCCTTCGGGGACCCGTCTTTGCTGGCGTACCTGGAGTGGCCCGGCTTCGGCGAGGCAGGCCCCAGGGCTGAAGCCCTGGGGCTACGGCCCGATTCTGTCTTCTGTCTCCTGTCTCCTGCCTTCTGTGCGTCCCGAATCGCGGCCTCGAAGATCCGCTCCGCCGTGGCCGGGATCTCCCGAACGTCGAATCCCGCGTGGCGGATCGCATTGATGACAGCCGGTGCGACCCCGTCGATGGGCATCTCTCCGACACCCTTCGCACCGAACGGTCCGCGCGTGTAGGGCCGCTCGAGCGCCACCACGTCCATCGGCGGCGTGTCCATCGTCGTCGGCACGATGTAGTTGGTGAACTGCGCATTGGTCATGGCGCCGTCGCGCAAGACGACCTCTTCCTGAAGGGCGTAGCCGAGCCCCTGGGCCGTGCCGCCTTCGATCTGCCCGCGCACGCCCTCGGGGAAGATGACGGTGCCGACCTCCTGGACGGTCGTGACCCTGGTCGGCCTCGCGTCGAAGGTGACGGGATCGACGGCGACCTCGACGACGTCGCAGGCCCATCCGTAGGTGCCATAGGCCGACCCCAGGTAGGTGTCGTCGTCCCACACCAGATCCGGCGGCGGCTCGTACTGCTTCGTGACGATGAGGGGGCCGTGTCGGCGCAGGTACGCACGCGGCGACTGCCCACCGAGGCTGGCGCGGATCTCCTCGGCGCAGGCCTTCAGCAGCCCACCCACGATCATCGTGGTCCGCGAGGCGACGGTCGGACCGCTGTCGGGAACCCGTGACGTGTCAGGTGTCGTGACCTCCACCTGGTCCGGCCGGATACCGAGCGCCTCGGCCACGATCTGGGCGTGAACCGTCCGCTGCCCCTGGCCGATGTCGGTGCTGGCGGCGAGGATGCGCGCGCCATCGGGCAGCAGTTCGAGCGACGCCCGCGACGCCAGTGTCGCTTCTCCGCTGCCGGTGAACCCGGCCCCGTGGAAGAACAGCGAGAGCCCGATGCCCTTGCCCGTGCCCTGGAACGCCCGCCGCTTCCGGTGGAACCCGCTGCGTCGCACGGCCTCGCGCAGCACCTGGAGCGCGCTGGCATCTCGGCCCAGCACCTGTCCGGTCGCGGTCTCGTCTCCAGGACGCAGGGCATTGATCTCACGCAGGCGGACGGGATCCATGCCGATCGTCTCGGCGACGCGATCCATGTGGACCTCGGCCGCAAACTGAGTCTGTGGCGCGCCGAATCCCCGGAACGCCCCGTTCGGGGGTGTGTTGGTCATCACCACCCGTCCGTCGATGCGCACGTGCCCGCACCGGTAAGGTCCCGTGGCGTGCAAGCAGCCGCGCGACAGCACGACGGGGCTGAGCGTGCAGTACGCGCCGCCGTCGAACAGCACCTCGATATCGATGGCCGTCAGGCGCCCGCTGCGTGTCACGCCCGTTCGGTGCCGGACGATGGACGGATGGCGCTTCGTCGTAGCCAGCATGTCTTCGGTGCGGTCATAGACCAGCTTGACGGGACGGCCCGACTTCAGGGCCAGCAGGCACGCATGGCCCGCGATCATCGACGGATACTCCTCCTTGCCGCCGAAGCCTCCGCCAGTCTCCGCCTGGACGACGCGCACGCGGTCGGACGAGAGCCCGAGCAGCACGCACAGCGCCCGGTGCACGTAGAAGGGGCACTGGAGCGAGCCGTAGACGGTCACCCCACCATCGGCCGGAACGGCCAACATGCCGTTAGGTTCGATGTAAACGTGCTCCTGGTGTCCGGTGCGGTACTCGCCCTCGACCACGACATCGGCAAGGCGAAGGCCATCTCCCACGTTGCCCCTTCGGATCGCCACGTGCTTGAACACGGTTCGAGAGGCCTGGGGGTCCAGCACCGGCACACGCGGCTCGTACTCGACATGCACCGCAGCCTGCCACAGCCGGTCCCGGTCTTCGTGGGCGAGCAGGAGGATGGGCTCCGCGACATGGTTCACCAGCCCATCGGCGAGGCAGGGCTGATCGTCGGCGATGGCGGCCACGAGATTGCGGCCGGGAATATCGCGGGCGTCGACGATGGTGAAGCCGGCGGGATTGAAATCGAGGCGAACGGCGGTGATCGAGCCCCGCGGGACGGTCGAGCGGACCGTGCGGCCGTACAGCATGCCGGGCCACCGCAAGTCGTCGACGTAGCGGGCGGTGCCGGCGGCCTTGGCCGCGCCGTCCTTGCGCTCGATGTCGTGGCCGACGAAGCGGCTCATCCGGCGGGATTATACCTCTCTGCGTGGTAAGATCGCCTTTTGGACTGGGGGCGGACAAGCGCCCAGAGGACACGCCGTACCACCTGCGACGCAGGAGCATGAGCCGACGCTGGATTGCCGTCCGTGGCGCGAGGGTACACAACCTCCGCAACATCGACGTCGACATCCCCCGCGACCGCCTGGTGGTCGTCACGGGACTGTCCGGGTCGGGAAAGTCCTCGCTCGCTTTCGACACCATCTACGCCGAAGGCCAACGACGCTACGTCGAGTCGCTCTCGGCGTACGCGCGGCAGTTCCTCGAACAGATGGAGAAGCCCGACGTCGACGCCATCGACGGCCTGTCGCCCGCGCTCTCCATCGAGCAGAAGACAACCGCGTCCAACCCACGGTCGACGGTCGGCACGGTCACCGAAATCTACGATTACCTCCGCCTGCTGTTCGCCAACATTGGCGTGGCGCACTGCCCGAAGTGCCGGCGGGAGATCTCATCACAGACGCTGGACCAGATCCTCGAACAGGCGCTGGCGTTCCCGTCCGACAGCCGGATCAACGTGCTGGCGCCCGTGGTCCGCGGGCGCAAGGGGGAGTTCAAGAAGGACCTCGCCACCTGGCGGCAGAAGGGCTTCCTCAAGGCCCGAGTCGACGGTGAACTGCGTGCGCTCGAGGACGACATCACGCTCGACCGGCGCCGAAACCACACGATCGACATCCTTGTGGACCGCCTGCTCGTGAAGCCCGGGGTCGAGCGCCGCCTCGCCGAGTCCATCGAGATCGCACTCGGGCTGGCTGAGGACATCGTCGTCATCAACACCCTCGACGGCGGCGATCGGCTGTTCTCGCGGCGCCTGGCCTGCCCCGTCTGCGGACTGAGCATCCCCGAGCTCACGCCCAGAGCCTTCTCGTTCAACTCACCTCACGGCGGCTGTCCCGACTGCCAGGGGCTCGGGGCTCTCTGGGACTTCGATCCCGACCGAATCGTGCCGGATCCGTCGAAGTCGCTCCTCGACGGCGCCATCCTTCCGTGGACTCGCGGCGACAAGCGCCTCGTGTGCGAGGCCGTGACGGCCATCGGGGCCCACTTTGGCATCGACGTGACGGTTCGCTTCGGGGATCTGCCGCGCAGGGCCCGTGACCTCGTGCTCTACGGCCCCGGGATCGCCTCGCGGTCGAACGGAAATGGCACGGCGCCGAAGGCCAGGGGGCGGAGCCGTTCGTCGGCGAAGCGGGAGCCGTACGGCAAGGACTTCGAAGGCGTCGTCCCCAACCTGCGCCGCCGCTACGCCAACGCGACCTGGGTGGACCAGCTCGACCTCGAAGCGTACCGGTCGCTTCGCCCCTGCGGGGGGTGTCAGGGTGAGCGCCTCAGGCCGGAGAGCCGGGCCGTGCTCGTGAAGGGCCGGTCCATCACCGGCTATGTGACGCTGCCCGTGTCGGATGCGCTGCGGGAGTTCGACGCGATGACGTTCACCGAACGCGATGACCTCATCGCCGGACGCATCCGGCGGGAGATTGTCGAGCGTCTGCGCTTCCTGACAGACGTGGGGGTCGGCTACCTCTCGCTCGGGCGCGGCGCGGCCACCCTGTCGGGCGGCGAAGGGCAGCGCATCCGCCTCGCCACCCAGATCGGCGCGAACCTGCGCGGCGTGCTCTACGTCCTCGATGAGCCGTCGATCGGCCTGCACCAGCGAGACAACCGGCACCTGCTGGCCACGCTCAAGCGCCTCCGCGACCTCGGCAACACGGTGATTGTCGTCGAGCACGACGAGGAAACGATCCGGTCAGCGGACTACGTCATCGACCTGGGCCCCGGCGCCGGCGAGCACGGCGGCGAGGTGATGTTCCAGGGCACCCCGGCCGAGCTGCTGCGCGAAGACCGTACCTCGTTGACGGGCCAGTACCTGAGGGGCGAGCGCGTCATCGAGGTACCGGCGTCGCGGCGCCCCGCACGGCGTGGCGAACTCGTGGTTCGCGGGGCGCGGGCGCACAACCTCAAGAACCTCGACGTCCGCATTCCGGTCGGCCTGCTCACCGCCGTCACCGGCGTCAGCGGATCGGGGAAATCGACGCTCGTCAACGACATCCTCTACCGGGCCCTCGCGAGGCAGCTCTACCGCGCCAGCGACGAGCCGGGGACGCACGACCTCATCGAGGGCATCGCGCTCATCGACAAGGTGATCGAGATCGATCAGAGTCCCATCGGCCGGACACCCCGCTCGAACCCCGCCACCTACACCGGCCTCTTCACGTTCATCCGTGAACTGTTCGCCCTGCTGCCGGACGCCAAGGCGCGCGGGTTCAGGCCCGGCCGCTTCTCGTTCAACGTGAAAGGCGGGCGTTGCGAGACCTGCCAGGGCGACGGCGTGATTGCCATCGAGATGCACTTCCTGCCCAACGTCTACGTCACTTGCGAGGAGTGCAAGGGACGCCGCTACAACCGCGAGACGCTGGACGTCAGGTACCGGGGGCGGTCGATTGCCGACGTGCTCGATCTCTCGGTCGACCAGGCAGGTCCGCTGCTCGAGAACTTCCCGCCGATTGGCCACAAGCTGCGCACGCTGCAGGATGTGGGGCTCGGCTACATCAAGCTGGGCCAGTCGGCCACGACGCTCAGCGGTGGCGAGGCGCAACGGGTCAAGCTGGCCAAGGAACTCTCGAAGCGCGGGACCGGGAAGACGCTCTACATCCTCGACGAGCCGACCACGGGCCTGCACTTCGAGGACGTGAAGAAGCTGCTCGACGTGCTGAACAAGCTGGTCGACCAGGGCAACACGGTGGTCGTGATCGAGCACAATCTGGACGTGATCAAGACGGCCGACCACCTGATCGACCTCGGGCCCGAGGGCGGCGATCTGGGTGGGCGCATCGTGGCGGAAGGGACTCCGGAGGAGGTCGCGGCGGCGGCCTCGCACACGGGACGCGTACTGCACGAGGTGCTGGCCCGCGACAGGCGGCCAATCCGGGCCGAGGCGAGCTGAGCGAGGACGTCCGATTGTGTCATCATGACTACAACTGCCGGAATTGTGGCGTGTCTTGCGGGACACACTCTGACCGTTCTCCGATGGCCGCTACCGGCGACGATGTTCACAACTCATTGATAGTAGAGACATTGACGGTACTTGCTCCGGTCGGATACAACGGTATGTCACTTGCTTACCCTCTCTCAGTCGTTCCCCTGCGGACCGTCGGAGCCTCATGACCGTTCAGCGGACACTCAGAAGACCCGTCACCTGCGCCGGCATCGGTTTGCATTCCGGCATGAAGGTCAACCTCACGCTGAGGCCGGCGCCTGCGGACGCGGGTGTGCGATTCCTCCGGTCGGATCTCGGGGTCGAGATTCCGGCCACAGTGCCCTACGTGGCGGGCACGTACCACGCCACGGGGCTTCGCCGCGAGCAGGCCACGGTCGAGACGGTCGAGCATCTGATGGCGGCACTCACCAGCCTGGGGGTCGACAACGTCACGGTGGAGCTCGACCATCCCGAAGTGCCAATCATGGACGGCAGCGCGGCGCCGTTCGTGTATCTGATCCAGGAAGCCGGCGTGAAGACGCAGGCGATGCCGCGTCGCTACCTGAAGGTGCTGCGTCCCATTTCGCTATCGCGCGGCGACAAGATGATGGCGCTCTACCCGTCGGACCACTTCAAGGTGAGCTACACCATCAGCTTCGATCACCCGCTGCTGCGCCACCAGGCCCAGACCCTCGACGTGACGGAGACATCCTTCGTGGATGAGATTGCGCCGGCGCGGACCTTCGGATTCCTCCACGAGGTGGAGAAGCTGCGCCAGATGGGGCTGACACTCGGTGGCTCCCTCGACAACGCCGTCGTCCTGAGCGAGACCGGCGTCCTGAACAACCCGCTCCGGTTCGATGATGAGTTCGTGCGCCACAAGATCCTGGACGCGATTGGCGACCTGTCGCTGGTCGGCTATCCGATGATCGGGCACCTCGTCGCGCATCGCGCGGGCCACGCCCTCCACACCGCGTTCGCCCAGCAGATCCTGAGCGAGCCAGATGCCTGGACGGTGGTGGAGCTGACGCCCGAGCCGTCAACGGCGGCTACGCCCGCAGCGGTGCCGGTGAAAGCGAGCTGACGACAACCATCCTCCTCCCCTCCCGTGGTTGTTGTTCGAAAGGGCCGCGTGAGCAGACGCGGCCCTTTGTTTGTGCCGGCTGGTTCCTCAGATCACGCGCAGCGGGCTGACGGTCACCGGTGAGCCGCAGGACTCGAACCAGTCGACGCCTTCGCTGACCAGGTCGAACTTCAGTCGGTACCGGCCAGGGTTGGCGGGCATGGGGACGTCGACCCTCACCTCGACTGTCGCGCCGGCCAGAAGGTCGCTGGGCAGCCACGCCCGGGCGTGATCGCGGTTGATGAGGGCTCCACCGGCATCGCAGAGCTGGGCACCGAGCCTCACCAGGCGCCGGCCGTAGCTGGCCTGCCGCGGAAACGTCCGTGTCGATTGGTTGGTCACGCGGGTCCGGACTCGAAGCTCACGGCCGCGGCGTCCCACGAAGCCCAGGACCGGCCAGGCCCCTCGAGCCTCGATCCGCGCGCGCGGCATGGCCCCCGGGATGGCGTTCCCCAGATCGTTGGTGTCCCAGACCTCGTAGCGGATTCGTTCGTAGTCGGGCGAGCCGGGGACGAACCTGCGTGAGAAGGCCTCCTCGGGATGATCGGTGATCTCCCAGGTCAGGCGATCGACGCCGAGTTCAGCGGCCAGGGCGCGAGCGCGATCCATCTCCTCGTCGCTATCGTTCCAGGAGAAGAGGATGTAACGCCAGTTGATGACCGGCACGTCGCGTCCGGCCTGCCGCTTCTCCTCGGCCATCTCGCGCAGGGCCGTCAGGGCGATGTCGAACTGGCCCCGCTGTCGGTAGCGTGCGTAGGTCTCCTGCGAGGCGCCGTCAATCGAGAAGGTCACTTCGTCGATGCCCGTGTGGACGAGGCGGCGAGCGGCGTCGCCGCGAAAGGCGAGGCCGTTGGTGCTCGTGTACAGGTAGATCTGCGGGAACCTCGACTTCACGTACGCGCACATGTCGATCGCGCGCCGGTGGAGGAACGCCTCGCCGTAGTTGAAGAAGTCGACCCGGCCGAGCGACGGCCCGGCCTCGTCGATGACCCGCGTGAAAAGGTCGAAGTCGAGCATGCCGGCCTGGCGGGTCCGGGTGATGCCGGTCTCCGGGGCGCAGCAGGCCTGAAAGCAGGAGATGTTGCAGGCGGCGGTGCACTCGACATACAGGCGTGACGGCAGCGGGCCGGCCTCGACAGGACGTAGGGGTGGCGCGTCGTGGTCGCCCAGCGGAAGCTTGAGCGGGCAGTCACCGCAAAACGAGGATCCGCCGGCGTTCAGCTCGCCCCGGAGCCTGCGGATCGTCTCGCCGTTCCAGACGTCGGCCAGTGTTGCGTGGCGGGTATCGCCAAGGACGCGCCGGCCGTACGGGTCGGCGCAGCCGCAGACCACGCGGCCGTCGCAGAGCATGACCGCAATCGTCCACGGCCAGGAGCAGGTGAACCTGGTGGCCAGGTGGTTGAGCGACATGGGTGACGCGGCGGCGCGGCGGGCGGTCAGAGCTAGCGAGGCTCCGCCTCAGACCACCGAGGCGTGTCGGGGCGGCTCCGCCTCGCTCGTTCACAGTGTTGGCTTTGCCCCGCCTGCGGCGGGGCGAAGACGTCTTGAAGGCAGGGGACGGAAACTTGACTCATCTGCATGAGATTCGGGCCTTCAAGACGTCTAGAGACTGTTCCCGGCGAGCTTGCGCATGTAGGCGCCCAGCCGCTCGTTCTCGTAGCTCACGGTATTCAGGAACAGGCTCTCGACCAGGTAGGCCTGGCGCTCGTCCTCCGTCATCTGATCGGTGATGTGGCGGATCTCGCGCATCATGTCCTCGAACGAACGCTCGAGTTCGCGCCGGGCGGTGACCTCGTGATACAGCGCCTCCAGAACCGTCAGGAGATCGCCGTCGAGGGAGAGGTCGGCTCCGGTGGATGTCTTGATGGTCCTCATCTCTACCCCCCGAAGCTGGCAATGGCGGACGGCTCGTCGGCGAAGAGCTGGACGAAGTTGTGCGCGCCGGTCATCGTCAACATGGTCTCGACCCGCTTCTGGACCCCGCTGAGCTTCAGTGTGCCGCCCGCGGCTGCCGCCTGCCGGTAGAGGTCCATCAGGCAGCCGATCGTGGCGCTGTCGATGTAGACGACCGGGGTGAGATCGATGATGAGCTTGCGCGTGCCGCCGGTGATGAGCGAGACGACCGAAGCCGAGAAGTCGGAGAGCAACGGATACATCAGGCGGCTCTCGGTGACGCGGACGACACTGATGTCGCCAACGTGATCGGTGATCAGCTTCATGTTCGGGCTCCGGGGCGGCCGGACGCTCCCGACGCCGCCGCCCGTGCAAAATCCGGAAGGGGACCGAGACGGCGGACCTGCCGGGCCAGTTCGAGGCGGCCGCGGTTGATCCGCGACTTGACCGTGCCCTCGGGGAGGTTCAGGCGATCCGCGATCTCCTGGTACGACAGCTCCTGGATGTCGCGCATGACGACCGCCGTGCGCAGTGCGTCCGGCAGCTCCTGCAGGGCGCGCCGCAGCTGGCGCGCCAGATCGGTCCGCTCGAGCTGCAGCAAGGGGCCGGCGTCGGCCGACGCGGGCGTCAGATCGTCGGCGCTGATGTCGCGATCGATCGTCTCGCGCTCGCGGCGCACGCTGCGATAGTGGTCGATGCACAAGTTCCGGCTGACGCTGATCAGCCAGGTCTGGAAGTTCGCGCGGCGATCGAACGTGGCGAGCGACTTGAATACCTTCAGGAAGATCTCCTGAGCCAGGTCCTCTGCCTCGTCGTGCCGGCCGACGAACTTGTAGGCAACATTGAAGACGCGCCGCCAGTACAGGCGTACGATGGCGTCCCAGGCGACCTGGTCGCCTTGCAGGCACCGCTCGATCAGCGCGTCGGGCTCCGCCGCGGGAGAAGATCCCTCTGTTGTCATGGCGGTCTCGAAACCGCGTTGCTGACTATCTTACTTGCTTTTGCTCCGGTCCGGGGGCAACCCGACCATTGCGCCGGACGCCGGGTCCTCCGTCTTCGCGACGTCACAGGCCCCGAGGGGTCAGGCTTGGGCGACCACGTTCTTGTGCCGGCGAAATGCGCGGGTCGCGGTAAGATGCCAGATCTGTGACC
Organism: Acidobacteriota bacterium; assembly: GCA_040752275.1. Lineage (GTDB taxonomy): Bacteria > Acidobacteriota > Vicinamibacteria > Vicinamibacterales > JAKQTR01 > JBFMFH01. The sequence continues at coordinate 11,085 of JBFMFH010000038.1, forward strand.
GGGTTTGCTTTTGTTGGCGGGCGGCTGACCTGTGATGGCCTCGACGTGGCGGACATCGCGGCCGCGACCGGCACGCCGTTCTTCATCTACAGTGCCGGCCGCATCCGTGACGCCTTCAATCAACTGGACGACGCGTTCGCTTCGTACCCGCATGCGATCCACTACGCGCTGAAGGCCAACTCGACGTTGGCGATCGTTCGTCTCGTCCGGCACCTCGGCGCGCACGCCGACGCGAACTCACTCGGTGAAATCGATGTGGCGCTGCGCGCCGGGTTCGAGCCATCCGAGATCGTCTTCACCGGCGTTGGCAAGACCCGCGACGAGCTGGCGCGGGCGATCGGCCTGGGCGTCAGAGCCATCAACGTGGAATCGAACGGCGAGGCGGCGCGCATCGACGCGCTGGCGCAATCGAAGGGCGTGCGCGCGCGGGTCGCGGTGCGCGTGAATCCGGACATCGACCCGCAGACGCACCAGCACATCTCGACCGGCGTCAGGGCGAGCAAGTTCGGCGTGCCTATCGACCACGTACCGGCGCTCCTTCGGGAACTGGCGCGCCGCCCGGGCCTCGAACCGGTGGGGCTGCACGTGCATCTCGGCTCGCAGATCCGCGACATGGTGCCGATTGCGCGTGCCGCCCGCGTGCTGGCGGATCTCGCCATCGACGCGCGCGATGCGGGCATCCGTCTCGAGCACCTCGACCTCGGTGGTGGGCTGGGGATCTCGTACGACGGTTCGCCGGCGCCGAGTCCCGCGACCTACGCCGGCGCCATCCTGCCGGCCGTGCGGGACTCGGGACTGCACCTGCTGCTCGAGCCGGGACGCGTCCTGGTGGCGTCGGCAGGCGCGCTCGTCGGGAGCGTCGCGGACATCAAGGCCTTCTCGGGCGCGCCGAGCTTCCTGGTGCTCGACACAGGGATGACGGAGCTCATCCGGCCGATGCTCTACGACGCCTTTCATCGGATCGAGGCGGTCGTGCCGCGCGGCGGCCCCGAGGCCGTCTTCGACGTTGTCGGCCCGCTGTGCGAAACGAGCGACACCCTCGGGCGCGACCGGACGTTCGGCCCAGTCGAGGTCGGCGATCTCGTCGCCGTGTTCGATACGGGCGCGTATGGGATCGTCATGGCCTCGAACTACAACCGCCGCTGCATGCCGCCAGAAGTGCTCGTCGACAACGGTGGCTGGCGCATCACCAGGCGGCGGCAGACGATCGAAGACATGCTGCGGCTGGAACAGTAGGCGACAGGGCAGACGATAGGCGGTAGGTGCCCGGCCAGGCGCTGGGTACTTGGCAACCGGCGATGGTCACGTGACCGGCGACACACGGTGGGCGACAGGCGAGAGGATGAACCCGAATCCCGAATCCCGAATCCCGAATCCCGGCTTCGTCCTGGCATTCGAGGGCCTGGATCAGAGCGGTAAGCAGACACAGGCGGCGCGCCTGCGCGCGTGGTTCGAATCATGCGGCCGCCTGGTCGAGTCGCTGGATTTCCCCGACTATGCGACGCCCATCGGAGCAGAAATCGGACGGGCGCTCCGGGGCGAGCGCGACTTCGGCCCCGACGTCATGCAACTGCTCTACGTCGCCAACCGATTCGAGTGGAAGCCGAACATCGAGGTCTGGACGGCCGGGGGGCGCATCGTCATCTGCGATCGCTACACCGCGTCGAGTGTGGCGTACGGGGAGGCGCAGGGACTAGATCCGGCCTGGCTCACCTCCATCCAGACGCTCCTGCCGCCCCCGCGCGTGACGGTGCTGCTCGACATCGCGCCGGAGGTGGCCGCCGCGCGCAAGGCCGCCAACCGGGACAGATTCGAGCGCGACCTCGACATGCTGGCGCGCGTGCGCCAGAGCTACCTCCGCCAGGCGTCGGCTGGAGCGGGCTGGCTGGTGGTGGAGGCGGCGCGCGACATCGATGCCGTCGCGGCCGACGTGACCGCCGCCGTCGCGCGGGAACTGCAGGGTCGCGGCGCCCAGGGCTGAAAGGCCCAGAGCCCCACGGCTCCCCGGGTGGCCGTCGCCCCAAGGCGCAGGCTCCAGCCCTGGGGACAGGCTGGTTAGCAGCTAGCGCACCCGTGGCGTTCGAGCAACCGTCAATGCCCGAACCTCCCGTGCCCCGGCCCGCTTCAGCACCCTCGCGCACGCCTCAAGCGTCGCGCCGGTCGTGCTGACATCATCAACCAGCACCACCACGGCGTCTCGAAGCGGGGGCGTCCGAGTCACGCCCCGCCACGACGAGCCAGAGACCCGGAGGCGCCAGGAGAGGCCGAAGGCGTCCCGGACGTTGGCCTCGCGGGCTGTGGCGGAGAGGTCGGCCTGTGGGCGTGTCCGCCGGACGCGCACCAGGGCGTGCACCACCGGCAACGGAAGCCGGGCAGCGAGCTCGGCCGCCTGGTTGAACCCCCGCGCCCATCGCCGGCCCCAATGCAGGGGAACCGGCACACTGATGTCGGCGCCCGCCACCAGATCCGCCCCCGACCGGGCAAGCAGGTCGCCGAGCCGACGCGCCAGCGACCGGCGCGCCCCGTACTTGAGCAGGTGAACGAGATCGCGCAGTGCCCCGTCGTACGTGCCGACGGAGCGAGCCCGGTCCACGGCGCGGGCGTCCGCCACGCAACCGCGGCAGATGGTCCGGCCGTCGCGTGTCTGTCGGGCGGAGGGCAGCGGGTTCCCGCAGCTATCACAGAGCGGTGGCGTGATGAACGACACACGGCCCCAGCACGCCGGACACACGGGGCCGGCGGCCACGCGTTCGAGGGGAAGCCTGCAGATCGGGCACTCCGGCGCCAGGAGCACGACGGCAATGGATTCGAGCGCCTGCAGAATCGGATTCCCGTTTCCGCGGGAGTAGCCGAGGCCGGCGACCGCCCCCAGGTCAGGCGGGGCAGTCGGCAAGTTCGATGCGCTCGGCGCTGCCCCACAACCGCTCGAGGCCGTAGAACTCCCGCGCCTCCCGGGTGAAGACGTGGATGACGAACGTGAAGTAGTCGAGCAGGATCCAGTCGGACCGTCCATACCCTTCGACATGCGCGGGCTTGACACCGGTCTTGCGGATCACCTCTTCGATGGCCTCGGCAACAGCCTGTGCCTGCCGCTGGTGCTGCGTCGAACAGAGGAGGAAGTAGTCGGTGAACGACGGCACCTTCCGCAAGTCCAGCACCACAACGTTCGTCGCCTTCTTCGAGAATGCCGCGTCGGCGGCGAGGCGAAGCTCGTCCGCGATGGCCGGCACGCTCTTCTCGCGCGCTTCCTGGGTCTTCGTCATGCAAGTTGTCGGCCGCTGGCGCTGGCTCCGGCATCGGGCTCCGGCGGAGCGCCGTACAGGCCGTGGCGGCGGATGTAGGCTTCGACATCGGGCGGCACCAGGCCCGCCAGGGGCCGCCCTGCCCGCGCGACGGCGCGGATCTCGGTTGATGATACGGCAGGCGTCACCGCATCGAGGAGGTAGATGCGGGCGGATGCCGCACCATCCGACCCGCGGGTGCCGTGCAGGGCGGTGCCTCCGGCGGCGTCGAACCTGTCGACGAGGCGCTGCGCCACCTCGGGAGCCTGGAGGGGCACGACCGAGGGCGGGGTTCCCGGCCGGGCGCACACGACGAAATGTGCGAGATTCAGCACATCAGGGTACTCGCGCCACGTCGCAATTTCTGCAAACGCGTCGGTGCCGGTGAGAAAGAACAGGTCCAGCGGCGCGTGCCCGGCGGCATGCAAGGCCCGCAGCGTATCGGCGGTGAACGACGGACCGTCGCGACGGAGCTCGAGGTCGCTGGCCACCAGACCTGGACGCCCGGCTACCGCCAGCGCCGCCATGGCGAGGCGGTGGAACGGTGAAGCCGCCGGCTCCTGGGAACGGTGCGGCGGAAGTCGGGACGGCAGCAGCAGCACCTCGTCGAGCGACAGCGCACGGCGCGCCGCGTCGGCGAGCGCGAGGTGGCCGAGGTGGATCGGATCGAAGGTTCCGCCGAGCACTCCCGTGCGTCGCATGTCACTCACGAGGTGCCCGCGCCGAGCCGCAGCAACGCCCACACGGCTTCCAGCAGGGGGGCCAGCCCGGTCCCGGTGGCCGCCGAGACGCGGAACAGCGGGACGCCCGCCACGTCCAGGTGCGTCGCGAGCGCCTCGACAACGGCCGGATCCGGCCCGACATCCATCTTGTTGGCCGCGGCAATCGCCGGCTTGCCGACGAACTCGGGCCTGTAGCGCTCGAGTTCCTCACGGATGGTCTCGAAGTCAGCGACTGGATCGCGGCCGGTCGAACCCGACACGTCGATGACGTGCACCAACACCCTGGTGCGCTCGAGATGCCGCAGGAACTGGTGACCCAGACCGAGACCCCGGTGGGCGCCCTCGATGAGGCCAGGCACGTCCGCCACGACGAAGGTGCGATCGTCGCTCAGCGCCACCACGCCCAGATGAGGCGTGAGCGTCGTGAACGGGTAGTCCGCGATCTTCGGTCTCGCCGCCGAGATCCGCGAGATGAGCGTCGACTTGCCTGCGTTAGGAAACCCGACGAGGCCGACATCGGCCAGCAATTTGAGTTGGAGGCGCAGGCGCTTGTCTTCACCGGACAGGCCTGGGTCGGCACGTCTGGGCGCTCGGTTGGTCGACGACACGAAACGCGCGTTGCCGCGGCCGCCCTGGCCGCCGTAGGCGACGCGCACCTTCTGGCCGGCCTCGGTGAGATCGGCCACCTGCACGGCCTCGCTGCCATCGCCGGGCAGCTCGAGCACGACGGTGCCCACGGGCACGTCGAGCGTCAGGGTAGGCCCGTTGGCGCCGTGCATGTTGGAGCCCATGCCGTGCTGCCCTCGCCGCGCCTTGAACTCGGGATGGAAGCGGTACTTGACCAGCGTGTTGAGGTGCGTACTGGCGACGAGATCGATCGACCCGCCGTTACCGCCGTCGCCGCCGGAGGGACCGCCGCGGGGCACGAACTTCTCGCGCCTGAAGGCAATGCACCCGCGCCCGCCATCCCCAGCCTTCACGTGGATGTCGACCTCGTCGACGAACATCAGGGTTCACGGTAACACACGCGGACCGGGATCCGCGATGCGGCCTTTCGACTCGCTTGCGCTCGCCCAGGCCACCCTGCGGTTCGACAGGCTCACGGCACCTCCCCCGAATCCGCTGGCGGCCGGTCGTCAGACGCGGCGGGGCCGCGCGTGAAGGTGCCTATCCACGAACACCTGCACGTCGGCGAGGGTTCGAGCCAAGGGGACGCCGGGCGGCAACGGCCACTCGACGCGAACGTCTCCGAAGAACGCGATGACGGGCTTCTGATAGCGAATAGCCAGCTCCACCTCGGACCGCGTTCCATCGTTGCCCGGCAGTGAGACGATGACGTCGGAGCTGAGGATGTTGATGTGGTTCCGACTGCGCGGATCGGTGCCCTCGATGCCGCCGAGGGGAAGGTGAGTGTAGACCGGAATGTCGATGAACGGATTCGGATATCCGGGCCCCACGAGGTGGCGCATGCCGAGTGCCTCGCCCGGCAGAATGCCGATGACGAGTCCGCGCCGGCCCCGCACGCTCGCAAAGGCCCGGCTGACCGCCGTCATCACACCTCCACCCCCGCCGTTGAGCAGGTGCACGTCGAGGCTGGCGAGATAGCGGCCCAATGGCTGGGCGAGCGGCTCGTGGGCTTCGGTGCTCGATCCCATCACCCCGACGATGGGGAGGCGGGCGGGAGCGGGCGTATCGGATTCAGCGCTCATCGGACGGAGTACCTGGTTCCGTTCCTGGCCCTACCAGTAGGTCGACAGTGCTATGATACCCGGCGATTGCCGGGGGGGAGTCCGGCAGGAGGTCTTCATGCGTTCCATCACGCTCGCGGCAGCAGTCGTGGTTGCGGCTGTTGCCTGTGTTTCGTGCGGCGGTGCATCGACGCCGGTATCGCCAACCGTGACGGCGCAGCCAGCCGTCGCGGCCGACAATGGGACGCCGCCAGCCGGCACGCCGGTGACCGGCGCGCAGGCGGCGGCGCCCATCGGCCTCACCGGCGTCGTTCGCGGTCTGAACGTCGGCAGGGGGATCTTCTCCCTCGTCAGCCGCGCCGGCACGCGGACGATCCTGACTGACAGCGATACCCAGGTATGGAACAAGGGCACCCGGGTCCGTCTCTCGTCGCTGCGAGACGGCCAGTCGGTCTCGATCCGCGGCTACGACCACCAGCGCTACGTCCTCGCGCGGACGATCGGCGTCAACTGACGTCGGGGCGCTTCGCGTCACGGCCACTCCTTTCGTGGCCTGCGGGCTTCAACCCGAGGCGTCCGGCGACCTCCGCGGGTTGAGCCCGGCGCCGACTCCGGCACGCGCAACCCCAACGTGTGGGCGTCTATTGGGCCACCGGGAAGACCACTTGGCTGCGCCAGCGTGTGCCCGGTGATGCCTTATGGCTCGACCTGCCGTCTGGAGCCTTGACTATTTGCTTAGCGCTAAGCTAATATCAGGTATGACGATCACGGAGAGCGCCAAGTCGTTGGGCAGGCGCGGCGGACTCACGCGAGCGCAACGGCTGTCACCCCGGCGCCGTGTCGAGATCGCCCGGATCGGAGCCAGGGCGCGCAAGGTCTCATTGCGTCTCGCTGAGGCCATTCGGACCAACTTCGACTACGTGAACGCGATCCACCAACTCCGCCCTCCCCCACAGGTCCGCTCGGAGTCTTCGTGCCGTGAACGCCTTCCTGGCGTCTATGGGCAGGAAACCAGGACGTAGGACCGGTCGCCGGCAGACGGACTTCACCGCGGCAGTTGGCGAACTGCTGAACGACCTTGCTCCATTCGGGTATGAACCCACGCTGGTCGGGGGCATGGCCCTCGTCACCCTCGGATCGACCCGCGTTACGAGAGACTTCGACTTCCTGGTCGTGGCGGAGGCACGAGCGCAGAACGCCCTGGTCCAGGTCTTCTATCGGCACGGTTTCGAGCTGGTCTCCAGAACGGACGAGCACGGGAACGTCATCCGGACACTCGACAGCAGGGAGGTCGCCGGCGCGCGGCTCCGGATCGACCGGCCCAGCGCCGCCTACTTCTTCAATCGGGCTCTCGGCCTGCGAGTCGACCTGCTGTTCGATTTCCCGATTCAGGCACGCGAGGTGCGCCGCCGATCGACGCGCACGAGGATTCAGTCGTATGCATTTCACATCGCCAGCCGGGGCGACCTCATCCTCATGAAGGAGATAGCGGCAAGGGACCGGCGGAACCCTGCCGACCTGCAGGATCTCGAATTCCTGAAGAGGACCGGCCGGGCGAGCTCATAAGGAAGCCGTCGTCAACGCCTGGCGCTGCGGTTGGCGGCGAGCTCCACGGCCGGGTCGAGGCAGAACTTCGCCTCGCCCTCGGCGTGCTGGACGTGCCCATGCGCCCGCCGTTCCTCGCGCGAGAAGAAGTAGAACCGGAATCCTCGGATTCGAAGCACGGTCGGGCTCACCCCCTCAGCACAAGCCCAAACGGCTGCGGCCGGTTCCTCGGAACGGGGCGATAGGGTTGGGATCACGAGGCCCGAGTCTTGGGGGGCACGCGTTAGCCTGCACCACCGCGACCGCCGCATGGCCGTGCGCGGCGGAGCAGGTCGTCGTGAGGACCGGTCAGCGCCGGCCCTTCCCGGCTCGGATCGCGCCCGACTCCATCACCTCATACTGCACGCGGCTCGTCACCTGGGCGGCTGCGCGCGTGCAGTAGACGCCCTCGTAGTCCTGATACCCGTTCCTTTCGTAGTAGCGCTGGAGAGACTTGACGCAGATCACTTCCGGCGCTCCGGCGATCTCAACCGCATGCTGGAGTTCGTGTCCGAGCGCCGGGATGCTCCGACTGGTCGCGTCCGACTCGTTGACGGTGATCCACACGAAACGGCAGGTGCGCGACGCGCTCAGGATGCGCAGCCGGCCGGGGACCTTGAGCGGCGCGGTCTCGACGTAGACGACGACGTTGCTCCTTGCGAGGGTCTCGACCAGGCGCCTCACGGTGGCCGAACGGGCGGCGCCCTGCTCCAGGAGGTCGGCAGCCTTTGGGGTCACTCCTCGAACTCGGGAGGCGTGGGTCCCGCTCTGGAGCGAAGCGGCCATGACGCCGCCCGGCTGCCGGGCTGAGTCGGGGCCAGCCGGATCGACCTGCACCGGTTGAGCGGAGCTCACCGTCTGGAACAGAACCAGTAATGCCCAAGGCAGAGCGGAGGTGAAAGACCGCAGCCGGGTCCGGTTTGTGGTGCGGCAATCTGAACGTTGTTCGGCCATGGCGCCCCCTTTTCGGCTTGGCCAGCGGCTGGGTCTCGGCCGCCGTCACTGCTCAAGAGGCCTACCTCCGGCTCGTGGACGCCCGGGGCGTGTCGTGGCAGAACCGATCCCACTTCTTTGCGCTCTGCGCGCAAGCCATGCGGCGCATCCTGGTCGATGCGGCCCGCGCCCGGGGTGCCGCCAAGCGAGGGGCCGGAGGGGCAGTCGTTCCCCTCGCGGACTGGCTGGCCACCACGCCGGCGCCGGACGTGGACCTGATCGCCCTCGACGAAGCGCTCACCCAACTGTCCGAGATCGATGCGCGGAAGGGCCGCGTCGTGGAGCTGCGCTATTTCGGCGGCTTGAGCGTCGAGGAGACGGCGGAAGCCCTGCGGATCTCGGTCCCCACGGTCATGCGCGATTGGGGCGCGGCGAAGCTGTGGCTCATGAGGGCGCTGCGGCACGCCGGGGAGGGACGTGTGGGTGCGGAGAAGGACACGCCGGGGGCCGGACCCGCGCGGGCTGGTTCGGCAGGCCCGGAGCAGAGGACAGGGAGCCGTCATGGACGCTGAACGCTGGCAGCGGGTGGACGCGATCCTTCAGGCGGCGCTGGCCCGCCAGGTGGAGGAGCGGACAGCGTACTTGGACGCGACGTGCGCAGGGGATGCGGCCCTACGGCGAGAGGTGGAGTCGGTGCTCGCGGCGCAGGCGGAGGCAGGCGAGTTCCTGGAGACCCCGGCGTGGCAGCCCGCCGAGTTCACCTTCACGTCGGGGACGCGTCTGGGTCCGTACCAGATCGAGTCCACGGCCGGCGCGGGTGGGATGGGAGAGGTCTACAAAGCTCGCGACACGCGTCTGAACCGGATCGTGGCCATCAAGGTGCTGCCACCGGAGTTGGCCAGCGATCCGGACCGCCGCCGCCGCTTCGAGCACGAAGCGCAGGCCGTCGCGGCCCTGAAGCATCCGCACATCTGCCCGCTGCACGACATTGGCGACGCCGTGCCCGCGTATCCCGACTCTCCCTTGCCTCGACGAAGCCGCGCGGCAGCGCGCTCGGCGGAGTCGGGCGGTCCTGTCCACGTCAGTTACTTGGTGATGGAGCACCTCGACGGCCAGACGCTGGCCGCGCGACTGAAGAAGGGGCCGCTGCCCGTCGCGCACGTGCTCGACCTTGGCGCGCAGATGGCCGACGCGCTGAGCGCCGCGCACAAGGCGAGCATTGTCCATCGCGATCTCAAGCCCGCCAACGTGATGCTGACGAAGGCGCCGGCGGGGGCGAACGGGCCGAGCGGGCTTCACGCGACACTGCTGGATTTCGGCCTGGCGAAGCTGCGGCCCGCCCGGACGCCGGGCGAGGCCGACTCGGCCGGCGGGGATCCGTCGTCGGTCACGACGCCGGGGATGCTGCTCGGGACGGTGCCGTACATGGCGCCGGAGCAGGTGGCGGGGAGAGACACGGACGCGCGGACGGACATCTGGGCGTTGGGTGCCGTGCTGTACGAGATGCTGACCGGAGCGCGCGCGTTCGATGGCGACACTCCCACGAAGGTGGCGGCGGCGATCCTCGAGCACGAGCCGGAGCCGCTGGCGACACTCCACCCACAGACACCCCCAGGGCTCGCGCGCCTCATCACGAAGTGCTTGGCGAAAGACCCGGACGCCCGTGGCTTCGGACATGCGCGTGTCGAGCAGAATCCTCACCGTTCGAACTCGTCCAGGAGGTCGGCGGGAAGGGGTGCATCGAAGTCGGGAGCGATCCACCCGCGCCCGGCATCGACCCCCAGCACTCGGACCCCGGCGTCGGGGAGCCGCCGACTGCCGCGCCGGCGCGAGACGGACGTGCTGCTGTCGGTGGCGAGCATCTGGGAGATCGCGATCAGGCACGGTCTCGGCAGGCTCCGTCTGCCCGAGCCAATCGAGCGTTGGGTGCCGAGCCGCATACAGATCGCCCAGACGTCCGTGCTTCCCATCGACGGCCCCACGCACTGCGCGTGGCCGGCCTTCCGCCCCTGCACCGCGATCCGTTCGATCGGATGATCGTCGCGCAGGCGCTCGTCGAGGGTGTGGCCGTGCTCAGCGCGGATGCCGCGCTCGGCGCCTACGGCGTCGACATCGTGTCGGCGTGATGCCTCGAGTCAGCTGACGGCTGTGTGCTGACGGCTCTGCCGGCCTCGGTGCTGCGGCCGTGCTTCAGTCTGCGGCAGGCTCCAGACCCCTGCACGGAGTGGTTTCGTTCGTCGCTGTGTGGCTGATCAGCCGGCGGCTCGGGACGAGCCGGCTCACTTGCTCTCTGAGGGCCGTGACCCGGTCATGGGGAAGAGCGGATGTGTCGAGCCTCGCACCGAGGATGGTCGGATTCGATCCACTCGTGCGAGCGCACGGGAGGAGTATAGACCGGAACGCCGGAACAGCCGAAGCCCGACTCGGGCGGCGGAACTCGGTGGCAAAGGAGAAGGTGGGGACGGGCAGGTGTCAGACCTCCAGCAACCGCCGGTAGGGTCACGGCAAGGGCCGTCGGCGACGATCAGCCAGACGCACCAGCGCCGCCGAGACGAGCGTCGATGTGCGTGCGCAAGTCCTTGTGCACGAACACGATCAGGTCGCGCACCTCGCGAAACGCCTCCGCGACCTCACGCCTGTCTCCTTCCCTCATCTCGACCAGCGCCGCGTGTCCCTCGGCGACGAGCCTCAGCTGCTGGGCCTGGTGCTCGGCCAAGACCAGCACCTGGTGCACGGTCTCGGCCAGCGCGCTCTGGCCCACCTTGAGCTCGGCGACGTCGGCCTTGACGGTGACCATATCCGTCTTGAGCTCGGCGACGTCGGCCTTGACGGTGACCATGTCCGTCTTGAGCTCGGCGACGTCGGCCTTGACGGTGACCATGTCCGTCTTGAGCTCGGC
>JBFMFH010000039.1:0-23141 GCA_040752275.1 Acidobacteriota bacterium
TGCGGCCGGAGGAGACGAGGCTGTGATCCCGAGCGGGTGGCGCCGGACGGGCGCCCGCCGCGGCGGAAGACCCTCAGCCGTGGTCATGTTTGTGGGTCTGAGCAGCGGTGGGCTGTCCGGCGACAGGACCCGCGAGGGGAGGATCACGAGAGCGGATGGCGCGTCTCGACGACTACCTCCCCTTGGGCCTGTCTTCCCGGAACAGCCAGTCATCGATTGGTGCGTCGTAGATCACGCTGGTGTACGTGAACGGTGTCTCGATCTCGCGCTGGCGGGTCTTCGTCCGTTCGACGATCCGGGTGGGCCACACGACGCCTTGAAACGTTCGGAATGCTCCGAAGTCGCGCGTGGAGAAGGGCGTCACCTCGCGCAGGAGCCGGTAGTCCTGCTTGGCGATGTACAGCTCGACGGCGTCCTCGCCGACCTTGCCGGCCACAACCCATGTGGGCACTGGCGCCATCTGCGCAGCCTCGCCTGGGGACGCAGGCCCAACCGGCGTCGCCTCGCCATCCGGCTTGAGTTCAAGTTCGGTGGCGTTCTTCGCGTAGAACGCGACCAGGTAGCAGTGGTTGAGCCAGCGCCGCATGCGTGCCGCATCGTAGGGTGAGACCACCAGGTTCCTACGCGTCCAGGCCACACCATCGTCGAGGAAATACTCGTAGAAGGCACGCCCGCGATCGGCCGTCAGGTCCTGATCGACGCGAATCTGGCCGGAGGGCCTGGCCAGGAGGCGAAAGGCGGCATTGTAGGCGATGCCGTCCTGCATTACGACGTTGCCCCTGATCTCCAGCGTCCGCCAGTCGGTCAGCCGATCTCCGCCATGGGCTGCCACCGACCGGGCGAGCACGTCCGCGGCCGTCTTCGGCTCGCGGGAGCAGCCTACCGCGGTGAGGCCGGACAGCAACACGGCCGCGAGCACCGAGGCGGTCAAGCGCCGGGGAACGCCAGAGCGGTGAGGCATGTCTCCACTCCCCTCAGACGAATCGCAGTTGCCGGTCGGCCTCGACGAGCCGCTCTCGGACACGAAGTCCGTAGGGACAAGCCGGCTCGCACGGGGCCGGGCACCCGGCGCAGGCCGACGGCCGGACGTGCGCGGGGACGAGGCCATATCGCTGCATGGCGAACTTCTCCTCACGGTAGTCCTCGTAATACATCTTGTAGCGGAGAATGTCGGCAACGGGCACGCCGCACGGGCAGGCATCGTGGCAGGCGCGGCAGCCTGGGCGACAATAGCGAGAGCCCACGGCGGCGGCAACCGCATCGAGATACCGCCTGTCGCGAGCGGTGAGGCCCGTCGCACCCGAGACGGCCAGGTACTCGGTGACGGCGTCGTAGTTGCGCATGCTGACCACGAGCGTGTCGAACAGGTCGGAGGTGACGACCCACTTCAGCACCGCCTGCCTGGCACTGGTCTGCTCGTTCTGCAGCTCGCGGATGGGCAGGTCCGACTTGTAGGCGGTCATCGTCTTCATGGCGATGGTGCCCACCCCCTTCGACCGGGCCTTCTGAAGGAGCGGCTCGAGGCCGTGAGTCAGGAAGTTCGCGCCCAGCAGCACGACGTCGAATCGGCCGTTGTCGATGCCCCAGCCGACTTCCTCGATCATGCGGACCCCGTGGCTGGAGGCGCCAGTGAACCGGACCTTTCCGCGCCGCTTCGCCTCGTCCCAGGCTTCATAGATGGCGGGGTTCTGAATGCGCTCGAGTCCCCCGTAGCGCGGGTGCCCGATCGAGTGGATCATCATGCAATCGACGTAGGTCGTGTTCAGTCGCGCGAGGGAGACGTCCAGCGCCTCGAGGAGGGCCGCCTTGGTGACCGTGGGGGTCACCAGGGGTGGGTCCCATTTGTCGAGGACGAACACCTTGTCCCGCCACTTCGGCAGCACCTTGCCGATCAGTGCCTCGTGTCCGGTGTACTGGAAGCCCGTGTCGATCAGGTTGATGCCGCTCTCGAAGATGTAATTGAGCACGGCCGGATCGCGCTGGCCCGAGCCGGCCGAAATGTCGCCGACCTTCCATCCGGTCTTGCCCAGAGGCTTGTAGCGGCGGACCATCGGGCGGGCCGGAGCCTGCCCCGCCGCCACGTGGCCGACTGGGGCGGATGCGGCGCCCGCGGCCAGGACGCCGGAGGATCGCAAGAACTCACGACGGCTGAAACGATTCATGGCCGGCCTGCCTTTCCGGACGGTGGCGCCGAGCCGGGCAGCCTGCCCAGCGCCGCGGAGACAAGCGCCCGGGCCGTGGGATCGTCGGGAGCGCCGAGCGCGATGAGGAGGTGAGAGCGGGACCGGACGGCCAGGATGAGCCCGTGGTAGCGGTCTCTCGCCAGCCAGGCCTCGTCCCCGAGGGCCGCACGAGATGAGGGCGCCGCGCCGGCATCCGCCAGGAAGGTCTGGTATTGTCTGATGGCCCTCGTCGCCACTTCGCTCGAGTCCAACGAGAGGATCACCAGCGTGGTCGTAGACGTCCCGGCCGGGTACTCGGCCTGGAACGCCTTGGAGAGGAAGCTCTGTCCCAACACGTCCGTGGGGATGTACCTGATGGAGTCTGCCGCGAGGCCGTCCGTGGGGAAGTAGGCCAGCTCGGCGGGCGGAGCACCGGGATCGCCCAACCGCGCGGCCACCTGCCGCGCCAGTTGCTCCAGGAGGCCTGTCGCGCCGGCCTCGGACGGCGACACCCAGAGCTTGACGTAGTACGGCCCGGACCAGAACCGCACCGAATCGGACCCCGCGGAGCCGGCGGCTCCAACGGACAGGACGGCAGAGGCTGGCGAGCGCTCTTCGGTGTAGATGCCGAATGCCCCGACCTGGTCGGTCATCCGGTAGACGTCCAGCGTCGCCAGCGCACCGCGGGTGTGGCGGTACCGCGCGGCCGCTGCCTCTTCGAAGCCGTAGGCGAGGTACTGCTCGGCGCCCCCGTTGATGTACTCCCACAGGTTGCCTGGGCCGTATCGCTGGACGGTGCCGTCGCGCGTCCAGCCCGAGACCGTGTCGGGCATGAACGGCGGGGACATCGCGTCCCGACCCTCGGCCGCGGCTTTCGGGTCGACGGCCTTCGGGCCCGGCACGGGCGGCGCACCGCCGCAGGCGGCGCAGAACAGCCCGGTGGCGACGAACCAGGCGGCGGTCTTCATGAGCGGCAGTCCTTTCAGTCGACACAGGCACGGTACGCTGCGCGCTGGCAGCGCACGATGCCGTGAGACGCGTGACGACAGGGGCCGGCCCCCGGCGACAGGGGGCGGCACAGTATACACCGGCCTTTACAGCGCAAAGTCGACATGCTAGGGTACACTACGCTGATCGGCTGGGTTGCGGCCTTGCATTGGAGAACGTCGGATGCCTGCTGCGCCTCGTGAGGTCACCGTCGCCCTGACGCCCAGGGCCCGCTTCGATGTCATCGACGTGCGGGCCGAGGCCGCCAGGCAGCACGGTGACGCCCTCGACGAGTTCCAGAATTGCCTGTACTGCTCGTTCCACACCACGGCGGGCTATCTCGACCAGAGTCTCGCCAGCCGCCTGGGCCGCCAGGGCAATGGGGTCGAGGCCTACGTCGGGGCGTTCCGCACCGTGTTCCCGGAGGGGGCCGACTACCGCCACGACAACATGGAGGAGCGCAGCGAGCTCACCGACGCGCAACGCGTGGTCGAGCCGCGCAACGGTGACTCGCACCTGGGGTTCATGGCCGCCGGCCTGAAGCCCGTCGTCACCTACCAGAACATCCCGGGCGGTCCGGTCAGTTTCGTCGACCTCGACGGCATGCAGGCCGATCAGCGGCCGCGCCGCCGTGTCACGACCGTCGTCGGGTACGCCGCGGAAGAGGTGGTCGCCCGTGTGCGAATCAGCATCCCGGTGTCGAACCATCCGCTCGACTCGGTGAACCTGAAGGATCCCAGGCTTGGCTTCTACGAGCAGCTCGCGGAGATGATTGGCCGGTTTGGCGTGGGCAAGGGCCGGCTGCGGCTCGATCTGGCCTCGAAGGAACGGCATGTGGGCCTGACCGTCAACGAGTATGAGACCCTGTTGATGCAGCACGATCTGACGGAGGTCATGCGCAACCCCGTCCGCTTCGTCGCCGAACGTGGGCGGCATGCCTTGCACGATCCTCGCCTGGTACCGACCAAGACGCTAGGCTACGCGAAGTACGACCTGGTCCGGGCCCTCAACGAAGCCCTCGACGCGCTCGGCCTGAGCGAGTCGCTCGTGGAGCGGATCCTCGCGAAGATGATGGGCGTTCCGGCCGAGCGGTTCTTCAGGATGAAGCGGTCGGTCAGCCTGCTGGTGTCCGATCGCCAGCGAGACGGGCGTGGCGCGATTGTCGAAGGCACCTACCAGAGCCCGATTCTCGTGCAGTGGCGTTCGTCGGAGACGCGGATGCGGGAGATCGAAGCGACCCTCACGCGGTTTGTCTGAGACGCCGGGTCCGAAGACCCGCTCTGGCCTGCCTGCGGAGGGACGAACTGGAGGGTTGCCATGGAGCTGTCACGACGGTCCTTCGTGCGTGCACTGAGTGTGGCCGGTGCCGGACTCGTGTCGCCCCAGGCAATCACGGCGAGGGGCCGCGAGGCCGGCTTCGCGGCCGGGTGGCTCGGACAGGGTGATTCGGCCTCCACGATCCTGCTCAACAGCAACGAGAACCCTCTCGGGCCTGGCCCCGCGGCCCTTGACGCGCTCAAAGCGGCCCTCGGTGATGCCTGCCGCTATCCGTCGCGCGCCGGCGACAGACTGCCGAACGCCATCGCCGCCGCCCTCCAGGTGCCCGCCGACCACGTGCTGCCCGCCTGCGGGTCCGGCGAGATCTTGACGATTGCGGTTGAGGCATTCTGTTCGCCGACGCGTCCCCTCGTGACCGGGCTGCCGACCTTCGAGACCTGCACGCGCACGGCCACGTTCCGCAACCTGCCCGTGCACGAGGTGCGGGTCGCTGCCGACATGGCGCTCGATCTCAGGGGCATGGAAGACAAGGCGGCTGGTGCGGGACTGATCTTCCTCTGCAACCCGAACAATCCGACCGGTACCGTGTTTGGCGCCCCAGTTATCGAGGGCTTCATCGATCGCGTCCGCAGGGTCTCGCCGGACACGATCATCCTCGTCGACGAGGCCTACCACGAATACGTCGGGGAGCCGTCCTACGCATCGGCCATCCCCCTGGCGCGCGAGTACCCGCAGGTCATCGTCAGCCGGACGTGTTCCAAGGTTCACGGCATGGCGGGGCTGCGCGTCGGCTTTGCCATCGGACGGCCCGAGACTCTGCGGAAGATGAGCGGATGGCGCCTGGGGAACGGGCTGAACATCCTGGGGATCCACGCCGCCGCCGCCGCGCTGGGCGACGCGGCGAACATCGCGCGCGCGCGGGCGGCCAACCGCGAGGCGAGAGACTTCGCCCGGCAGCTCTTCGGCGATCTCGGCTACCGTGTGCTGGAATCCCACACGAACTTCGTTCTCGTCGACATCCGCCGCGACGCCGCGGAGTTCGCCAAGGCCTGCCGGGCAGGTGGTGTCTCGGTTGGCCGGCCCTTCCCGCCGCTGACGACCTGGTCACGCATCTCGCTGGGAACGATGGCCGAGATGGAACGGGCGGCCGCGACGTTCCGGAAGATCCTGAGAGGCTGAGCGACTCGCTCCGGCACACGACCGTGCTCGCCCGGCGTTTCGTTGCGGTCCTCCTCCTGATGGCCGCCAGCCACGCGGCGGCGGCGCAGCCCCCGCCATCCTCCCGCCTCGGCATCGTGCAGGGGAAGGTCCTCGATGCCAGGACCGGCCAGCCCCTCCGCGGCGTACAGATCCGTCTGGCCGGAACCGCTCATGCCGTCACGACAGACCCGGCCGGGCACTTCCGTCTCGAACGCGTCGCCGCGGGTGAGTACGTGCTTATGGCGTCGGTGGTCGGCTATGGCCTGGTCAGGCGGCCCGTCGGCATCCGGGAGGGCGTCACGCTGCAGGTCGACATCGTGCTCTCCGAAGGCATCGGCACCTACGAGGAGCGCGTCGATGTCGTCGCGCCACTCTTCGAGCGGACCGAGCCGGGCACCGTCGGGGAGACGACAATCGGGAACGCGGATCTGCTTAACCTCCGCGGTCTCGTCGCCGACGATCCGCTCCGGGCCGTTCAGGTGGTGCCGGGTGTGGCGTCGTCGGACGACTTCACGGCGGAGTTCTCCGTGCGCGGGAGCAGCCCGCGGGATGTCGGCATTGTGCTCGACGGCGTCCCCGCCGCATCGGTGCTCCTGCACGCGGTCGAGGGGCGGGACGATACCGGGTCGATCGCCCGCATCAACAGCGATGTCCTCGATCGAGCCACGATCCTAGTGGGCTCGTACCCACAACGATATGGAGGGCGACTCGGCGCCCAGTTGGAGCTTGCCACCCGACCCGGGTCGCGGGACCGGGTCCACGTGCGGGGCGTGGCGAGTACGGTGACGGCCGCCGTCGTGGCCGAGGGGCCTCTGGCAGCCCGGCG
The DNA here is from genome assembly GCA_040752275.1 of Acidobacteriota bacterium. Classification (GTDB taxonomy): domain Bacteria; phylum Acidobacteriota; class Vicinamibacteria; order Vicinamibacterales; family JAKQTR01; genus JBFMFH01. Next base: position 6,454 of record JBFMFH010000039.1, read on the forward strand.
GGGGGCCTGGCTGGCCTCGGTCCGCCAGAGTTACCTCGACTGGGTCATCCGTGCGCTCGATGAGGACAGCACGAGCTGGCTGGACTTCACGGACGGGCTGATCCGGCTGGACCTCGACCTGTCCGGCCGGCACCAGGTGTCGCTGATGGCGACGGGCGGGCGGTCGCACCTCGAAGAGAAGAACCCGAACCCGGGGGCGAACTCGCTCCACGACGGCGTGGCTCACGGCGGGCTGGTCGTGGCGGGACTCCGCTCGCAGGGGGCGTCCTTTCTCGTGAGCCAGCGTGCGTTCGCCATGAGCAACCGGTTCACCAATACGAGGGAGGATGGAGAAGAACTAGGGAGCGGGCGCCGCTTCGATGCCGGGTACCGGGTCGATGCCGTGCGGAGCATCAGCGGGCGAACCTCGCTCGAGTTCGGGGGACAGATCCACTGGTTGTCGGAGCGCCAGGCAGTCTGGGCGTACGACCGGCGGCGCCCGGGCCAGCGCACGGCCGACGAGCAGGTGAACGTATCATGGGTGGAGGCGGGTGCGTATGGCCAGGTGCGATGGGAACCCCGCGACACCTCGTCGCTCACCGGCGGCGCACGACTCGATCGCAACACGCTGACGGGCGACACGGCGGTGTCACCATGGACACAGGTCCGGCTGGGTCTCGCAAGGTCCATTGCCGTGACAGGCGGCACCGGCGTGTACAGGCAGGTGCCACTTCCGGTTCAGGTGGCGGGGGTTCATGGTGGGAGGGACTTGCTCGGCCTCGAACGCGCGTGGCATGCCGATGCCGGGCTCGAGGGCGCGCTCGGCACCCGCGCCCGCTGGCAGTGTGCGGTGTTCTCCCGGAGCGAGGCTCACGTCGTCTGGGCCGAGGGCCTGGAACCTCGGAGGGTCGGTGGAGCCGTAGTCGTGCCGCGACCGGGCGCGGTCTACGAGAACCGGCTCGACGGCTCGTCCCGCGGAGTCGAACTGATCGTCCATCGTCGCGACGCGGGCGGCGTCTCGGGCTGGGTCGGCTATGCGTATGCTCGCACGCAGTATCGCGATACGATCACGGGTGAGCGCTTCGACGGCGACTGGGACCAGCGCCACACGATCAACGCGTACGGCAACGTGCGCCTCACGTCGAAGACCATGGCCATCGTCCGGTACCGGTACGGCAGCAATGTGCCGCTGAAGGGCTACTACACAGACACGCACCAGGTCGACGACGAAGGACTGCCCGTGTTCGTGGCGGGCCCCGCGCGCAACGCCGCGCGCCTGCCGGTGTATTCGCGCCTCGATCTGCGACTGAACCACGTCTTTCACGTCGGCCGCCGGCGGCTCACCCTCTTCGTGGAAGTGATCAACGTGGCGGATCGGACGAACGCCGGGCCGTCCGGCGGGCGTCGCGTTGAGAAGCTGCTGCCGTTCATCCCAGCGGCAGGGTTCCTGTTCGAGTTCTGAGGAGACTTCGCATGATGGGTGCGCACATCGTTCGCCGTTGGATTCCCGCGTTGGTCATCCTGGCCACGCTCGGGGGGCGCATGGCCGCGCCGGCCCTCGACGCCCAGGCGTCCCGCGCGACGGTGACGTCACCGGAGCAGTTCTTCGGGTTCCAGATGGGCACGGACCGCAAGATGGCCCGATGGGACCGGATCGTCGAGTACTTCACGCAGCTTCAGAAGGAGAGTCCGCGGATCAAGATCGTGAACCTCGGACCGAGCACGCAGGGCAACCCGTTCCTGCTTGCCATCATCACGGCACCCGCCAATCTTGCAAGGCTCGACCGCCTGAAGGAGGTGAACGCGCGACTCGCCGATCCCAGGGGGCTGTCCGAGGCCGACGTCCGCAAGCTGGTCGTGGAGGGCAAAGCCGTCATTTGCCAGACCATGAGCCTGCACGCCACTGAAATCGGCGGCACGCAGATGGCCAACGAGCTTGCCTACGATCTGCTGAGCCGCCGCGACGCGGACACGCTGCGGATCCTCGACAACGTGATCTTCCTCATGATCCCGTCCTTCAACCCGGACGGCCAGATCGTGGTGACCGACTGGTACCGGAAGACGCTGGGGACCGCCTACGAAGGCACGGGCCTGCCGTGGCTGTACCACGTGTACGCCGGCCACGACAACAACCGGGACGCCTTCCAGACGAATCTGGTCGAATCGCAGTACCTGGCGAAGCTGATGTTCCGCGAGTGGCCGCCCCAGGCGTATGTGGACCACCACCACATGGGCAGCTACGGCGCACGCATCTACGTGCCGCCGTACGCCGAACCCGTCCGCCCCCTCGCCGATCCGCTCGTCTGGCGGGAACACAGCTGGTACGGCGCGCACATCGCCTACAAGGAGGAAGAAGCGGGCCTCTCGGGCGTCATCAACATGGCCCAGTACTCCGGTTGGGGACACTTCGGGTTCCACTGGATCACGCCGTTCCACAACATCGCCGGGATGCTGACCGAATCGGCCAGCGCCAAGCTGGCCACACCCCTCTACATCCAGCCGGACCAACTGCGCGGTGGGGCGCGCGGGCTCCCGGCATACGAAGAACAGACGACGTTCCCGAATCCCTGGCCAGGCGGCTGGTGGCGCCTGCGCGACATCGTCGAGCGCCAGAAGGTCTCGGCGTGGGCCACGCTCGATCTCGCCGCGCGCAACAAGGAGACCGTGCTGTGGAACGCGTACCTGAAGGCTTCGCGCCAGACCGCGCGCGGGGCGGCGGGAACGCCCGCAGCGTACGTCGTGCCCGCCGCCCAGCACGATCCGTTGACGATGACGAAGATGGTGAACAAACTCCTGCTGCAGGGCATCGAGATCCACAGGACCGCATCGCCGATGAGCGCGGGCAGCGTGAGCGTCGGGAGCGGCTCGTACGTCGTGTCGCTCGCACAGCCGAAGATGGGGCTCATCCGATACCTGCTCGGCCGCACCTTCTATCCCGACAACGAGTACACGCGTGACCGCAGCGGCGCACCCATCAGGCCGTACGACATGGCGACCGATACCATGTTCGAGTTCATGGGGGTGAGAGTCGAGCCCGTCGACCAGCCGGTGGACGGGCCCCTCCAGAACGTGTCGACAGACATCGTCATCGCGGGCACGGTCGAAGCCGGGCCAGCCGGGTATGTGCTCGATGGGCGGCTGAACGACAGCTTCCGGGCCGTGAATCAGTTGCTCGCGAAGGGCGTTGCCGTCACCCGTGTCGACAGGGCGGTGGGCAAGCTGAGCCCCGGCGACTTCCTGGTGCCGCCAGTTCCTGCCGGCACGGCGGAATCGGTGGCACACGCGACGGGCGTCGACTTCAGGCCGCTGAACGCCGCGCCGGCCCAGGGGACCCACGGCGTGAAGAAGCCGCGCATCGGGCTGTACCAGCGGTACATGGGCGGGAACATGGACGAGGGGTGGACGCGCCTGCTGCTCGAGCAGTTCGACTTCCCCTACGTGACGCTCCGGGATGCCGAGGTCAAGAAGGGCGGCCTCGACGCATGCTGCGACGTGATCGTCATTCCTGACGATTCGACGGCGGCCATCACGGGCGAGCGAAGTGCCGAGGGCGGAGGACGCGGTCGCGGTCCGGATCCTTCGTCGGTGCCGCCCGAGTACCGCAGCGGCATCGGCCGCGAGGGCACCGACGCCCTGAAGGCATTCGTGGAGAAGGGCGGAACGCTGGTGACGCTGGGCGGAGCCAGCCAGTTCGCCATCGATCGCCTCGGGTTGCCGGTTCGCAACGTCACCGCCGGAATTCCGAGCACTGATTACTGGTGCCCCGGCTCGACGCTGCGTGCGGCTTTCGACACGACCCATCCGCTGGCGTACGGCATGCCGTCGCAGGGCCTCGTCACGTTCCTGGGGAACAGCCTGGCCTTCGAGATTGGCGCCTCGGATCATAGCGAGGACTTCGCGCGGGTCGTCACGTTCCCGGCTCGCGGACTGCTGGAGAGCGGCTGGCTGATTGGAGAAGGCACGCTGGCGAACAAGGCGGCGGCCGTCGTCGCCAGGGTTGGCAGCGGGAAGGTCGTGCTCATCGGATTCAGAACACAGCACCGGGCGCAGACGCACGGCACGTTCAAGGTGCTGTTCAACGCCTTGCTGCAGTAGCCCCAGCAGTCACGGGAACACCATCGGCGGGCTGCCCACGCAGGTCGGCCGCCGATGGCCCCGGGGGCGGCGGCGGACAACATTCCTGCTCGACACCGCATCGGGGACGTGCGAGAATTGGCGAGTCTGGAAGACAGGCCAAAGGATTGAGAATTCACGCCAGCCGAATCCCCGGCTCCTGACTCTCCCTCCCAAGCCACCTTGCACATGAATGACACGACTGCGCCGGCTGGCCGGTCTCGCGATGGCAGGGCCTGGTCTTCGCTGCGGCTCACCGTGGTGAGCAGGAGAGTACGCCGTGGGTAGAAAACTGTACGTGGGGAACCTTCCGTTCGACACCGCCGAGACCGATCTGCAGGACCTGTTCGAACAGTCCGGCCCGGTCGAGTCGGTCCGCATCATGCGCGACATGGCGACCGGCCGGTCACGCGGATTCGCCTTCGTCGAAATGGTGAACGAGGCCGATGCGCAGAAAGCCATCGACGCCCTGCACGACCGCCCGCTGAGCGGCCGCAACCTGACGGTCAACGAGGCGCGGCCCAAGGCCGGTCCGGGTGGCGGTGGCGGCGGCTTCGGCGGCGGGCGCGGTCGTGGGGGCGGTGGAGGCCGCGGGGGCGGCGGCGGTCGCCGAACCGAGCCTCGCTGGTAGGTTTCCCCGACGTCGCCTGACGGCCACGTCGTTCAGACCGGTGTCGAGAGACGTGGCGGGCCTGAGCCCGTCACGTCTTCACTCTCCGCCCGCTCCTTTGAAGCGGTCGTCCTCCTCTGCGAACAGCACGTTGAAGCTGGTCAACGACCCGTAACAGCCCGTGACGTAGCCCTGGAGGCGGATCTTGACGTCTTCCGGCAGGTCCATGGCATTGATGTGCTGTTCGAGCGTCCGCAGGCGGTTCCGGATCATCACGATCTTGTGGAACAGGGTGTCGATGGGCCAGGTCTTCTCCTGAAGCTCCGGCCTCCCTGGTTTCAGTACCACCGTGCCGCCCCGCCACTTCTCGGCGGGCACGGCAGGCGAAAGCCCTGTCTCTTCCCTGATAATCCGGCGGAGGAGCAGTTCGAGATCGACCGGCGTGTCGTGCACGGCCGGCACCGGCGGGGCCATCCGTTCGCGTTCGGAGACCGGCGGCAGCGGCGCGGCCATCCCCGCGGGACGGTCGACGGACTGGTGCGACGGCGTCGGGGTGCGCGCCGCACCGGCCGCTCCGCCCCTGAAGTTGTGCTGACTCCCGCAGTAGTCGCACTGCACGCGCAAGGGCGCACCGCCGCTGTCGGCAACGATGACGGTGTGCATGCGCGCGATCTTGCACGCCCGGCAGACATCCTCGACCGTGTCACCGGCGCAGTACGTCCTCATCGCCTCGCTCACTGGTACCGCATGAACTCCCAAAGGGCCGCCTTCAGCGGCGGCGATCCGATAAACAACTCGTCCGGAGACTGGCGATACGCGACCATGTTCCGGTAGATGTAGTCGCCCTGGCGCAGGTTGAGCCCGAGCCCCGCCAGGTACTGCAGCCGGAGGTTCCGATCGCGGGTGATCTGCGCATTCTCGAGCCAGCCGCGGAGATCGCGGGCCTGACCCGAGAACGTAGAGAGCAACTCGACCGCGGACGAAAAACCGATCTGGCCGAGCGACAGCCGCACCGTCGCGTACTCGGGCAGTCGCAGCCGCTCCTCCCAGGCGTCGAGATTGATGCGGATCGGGTCGGCCTGTCCGACCAGCACCAGATCGTAGCCCGCGCCCTCGAAGGTGTTGGCAAAGACCGCGCCGTTCGGGAACACGTCAAAGAACGTGGCGATTTCGCTCTTAACCGCTTCCTCGCTGCTCTCGTACAGCTGGACGAAGAGCGTCACGGCGCCACCAGGGTTGAGGCGCCGCTTGACCAGCTCGAAGAACTCCTTCGAGTAGAGCATGGCTGCGCCCTTGACCCACGGATCCAGCGGGTCGGACGTGATGGCGTCGAAGCTCTCGCCGGTCGTCAGCAGGTAGTGCCGGGCATCGTCAATCCGGATACGGACCTTCGGGTTGCGGACCACGTCGAAGTTGTGCTCGCTGAAGTAGGCCGAGACCGTGCGGACGACAAGGGGCTCGATCTCCGCGATCGTCAGCCGCTCGACGCGGGGATCGACCGAGACGGCGCCGGCCGTCACCCCCGCCCCGCACCCGATGACCACCACCGACTTCGGGCTCTCCGGCAGGAGGGTGGTCAGATGGCCGAGCATCCGCTGCAGCCGCATGTCCTGCGGTTCGCTGGAGGCCTGGACCTTGCCGGCGTTGTGGTAGTTGCGGACGCCGTTCGACAGCTCGGACACGGCAACGGACGAGTTGTAGCCCTCGCCGACGTAGATGTAGTCGGCCTGCCCGACACGTGTCGCGGCGAAGCGGCCGTACCCCACGAGCACACCAGGGATGGGACCGACCGCGCGGGCGAGCAGGAACCCGGCGACGACGATCGCGACGGCCGCGCCCGCATACTTCACATGCGCGTGCTTCCCGCCCACGCGATCGCCTGCCGGCTGGAGCACCAGCAGGGCCGACAACGCACAGATGACCATCATGGTCTGCTGCACGTGCTGGCTGCTGCCCATCCACGCAACGAGGGCTCCCGCTCCAAGTGAGCCGACGATGGCCCCGACCGTGTTTGCCGCGAAGAGACCGCCGACAATCCTCGCGGGATCGCGCCCCGGGGCGACCGACGCCGCGAGGGCCAGCGGGAAACTCGCGCCCCAGAGGATGGCACCCGGCAGCACGACCCACAGGCTACGGGCGACGTCGAGCTGGAACGTGTACCACGGATCGCTCGTGATGGATGGATCGATCGGCCAGTAGGGCAGCGACTCCGTGAGCATGTAGCCGGCCCACGCGATACAGGCGCCGAGCAGGGCCTGGCAGATGCCGAAGACCATCCGAGGGTTCGCGGCGTTGCGTGACACCGCCGCGCCCGCGCTGCTGCCGATGCCGAGCCCGAGCAGGAACGTCGCCAGAATCAGGGAGAACGTGTAGGTCGTCCCGCCGAAGGTGAGCGAGAGCAGGCGTGTCCAGACGACCTCTGCACCGAGTGCCGTCATGCCTGACAATGCGATGGCGATGTACACGTCGCGCACGCCCGGAACCGAGGGCGGCGTGGCTCCCGCTTCCTTGGCGCGGACCTTGGTCGCCGCATCCGCGTGGTCGTCGTCGGTGAGGCCAGCCGTATGGCCGGTCGCCCGGGCCACCAAGTAGGCGAGCACGGCAACCGACCCGTTGAGCAGGACAGCCACGTAGGTGGCTGTGGGCATGTCGTACACGCGCAGCAGGTAGAAACCTGCCAGGACCGCCCCCAGCACCGCGCCGGCGGTGTTGCCGGCGTAGAAGAACCCGAGCCAGGAGACCCCCCGTGGCGTCGTCTCGACCCACCGCGACAGGGCAGGGAGCGTTGCGCCCATCAGCACCGTGGGTGGCAGCAGGCAGACGCCCGCGGCTATACCGCGCAGCGCGAGGCCCAGGATGCCGGAGCCGGCCCAGGCAGCGTAGGCACTTCCGACCAGGGGAATGGCGACGAGTACCGCGAACCCGATGACCCCGATGCCGATCTCGAGCAGGGCGTACACCGCCAGCGGGTGATGGCGAGCCGGGATGTAGCGAGGCAGCAGGAGACTCCCAAGACACAGTCCGCCCATGAACGTCCCGAGGAGGACCGCGAGCGAGATGGCCGACGAGCCGATGACCAGTTGGAGCAACTGAAACCACACGACCTCATAGATCAAGGCGGCGCAACCGCTCCCGATGAAGAGCAGGAGCAGCAAGGGCAGAAACCGTCGCGAGTTCATGGGCGTTCTCTCAACAGCAGGAAGGGCTGATGTCCATGTGCATGGCCGGGCGAGTCAGTCTACGTGCGCCCGCGGATCGATGCAAGAGGCACGTGCCTGCGGGTGCCCGCAGGCGCATGTGGCCTGGGGGCGTGTCGGGAGCGGCGCTCGAGTGGCCGCCGCCGTTCTTGGACGATCCGCATGGGGTCTGGGCCCGGCGTGACGCCTTGACGCGGCAGAGGAAGTGCGCCAGCATGCGAAGCCATGTCGCACAACGCACGCCCGTCGGGGACGACATCCGGCCGACGCAGTCCTTCGACGCACACGCATGGCGATGTGCGCGCCCCCTCAGGACCAAGTGCCGAGCGAGCAGATCCGGCCAGGTCCGGCGGGAACACGTGGTGGTCGTACTTGCGAATCGGAGCACTCAGGCCGCGCCGCCGCGGCATGCCCCGGCGGGCGGGCTGGATCGTCGTTGCCGCGACCGTCGTCGTGTCGGCGGGTGGGGCGCTGTGGTGGGGGCTGACGCTCCGCCAGGCGCGCAGCACCGCCGGCGTCGACCTGGGACGGTTCACCGGCAGCGGAACCCGGGATGCTCTCAACCTCGTGGTCATCACCCTGGACACCATCAGGGCGGACCGCATCGGGGCGTACGGCGCGCGCGACGTCGAGACGCCGGCGCTCGACCGTCTCGCGCGCGACGGCGTCTTGTTCGAGCAAGCCGTCGCCGTCGCTCCGCTGACGCTGCCGGCCCATTCGAGCATCTTCACGGGCCGGTTTCCACCCGAGCACGGTGTGCGCGACAACGGCGGGTTCTTCCTGGAGCCAGGCCAGATCACCCTGGCCGAAGTGCTCAAGGAGCGCGGCTATCGGACTGCGGGCTTCGTGGCCGCCTACGTCCTCGACTCGAAGTGGGGCATGGACCAGGGGTTCGACACGTACTTCGACGACTTCGACATCGGCGAGACTCGCGGACGATCCCTGGGCTCGATTCAGCGCCCGGGCAACGAAGTCGTCGACAAGGCGCTGCCATGGATCGAGGGCGCCAGAGGCTCCCGTTTCTTCGCGTGGATCCACCTGTACGACCCGCACACGCCGTACCGGCCGCCTGAGCCGTTTCTGTCGCGCTACAAGGGGCACCCGTACAACGGGGAAGTGGCGTTCACGGACAGCCAGGTTGGCCGGGTCATCGAGCGGCTGCAGGCACTCGGCCTGCTCGAGAGGACCGTGGTCGTCGTCATGGGCGATCACGGCGAGAGTCTGGGCGACCACGGCGAGGCCACTCACGGGTTCTTCATCTACAACAGCGTCACACACGTACCGTTCATCATCAGGGCGCCGTTCAGTTCGGTGCGTGGCAGGCGCGTGGCCGATCCGGTTCGGTCTGTGGACGTGATGCCCACCGTTCTGGACCTTCTCGGAGTGCCGACGCCGGCCGAGGTCACCGGCGCCAGTCTCCTCCCGTTGATGACGGGAGCGGCGGGCGAGCTGAATCTCGACGCCTACTCGGAGGCGATGTATCCCCTGCACCACTACGGGTGGAGCGACATCCGGGCGCTGAGGGCCGGCCGCTACAAGGTGATCGACGCGCCGCGACCGGAGCTCTACGACGTAGACCAGGACCCGATGGAGCGGTCCAACCTGTACGGGCAGCGCCGCACGTTGGCCGACGCCATGATCGCCCAGGTGCGGAGCTTGGAGCAGGGCTTCGAGAAGATCGAGGCGCCCCTGCCGGCTGGCGACGTCGACCCTGAAGCGCGCGCACGCCTGGCGGCACTCGGGTATGTCGGATCCTTCGTGGCGAGGCCATCCGACTCCCGGGCGGGGCGAGCCGATCCGAAGGACAAGATCGGGCTGTTCAACAAGCTGGGCGAAGCCATGGAGCTGTCCAGGGATCGCGCGGCCGGAGAGGAGGAGCCCGTTACGAGAATCGAGACCCTGCTAAACGAAGTGCTGGAGGAGGACCCAGCGGTCATCGACGCGTGGTTCATGTTGGGAACGCTCAACCTGCGCCACCAAAAGCCAGAACTCGCGGTCAAGAACTTCACCGAGACGCTGCGGCTCAAGCCGGACTACGACCTGGCCGTGATCAACCTGGCCCAGGCGTATCGCGCCCTCGGAGACGACGACGCAGCGCTGGCGGGGTTCGAGCGGTTTCTCCAGCTCGACCCCAACGACGCCTTCGTCCGCTATCAGATGGGTGAGATCTGGATGGACCGCGGCGACGCAGGCAAAGCCGAGGCGCTGTTCAGGAAGGCGCTCGAATTGGACCCGGGCGTGGCCGCGGCGAAGATCGCCCTTGGCGTGGTGGCCCTCGGCAGGGGCAACGACCTCGAGGCCGAGCGTCTGATCCGCGAGGCTCTCGCGACGAAGCCCTCGGTACGGCTTGCTCGTTTCAATCTCGCCCTGATCGCGGAGAAACGGGGAGACGTCGCGGCGGCCGAGCGGGAGTATGTCGAGGAACTGAAGCAGCATCCCGAGACATACAAGGCGGCGTTCAATCTGTCGCGGCTGTACGAACAGGTTGGCGATCGAGAAGGCCAGATCGAGGCCCTGAAGGCGTCGATCACGAGCAACCCCCGGTTTGCGGAGGGCCACCTCTTTCTGGCGAAGGCCTATCTGGACACCGAGGCACACCTCACCGAGGCGGCCGAGCTTGCGAGGAAGGGTCTCGAACTCGGCCCGCGATCACCGTTCGCGGCGCTCGGGCACTACGTGCTGGCGGACATCTACAATCGGCAGGGGAGGGGCCGGGAGGCTGCCGAGGAGGTGGCTCGAGGCCGGGCCGCCGAGGCCCGCGCGAAACGGTAGGCGAGAGCGCGAGCCTTCTGGGCCTGCAAGCAAGAGGGCCGGGAGTGCACGGAGCTCTCCCGGCCCGTCGGGTGGTCCGGTACCGCGGTCCGGTCAGCCCACTAGAACGACCAGCGGGCTCCGAAGGTGGCCTGGCGACCTCCCTGCACGGCCGTCGGATTGCCGAACTGCACGCCCGCGCTGCTCGGATAGCGAGCCTGCCGGCCGGTCACGGACGCCGTGTTGAACAAATTGGTGACGTCCGCGTAGACGCCGAACCGGTGCCCGGACACCTGGAACACCTTCTCGGCCCTCAGGTCGAAATCGTTGTAGAAGTCGTTCCTCCTCGAGCCTCGCGGCTCCATGAGGATGTTGGGCGTGGACGGCAGATTCAGCGTGGAGCGGCTCACCGGCGCGTACGCCGCGTACGGGGTACCGCTCATGCCGAAGTACTGCCCGCTCAACATGACCTCGATCTTCGGGATCTGGTAGGTCATGTAGATCTTGAACTCGTGCCGCCGCGAGTGCGTCAGCTCGCCGTAGTTGTTGATGAGCGCCGAATTCGGACTCCTCCACGAGCCGAAATTCCAGTTGAAGCTGCCGAGCCAGTTGCCGAACCCGGAGTTGTCGACGGTGCCCTCGGCCTTGGCCAGCACGTACGACGCCTGGAAGGCCCAGCGGTTCTTGAGCTGCCGGCTCAGGAGCAGCATCAGGGCCCTGTACTTGCGTCGCGGATCGGCCGCACCAATCGTACTGCCATCCGCGCCTGCGTAAGTGGCGCCCTCGACGTTGCGTATCAGAAACGCATCCTCCGTCGCGCTGCGGTTCGCCCAGCGGTACGCAGTGAATGTCTGGTTCGTCATCGGGTTGGTCGCCTGGATTGGCGTCCACTGCGATCCGTTGATGACGTGGTTGACGAAGTTCCCGGTCGTCCGCCAGATCCCCGTCGCGACCAAGCGCATGCTGCCGAACAACTGCTGCTCCCACGCCACACTGAACTCATCCGTGCGCGGGTGCTTGATGTCGCTGCTGATGCCGAAGACCTGGCCTGGCGCCCACACCTCCGGCGGCTCCAAGGACCCGTCAGGGTTGATGACCTGGGCGACGTAGTCCTCGATGCCCGGCGTGGCCTGGGTGAAGAACGCGCTCGCCGACCCTTCGAAGTACCGTCCCCAGAAACCCTTGAGAACCGTCGTGCCCTTCCCGGTCACGTCGAACGCGGCGCCGAGGCGCGGGCCCCAAGCCGACTTCGGCGTGTAGACGGTCTCATCCAGAACCGGACTGTAGCCGCGGATGTGGTCGAGGCGCAGGCCAAGATTGAGCGTGAGGCGCTTGATGCTCCACTGGTCCTGCGCGTAGAGCGAGGCGCGCCGGTTGTCGCCCTGCACGTCGTACCCGTAGCTGATCTGGTAGTACGGGACGCCCCCGTAGGTGTAGATGTAGAACCCCTCGGGGCCGTAGGGCTGATACTGGCTCCGAACGTGGCTACGCTCGATCTCGGCACCGAACTTGAAGCTGTGCGTGCCGTACGCCTCCGCGTACTTGCTCAGCGAGGCGATGATCTGGTTGCGCCCGCGATCCGCGTAGTAGAGGCCGCCACCACCTCCGCCGTACGCGCCCGTGTCGCCGTCATAGGTCGGCGGGCTCGGATCGACCGGGTCGAGGTAGTAGAACCCGTTGTACCCGGTGAACTTGACCTCCAGGAACAGGCTCGACCCGATAACCTTCCGGTACTGCGCATTCCAGACCCACTCCGGAGCGTCCTCGGTCACCGTCGCGCTGTCGGTGGCCTGAGACGTCGCCCACCAGCCGACCCGCCCGGTCACGTTGTACTGATCGTACTGGAGTCCGAGGATGACGGTGTCGGATGGAGTCGGCTGTAGCGTGAACTTGAAGTTGAACCGCGGACTCGTGTCCGTCGACTTGGTCCGTGGGCCCGTCGGGTCGTAATCGGCTGAGTACCGCTGAACGCTGGCGAAGAAGAACGCCTTGTCCTTCTTGATCGGACCACCCATCTGGACGGTATAGTCCACGAGCTTGTTTGTGATGTTGGCGTTTCCCAGGTTCGGATTGAGCTCCAGCATCTCCTCGGTGACGTTCTTGCTCGCCCAGCTCCCCTTCGTGTAGCGGATCGAGAACAGCCCGGAGTAGAGGTTGCCGCCGGACTTGGTGATGGTGTTGATGATCCCGCCGGTGAAGCCTCCGTACTCCGCGGCCGCTCCGAGGCCGCCGATCTGGACTTCTTCGATCAGGTTCTGATTGAAGAACGTCCAGGCGGACCCACCCTCGGGGTCGCGCGTGTCGACGCCGTCGAGCAAGAGCGCGTTGCCGTACGAGCCCTGGCCGCCGTACGCGGAGCTGCTGTTGACCCCGGGCGCGTAGTTGAGCAGGCCGGTGGATGTCGCCGAATAGATCGGCATCGTCGTCAACAACTGGTCGCTGAGGCTCGTGTCAGTGGCCGAGCTCTTCACGTCGACGGTCACGGCCGTGGCGGAGACCTCAATGGTCTCCGTGACGCCGCCCACCTTCAACGTGAAGTCCGCCTCCACCGTCTTGCCAGTGCTGACAGTGAGGCCTTCCCGCTGCTGCGGCAGAAAGCCGGACAGGTCGACTTTGACCGTGTAGGTCGTGGGCTGAACGCCGATGAACCGGAAGTCGCCCCGCGTGTCGGTCACCGTCGTCTTGACTCCTCTCGGGCCGATGAGTTCCACCGTCACGCCAGGGAGGACGCCGCCCTGTTGATCGACGACCCGACCCGCCACGGTGCCGGTCTGCGTCTGGGCGTTAGCGGTGCCCGCCCAGGCGAGCACCAGCAGGAGGGCGGACAGCACTGCGAGTGTGCGTCTCATCATCGCGTTCCTCCTATTTCTTCCCTGGAGAGCTGACGCGGTCGTGCTGCGTCGAGTAGATCGCGTAACCGACGCCAGCCGCCAGGGCGACCAGCACAGCAACGCCAGCCGGCTTCTTGAAGAACGACGGCGACGCAAACTGCGTCTTGTCAGTGCCGCCCGCCGTCTGTTCGCGCGCTGGCTCGATGCGTGTGACCGCCGCGGCCTGCTGAACCAAGACCGTGAGCGTGGGTCTTGATGGTGGCGGCGGCGTAGGTTCTCCCGCAAAAACGGGGAGAGGGATTGCAGTCATGACCAGCGCGGCGACGAGCGTCCGGCTGACCATCTGCAGGAATCGGGACTGGCGTTTCACCTGACGCACCTCCTTGGGTGAGGAGCAACTCTGGGGGGCATGGCTGCCAGGGCACAGCGACGGGCGGAGTATAACCCAGTTACAGTTCCGCCGCTACGCCCCGGTCCCACACGCGGTCTTCCGGTGGTCGGAACCACCGCGGCCTGGACCGGTCGCGGGGCGGCTGGCCGCAGCCGATGGGCCGCGATGGGCGGGTGTCTTGCAGGATCGGCCGCGCTGGGAAGGGTCCGCCGCGGATTGGCGTCGAGTGTTGGCACCGTCGCCGGCGCCCGGCACCGCCCGCGACCGTCGATGGCGTACGGTACGCGGCGTGAGTGGCGTCCCCAACGGGATTCGAACCCGTGTTTCGGCCTTGAAAGGGCCGCGTCCTGACCCCTGGACGATGGGGACGTGGCAGACATGACGCACACGAAATGGCGCTGCGCCAAACACTCAATAGTACCATCCCGGAAACGTCGGAGGCAACGCCCGCGTGGACGCGACATCCGACCGCAAGAATGGATGGTTTGACCGTCACCTGGCGCACGGGTGTGGCGAAGGGTGATTCTGGTGAGCCGCCTGGGGCTCGAACCCAGGACCCCCTGATTAAAAGTCAGGTGCTCTACCACTGAGCTAGCGGCCCGCCCGCCGCATTGTACTCCAGAGCAGGCCTCAGCGCTTGCGCGACACCGACACCCCTTCACCAGACGGCGACACAATGGACGTGATCAGATCGGGTCGCGAACGAATCGTGGCCAGGAAGTCGCCCATCTCGCTGGCCTTGTTGACCACATTGTGCGCGACGAACAGCCCGCCACCGTCGAGCCGCGGGAACGCCAGATCGAAGAACCGCTGGTAGTCCCGCTTCCAGGCGTCGAGGAAGACGAAGTCAAAGGTCCCGGGTTGCGAGGCGATGATGGTGAACGCGTCCCCCTGCGTCACGGTAACGATGTCGGCGAGGCCAGCCGCCCGGATGTTTTCGCGGGCTTCTCTCGCGCGCCGAGGGTCGACTTCGATGGTTACCAGACTGCCGCCGGTCTCCCGGAGCCCAAGGCCGATCCAGATGGCGCTGTACCCGCGCGCGGCGCCGATCTCCAGCCCGCGCCGGGCGCGGGACGTCACGACCAGGAGCCGGAGGAACCGCCCATCCTCTTCGGAGACGGCCAGCCGGTCCGTGTCTGCAGCCTTGATGGCGTTGAGCACACGCAGCGCGGCGGCCGGAATCGGCGGGTCGGCCGAGGCGGGGCGGACAACGAGCAACAGCGCGAGTGCCATTGCGGCGAGCGACGCGATCTGTCCAAGCATAGGAGACTCCGGCACGCCTGCGGGGGCGTGGGCCTGAGAGGGCGAGGGATCCCTCGGCGCCTCGGGCCGCAGCATCCGCCAGCCCGAATCCCGAATCCCGAATCCCGACTCCCGGTTCCTACCCTCTGACCTCAGGCGTCAGGTCGACCATTCTAGCCGTCCCGATGTAGGGCACGGTCTTGTCTGGAACGTCCGTGAGCTGAGTGAGGATGGCGGCAATGCGCCACAGGTGCTGGCGGCACTCGGCCAGATCGCGGCGGCTCTGAGTCGACAGTTCGTCGCGCAAGAGCACCAGATCGATGGTGCCCAGCGCTGCGGCGAGGGGGTTGTTCACCTCGTGACCAACGGCGGCGGCAATCTCGCCAATCGCCTGAATGCGCTGGCGGTGGAGCAGGGACGCCCGCTCGAGACGGCCGGCAATGAGCTTGCGCAGCCTGGCCGCGAGCTCGCGTGTCGGCACGGGCTTGACCAGATAGTCGTCGGCCCCCGTCTGCAGCCCCTCCAGCTTGTGCGGCGTGTCACTCAGTCCGGTGAGTAGCACGATCGGCACCTGCTGGGTTGGCTCGTAGCAGCGGAGGGCGCGGCACACGTCGAAGCCGTTCATGCCAGGCAGCATGACGTCCAGGACGACGGCATCGAGGCGGTCGGTCTCGGCGATCTCGAGGGCCCGAGGGCCATCCGCCGCCCTGGTGACCCGAAACCCCTCCAGACGAAGGAGTTCCTCGATCCCCCGAGCGGCCTTGTCATGATCCTCGACGAGGAGCACGTGGGGGAGGGGAACCTGCGAAACCGGGCGCTGAACGACTGCCTGTGCCATGCCACCGTCCTGCCTTTGGCCTCCCCGCCCGGGGGAAGCGTGCTGACGAACGGAGTATCGGCACGGAACGGACCGAAGCGCACCCTTGTGCACGCAACTGCGCAGGAGTTCCCGAAATCCGACGGGTTGCGCCCGCTTTTCGTGTTAGACTTTCGTGCCTGCCTTCACCAGGCGCGTGTTTCCAGGGGGTCGCGTGAGCCCGATTCTGGCCCGGCCGGTCCGCGAGCAGCTCGAGCACGATCGCATCATTCGCCTGCTCGTCGCGAAGTACAAGAGGCGCTATACGGTCGCCATCAATCCAGGAGCCGAACAAAACGCCCAGGTCGGCGTTGGCATCGAGGCCCAGTTCCCGGACCTGGTGCTCGCGCCGCCCGGGCATTCCCGGAAGGTCGTGGGGATCGTCGAGGTCGAGACGGGAGAGTCGGTGAACGGACTGGAGGCCCTCGCGCAGTGGGGGCCGTACGGCCGGTTTCCCCTCGAGTTCATCCTCTATGTGCCGGCGGGGTCGGCCGACACCGCGAAGCGCCTCTGTGCGGACCACAAGGTGGGGGTAACCGAAATCTGGAGCTACCACGCCTTCGGCGATCAGATGCGATTCAGCCAGGTGCATCGATCGCCGGTCGGCCAGAAACTCGCGCGGGCCGCGGCGGCCGAACGGGCCGCGCGCCGGGCGGCCGCGGCCGGGAAGGCCCCGCCCCGGAAGGCGGCCGCGCCAAAGAAGGCCTCACCCGAGACG
>JBFMFH010000040.1:0-26163 GCA_040752275.1 Acidobacteriota bacterium
GAGACGAGTTCCGTTCGCTCGAGGAGAGCGACGACGTCCACACCGTCACGCTCGAGCGGGCGGTCGAGTTGCTCGCGGCGCCGAAGAAGTCGCGCCGGCGCACTCTGGTGAAGAGCGTACTGCGCACGCTCGGGCCGTCTCCTGACGGCCAGTCCGAGATCAGGCTGATGGACGGCCGCTACGGTCCCTACGTGACGGACGGCACGACCAATGCCTCGCTGCCCAAGAGGGCGGATACCAACGCGTTTGCCCTCGATGAGGCCGTCGCACTCATCAAGGCCAAGGCGGCGGCCGGGCCCTCGTTGCGTGCGAAACGCCGCCCGGCGGCTCGGAAGAGCCGCCGGCAGTCGTAGCCCCGGGGTTCAGCCCCGGGGACGGCGCGACGTCCCATGTCCCACATCCGTGTCATCGGCGGTGGCCTGGCCGGCTGCGAGGCGGCCTGGCAGGCGGCCTCGCGCGGCGTGCGGGTCACGTTGCACGAAATGCGACCGGTGCGTCAGACCGCCGTTCACCGCACGGGCGACCTCGCGGAATTGGTCTGCAGCAACTCGCTTCGGGCCGACAAGCTCGACAACGCGGTCGGGTTGCTCAAGGAGGAGATGCGACGCCTGGGCTCGCTCGTCATGCGGGCCGCCGCCGCCACCCGTGTGCCAGCAGGCGCGGCGCTGGCCGTCGACCGCGGCCGGTTCGCCGCGTTCATCACCCGCGAGATCGAGCAGCACCCCCTCATCACCGTCGTCCGCGGCGAGATCGACGACATCCCCGTGCCCCGGGGCCCGAGCGAGCCAGTCATCCTCGCCACGGGCCCGCTGACCTCCGCGCGGCTGGCCGAGCGGATCGCCGCGTGTGTCGGCCAGGACTCCCTCTACTTCTACGATGCCATCAGCCCGATCGTGCTCGCCGAATCCATCGACATGAGCAGGGTCTTCCGCGCGTCGCGGTGGGGCCGCAGCCTGGGATCTCGCCCCGCCGGAGACTCATCCGAAGGCCCGCCGCGCGCGGCGGACGATGATGAGGGCGACTACCTGAACTGCCCGATGACCGCCGCCGAGTACGAGTCCTTCTACGATGCCCTCGTCGGCGCCCAGAAGGCATCGGTGCACGATCTGGACCGAGAGACGTTCTTTGAGGGCTGTCTGCCCATCGAAGTGCTCGCGCATCGCGGGCGGGACACGCTTCGGTTCGGCCCGATGAAGCCCGTGGGGCTGGACGACCCGAGAACGGGCCGCCGGCCCTATGCCGTGGTCCAACTGCGACAGGACAACCTGGCCGGCGATCACTACAGCCTCGTGGGGTTCCAGACGCAGCTGGCGTGGGGCGAGCAGTCGCGCGTGCTGCGGATGATCCCCGGGCTCGAACGCGCGGAGTTCGTCCGCTTCGGGATGGTGCACCGCAACACCTACATCAACGGGCCGACGGTGCTGCGGGAGACCTGGCAGACCCGCGCCCGGGAGGATCTGTTCTTTGCGGGCCAGATCTCCGGCGTGGAGGGCTATGTCGAGTCGGCGGCGTCAGGACTGCTGGCCGGCATCAACGCCACCGCGCTGGCGACCGGCGGCGAATTGCGGGCCATGCCGCGCACAACCGCCATGGGTGCCCTGGCCTACTATGTGTCGCACGCGGCGGCCACCGGCTATCAACCGTCGAACATCACCTTCGGTATCATGGAACCACTGGCGGACCATCCGGGGCGGCGCGACGCGCGCAGGCGGGCGATGGCCGAGCGGGCGCTGCGCGACCTCGACCATTGGGTCGTCGGTGGGAGGACAGAAGACAGAAGACAGAAGACAGAAGACAGAAGGACGGAGGCAGTAGGCGGTAGACAGTAGGAGACATGTCGGACGGTTGGCCGGTCGCCGGGTCTCGGTTCGTAGGCCCAGGGCTCAACTTCCAGCAGCGGCGGACAGGCCCTTCAACCGTAGGCGAGGTGCATGCGCGAACATCTGCGGGCGTTTCTCGAGTTCCTCCGCATGAACCGCGGGGCTTCCCCGCACACCGTGCGCGCGTATGACAGCGACATCTCCCAGTTCCTCGACTACCTGCCCGTGCACACCGGCAAAGCGAAGGCCGATCTCCACCCCGCCGACTGCACCGTCGCCGCGATCCGAGGCTACTTGGCCGAGATGTACCGGGCGCGCCTCTCGCGATCGTCCGCCAGCCGCAAGCTGGCGGCCGTCAGGGCCTTCGTCCGCTATCTGAGGCGCGAGGGCCTCATCGAGGGCGATCCAGGCGCGCTGGTCGCGACGCCCAAGGTCGAGCAACGGCTGCCGGCGCATCTCGACATCGACGAGATGGGCAGGCTCTTCGAGACGCCGGACACCTCGACGCCGCTTGGGCGCCGGGATCGGGCGATCCTCGAGCTCTTCTACGCGTCGGGGCTACGCCTGAGCGAGCTGGTCGGCCTCAATCTTGACGATGTGAACCTGAGCGGGAGGATGGTGCGAGTCCTGGGGAAGGGCAGCAAGGAACGCATTGTGCCCTTCAACCAGAGTGCGGCCGATGCCCTGCGCGTGTATCTGGCAGACCGTCCCCAGCTGGAACGGGCGGCGTCGCGCCTGCGTGTGGGTCCGCCGAAACTCCCCGGCAAGCCGGGGCCGCCCGGCCCCGCGCCGCGACGCACGGCGGCGTCGAAGCCGCTGTTCCTGAACTTCCAGGGCGGACGGCTGGGCGGCCGCAGCGTCCATCGCCTGGTCCGCCGCTACGTGGGGATGTGCAGTGCACGATTTGGGATCAGCCCGCACGCGCTGCGCCACTCGTTTGCGACGCATCTGCTGGAGCGCGGCGCGGACCTGCGCGCCATCCAGGAACTGCTCGGCCATGCCGGTTTGTCCACGACCCAGCGCTACACGCACGTGACCGCGGCCCGGCTGATCGACGTGTATCGCAAGGCGCATCCGAGGGCGAAGGCTCAGACGTAGGGGGGAGTCAGGAGTCAGGAGTCAGGAGCTGGACACGCGGCCCCGCGCCAGCAGGCGGTACACGACGAGTGCCGTGACGAGCGCCGGAATTGTCCCGCCCCACGGGGCCGCCAGGTAGTAGACGAAGGTGCCCAAGGCCCACGCCGCGATACCGGGGACGAGCACGCCGCGATACGGGCCGTCCGGGTCGTAGAGGTCGCTCACGCGCGTGGGGCGCACGCCGAGGCGATAGTGGGCGATGAGGACGCCACCCACCGGCACGAGGACGCCGCCCAGCATCATCATGAACTCCGCATAGCGGTCGAGCCACCCGCCTGAGACGAGTGCCAGGGCGGTGCCCACGAGCCCGACGGTCCAGATCGACGACTGATCGCCCATCTTCGGCACCAGGCTCCTCCACGCCAGCCCGGACATGTAGATATTGACGAAGTTCGTCGTGACAGTCGCCACGACCATGAGCGAAGCTCCGGCCCATCCCACGCCGATGGCTGCCATCATCGCGCCTGGATCGGCGCTGGCGGCGACGCGCGCGGCCGACAGCCCCAGCGGCATCATCCAGAGGCTGGTGACGAGCAGACCCAGAAAAACGGCCATGGCCGCCTTCTGCTCTGACTTCGTGTAGCGGGAGTAGTCGGCGAACATCAAGATCCACGACACCTGGTATCCCACGACGATGTCGAAGCCGCGCAACCAGGGATTCGCCGGTGGTGACTGTGAGGCGAGCGCGTTCAGATTCGGAGGCGCCTGGATGGCGGCCCACGTAATGATGCCGCCGACGGCGACCAGCAGCGGGACGGCGACGCGGTCGGCGCGTCCAACGGCTCTGGGGCCCAAAGCCGGCACGAGCGTCGAAGCGAGACCGAGGCCGACGATCCAGACGGGGACCAACGACGGCCCACCGAAGGCGGCGGCCGCCACCGACGCGGCAATGACGTTGTTGACGGCGATCCAGGCGAAGTTCGTGAGGTACAGGAGCGCCGCCACGAGTGCGGCGCCGCGGATGCCCAACGCGCCGCGCGCGGCGATGACCGACGGCACGCCAAGTCTCGGTCCCAGGACGGCGAGCGACGCCACGAGCATCGATCCGCCCGTCGCCCCGGCGGCGATCAGGACCACGGCGGCTTCGGCAGAGAAGTCGCCTGCCAATGCCGCGCCCACCTGCAGCGTCGTGGCGACGATGTTTGCGCCGGCGAAGATGACGAAGAGATCGAGGGCGCTCTGCCTGCGGCTGGCCGGCGGGATTGGACCGATGTCGGTGGCGTTCATTGGGGCAACTCCCGCCCAGGGCTGGGGCCTTCGCCACCG
Source organism: Acidobacteriota bacterium (assembly GCA_040752275.1). Classification (GTDB taxonomy): domain Bacteria; phylum Acidobacteriota; class Vicinamibacteria; order Vicinamibacterales; family JAKQTR01; genus JBFMFH01. Next base: position 4,224 of record JBFMFH010000040.1, read on the forward strand.
GCGACGGCCTTCCAAGGAAGCCCTGGACCTACGAGTGGCTCCGCCTGCGCGGCAGCTCGATCTTGTGCGCCTTGATCTTGTAGTTCATCACCCGCGGGGTCACCTGCAGCAGTTCCGCGGCGTCCTTCTGGATCCAGTTGCACATCCGGAGCGCCTCGACCAGCGACTGACGCTCGATCGCCTCGAGGGCGACACCGGTCGGCGGGATCCTGACCGCGGGCACCGACGACGGATCGCCGCCTACGGCGATGGTCTCGCCCAGGCGTAGATCCTCGCCGGTGATGGTCTGCCCGTCCGTCAGCAGGACGGCTCGCTCGATGGCGTTCTCTAGTTCGCGGATGTTGCCGGGCCAGTTGTAGCGGAGCAGCAGCTTCTGGGCATCCGGCGCGACTTCGTCGATCTTCTTCTTCAACTCGCCAGAGAACTTGCGGATGAACCACGCCGTCAGCGCAGCGATGTCGTCCTTCCGGTCCCGGAGCGGCGGCATCTCGACCGAGACGACGTTGAGCCGGTAGAACAGGTCCTCGCGGAACTGGCCGGCGGTCACCATGGTGGGGAGGTTCCGGTTTGTGGCCGCGATCACCCGCACGTCCACCTTGATGGTGCGGGTGCCGCCCAGCCGTTCGAACTCGTGCTCCTGCAGCACGCGAAGGATCTTCGCCTGGGTGTTGGCGCTCATGTCGCCGACTTCGTCCAGGAAGATCGTTCCCCCGTCGGCCTGCTCGAAGCGCCCGATGCGCTGCTTGTCGGCGCCCGTGAACGCCCCCTTCTCGTGGCCGAAGAGCTCGGATTCCAGGAGATTCTCCTGGAGCGCGGCGCAGTTCACCTTGACGAAGTTCCGGCCGGCGCGCGGTGAGTTGTGGTGGATGGCGCCGGCGATGAGCTCCTTGCCCGTGCCGGTCTCGCCCCGGATCAGGATCGTCGTGTTGCTGCGGGCGACCTTGCGCACGATGCCGAGGACTTTCTGTAGCGATCCGGAGGCGCCGACGATCGCATCGAAGTTGTAGATGTCCTTCTGCGTGTGCCGGAGATACTCGATCTCGTGGCGCAACCGCCGCATCTCGAGCGCCTTCTCGATCTTGACCTCCATCTCCTCGATCTCGAACGGCTTCTGGACGTAGTCGAAGGCGCCGATCTTCATGGCCTCGACCGCCGTGCCGATCGACCCGAAGGCGGTCATGAGAATCACGGCCGCCGTCGGGTGGAGCGTCTTGGCGCTGCGCAGCACGTCCAGACCGTCGCTGCCGCCCATCTTCAGGTCGCTCAGGACCACGTCGTACGAGCCACCGTGGAGCAACTCGATTGCCGCGTTGCCGTTGGCGGCCTCGTCCACCTCGTGGCCGGCGTCGGCGAAGGCTCGCGCGAGCGAACGGCGCAGCGGATCGTGGTCATCGGCAATCAGGATTCGGCCCATCGTCAGTCTCACTCCTCGAACGGAAGCCGGCCCGCAGAGGCCACGGGCAGAAGGACCGTGAACGTCGTGCCGCGCCCGGGCTCGGTGGCGACGTCGATCCGGCCTTCGTGCGCGTCGGCGATCTTGCGCACGATGGCAAGGCCCAGTCCAGAGCCCTGCGGCTTGGTGGTGACGAACGGATTGAACAACCGGTCATGGATCTCGGCCGGAATCCCCGGTCCATCGTCCGACACAAGCAACGCCACCATCGGCGCGCGTTCGTGGTCCTGCCGACGGACCTCCGCGCGTACCCGGATCGACCCCCGGCCGGCGAGGGCTTCGATTGCGTTCTGCAGCAGATTGGTGACCAACTGGGTGAGCTGGTGGTCGTCGCCCTGAATGTCCGGAAGGTCGGACGGCACGTCCACGACGAGCGCCGTGTCGCGACGAGGGGACTTGCGTTCGGCCGCCGTGATGGCGTCCTGCAGGATCCGCCGGAGCGGCGCCTCGCCGACCTGCAGCCGGATCGGTCGGACGAACTCGAGCACCTCGAGGACAATGGCGTTGGCCTTCTTGGCCTCGGTGATGATCTCGGCCAGCAGTTCGTGAACATCCGGCCGGTCCAGAAGTTGGCGGCGGAGGAGTCCCGCCATGACCTCGATGCTCGCGAGAGGGTTCTTGACCTCGTGGGCGATCGTCGCCGCCATCTCACCGAGCGCGGCCAGCCGGTCTCGCAACCGCTCCCGTTCCTCGGCCTGTTCGACCAGCGTCAGGTCCTTGAAGAGCAGGGCCGCGCCGCGGACCCGGCCCCGTTCGTCGCGGACCAGCGCGAGCGTGTAGCCGATGACCCGGCCGGAGGGCTTCAGGCGCAGCTCGTGCCGGTTGGGCAGATGGCCCATCTGGTAGGCGTCGGAGAACAGGCGAACCAGTTCCGGATAGGCCGCCAAGACGTCCGCAACGTGGCGGCCCGCCAGGTTGGGTTGCTGCCGGATGCCGAGGATCCGGCGCGCTTCGTCGTTGATGGCGACGACCACGCCGTCGCGCGAGGTGGCCAGCACGCCATTGCGCATGCTGGCGACGAGATGACGGAAGAAGCGGTCGCCCACCTCTCCGGTGGCCAGGCGCTGGACGGGAGTCGCTGGAGTCGGCACGGGCGGTTCCAGTTGTTCGATTTCAGAATCGTGATCGCACACGGGTGCCGGCGCGGCCATATCACTTGTTGTTTCGGCCGATGGGCCGTCCGACAACACGGAGCGCACCAGGTCCCGGAGCAAGACCCGTGCCCGGTGCCGGAGAAGCGATGCCTGAGCTAAGTCATTCTCTAGACGTAGGATACGAGCTGGATGAGCCGTCTGGATCTGTGGTTGGCGATGACGAAAACGTCAAGGCCAGTCCCGGCCGAGCGGGGGAACGTGACCGCTCGGCGGCCCGCCGCCGCCAGCCTCCTCGAGCGGTCCACCAAGGCGACCCACCAGGCGCTCCCAGCGATGCGTCTCGGCTGGCGCGTTCGATGACACAGCAAGCACGCAACGAGCAGCGGATCAACGACCGGTCGTCCAGGTCGTTGTTGCGATCTGGCGGCTGAGAGCACCCTCCCGAGCTGTGGGACCGTGTGAAAGCTGTGTGCAAACCCCTGCTGCCCCCCAGTTCTTCCTCGCCCTCCGCAGAGACGGTGAGTCCCGGCGCCGAGCGGCACGTGCGGAGACGTCGGCGACGGCTGTCCTGAGGTGAGTCAAGTCAGCCCACACGCCGGTAGCGAAACCGGGTTCTCACGTGGCGGTTGAAGTAGGCGCCTTTGGACGTGGCGGCGATCAGCCCTTGGAAGACGACCTCTGGGACCGCGCCGTAGCGGTAGATCGCGCCACGGCGAAACTCGGTTTCGAGGGTTGCGTCGCTGCCGTACGTGATCGCAGCAAGCGCCGACGACTCGACGACCGTCCGACGGGCCGGCTGGCGGCTCATGTGGGGATCGCCGCCGCCGGCGCGCCGCGCGCGAAGGCGGCGAGCAGGCGGTGCAGTTCGTGGTTGGCGAGATCGACGAAGGGCCCGAGGGAGAGCGCGAGGATGCCGATGGAGAGGGCGCTGAGGCGTCGGCGCGTACCATGGCGAGGCGTGGCGCGCAGGACCTCGGTGTGCGCGCGCACCCGGGTGCCGAGCCGGCCGGCGCCGAGCAACACGGTGAGCAGGTAGGCGAGCGAGAGTGCGAGCAGCAGGCGCCCGAGGCGGGGGGCCACATCGACCTCGAGTCGGAGGCCGCGCACGCCCAGATGCGTCTTCCAGTCGCGAAAGGTCAACTCCACGTGGATCCGCCCGCGGTAGAGGGCGACGACGTCGTCGCCGGGCAGCTGGGCCTAGGAGCCGGCCGGGACCAGCAGGAACGACGGCTCTTGGAAGGCCGGCTCCTGGAAGACGACGATATCGACCGGTTCTTGCGCGGGGTCGTGATAGGCTGCGCCGGCGTAGCGGCGGGCGCGGCCAGCCCGCCGCGGCAGGCGGCCGAGGCTGCGCCGCAGGCGGCCGACGCGCACGATCGTCTGGCTCCGGCCGCGCCCGATGAAGGGGATGTTCAGCCGGCGCAGTTCCTTGAGCAGGGCGGCGCGGGCGTAGCTCCGATCCATGATGAAGAAGGGTTTGCAGCCCGGCGGCAGACACCCCGCGATCAGCAGAAGCAGCGCGTGCTCGAGGACGTTCTGGCTCGTGCGGATCGTCTCGTACTCGTAGCAGACGAACAAGACGGGGAGGACTCGGTGGGCCACGCGGACGCCCGGCATCAGGGCCGGCGTCCGTCGGATGGTGGTCTGATCGACCACGATGGGAATCCAGCCCGCGGGCTGGTCGCCGAAGGCGAGGCGGACGAGCAGCGGGGTCATGGGGGTGCCGTCAAGGGCGGCGTTGCGGAGCTTGGACCGGGCCTTCTCGGCCTCGTCGAGAGGCAGGGTGCGGGAGAGGGCGCCCAGGGTGAGCCCGCCGTGCCCGCTGCGGGCCCCGCGCCGGAGCTGGAGCATGGCGACGGTCAAGAGGGCGAGGCCGAGCGACAGCCACCGCCCGAGGTCGGGGGCCGCGGCGGCCAGCAGATCGTGCACCCGCGTGATGGTCGGGGCCCGTGCCGGCTCGGAGGCCCGGCCCGCTCGGCGCCGGGCGTCGTCCGGGGGACCGCACGTCGGCTGGCCTCGGTGTCGCGGCCGACGTGTCTCCGGGGGCTGTGCCACTCGTGTTGTCGTATCATCTTTACAGATGGTAAGACTCAGACCGCACGCCCGGGCTGGCGCGCAGCCCGCAAAGGCGCCTCCTAGGGGGTGGTCTCAGGTTCCTTGAGCCGAATGAGTTCGAGGTTGATGCTCGACATCTCTTCGAGCACCTTCATGGCCCGGTGGTAGTTCCGCACCCAACGCTCGGCCAACGGCTGCAGGTCCTTAGGGACATACACCTGCCGCGTTCGGCCCTTTGCGTAGCTCACCGTCAGATAGTAGGCGGGCCCGTGCTTCTCGCCCAGCATGCATTTGCAGCCCACCTTCCCGCACTGGGTGTACCGTTCAATGAGCGATGCACGGAGAACCGGCCCGAGCCGGGAGAGCTGCTGGATGAGGCGTCGTCGACGACCCGCGAGCCGCCGGGCAGTGGCGCTGGCCATGGTCGTAACACTCGCACAAATGCTACGACAAGGCAAGCAGGAAAGCTGCGCCAGGTAGCCGCCGACCTCCTGCCGAGACACGTCCGCCTGCTGTGGAGCCGCGACGCCACCCCGCGGTCTCCGGGACAGCCGCGAAAGACTGGGGGCGGCAAGGTGTGCAAACCCGCTTGGCAAGACGGGGCCACCAGTCGCCAAATGGGATCCTGAGGTGCACGAACACACCTCTGCGCCTCTCAGCGACGCGATTGAGGCGATGAAGCAGCCCCGGGTTGCCTCCAAAACGGGCTGTGCGAGAAAGCACGTCGGCGGCCCCCGGAAGAAGGAGCAGCCGTGAAAGGAATGTCTTACCTGGCAGCGGCCGTCATCCTGGCAATCGCTGTTGGGGTTGGTGTCGCGGCCCAGAATCCCCCCTCGCACCTGCTGCCCGGCAGGTGGACCGTGAGTCTGACACCAAAGACGTTGGAGAACATGGCCTTCAGGCAGGCGTTCGACCGGCTGCCAGCGAGTACGAAGGCCGCGGTCTGGCAGAAGAAGATCCGCCGCAGCCTTGATGCCGAACCACTGACTGCGCTCGAGCGACAGGTTGTGCTTCGGGGGCTCGCACTGGCGGTTGAGTCGAAGTACAAGGATTCCTACGAAGCCGCCACGGCTCAGAAGGCAGCCGACCGTCCGTTCTGGACAGAGGTCCAGTTGGTGCTGGGCCTGCGGAAGTTCGTCTCGGTCTTTGTGTCGATTCCGAAGCATGAGATCAGCGAAGTAACGGCGGTCGAACCGCTGACCGAGGAAGCGATCGCCGAACTGAGGCTCGCGTTCGCAAAGGGGGCGATCGCATGTAGCGGTGTGAGTTCTTGGATCTCAGGCCTCGCGGGTGGGCCCGGGCCACTTCTCCTTCGTCGCGAAGGTGACGACTGCAATTGCGACAGCAGCTCAGACTGCGACATTCAGGCTGGCGAGGACTGCTGCCAGTTCCGCCCCAGCGACCCGTGTCCAACGTGTAGTAAAAAGACCACCGGGTGTGGGGCGAACGGTCAGGTTCCTTGCAACTTCCTTTGCATGGAGTGGATACCAGAATAGGCGGGACTGCGGAGATAGGGGCCGGCCACACGGTTGGCACGCACGCCTGTACGCTGTTTGGCTCGGAGGCATCATGAGGAAGGCTGCAGTAGTCTGCGCGGCCATTTGGGCCGCAGTTGGTATCAAGGGCGGAGCAACAATGCAGGTTCAGACAAGGCCTGCGTACGCGGTCAGCAGGACCGCTTGGACTCAAGAGACGGCGGCATTCCGGGACGCGCTCAACAAGCTTCCGGCAGCGACGCAGGCGGCGATCTGGCAGAAGAAGATCCGCAGGTGTCTCGAACGCATCGCGCTGACGCCAAGCGAGCGGTCGGCGGTGGAACGGGGGTTGGCACTGGCAGTGGAGTCCAAGTACAAAGCCACGGTTGCGGAAGGAATGGACCAGAAGGAGAAGGACAGAGGGGTGTGGAGCGAGATCGAGTTGATCCTCGGGCAGTCGAGGTTCCGTGAGATCTTCGTCTCGCTCCCGCGCCGGGAAATCCTCGAAGTTGGCCCGGTTCCCGCGGTGGCCAACAGCGCGGGTCAGGAGGTGGACCTGTACACACGCGCGTACATGCGATTGGCCGATAAGGAGAAGGTGGCCATCTGGCAAGCCCACGTTCGCAAGTGCGCAGACACCGTGGCGCTTACGCGCATTGAGCGTGATGCCGTCGAAGGGGTCGCGGTCTTTCTTGGCGATCACATCGACGCACCACCACTGGTATCCACCGCTGTGTCCGAGGCGCATCGGCCCTTCTGGGATTCAATCGAGAGGGTGCTCGGACGCGAGAGGTTTGCGGGCATCTTTCTGCAGATTCCGCGCGATGAGATTCTGAGACAGACAGGCTTCCCGCTCAGAGACAGCCTCAAGTAGCGGACGGCAACGTGGAACACCACGCCGGGGGCCCGACGTCGGCGTCGAGCCCCCGGGGGCCCTACTTCTTCTTCTCCGGGATCTTCGTCGTCCCATACCCGACGGCGTCCAGCCATTCCTTCGGGTAGCCAGCCGAACGCTCGCGGCCGCCCACATTGATGTAGCCGTCGTTGTACTTCATGATCAGGAAGTCGCTCAGCTTCCACCACTCCGCCACGGCCCCTGATGCCATCAGGTTTGAGTAGTCGGTGATGTAGGCCCGCGCTTTCTCGGGGTCCTGCTTGTAGAGTTCGACGGCACGTTTCTCGACATCAGGCTGCAGGGCGAAGAAGCCGTCCTCGAGCACGTTGGAGGTCTTCCGGATGTCCTCGATCATCGCGTCGTAGCGGAGCTGCGCCCAGTTGCTCACGAAGTTGAAGGCCCACCAGGCGACGCGGCGGTCGAACTGGGCCCGTGTGCCGATCTCGTACGACTCGGGCAGACGCGTGAGGCCGGCGTAGAGCGGCACGTACACCGACGTCTTCGGGTCGTCCTGGGCGAACCAGACCAGGCCGCCAATCCAGGACGGCAGCCAGCCGCGTGTCTGGATGACGGTGGCGTACGAACAGCGGAAGATCGAGATCGGGCGCTCCCAGCCGAGGGAACCCTGCGGGGGGCGTACGGTCGTTGACCAGCGGTTGGGGTTGCCGAAGGGTCCGGCGGCAAGGCCCTGGGTCATGTCGAACTCGGTGCCCTCGTACGAGTCGCGGTGCAGGGCCATCAGGTCGCGCGGGCCGACCTTCCTCTCGGGCTTGACCGAGAAGGGCAGGTTCTGATCCCACGGATCGAGCTTGAGTGAAGGCGCCATCGTGCTCAGCACCCGCCACTCGCGCCGCGTGCTCCCGTAGGACGGCGGGCCGCCGTATGCCTTGCTGAAGTCGAATGGCTGGCCCTCCTTCCAGAAGCCCATCTCTCTTGCCACGGACGTGACGTTGGCGGAGGCCATCACGTGGTCCTCGTCCGCGAAGTCGAGGACCCCGAGACGGGAATGGTTGGCGCTCACGCCCACCTGGCCGTCGGGGATGCGGCGCGCGGCCCACACGGCGCCCTTCTCGGCAGGCCCGGCGCCGAAGATCTCGAACTGCCAGACTTCGTTCGGATCGACGACGGTCAGGCACTCGCCGGCATCCCCGTACCCGTACTTCGTCGCCAATTCGCCCATCAGCCGGATGGCGTCGCGGGCGCTCGCCGTGCGCTCGAGGGCGACGCGCTGCAGCTCCATGATGTCGAACCAACCCTCGTCGTTGTAGAGCTCCTGCCGGCCGCCGATGGTCGTCTCGCCCATCCCGAGCTGCTTCTCGTTCATGAATGAGTAGGATGCGTCGTAGCGAGTGAACGTCTGCTCGATGTCGGGGATCTCGCCGACCTTCACGGCCTGCGGGCGATCCTGGCCGAGCCCGCCGCCCTTCATCACCGGGCGCATCGTGCCGGGTGCGTTCTTCCTGCCCGCCACGATGTGGATCTGGAACTCGTAGTGGCCGTCGCACGAGTGCGACGTCATGGTGGACCCGTCGACGGACGCATCCTTGCCCACGGGGATGGACGTGCACGCGCAGCAGATGTCCTGCTCGTCCACGCTGTCAGGAATCTGTCCGGTCCCGCCCCACTTGCAGATGACGCCGCTCGCGGTGGTGGGCGGGGCCTGGGGCGGCTGCTGCGGGCCGGCGTTGATCGTCAGGCCGGCGAGCGTGAACAGGACGACAAGCGTCAGGAGGCCTCGTGCTCTCATGGGTGTGCTCCGTTACTCAAAGACCAGACGGCCCTGGCCGGCCGTGGCCGGGTCGCGCAGGAAGAAACCGACGCCCTTGCTGGTGACCTCCCGGAAGCGGGGAATGCCGAACGCAACGATTGCCCGATCCGGGTGATCCTCCGTCCAGGTCTCGAGGACCTGGGCGACGGAGGACGTGTGGCGGCCGACGCGCACCGCGATCGGCCAGCCTCTTTCGTCGATGGTCTCGAACAGCAAGCCGTGCCGGCCGGCCTTGACGACGAACTCGTCCTTTCCCGTCAGCAGCTGCTCTCGAGTGGTCTTGCCGCGAGTCGCATCGAGAAACGGCTCCGGCGCCTCGAAGAGCAGCGAGACGGCGCCGGAATGATCGCCGATCTCGCGGTGCGACAACCCGTGCAGGTTGAGGGGCGAGAACTCGGTGCCGATGGTGAATCCCTCGAGGTCCGTCAGCGTCATCGACACCAGCGTCGCCAGCTCCTGGCCCTTCTGGTGGGTGACGATGGTACTGATGACGGGGTACTGCAACTCGGCCTCGTGCAGGTCGATGGCGAGGTCCACCTGTTCGTGGCGAATGAGTTCCATGAACGCGAAGCACGTGCGTTCGGTCAGCGTGCCATTCGGCCGGCCCGGCCACGCGCGGTTGAGATTGCGGATATCGACGTACGCGAGGTGCTGCCGCGACGGGTGGTGAATGTAGACCTCCGGATCCGGCCACTGGTCGACGGGGTTCGACCAGCGGTCTCCCATGCGGAAGGTCTGACCGCCCCAGAGCGTCTCGATCGTGTAATCGGCCGGATACGCGCCGCCGAGGCGCGTCACGGTCGTGGCGCTCCGGTTGGCGCTGAGCGCCACAATCAAGCGGCCGCGGTCGAACGTGGCGTGTTCGACGAGCAGCCAGGCGGCGAGCCGGCCAGCGGGCTCCTCCGGGTGGGTGCCTCCGAAGACGAGCGCTGTGCCGCCCGGTTCCTTGCCTTCGATCACATACAGGTTGATGTCGTTGACCGTGCCCTTGACGCCGTCGAAGTAGTCGCCGAGGGTCTTCACGCTCGTGACACCAGGTCCGAGGACGACCGCTTCGCGCAATCGCCGGTGGGCCGAGAACTCGATTCCGGCTGCGCCGGCCACGACGAGCGTCAGTGCTGCAAACGCGATCTTGCGCACGGTGGCGACCCGGGAGATCATCGGCTTCACCTCACTTCAGGTGAACCAGCCGCAGCACGAGCGGCACGATCACGATCAGGTAGAGCACCTCGCGCTGCCAGTTGCGCTCGCGGACGAACTGTTCCACGAGCACCAAGGCCAGCAGGCCCGCCAGCACGTAGTAGAGCCCGGTGATCACCAGTTGCACGAGAATCATGAGCGCCTTGCCTTCCGAGACCTCACTGGCCGCCGGTCCCTGTTCCTACACTCCCGTCAGCCACCCGAGCTTGCCGCCGAACACGACCATCAGCGTACCGATGACGATGATAAAGACCGATGGCCACACGCACGCCCGGAGGAACGTGCCGTATGGCCCGTCGTAGCCGACGCGGTCCACGGTCAGCCGGCCGATGATGGCCGTCGGCGGCAGCGCGTCGCCGAGTGGCCAGATGACGCTCATGCCCGCGAGGGCCACGATGGGGTTCAGTCCGATCGTGTTGAACAGCAGCACGAGCGGCACACCGATCACGGGCGCGGCGCCCCACATCAGCACGGCCTCCGACACGGGTAGCACAAGGAACAGCGTAGCGTAGACCACCATGACCGGCAGCGTGACCGTCGTGACCGCCAGCAGGCCACGCACGCCCGTCAGGGTCATGATCTGGACGAGAACGCCCACGACCGTGAGGGTGGCGAGGAGCGGCAGCAGCTGGCGGACGGTCTCACCGGTGACGTCGCGCAGCGACGCCGCAGAGAGCCGGTTCGGTGAGAGCGCCCAGGTCAGCAGGGCGGCAAGCGCGAACATGAGCGGCAGACCGATGACCGGTGTCGAATGCGGCCAGGTCCGGCCGATCGCGATCAATCCAAAGAACAGAAGGAAAGGGGCCGCAAGGCGCCACCACGACATCCCGGACGGTGCCTCTGGCAGCTCGCGAAGCGCGTGGTCGAGGTCGGTGGGGGTGCCCCTCCAACCCAGGGCGAAGCTCGTGACCAGCGCCCCGAGCAGGCACGGTAGCAGCAGAGGCCAGAAGAACCCGACGTAGGGCATGTTGACACCCGCGGCGGTCATCATGGCCCACAAACTGACCGGCGGGGCGGCCGCACTCAGGCCCGCGATGAGAAAGACGATCGCCGCAACTCTGACCTTTGCGATGCCCATGTGCCCCAGCACCGTGGCGACCATGCCCCCGACGATGAGCACCGTGACGCTGCCGGCGCCCGTCAGCGCCCCTGGAATCAGGAGCACGACACTGAGCAGCGTGAGCAGCAGCACGCGCTGGCGATGGAACCGGCGCAGAATGCCGCGTACAGCGAACGCCAGTCCGCCGGACGCCTTCAGCAGATTCATGAAGAGCGTGGCGGTGAAGAAGATGAGGTTGATGTCGAGGTAGGTCGCGGCGCCTTCAGCCACGTGCCGAGCGGGGAACCAGTACCCGCCCACCCAGGCACCGCTCATCGCGGAGGCGAGCATGGCGAGCTCGGTCGACAAGCGGACGGCGCGGCCCGCCGCATACACCCCGACCATGACGGCGAGGATGATCGAGGTTTCCGTGAACATGCTCACGGGTGTGGCCTCGCCTACTTCCCGAATGTCGCCTTCAGGACGGATTCAATCTCGAGGTTCTTCTCGAAGAGCACGAGGGGGATCGAGCGGTTCTTCGAAATCGTCGTGAATCGTCCGTCTTCGTCGCCGTCCTTGCGCACGATGAGCAACTGCGAGAACGGACACACGGCATCGATCGACTGTTCGTCCGAATTGTCACCGGGGGCCGCGCCCTGGGCGCGCCGGGCCATTCCTTCGATATGGGCGCCGATGACGAGCACACCCTGCTTCTTCGCTTCGGCGATGAGCGCCGTCGTCCGCGTGAGCTCGTCTCTCATCGACACGCCGGCGGCGCCCATGCCCTTGAGGCTCGCGCCCGTGACGATGATGAGGGACTTGAACGTCTTCGAGGCGAGGTCCTTGGCGGCCGCGTCGGCCTTGTACTCGTGGTCGATGCCCAGGCGCTTCAGGAACACCGTGAACCTCAACGGGCCAGGACTCTGGCCGCACGACGTGACCAGCACGGGCGTCTCGGCGGTTGGCGGCGCTCCCTGAGCGGCGGCCGGCGCCGCGGCCGTGATGGTAATGAGGGAGACGAGAACGAGCGTGGCAACCGAGCAGGATCGGGACATAGGGATTCCTCAGGCGACGGGGCAGACACGGGTCTCTCGAGGGAACCCGAGGGGCGGGGGAAGTATACCAAGAAGACAGAAGACAGAAGACAGAAGACAGTCGCTAACCGTTTTGCGGCCCGGACGTAGTAGGTGTCAGAGGAGGCTGATTCCAATGACACAGCGCGCTCGCTTTACGTGCCTGGGTGTGTGCCTGGCGTTTGCCCTGGTCGTGGCCGTCATACGCAGCGAGGCCGCCCAGCCGGCGGGCCCCGCCGCCGCCTCAGCACCGGGGCAAACCGCGGCGGCACCGGCGGGTCCCCTGTCCGCTCCATCGGTCGCCGACGCCGACGCCGAGCAGGTGCGGGCGGAGTTCTACGCCCTGCTGCAGAAGTACCCGCCGGCGCTCGGACGTGTGCTCAAGCTGGATCCATCGCTCATGGCCAACGAGGCGTACCTGGCGCCCTACCCGGGAGTGGCGGCGTTTCTCACCCAGCACCCGGGCATCGCCCGCAATCCCTCCTACTTCCTCGAGCGTGTGAACATCGGGGCGGGGTACAGCTTCGTGATGGACGAACGGGCGCAGCGCCGGCGCGAGATGGTCAACCTCATGGGGGGCTTCGTCGCCTTCTCGGTCTTCCTCGTCGTGACGGGCGTGGTCATCTGGCTGATCCGGACGATCATCGAGACACGCAGGTGGAACCGGGTGTCGAAGACCCAGTCCGATGTCCACACGAAGCTCCTCGAGCGGTTCACCTCGAACGAGGATCTGCTCGCCTACATCCAGACGCCGGTCGGACGGCGGTTCCTGGAGTCGGGTCCCGCGCCGGTTGCGGGCGACGCACCTCCCCTGGGCGCGCCGTACTCGCGTATCCTGTGGTCGATGCAGGCCGGGGTCGTGCTGGCGGTCGCTGCCCTCGGGCTGCTGTTCCTGAGCTGGCGGCTGGAGGAGGAGGTGGGGGCCTTCTTCCTGGTGATCGGCGCGGTGACCCTGGCTCTCGGGGTTGGGTTCCTCGCCTCAAGCGTGGCCGCCTTCGGGGTGTCCCGGCGGCTGGGCCTCCTGCCGGGTTCCGATTCCGAGCATGCGTGACGTGACCGTCTCCGACATCGAGCGACTCGCGCCGGCCGCTGCCGAACGCGACGCGGTGTTCGAGATGGACGAAGACGCGTTCCGCGCCTTCTACGAGCACACGTCGCGGCAGTTGTGGGCCTATCTCGCCCGGATGACCGGAGACCGCGCGCTGGCGGACGACCTGCTGCAGGAGGCCTACTACAGGCTCCTGCGCGCGGGCGCCGTATTCGATGCCGACGCGCATCGCCGCCACTACCTGTTCCGGATTGCCACGAACCTCGTGCGGGACCAGCATCGCCGGCGGCGCACCCGTCCGGAGTCTCCGCTTCAGGGCGATGGTGACGATCTGCCGGGCGATGCGATGGCGGCGGCGCGAGCCGAGCATCGCTCGGAGGTGCGGGGCGCGCTGGCCCGGCTGCGGCCCCGCGATCGCGCGCTGCTATGGCTTGCCTACGCCCAGGGGGCCTCGCACCGCGAGATCGGCCACGTGCTCGGGTTGAAGGCGGCGAGCATCAAGCCACTGCTCCACAGGGCCCGGCAGCGGCTGTCGGGGCTCCTGCAGGGCTCAGTGAGCAAAGGAGGGCGGCGTGCGTCACCCTGAGTGCGATCGCGAGGCCGAGGTCCTCGAAGCGCTGCAGATCTCGGCGTGGCCGGACTGCTGCGCGGACCATTTGCGCCTGCACGTGGCCTCGTGCCGGTCCTGCACCGAGCTGGCGGACATCGTCGTGAGGCTCTTCGACGACTACCGTGCTGCGCTCCGGGACGCTCGTGTGCCCTCATCGGCCGCGGTGTGGTGGCGGCTGCAGATGCGCGCGCGGCAGGAAGCTGCCCGGCGCGCCACGCGCCCGATTGCCGTGCTTCAAGGAGTGGCGCTTGCGTGCGCAGCAGGACTGCTCGCGGCTGCCATCGGCCTGTCAGCGCCGGCGTGGCGCCGGTTCGCCGGCAGCCTCGCAGGCTGGGGGGCCGGGGTGGCCGCCACGATACCCTCGATGGCGTGGGGTGACGTGCAGATGTTCAGCCCGCTCGGCCTGTCCGTGGCGCTCACCGCGATGTTGCTCTTCGTCGCGATGAGCGTGGCCGTCTACTTCGCGGTGAGCGAGAAGTAGTTGGCGAGAAGCGAGCGCCGGCCCGCGGGCGTATAATGCAGCCGCCTGCCGGCCGGAGACCGGCCTGATCCCGCCGGCCCGTCGTCGTCTCCGACCGTCGGCCTGGTGCCCCCGCGCGAGACAAGACGCGTGACGACCGAGACACCCGTCGTGCCGGCCGGACGCTCGTCGCCCACCGTCCTGGTGGTCGATGACGATCCGCTCACGCTCGAACTGACCGCCGAGTGGATCCGCGTGGCCGGTGGGGATCCCGCCATAGCCTCGACGGTTGCGGCCGCGTGGGATCTGGTGACGGGCCTTGCCGGGCGCATCCGCCTCGTGATCACCGACGTCCGGTTGCCGGATGGCAACGGTGTCGATCTCTTTCGCCGGATTCACCAGGAGTGGCCCGCGCTGCCAGCCATCCTCGTGACCGGGTACGGCTCGACCGACGATGCGGTGGTCGCGATGCGGGAGGGCGCCTTCTACTACTTCACCAAGCCCGTCGACTCGACGCTGTTCGTGCGGGTCGTGCGGGAGGCGTTGGACAAGCAGCAACTCGTGGCGCACATGGAGGCGCTCGAGGCCAGGTTGGCCTCATCCGCCAGGTCGCGGCTGATCGGGTCGAGCCGGGCGATGGAAGCGGCCATCCAGCAGGCCGCTGCGGTGGCGGAACTCGACGTGACGGTCCTGCTGGCCGGCGAGACCGGAACGGGAAAGGAGCTGTTCGCACACTACATCCACGATGCCAGCCGCCGCCGCCGGCATCCGTTCGTCGCCGTGAACTGCGCGGCCGTCCCCGAAGCGCTGCTCGAATCCGAGCTGTTCGGCCACGAGCGCGGTGCCTTCACTGGCGCGGTCGCCAGGAAGCCCGGCCGGTTCGAACTGGCCGCCGGAGGCACCCTGCTCCTCGACGAGATCGGGGATCTCGCCTTGCCGCTCCAGGGCAAGCTCTTGCGCGTGATCGAGACCAAACAGCTCGATCCGCTGGGTTCGGCCCGATCCCGCACGCTGGACGTGCGCCTGATTGCCTCGACCAACCACGACTTGGCGGCGCTCGTCCAACGTGAGGCCTTCCGCCAGGACCTCTACTACCGTCTCGATGTCTTCCCGATCGTCCTGCCTCCGCTGCGCGCGCGGCGAGAGGATGTGCCTCTGCTGGCCGCGCACTTCATTGCGGAGTGCCGAGCGTCGGTGCAGAAGGAACTCGATGGCTTCGACGAGACGGCGATCCAGGCGCTTTCCGCCTACTCGTGGCCGGGCAATGTCCGCGAACTGCGCCACATCGTCGAAAGAGCGGCCATTACGACGAGGAGTCCGGTGATCGGCGTGGGCGAGCTGCCCGCGAGAGTCCTGAAGGGCGACAGTAGCGCGCGGCCTCCAGCCGAGGCGCGCCCGCCGTCGCTCGACGAACTCGAGCGCGCGGCCATCCGCGCCGCGCTCGAAGAGACCGGCGGTAACCGAACGAGGGCCGCGCAGAAGCTCGGGATCTCGCGCAACCAGATCCGGTACCGCCTGCGAAAACACCAACTGCTGTAGCGACCACCCCCATGTGGCGAAGATCCCTCGGCGCTCGCATCGTGGCGCTGGCGCTGCCGCTGGCCCTGCTGCCCCTGGGGCTGATTGGCGGTGTGGCCTACTGGTATGTCGAGCGGACGCTCGAGGTCGAGAGCGAGGCAGGCCAGCTGGATCTGGCTCGTGGGCTTGGTGCGCAGGCTCGGGAGTACCTGACGAGAGCCCGCGATGCCACTCGGGCGCTGGCGATGAGCCCGGTCGTCGGCGACTGGCTGGCCCAGGACCAGTTAGCGGGGGACGCTCGAGAACGAGTGCGGCAGGCGATGGGCGAAGTGGCCCGCGGCAGCGGCATGAGCGGCCGACTGGCAGTCGTGGACCGGGTCGGCCACGAACGCTGCGCAGAGCCCGACCATCGTCTGGAACCGGCGCCACGGCGCGCGAGCGTGCCACCGTTCTTCTTCGAGGTGATCAGCCGCGGCGAGTTGCAGTATCCAGTCGAGTCCCAATCCGGCTGGAGCCGAACCCGCTTCGCCCACGACGTGACACGTGACGGGAGGTTCCTCGGGCTCGTGAGCCTGGAGCTCGATCTGGAGCCCGTCGAGGTCCTGCTGGGCCGCGCCGCGGCAGAACGGCAGGCCGAGTTCATCCTCTTCGACGATCGCGGCCTGGCCATCGCCCGAAGCAGCCGAAGGCCAGACGCCATCGACTGGCCTGGCCTGGCCGCAGAGGCGACTGCCGCGGCGGCACTGGGCCGGCGCTCCTTGCCCGTGGCAGCCGGCATGACGGGCGTGCTGACGCCGGTGGACGAGTACATCGGCTTTCTCGATCCGCGGACGGGCGAGCGGTGGTCTTTGCTGATGGCCGTGCCGCACCAGGCGACGGTTACGCGTCTGGCCGAGGTGCGCCGATGGGCGTGGGTACTGGCCGTGACGTGCCTTGTCCTCGGTGGACTCGGCTCGCTGCTCGTCTCGCGTTCCGTCACTCGGCCCGTGCAACAGCTCGTGAAAGGCATCGACCGCGTCGCGGCTGGGGACTTCGATACGCGCGTTGCCGCGGGCAACCCGGACGAAATGGGACATCTGATTGCCGGGTTCAACGCCATGGCCGAGTCGCTCGGCCGTTACCGCTCGGATCTCGTCCGGGCGGAGCAGCATGCCGCGCTGGGCCGTGTGGCGTCGGCCGTGGCTCACGAGGTCCGCAACCCGCTCCACGCCATCCGCAGCTGCGCAGACCTGCTCCGGCTGAAACGGCCCGACGACCCGGTGGCTGCCAGGCACGCCGACATCATCGCGGCCGAGGCCGACTCGCTCAACCGGTTCGTGACGGACTTCCTCCGCCTGGCTCGCATGCCCGCCCCGTCGATGCGCTCGGTCGACATCGGCATCCTGCTCCGGGAGCGCGCCGAACTCCACGAGGCCGAGGCGGCAGAGCGAGGCGTCGCGATCGCGGTGGACGTTGCCGATGGGGTTCCCCCGTTGTGGGCCGATCCCCAGCAGATCGCGCTCGTGCTGGAAAACCTGGTGGACAACGCCTGCGAGGCGATGCCAGACGGCGGGTCCCTGAGTCTGGGGGCGCGGCCGGAGCGAGACGGCGTGACGATCACCGTGCGCGACAGCGGAGCAGGGATGGCCCCGGTGGTTGCCGGTCGGGTGTTCGAGATGTTCTTCACGACCCGGCCCGGCGGCGTCGGCCTGGGCCTTGGCACGTGCCGGCGGATCGTGGACCAGCACGGCGGCACCATCACGTTCACCTCTGCGCCCGGCGAGGGAACAGTCTTCAGCGTGTGGCTGCCGGCGCGCGAGGAGCGGATCACATGAACCGCCGCGGCCCAGGCGTCATCCCGGTCGTGGTCATGGCGCTGGCGCCGGCGGGATGCAGTCTGCCGGCTGTCGTCGATCTCCCGCCTCCACTCGCGTTTGATCTCGTTGAGCCTCGTCTGGGAGGTGCTCCACTCGGCTGTCTACCGCAGGCCGTGTGGGAAGCTCCAGACGGCGCGCTGGCGCTGGCATGCCTCGACGCAACGCGAACCCCGCCCGAGGCCATCGTTGCCGTTTCGCACGACGATGGAAACACGTGGAGTCGAACAGGCGCTGTCCCACCCGGCTACTCGGATCCGCAGATCATCGATGGAGCCCTCCACATCGTCGGCAACCAGGACGGACGATTGTGGCACGCCGTGTCGCGAGACCTAGGAAGGTCGTGGTCGCGCGCGGCGATGATTGTCGACTATCCCGTGATGCTGACGAACCACGGCGACGCTGCCATGACCGGCGAGTCCGGGCTCGTGTTGGTTGTGTGGAGTGAGCGCCGCGAGGGCCGCTCGGCCGTGTACGCAAGCCGGTCCGACGACCAGGGCCGCACGTGGCAGTCGCCTCGTCTCATCGAACGCGGGGCCAGCGGCAAGAGCATGACGAGAGTGAGCGCGGCCATGGCCGGCGGCCGGGTTGCAGTGGCCTGGGCCGACGACCGCGACTCCTCCACCCTCTTCGACATCCGCTGTGCGCTGTCGACGGATGGCGGCAAGACCTGGCTCCCGAGCGCACGCGTGAACGACGATGCCGAGGCTGTGTGGCAGGACCGCCCGTCCGTGGCGGTTCGGGCCGATCGGTTGCTTGTGCTGTTCGACGACGTTCGGGAACCTTGGATCGAAGGCGACCGCGACTACAACATCTATGCGGGCCGCTCAGGAGGCGGCGTGCCGCGCTTCCAGAATGGCCGGGTGAACGATCTCACGCCCGGCATGCAGCTGGGGCCGAGAGTGGCCGTGAGCCCTGATGGCCGCCGAGTCGCGGCCGTGTGGTGGGACCTGGGCGACAGTCTGTTCGGAGAACTGTCGGCGGCTCAGTCCCTCGACTGGGGCGAGTCGTGGTCTCCGGCCGCGCATGTCTGGAAGTGGGAGCCGGGCACGGAGAACGAGGGTGGCCGCCTGACCTTTCGCCGAGACGGTCGCCTTGCCGTTGCGGTTCACGTGGAGCGCGACGGCCGGCCAGCGCTCGTGATCGCTCTGGAGAGGCTGGGAGGAGGCCCGGGGGCTCCCCGGCCTGGTCTGCGGGCAGCGGAGCTCTCGATTCCGGAACCCCTTCCGGCCGCTGACTCGGGTACCGTGCGTGCGAGCGACGGTTTCTCAGGAGAGAGTGCGCCGCAGTGGGTGCCCGTCCACGGCACCTGGCTCGTCAACGCAGGCAGCTTCGTCGGGTTTGGGGAGCGCGAGACCCTCACCATCAGATCCGAACCACGATTCGGCGACGGTGAGGTGACCGGGCGGTTCAGGCTCGATCCCGTCGAGCATCGGTCGGCCAGAGTGCTGGTCAGAGCCTCGCCGGGGTCCGACGGGTGGCGCGGCTATCTCGTCGAGAACTACTTCCGCATGGGGGTGCGGTTGTGGCGGCAGGACGGCACACGCCGGATTCCCGTCGCATCCGCCCTCTTCCCGTTCCAGCGCGATCGGTGGTACCGATTCAGGCTTGCGTTGAGCGGTTCCCGCCTCGACTACGAGATTGATGATCGGCTCCTCCTCCAGACCGATGGCCTCGCGGAGCTGAGTGCCGGCCAGGTCGGGCTTGGCGGAGAGTACTTCCCGGTGTACTTCGACGACGTGACCGTCGCCGTCGCCAGCCCAACTGGCCCCAAGTAGTCGTCTGCATCCCTGAGTTGCCCACCGGTGCATCGCGCTGCACGGTGGTGCACCGCTTGCGGTGCATATCCACCACCAATGACCTTCCGGCTCGCCCAGAGCACTGGGCAGGAAGCCCGGAACCTCATTCCCGAGACGCACTTGTGGAATCGGCGGGCTCCGCAGGCGTAGGGGGTCCGGCCGGCTCGTGGATTGCGTGTGGAGGTGTGGCTCCCATCCTGGCGAAGGACTGCGATGGCCATGCGGGTCCTGCTCGTCGATGACGACCTTCACGCGCTCGAGGTCCAACGCGAACTCATCGAGCATGCCGGCCATCTCGTGATCACCGCCGCCAGCCGTGAGCGTGCCCTCGACCTGATCGGCGCCCATGAGTTCGACGCCGCGTTCATCGACGTGGTCCTAGGCGGTGCCGATGGCTTCGACGTCCTGCGGTGCTTCACGCAGGCCCATCCGGCCGCGCGGGCGTACGTTCTCACCGCCCACGACAAACCGGAGAACCTCCTTCGAGCCCGGCGGCTGGGCGCCCGGGCCTTCTTGACGAAGCCCCTGCGCTGGGACGAGCTGCGCCGCGCGCTGGACGCGGCGGGCGACGTGACCAGCGGACCCTCGCACGCTCGGGGAGCGGCCGCCGAGTCCCCAGACAAGCGAGGGCAGTTATGAGACGGATGCCCTTCGGCCGGACGTCATCTGGCCTCGCGCTCAGAATTGCTGTCAGAGGAGGCGTCATGCGAGTGCGGAATCTGCTCATCGCGACCGCTGCTACAGCGGTCTTCGCGGCCCTTCTTGCCCGGGCGACGGACCGGGTGATTGCCGCTGTGCAGCCATTCACGGACGTGGGCAAGCAGTTCGTCATCGCGACGACGGATGCGGATCCGCGCGGACCGTACTGGTCCGGGGTGGCCGGCGGACTCATTGCGTTCATCCGGCAGGACGACGACTGCGGGTCGACGAGCCTTCGGATCGTCGGCGATCCATCGAGGGTGCAGACGATCGACGGCAATCCGTTCCCGCCCGGCGGCTACGTGGTTGACTGGAGCACATGGACAGGCACTCCTCCAAACTGCACACACGTCCACGGGGACCTGTCCCCCCCGTCGATTCTGGCGATTGGGGCGTTCGACCGCATGCCGAATGAGGTCCGCGTGGTCATTGCGTACTCCGCGGACGGGTTCGTCAAGTACGCGGCAATTACGGTCGACACCGGTGTCGGCAACGTAACCGATGTTCAATTGCTGACGACTCTGTTTGCGTCAGGACCGATCGTGGCCACGAACGGAAAGTACATCGCCGGCCTCGTCAGCGAGGAGTTCATTGACGCGGACCTCAACGGCGATGGACAGAAAGTGGACGAAGTCCTGCGACTGTACGACATTGACACCGGCGTCGTTGTCAACACCGGACTGACCGGCCCCTCCGGAATGTGCGAAGACGTCTCCATGCCAGCGTCGATCACGATTCCGATCATGGCCATGGGTAGCGAGCTGCTGGCGTTCGAGTCAGAGGAAGCACTGCCCGGATGTCCAAGGGACCTGAACGGTGATGGCGATTCCCTGGATCGAGTCGTACGCTACATTGGTCTTTCGCCGTCGGCGATGCCTCCGCCCGTCGTCGTTGGACCGACCCTGAGCAGTGATCCCTGGGGCTCGTTGGGCGCCGCTCTCATCGGCGCTGACGGCCAGCTGATCGCCTACACGATAGTGGAGGAAATGACGCCAGATCCCCCTCCCCTGAACTGCCGCGACCTCAATGGAAACGGCATGTGCGGCGACCTGGTGGTGCAGCTCTACGACGCCACGTTGGCTCAGACGACCAATACTGGTGCAACGGCTGTCGTGAACAACGTGGGCATCACCATCCACTCCCACTCCAGGGTGTCCGGTACGATCGTCGCCTTTGTGACTCCTGAGGCTCAAGAAGGACCACCGCCTGGCACAGACCTGAACTGCGACGGGGACACGAACGACGACGTCCTGCGTCTCCTGGATCTGGCGACGATGGAGGTCGTCAATACCCACACACCTCTCATCGACAGGGAAGCGATGATCGAGACCATGGCGCGCGTGCTGGTGGGCACCGATGGCGAGACCGTCCTGTTCCACGAAATACCGCCGACGCCAGGCTATCGCCTCCGCTACATCAATGCGAGTGGCGGGACACCCGGCTCCTGCGGCGACGTGGACGGCGACGGCGATCCCGACACGACGGATTGCGCGCCTGGCGATCCGGCTGTGCATCACGGTGCTGCCGAGGTCTGCAACGGGGTGGACGACGACTGCGACGGACTGACGGATGACGACATCGCACCGGTGCCGACGACATGCGGCGTGGGGGCCTGCGGGGCGACCGGTGAGTCAACGTGCCAGGACGGCGTGATGGTCGACTCGTGCGCGCCGGGCCTGCCCACGGCCGAATCCTGCAACGGGGTAGACGACGATTGCGACGGACTGACGGATGACGACATCGCGCCGGTGCCGACGACGTGCGGCGTGGGGGCGTGCGCCTCAACGGGTGCCCTGACGTGTTTGGGCGGCGCGTTGCAAGACTCGTGCGTCGCGGGCACGCCGGCACCCGAATCCTGCAACGGGGAAGACGACGACTGCGACGGACTGACGGATGACGAC
>JBFMFH010000041.1:0-19852 GCA_040752275.1 Acidobacteriota bacterium
TGCTCCTCCCTCACATACCGGGAGTATGCTCAGTCGTCGCGCCTTGCCAGCCGGGCGCCGCGCTCCGGGACTTCTGCAAGGCATCACGGTTCCAGGGCACT
This sequence comes from Acidobacteriota bacterium, assembly GCA_040752275.1. Taxonomy (GTDB): domain Bacteria; phylum Acidobacteriota; class Vicinamibacteria; order Vicinamibacterales; family JAKQTR01; genus JBFMFH01. Next base: position 102 of record JBFMFH010000041.1, read on the forward strand.
AGAGCAAGTGCGGGACCACGGTCCAGACGAGTACTGTGATGGCGAGGAACGCGACGAGATCCAGTGCCAGGCCGTACCGGACCATGGCCGTGATCGGCACGTGGCCGGAACTGTAGGCGATGGCATTCGGCGGCGTCGAGATGGGCAGCACAAACCCGACGCTTGCCCCCAGTACCGCGCCCATGGCCGGCTCGACGGGCCGTACGCCGGCTGCCTCTGCCACGGCAATCGCCACTGGCACGATCATGCTGGCCGACGCCGTGTTCGACGTGACCTCCGAGAGCACGACTGCGAGGCCAGTGAACAACCCCGTCAGGACGAGCGAAGAATGCTCCGGCACCCAGGAGGCCACCCTACGCCCCAGGACGTCTGCCAGCCCGGTCGAAAAGGCGAGAGAGCCCAGGGCCAGCCCTCCCCCGAAGAGCAGGACCGTGCCCCAGTCGATTCGTACGGCTTCCTCCCAGCTCATCGTGAAGCGTCGTCCGCGCCAGTCAACCGGCAGAACGAACAACAGCATCGCGCCGACCATGGCAGCCACCGGCTCAGGGACCGCCGCCTGATAGACCCGTGCGAAGGTGGTGTTCGTGAGCCCCAACAGGCCGAGCACGCCGGGCAGAAGCCATAGCGTGATGGCCATCCCGAAGGCCAGCATGACGTTGCGCTCTCCCTGTGAGAGCGGGCCGAGTCGCTTCAGCTCGTCGCGCATCATCTGGATCCCGGCCGCCGACAACGTGAGCCGCCGGCCTCCGGTCGCCCAGAACCACGCAGCCAGGACGGCGAACAGCACCACGGTCAGCGGGACGCCAATCACCATCCACGACAGGAACCCGACCCGCGAGCCGGCAAGGGTGCGGAGCATGCCGATGCCGATGAGGTTTGCCGGAGTGCCGATGGGCGTGGCCAGGCCGCCGAGCGACGCACCAAACGCCGTCATCAGCATCATGAGCATCGCGAAACGCCTGAAGTGCGGGTTGGCACCTTCGGGCTGCCCTGACAGGTGCGTGATGATCGAGAGCCCAATGGGAAAGAGCATGGCCGTGGTTGCCGTGTTGCTGATCCACATCGACACCACGACGTTCACCACGCCGTAGACCACCAGCAGCCGGCCTCCGCTTGCACCGACCCGCGGCGAAGCCAAGGCCGTGTAGGCGATGCGCCGATCGAGGCCGTGCGCATACGTCGCCTCGGCCAGGATGAAACTCCCGATGAACAGAAAGACGATCGGGTCTGCGAAGGGTGCGAACACGGCCGATGCGGGGGCGACGCCCAGGATCACGGCCAGCACCGGTCCGAGCAGCGCCGTGACCGCCACCGGGACGGCCTCGGTGATCCAGAAGGCGACGACCAGTGCGAGGATCGCCGCCAAACGATGGGCGGGCGCGCTCAGGACCGGCCCGGGCGCCAAGAGTACTACCAGAAAGCACAGCGGGCCTGCGAACAGGCCGAACGTCTTGCGTCGGCGGTTGAAGCGTTGCTCCGCGGGCGAGTAGGTCTCGATGACGTCGACGGCCTGGTGCCGTGTCCGGATCAGCGGATCCATCGCCCCTCCCACACGACCTCGGCGCAGCCCGTCAAGTAGAGGCCGCCTCCCCTCCACTCGACTACTTGCGTGCCTCCTGGCGATTCCACCTCGACGATCGGATCGGCGCCGGCGTAGTGCATGGCAGCCGCAGCTGCCGCGCACGCTCCCGTCCCCGAGGCCTGGGTCGGACCGACGCCACGCTCCCAGATGAGAATGCGCACCCGCGAGCGGGACTCGACGCGCGCGAACTCGACGTTGGTGCGGGCGGGAAAGGCCGGGTGCCGCTCGATGAGCGGGCCGAGTCTCCGGAAGCGTGCCTCGTCGAGCAGTGGTTCGAGCAGCACGCACTGGGGATTTCCGACCCGCAGCACGACGGCGTCGAGCCGTTCGCCTCCGACCTCCAGTCGTTCGCGGCGCAGGTCCGTCGGCGCGCCCATGGCGGCACGAAAAGTCAAGCGATGCCCCTGCCGCTCGAGGAGTTCGAGCGACTTGGGACCGGCGTCGGTCTCGACGACCAGGACCGCGCCCGGGCCGGGAGCGGATTTGGGATCCTGCCACACCAACAGCGCGGCCAACCCGCGCACGCCGTTGCCGGACACCTCGGAGGGGCTGCCGTCGGCGTTGAACAGCCGCATCGAGGCACCGCTGGGTGTCCGCCGGTACACGATCAGACCGTCGGCGCCGATGCCCGTCTGGCGCGCACACGCCCTCCGGGCGTGCTCCGGCCAGGCCGGTGCGTCGGCATCGACGCTCTCGACGTACAGGAAGTCGTTGCCGTACGCCTGTACCTTGGCCAGCGTCATCGAGTCACGCACGGCTGCACCACGACGTCGGCGTTCACTTGTGGCAGAAGGCAAGGAGGTGCCAGCCGAACCGCCTGACGAGCCTGCGGGGGACAGCATTGAAGATCCTCACGAAGACACCGTTGTACAACGCGCCCTTCCAGCCCCCGTGGAGCCGTGACTTGACCGGAAACCGCTCGGGGATGATCTGAACGCGGGCGAACCCGTGCAGCAGGCGTCTGAATTCACGCGGACTGAACTTCACAAGCACCGGCGCGCCCTCGTGCTCGAGCCCCACGTGCATGACCCGGGAGAGGACGTTGAGCCAGGACACGCGGTTGTAGGCCTGGAAGAAGGCCGTGCCACCGGGCTTCAGCACACGGCGGCACTCGTCGATGATGGCCTGATGGCCCGGCGTGTATTGGATCACGCCGTGAGCGTACACGAAGTCGAAGGTACCGGCGGCGAACGGCAACCGCTCTCCGTCACCAACGCAGAAGGTGGCCGGCACTGACTGGTGCGAGGCGTGCAGCCGGGCAAGCGACACGGCGGACTCCGCGAGGTCGACACCCGTCACGATGGCGCCTCCGCGAGCGAAACGCACGAGATCGACGCCCGCCCCGCAACCCACGTCGAGCACGCGTCGCCCCGACTGGCCGGCGAAGTCGATCAGCCGCAGGAGGTGGTGGAGCTTGTCGAAATGGTACTCATCGAGATCGGCGAAGAACCCGGTCGAACCGACGGGATGGCGGGTGATCTCCAGGTCGTGGATGTGTTCGTTCCAATACCGCCGGACCGCGGCAGTACCAGGCCTTGCGGGTGAAGCGCGCTCTGACACGGACCCGTACTATAGAATACTCGTGCGGCCCGGGCAACGAGCCTGCATGAGTGCCGTCCGGGCCCGTGGCAATCCCGGCTCGAGCTCGTTCCCGAACGAAAGGACGTCGGCCCGCTTCGTGGCCGCGGCATCCGGTGCGACGGCAACCCTCACTGCTCTCCTCCTCTCGCTTCGACGTCCTCGTCGTCGGCGGTGGCATTCACGGACTTACGATTGCGTACGACAGCGCCCGGCGGGGGCTGTCAGTCGCCCTGATTGACCGAAACGACCTCGGCGCCGCCAGCTCGTTCAACCACGCCAAGACCGTGCACGGCGGCCTGCGGTCCTTGCAGACGGGCGATCTCGGCAAGGCACGCTTCAGCGTGATCGAGCGTCGCGCCATGGCACGGATCGCACCGCATTTGGTCACTCCCCTGCCGTTCATGGTGGCCACCATGCGGACACCGACGCGCTCTCGCCTGGCGCTGCGGGCCGGATTCACCCTCGACGCTCTTGTCGGCTTCGACCGGAACGCGGGGATACCCGACGGGCTCAGGCTCCCGGCAGGCAGGCTCGTCAGCCTCTCCGAGTACGGTCGTGCGTACGGCCCACACGCCCAACCCCGTGCGACGGGCGGTGCCCGATGGTACGACTACCAGATGCCCGAGTCCGATCGGCTGACATTGGCCTTCGCCAGAGCGGCGGACCAGGCTGGTGCCCTCCTCGCCAACTACGTCGAGGCCACGACGCCTCTCGTGGCGGGAGGGCGCGTCCGGGGCGTTGCCGCGCTCGACCTCGAATCCGGGAAACATCTGGAGATTGCCGCCCGGCTGACCGTCAACGCCGCCGGGGCGTTCGCCCGACCGTGGGCTCGAGCCCTCGGGGGGACTCTGGATTACCCGCTCATCAAGGCGATGAACGTGGTCACCTCCCGGCCGGCCGGCCATCTGGCGCTCGGCGCGCCGACCGGCGATGGTCGTCTGCTGCTGCTGATCCCGTGGAAGGGCCGGGCCATGCTCGGAACGTCGCACTCGGACGCCCCCGTCGAACCCGGGGCGTCAGAGGTATCCGCCGACGAACTCGTCCGGTTCCTGGACGAAGCGAACCAGGCCTTCCCGGGGCTGGGTCTCGCGTCTGTCGACGTCACGCTGGTGCACCGTGGGATCGTGCCAGCCGTGCGGGACCGCCGCGGGAGACTCGGACTCATGGCGCACCACCGGATTCACGATCACGGTCGGGACGGCGTCGAGGGCGCGGTGAGTGTCATCGGCGTGAAGTACACGACCGCACGCGGCGTGGCCGAGCGAGTCGTCGACCTGGTCCAGGCGAAGCTCGGGCGCGCCGTGTCGGCGTGTCGGACGGCGGCGGACCGCCTGCCCGCGTGGGAGTTCGAGTCGCTCCCGGCCGAGATCGCGAGGGCTCACAGTGCGACCACCGGCCTGCTGCAGCCTGAGTTGGCGGCGGCGCTGGTCGGCACTCACGGAACCGCTTGGCGAGACGTGGTGGACCTTTGCCGCCGCGACCCAGCGCTGGCAGCCCCTCTGGGCACGAGTACCGTGATGCGCGCCGTCGTGGTGCATGCGGTGAGATTCGAGATGGCGCGGACGCTCGCCGACGTGGTCGTCCGGCGCACCGGGTTGGGATCGGCTGGCTATCCTGGCGATGACGTGACGGCCGAGTGCGCCCGGCTGTCCGCCGCCGAACTGGGATGGGACGAGGCCCGGATCCGGCGGGAAATCGACGCGGTGCGCGAGTTCTATGCGCCCGTGCGGCAGCCGTCACAACACACCGACCACACCGGCCATCCCGGGTGAGTCCCGCTCCACTCCGGGACAACTCCGGGACGACTCCCGGATGAGTCCCGCTCTACTCCCGCTCTGCTCCCGCTCTGCTCCGGCCCCCGGCTCCTCCGGGATTGCTGGAACACCACTAGAAGGCGCGCCGGCTTTCGATGAGGAGGGTGACCGGACCGTCGTTCTCGAGGTCGACCCGCATGCGAGCCTGAAACGTCCCTGTCGCCACGCGCAGGCCGCTCTGGCGCAGTTCGCGGACGACCTCGTCGAAGAGCCGACGCCCATCCCCGGCAGGCGCGGCCTGATCGAAGGACGGCCGGCGTCCCCGCCGGCAGTCGCCATAGAGCGTAAACTGCGAGACGACGAGCAGGCCGCCGCCGACTTCGGCCACCGACCGGTTCATCTTGCCCTGATCGTCCTCGAAGATGCGCAAATCACGGATCTTGCCCGCCATGTATCGGGCGTCGTCGGGGCGGTCATCACGCGCCACACCAACCAACGCCAGCAGGCCCCGGCCGATCTCGCCCACGATAGTGCCGTCGACGACGACGCGCGCCGATTGCACCCGCTGGACAACCGCCCTCACGGCGTGGCAAGCTCCAGGATCGAATCGGCCAGCTCGGCGGGCGGGTTCAGCCGCCGGTCCAGCAGATGCGCCGGCTGGACGTTGCCGAGGGCCTTCAGCATCGAGCGCTTCACGCCCGGGTGCTCGCGCTCCAGGTCGAAGATCAGGCGCTTGACACGCTGACGCTGCAGGGCCAGATCGCCGCACGCCGGGCAGCCGCAGCCCACCACCGGCAGACCCGCCCACCTCGTGTAAGACCTGACCTCGTCTTCACCGACATAGGCCAGGGGGCGAATCACCACGTGGCGGCTGTCATCCGGCACGAGGCGGACGGGCATCGCTTTGAGCGCTCCTGCGAAGAAGAGGTTGAGCAGGAGCGTCTCGATGAAGTCGTCCGCGTGATGGCCGAGTGCGATCTTGGTCGCGCCCAGCTCGGACACCCGGCGGTAGAGCACGCCGCGCCGCAGCCGGGCACAGAGCGAGCAGGGCGTTTCTGCCGGGTTCAGCAGATCGTCGATGACCTCCCCGATCGAGGTGCGTTGCGTGTGATGCTCCCAGCCGCGCTCCTCGCACGCGCCGCGAATGACGTCGTGCTGGAAGCCGGCGTACCCCGAGTCGATGGTGAGCGCGACGAGTGTGAACCGGATCGGTGCGCGCTGCCGGAGCACGTCGAGGATGTGCATCAGGGCCCAGCTGTCCTTGCCACCGGACAGCCCGACCATGATCCGATCGCCGTCCTCGATGAGGGCGTAGTCGGATATCGCCCGAGTGACCCTCCGGGCGAGCCTCGCCTCGAGCGTCGAACCGTATGCCATGGGTGATCCCAGTCTACTCCGAGGCCACGTTCCGTTCGAGTCGGGGTTGGGGAGCCGGCGTCAACAGAAGCCGCGCGATCGTGGCCGGCCAGGTGATGCCGGCGGCCGTCCGATGGGCCGCCTGTCCCATCCGCTCGGCAACGGCGGCATCGCCCGCCAGCATCCCGATCGCCTGGGCGAGCGACGCGGGGGTGGGCTCCGACACGAGACCGTTGGTGCCGTGTTGCACCAGCTCCGCGGGCCCGCCGCTGTCACGGCACGTCAGCACCGCCTTCGCCGACGCGAAGGACTCGATGGTCACCAGGCCGTAATCCTCGGCCAGTGCTGGAAAGACGACGGCCCGACACCGGGCCAGGTGCGCCACGAGCTGGTCACCGTCGACGCTGCCGATCATCCGCACTCGATCGGCGAGTCCAAGGTCGGCCACCAGCGCGCGCAGGCGATCCGCCTCACCGCCGTCGCCCGCGATCGTACACGTGGCGTCACGCGCCTGCGGCTCGGCGAGCGCGCGCACCAGCAGGTCCATCCGTTTGAGGGGAGTGAGTCGCGACACCGCGAACAGCTCCGGCCCGTACCCTTCACAGCGGTACGGCCGTGCGGGCGGCGGAGGAAACAAAACCTCCGAGGGAATACCTCCCCAACGCTCGAGGCGACGCTGGATCGTGCCCGACTGCGCGAAGAGCTTCGTGACGTTCCGTGTCAGCAGGTAGCGGTCGACCCGGTGGAGGATGCGCCGGCGCAGGCCTTCCTTGATCCTCGCCTTCCACGACAGCGTCGCGCGAAAGCGATCCCAGAGGTCGTAGTACTCCCGCATGCGATGATTCAGCCAGCACACGTGCGAGCGGTGGCGCACGGCATAGCTCGGGAAGCGGAGGCTGATGACATGGTCGATCGGCGCCCCCTCGTGGGACACGCCAACGTCCGTCAGCCAGTTCGCCAGGTACGCAGACGCCTGCCTCCCGAAACGGTTCTGCGGCGTGAGCAGCAGGTCCGCGGCGTGCCCCGCCTCCAGCAATGCCGAAACCACCGCCCTGGCGATCACAAGATGCCCGCCTTCGGAGAAGGGCGGGCTCGACGTGACGACGGCGATCCTCATGACAAGGGTGCTTCCGGTCCGAGGAACTCGCACACGGCCCTACCGCCTCAATTCCGGCGTGACCTGCACACCGAGGAAGCGGGTGTCCTCCGATGGTGTGCTGCCGAAGAGCGGCACGAACCCCGAGTCGGTCGACACCGACACGGTCCACACCCGCGTCCCCAGATAGGGAAACCCATCATCCAGGGGGATGGTCAGCGTCGTCGTCTGGCCCTGCCGGAGATCCGCCGACCGGCTGGACCAACCGCGCCTCGCAGTGACCCGGACGTCCCTGTTGCCAGCCGTGAGCGTCAGGTCGAGTGCCGTGGCGGGCTCGACGGTCTTGACCAGGAATTCGGCCCTCGCGTGTCCGCGGACCCAGAAGCCGAGACCCTCTCGCGCGTAGGCGTTGTCGTCCAGGAAGTAGATCTGGAAGCGGCGCTCCTGGCCGAACCACACGCGGGCACGGTTGGCCTGGGTGTTGGTGGGCAGGTCGTTGACCAGGGTCAGTTCAACCGGCAACAGGCGGAGGGGACCCCTCTTGGCAGGCTCGGCCGGGTTGTACGAGGCCACGAACGGGTTCAACGCGATCTGCGCCGAGAAGAAGCATCCCACGGCCCAGGGCAGGAGCGCGAGGGGCATCGATTCGATAGCCGGAAGCAGGAAGAAGAACACGCCGTATGTGTTCATGAAGTACCGGTTCCCAAGGACACCGCCCCCACCGAAGTAGTTGTAGGGGATCCAGACGACCAGCAGCAGAATCTCGGCGGCGGCGGCGGCGCCGATCAGCCACTGCCAGCCCGTGCGCCGGCGGCGGGCGAGCAGGAACGCCGCGGCGGAGAAGACCGCGGGAAAGAAGTACGGGACGAGCCCCGAGTAACGTCCGACGGCGAAGTACGCCAAGTTCCGGGAAAACACCGTCCAGAACACGCGCCTGTCGAAGATGACCTCCGTCATCACGCGGCTCGTCACCCTGTCCTGACCCACCCCTTCCCACCCGGTCTGGCGATCCTGAAACGGGTAGGGCCCGTAGAACGTGCGCCTGTCGCCGCCCTGGTAGTTCCACTCGCCGGTGGTCGCGACATTGCCGGCGAGCAAGGCCACGCCGCACAGGCCGAACAGCAGGCCGGTGGCCAGCGCGCGCTTCCATCGGCGGCGGTACACCATCCAGGCGAGGACAGGCAGGATCAGGAGGAGATTCGAGGGCTTCGAGAACGTCGCGACCCCGAGCAGAAGGGCCGCCATCAGATCCGAACCCGCGCCCAAGAGCCACCGCGTGCCGCGCGGTGCGCGATCGCCCGGCATGACCTCCTTGTAAAGCCAGCAGAAGTACCCGAGAAACACGAAGCTCAGGTTGAAGAGTTCCGGCGTGATCCACACGAAGTAGGCAGGGGCGACCGATGCCATGAGAAAACCTGCCGCGAGCACGAGAGACACCCCGGGCGACGATCGAGCGTTGAGGAACAGGTAGCCGGCAAGCAACATCGCACCCAGGAGCAGCGCGTGCAGCAGCAGGAACCCGTTCGTGCCGAGGATGCGGACCATCGGCGCGGCCACGAGCGGGTACACGTACGACTTGCCGTAGAACAACTCGGCGGCGTCAGGGTCCGGCCGCGACTCCACGTGGACGAACGGAAAGCGACCGCCCCAACGGACTTCCAGGTCTCGCCCCTTCTTCAGGAAGACGCCGGAGGGACCGGACGGGAACTCCCGCCACACCCGCATGAGGTCCTCGCGCCGGTAGGCAAGATCCCGGTCGTTGGCGAGGCTCAGGCCCATCATGTAATAGGTAGCCTCGTCGCTGTGGAACCCGAAGGCCGCACGCGGGAAGTCGACCGAGAGCGCCAGGCCCCCGTATGCGCAGAACAGGACGAGCGCGGCAATCACCCCCGGGAACGGGTCGATGCGATGTCCGGCCTGCGCGTTCACCTGACGCCCTTTCGTGTCAGGAAGCCAAGGTCCTCGGCGAGGATGCCCTGGCGCCCGGTGGGCCTCGACACGCGATGGAGCAGATCGTACAGGCGTTCCATCTTCCCGACGAACGCGGCGATGTCGTACTCCTGACCCGTCTGCCTGGCGTTGGCTGACAGACGGGCGCGTTCCTCGGGGTGGTCCATCAACGCCACGATCTGCCGGGCCAGCGCCTCAGCGTTCCGCTTCGCGACGATGCGGGCGTCGTGCCCGTCGGTCAGGATGTCGAGCAACCCGTCGGCGTCGGTGGCGACGATGGCCTTGCCGGCGGCCAGCGCCTCGAAGGCTGTGAGGGGTGTGCCCTCCCACAACGAAGGAAACACCGAAAGGTCGAAGGCTGACAACACGCTCGCGACGTCCTTCGCGAACCCGACGAACACGAACCGGTCGCCGAGGCCGAGCGCCCGCGCCTGCGCCTCGAGTGCCGGGCGCAGCGGACCCTCGCCGACCACGAAGAACCGCGCGCCGGGTCGCCGATCGAGCACCAGACGGGCCGCCTCGACCAGATACTCATTGCCCTTCGAGTCGTGCAGCCGCGTCACGGTGCCGACGGCCAGTTCGCCGTCGCGGATGCCCAGCTCCCGCCGCGCGTCGGCCACCTCGGCAGCCGAGCGGGCCCGGCCGAACTCGCCCAGGGGAACCCCGAGATACACGACCTTGACCTTCCGCTCCGGTACGAGTCGGGCGTTGACGACGAACTCCGCCGTACTGCGCGACACCGCAATGGCAATGTCCGTGAACGGCTCGAGCGCCCGATCCGCGACCTTCTGGAACCACGGCGTGTCGGTCAGGTTGGCGTGCTCGTGCAGGATGGCCGGGATCCTCCGCACGGCGGCCGCGGCCCGCCCGAAGGTGGTGGCCCCATAACCGTGCATGTGCAGGATGTCGATCCGCTTCCGGTCGATGAGCTTGAGCAGGGCGGGCAACGTCGCGGGGTCGAACTTCGACCGGTGCAGATAGGTAATGTCGACCCCGAACGACTCGAGTGGCTCCTCCGACAGGTCCTTCTTGCGAAGGCTGACCAGCGACACGTTGTACCGCTCAGCGTCGAAGGCGGGGATCATCCACGCGAACAGGCGCTTCACCCCGTGCATGCGGGATCCTTCCCAGCCGAGGTGGTCGCAGATCTGGAGGATGTTCAATCTCCGGTCACTCATCGTCAGCCGTCCCGTCGCGCCCGGCCGTCCTCCGGCCGACCACCCGCGCCGGCATGCCCACGGCAATCGCATACGGAGGGACATCGTCACGGACGACGGCTCCGGCTCCGACAATCGCGTGGGCACCGACCCTCACGCCGTCCAGGACCTTCGCGCCCGCGCCCATCCAGACCCCCTCCTCAATGCTCACGCCGGCCGAGGTGCGGGCCTGCGAGAGTATCGACGCCGACGTGTCGCTGACGTCATGGTCGCCGCCGATCACATAACAATAGGCGGCCAGCAGTGCGTCCTGCCCCAGCTCGACACGACTTGCCGAGAAGACTTCGCAGTTGAATCCCAGGTTGGCCCGGTCCCCCAGCCGGATGTCGCCATTCTTGCACGAGAGGATGGTGTTGCGACCCACGAAGGCCCCGCTGCCGATTGTGATGCCCTGGTTCGTCTCGCCCTTGGCATCGAGCAGGCAATTGTCGTCAATGACCACGTTGTCACCGATGTGGATCTTGGCAGGGTGCCGGAGCACGACGTTCTGCCCGAAGATCACGTTCCGGCCGCACGCGCCGAGCAGGCGCGGGTAGAGCAGCTTGCGCAGGACGAGACCCAGCGCGCCGGGGACGGACTGGCTGGCCAGGATGACGGCCTCGTGCCGCAGCAACGCCCGCCAGCCTCGCCGGCCCACGACCAGCGCCGCATACTTGTCTCTCGCCGAGGACCGCGGGTCGAACAACTGTTCCTGGGCCTTGGGGATATCGCTCATGTGATCCATCCGTGCTCACGGTACCAGCGGAGCGTGCGCCGGATCCCCTCGCGCAGGCCGACTTTCGGGTCGAACCCCAACTCCCTTCTCGCCCGTGCGATGTCGAACGCGCGGTCTTTTGTGAAGAAGTCGACTCTCCGGCGGTACAGCGGCGGCTCGATTCTCAGCGGCACGCAGAGCAACTCGCAAGCCGCCCCGGCAAGCCAGAATGGCCAGACGGGCAGCCGCCAGGACGGCGCCGCCACGCCGGCTTCATCGGCCACAATGCCCACCAGGTCGTTGAGGCTGGTCACTTCGCCCCCGGCCAGGATATAGGTCCGTCCCGCGGCGGCCTCGACTTCCCCGCAGAGCCGAAACCCCTCGCAGAGGTCGTCGATGTAGGTCATGTGGTAGAAGATCTCGCCTCTGCCGAGGATCACGAACCGCCGCCGCGCCACGCCCCTGAAGAGCTTGAGCAGCCTGGTGTCCCCGGGTCCGTAGATCCCGGACGGGCGGGCGATGACCAGATCGATCCCCGCCCGTGCGGCCGCCTCGCGCCCCTGGTGCTCGCCCTCGAGCTTGGTGCGCTGGTACTCGTCGCCCGGCCGCAACGGCGCGTCTTCATCGGCCGGCGGGTGCTCGACATTCCCATGGACGCCAACCGTCGAACAGTGCACCACCCGCTTCACGCCCGCGGCGGCGGCCACCTGGATTAGCCAGGCGACCCCACCGGCATTGACCGCCGCGTAGGTCGAGGCGCCCACTCCGGCCCGACGATAGAGGGCGGCGATGTTGTACACGACATCCGCCCCGTCGACGGCCCGTCTCAGACTGGCCGGGTCGGTCAGGTCTCCCAGGGCGATCTGGACGCCGTCGGCTTCGAGGGACCCGGTCCGATCGTCCCGGACCCGTGCGAGCGCGACGACCTCCCTGCCCCGCGCACGAAGAGCCCGGGCGAGATGTCCACCCGTAAACCCCGTCGCGCCCGTCACGAGGACCCGCATCTCACCGCCACAACTGTCACGGGTGATCCGAAGAGGCGAAGCAGGCCGACCGCCGCCAGGCTGCGTTCGCATCGCTCGGTGACCGCCCTGGAGCCGATGGCCCGGTGAAGGGCGATTGGCAGCACGAACTGCCGGTGCACGCGGTCCACCCGGTAGCCACACTCGTCCAGCACGGCCTTCACCGACGCGAGCCGCAACACGCGGTAGGCCTCGACCTCACGTCCAAGGGTGGCGAGGATCCGCCGGGCGGCGGCCTGAATCGCCGCCGCACTGCATGCGGCCGGGTAGTCGAAGACGACCCTGTCACGGGCGACCCGGCACAGCTCGTGGAGGCATTCGCGCCAGTTCGGCGCGTGCATCAGCACGCGCAAGCTGACCGCCGCATCGAAGCTGCTCGAGTCGAACGCCAGCCGATGGGCGTCGCCGACGTCGAACCGCACACTGAGCCCCTCCTGGCCTGCCCGTGCCGCCGCCACCCGAAGCATCTCCGGCGAGGCGTCGATCCCCGTGACGGCGGCGCCGCGCGCGGCCAACAGCAAGGCTGCGCGGCCGGTGCCGGTCCCGACGTCCAGGATGCGCCGTCCGCGTATGTCGCCCAGCGCCTCGGCGAGAATCCTGGCCTGGGCGTCTGCGAGCATGGTCCCGATAGGGCCGCTGAACCGCAAGGCGTCGAACCGCTCCGCCATGCCGCGGCTGGCGTACACGCGGTAGCTGTAGTGCTCCGGCGCCCCAATCACGCCGCCCTCTCGCTGGTTGGCGTGCCTGCGCCCACCAGGGCGAGCGCCTGGCGCGTCCGGTCGACATACGCCTCGTAGGTGTACTTCGTGGCGGCGAGTTCCGCCGCCCTCCGGCTGAGCGACGCCGCCAGCTCCGCATCGGTGAGCACCCGCACGACGCCGTCGGCGAAGGCCTCCGGCGTCACGGAGGCAAGCACCGCGACCGTCGGGTCGAGCACCTGGGTGTGGGTCAGCAGGTCGGTGGCGACAATCGGCCGGCCCGCCCGTAGGTACTGATAGATCTTGAGCGGCGTGTTCGTGCCGCGGCTCCTGGGCGAGACCAGCACGTCGGCCGCCTGCAGATAGGCCGGAATCAGGCCGGCGGGCTGCTCTCCGGCAAACACGGTGACTCCGGCGACACCTGCGCGCTCGGCGTCGCGCCGCAACCGGTCGATCTGGTCGGCGTGGCCGCCAACCAGCAAGAGGCGTGCGCGCGGCACGCGATCGGAGACGATTCGCATGGCGTCGAGGAGGAGGCTGAGACCCTGGTAGGCCTCGAAGGTCCCGGTATAGAGGACGACCCGGTCGTCCGGGGTCAGGCCGTGCTGGGCCCGGACGCGATTCTCCCTGACCTGGGGACCGGCATCGCCCGCTCCAGGGGCATTCTCGATCAGCACGACCGGCGCGTCGGCCCTGATTCGGCGGACCGTATCTTCGAGATGCCTGCAGATCACGATGACCGCTTGCGATCGGGTGACCACCCGCCGCTCCAGCCAGCGGAAGGCGCCGACCAGCGCCCGGGAGCGGCTGAAGCTGAAGTTCGACAACTGCTCGGGAAGACTCGAGTGCATGTCGTAGAGATGCGGCACGCCAAGCCAACGCGCGAGCGCCAGCCCGATGGCAGCCCCTTCCTCATGCGAGTGGATGAGGTCGTACGCGCCACGCCAGGCGAGGCCGAACGCCCGGAGGGCGAGCAAGACATCCAGCGGCACCTTGGCCCAGGACGGACCGATCTTCACCCGTTCGACGAAGGGAGGCTTCGCGGACCGGAACACCCGCAGCCCGGGCAGTGTGACGTGCCGGCCGAATGGGTACGTCACGAGATCAACCGTGTGCCCAAGATCGGTCAGGGCCCTGATCCGATGGTATTCGCTGAACGGCGTGCCTCGAGGCTCGAAAAACGGCTCCGGGGCAATCATCAGGATGCGCATGCGCTTCTCGGAGTCACCGGTCCGGCTGCCAGGATCCGACACCGCAGCCCGATCCGTGGATTGTAGGAGACCGACGCCGAGAGCGTCAACGAAGAGGGACGCGGCGTGGACACTGGACGCAACCACATGGTACGATTGAAAGTTCGACGTTTTCGCGATGGCCGACCGACTCGACAGCATCGACGGTGTGCCGCCAGAGGGGCGGGGTTCACGTGGCATCCGCCGGCGGTTCATGCTGTTCGGCAAGGTGGTCGTCTCCGTCGGGCTGCTGGCGCTGCTGCTCTCCCGAACGGATGTTGCGCGGCTCTGGACGCATGCACGCACGGCCGCCCCCGCCTGGCTGGCTGGGGCGCTCCTGCTCTACTTCACGATGATCCTGGTGTCGGCCTGGCGATGGCGCCTGCTGCTGGGTGCACAGGGCGTGGCCGTCCCGGGCGGGCACCTGGTGAATTCCTACCTGGTGGCGACCTTCTTCAACAACTTCCTCCCCAGTAACATCGGCGGAGATGTGGTGCGGATCACCGACACGGCTCCGCAGGCCGGTTCGAAGACCCTGGCCGTCACGATCGTGCTGATGGACCGAGCCATCGGCCTGCTGGGTCTTGGGCTCGTCGCCGCGATCGGGGCGAGCGTGGCGTCGGCCAACGGCACACGATCGCCGATCTGGGCCCCGGCGCTGTGGTTGGGTCTGCTCGGCGGACTCGCGGTGGCCTTGCCGCTCGTCTTGGCGCCAACGAGCGTAGGCCGTCTGCTTCGGCCGTTCGGCGCGTTCAACCGCGGCTGGGCCGACGAGCGTGTCCGCCGTTTCACGGGTGGGCTGTGGCAGTTCCGCCGGGCCCCGCTGGCCCTGAGCGCCTGCTTTGCCGGGGCAGTCGCCGTCCAGGGGATCCTGGTGGCCTTCTACGCGGCAGTCGCCCACAGCATGCACATTCCGGTGACGCTCTCGCACCTGGCCGTGCTCGTGCCGGTCTCGTTCATCGTACAGATGGCGCCGGTGTCGCTGAACGGGTTCGGCGTTCGAGAGGCCACGTTTTCCTTCTATTTCTCCCAGATCGGCCTGCCCATCGAGTCGGCCCTGGCCGTCTCGTTCATGGGCGCCGCCTTGATCATGCTGTTCTCCCTGTCCGGCGCGGCCGCCTTCTGGATGCGAGGGCCGGCGGTCGCCGCCACTCTTTCCCGGGAAGGGCTCGCGGACTGAGCCCGTCGTAAAGCTGGCACGATTCTCGCTCGATAACTCAGGAGAAGAGGCGGGGAGCGCCCGTACTGTCGCTGCCCTCCGCTCAAGGGAGTGATCGACATGCGAGGGTCCAGTTGGTATTCCATGGTCGTCGTGGCCTCGGCAACGGTGCTCGCGGGCTGCGAGGCGTTGAAGAGCAGCAACCCCACCAGCCCCTCGGTGGCGGGCCCGATTCCGGGCGTGAACATCACGGCTCCCGTTCTCCTGGAGCCGGGGGCCGGAGCGCGGATCCGCGCTCAGGACCAGCCCATCACCCTGCTCATCGAGAATGCCTCGACCAACGGCGAGCGGCCGATCTCGCTGACCTTCGAGATTGCCACCGACGCGGACTTCAACAACCGGGTCTTTACCCGCGAAGGCGTCCCGCCGGGATCTGGTGGGCGGACGAGCCTCCGACTCCCCGACGCGCTGGCCGCCGACCGAACCTACTATTGGCGGTCCCGGGCGCTGGATGGTGCCAATACGGGGCCGTTCTCATCCCCGTTGAACTTCCAGGTCTACACCCCGGTTGAACTCGAGACGCCGATGCCGCTGGCGCCGGTCGGCGATGTCCGGCTGTCCAGCAGGCGCCCGGAGTTCGCCGTCAGGAACGCGACGCGGAGTGGACCAGTCGGTCAGATCTCGTACGTTTTTGAAATCGCGGAGGACGAGGCCTTCACCGTCGTCGAGGCCGTGGTCACCGTGGCCGAGCAGACGATTGAGACCAGATTCACCATTGCGCAGGAACTCAAGATCGACCGCCGGTACTTCTGGCGCGTGCGCGCGTACGACCCGTCGGTGACGACTCCATGGTCGGCGACGCAGGCGTTCCGGACGCCCGAACCGGCCCCGACGCCTGCGCCGAGTCCCGCGCCGCCATCCGGAGGGTGGCCGACCAGCGGTCCGGAGGTCGCGGCGTGGGTCGAAAGCCGCTACCCGGAGCGCCTCGCCGGCGGCATCAGCCTGGATGAACGGAACGCGAACATGGAGTTCCTTCGGGACAGGATGCTCGAGGCAGGCATCTGCGGAGGGCTCGATCTGGCGCTCAACTTGAAGCGCGGGGGACCGGAACTGAGCCTCGACTTCATCGCCTACAACAAGGGCGGGACCTGGTGGGGCGTCGACATCGGCGCCGGGTCCAAGAACACCGCCGAGCGACTTCACCTCCAGTGGGCCGAGTACCCGCCCAGCGTCGGCGTGTATCCAACGCCCTTCCCGCCGCCTAACTGCAAGTGACCCCACGCGCCCCGGAGGCTGTGGCCTCCGGGGCGCCGCTCTGCTGCTTGCGGGACCGCGCCGGCGTGTGGAGCGGTGCGGACCCCGTCGTTGACCCACCGGATGGACCGGGGTACGATGCGTTGAGATCTGTCCGATGCCGCGTCGGGCAGCGAGTCCCCACTGTCGATGTCGAAGCGCACCTTCACCGCTCGCTACCTGACCAAGATTGCGGCCGGCATCCCGCGCGACCTGGTCAACACCTTCGTGGCCGCGAGAATCAAGCCGATCCGGCCGACCGTGCTCATCTACAACTGCACGTTCGTCTGCGATGCGCGCTGCGAGATGTGCAACAACTGGAAGCGGGGCAACCGCAAGGAGGACATGACCCTCGAAGAAGTCGACCGCGTGATGAACGACCCGTTCTGGGGAGCCATCGAGAACCTCAACGTATCAGGAGGCGAGCCCACGACCCGCAACGATCTGCCGGAACTCGTGGAACTGCTCGTCCAGCGCCTGCCGAGGGTTCGCAAGGTCGGGATCAACACGACGGGTCTGACTCCGCATCGGGCCATCCCGCAGATGACACGAATCGTCGAGTTCTGCGCGGAACGACGCCTGCCCCTCAGCGTGCGCGTGTCGCTGGACGGCATCGGCGACATTCACGACCAGGTCCGCCAGGTGAAGCGCGGGTTCGACAAGGCCCGCCAGACGATCGACGCGCTCACCTCGCTCGCACGAACGCACGAGAACCTCCAGTTCGGGATTGCGGCGACGATCTTCGCAACGAACATGGAGGATGCGCGCAACATCCTGGCCTGGTGCCGCGAGCGCGAACTCGACATCGTGTTCAACATGCTCCGATTCACCGACAACATGCTCGGGAACAAGGACCTCGAAAGCCGGATTCGGCTGAAGACCCAGGAAGAGGAGTTCATGCGCCAGTTCTTCCTGGAGCAGGTGGCCGAGGAGTCGGTGCTGAGTGGGCAGGCCTTCCAGTACCTGCACTACGCCGACATGATTGCCAACGGCTACATCCGTACGATGCCGTGCCCGTTCCAGTCCCAGGGGTTGCTGCTCAATCCCGACGGAGCGCTCTACTACTGTGAAAACTCGGAGCCTCTGGGCAACGTGTTGGACACGGCGGCCGGCGCGCTGTATTTCGACGCGGCGCACCTTGCCGACCGCGCGGCCTTCGCGGACACCATCTGCAAGAACTGCCTGAGCCCTTGCCAGGTGAACGTCGGCGCGATGAAGCAGTTCGTGCCGTACGCGAAGTTCCTCATGCGCGCCTACCGCGTCAAGTGGGACCCGGCGCGACACATCCAGACGGTGCCGTCGCCCCAGTGACCTGGCCCCGCGCCGGACGTCTCGCCAGGCTCCTGTTCGCCGTTGCCCTCACTGCCCTGCTCTTCTGGAGAAGCGATCCGGCCGAGGTGACGCGGGCCGCCGCAAGCGCGCGCCCCGCCCCGTTGCTGGGCGCACTCGTCCTGATGTCCGTCGACCGGGCCCTGATGGCGGGCCGGTGGGTGATGCTCCTGCGGCCGTTCCGAGGGGCGGGGGCCCCCCCGATAGTCGCGGTCATCCGGATCTTCTTCGTCAGCACCTTCGTCGGGACCTTCCTGCCCAGCGTGGGCGGCGATGCCGTCAGGGCCTACGCCTTGGCGCGGCAGGGGGTCGCGGGCCCGGTGGCCCTGGCGTCGGTGTTGATGGACCGGGTGCTCGGGGTGTTGTCGATGGTCGTGATGGCCACGGCGGGACTCGTCGTGGTCAGGCAGCTGGCTTCGAGCCCGGCAGTATTGGTGGCCTTGGTGGGCACCGTTGCCGGTTGCGGTCTGGCCGTCGCGGTCGTCTTCAGCAGCCGTGCCGAGGCGACAGCCCGCCGGGTCGCCTCACTGATTCCGGGTCCGTGGGCCCCGGTCCTCCGGGGTCTCGGGCGGCTGTGGACGGCCATGCAGACCTACTCGACGAGGCGCGTCGAGTTGCTCATTGTCCTGGCGGCTTCCCTGGCCGTCCAGACGCTCAGGGTGCTCCAGGCCTACCTCTTGGGGGCGTCGCTCGGCGTGGAGCAGCCGTTGATGGTCTACTTTGCGTTCGTCCCGTTGATCCTGCTCGTCATGCAACTGCCAATCACGGTGAGCGGGCTGGGGACCAGTCAGGCCGCGTTCGTGTGGTGTTTCGGCCAGGTCAGCGTTCCCGATGCCACGGCCTTCGCGTTGTCGATTCTCTTCGTCGCCCTGGGGCCCATCGGTAACCTGCCCGGCGGCCTGCTCTACACGAGTGGCGGCCTGCACGGCAGTTCGCAGACACCTTCGCCGCCGGGAGCCACGCCGGCCGGCTCATGACGCTCTGAGCGCCGGGAGGAAGCGGGGCAACGCTAACACTGCGATCGAGCGAGGCGGAGCCTCCCGCACGTGCTCGGCGGTCCGAGGCGGAGCCGCCTCCACATGCCTCGGTGGTCTGAGGCGGAGCCTCGCTAGAACAACGCGTAGATGAACGGGGCCGCCGCCGACCCGTGACTCGCCACGATGACCAGCGCGAGCAGCAGGAGGAAGAGCACGATCGGGCTGAGCCACCACTTCTTTCGGGTCATCAAGAAGCCGACGACCATTCCGAGTTTCTTGAATGCGGCCATGAGGGATTCCTCGTCCACGTCTGTGTGGCGTTGTGCGTCAATACGGCTTGTCGGGCCGAGCGTACGGCGGGTCGGCCTCAACTGGCTCCCAGTACGACGCAGCGCTGGCGTCGGGCTCCGTCGTGACGGGCCGCTTCCCGAACACCCGCGAGAGCAGTCCGATGGGCGTGATCAGGAGATAGAAGGTCGACACCAGAAGGACGTGCGTCATCACGACCGCCAGCAGGTTCGCCAGCTTCATCCAGAGGCGTTCGGGCAGGGCGAGCAGGCGCGGGGCGAAGAGGCCCAGCACGACCACGAGGCCGGCCACTCCGGCGGGGATCGTCCAGGCCGGCCGGCCGCGCCACGCGAGCCACACCGCGAGCGCCGCCAGTGGCACCGCGATCACGACGGCAAACGTCCTCAGTTCCCGGTTGGTCTTGGCGTGCACCGGCGCCACCCTTCCCTCCTGGTTCCAAGTGCCCTGGAACCGTGATGCCTTGCAGAAGTCCCGGAGCGCGGCGCCCGGCTGGCAAGGCGCGACG
>JBFMFH010000042.1:0-39607 GCA_040752275.1 Acidobacteriota bacterium
GCCGTGCCTCTGCCGGCAGGTCGTCGGCGTTGGCTGAGAGGGCCCAGCTCACACGGGCGCGCTCGAATTCTAGGTGGCCAGCCGCCCGGCGCGGTTCACGGAGGTGCACCCGACACTCGCCGGGCCGGCCGAACAGCCAGATCAGCATGTCGAACAGGTGAATGCCGATGTTCGTGACCAGCCCCCCAGATCGTTCCTCGGAGCCCTTCCAGGACACGTTGTACCACCGGCCCCGTGCGGTGACGTAGGTCAGGCGGACGTCGTGTGGTGCGATGGCAGGCGCTGTGGCCAGCTCCGCTTTCAAACGAAGGAGCTCCGGGTGGAGACGGAGCTGCAGGATCGCGAAGATGCGACCGTGCGTCTCGTGTTCGAGCTCCTCCAGCGCATCGAGGTTCCAGGGATTGATGACGAGCGGCTTCTCGCACACGGCGTCGGCCCCGATGCGAAGGGCGAGCCGGATGTGGGCGTCGTGGAGGTAGTTGGGCGAACAGATACTGACGACGTGGACCCGCTGCGCCGGCGGGCCCCGGCGGAGCTTCTCGAGGTGGCGGTCGAACCGTTCGAACTCGGTGAAGAACCGGACATCGAATGAGAACCGGTCGAGGACACCTACAGCGTCGTGAGGATCGACGGCGGCAACGAGGGTGTTCCCCGTCTCCTGGATGGCCTTGAGGTGCCGTGGGGCCACATAACCCGCCACCCCGCAGATGGCGAAGTTGCGACCTCCAGATCCCGGTGTCGAGTCCATCACCCGCCGCCGGCCCGCCGCGTCGGCGAACGGAAGTCGCGCCAGGCCATGCTGACCTCATGTGCGCCGACGATGAGCGTGAATGCGCACGTCAGGACGACGCCCCAGATCACCATCGACGGCCAGGGCCACGGTCCCTCGGTTGCGGCCTTGATGATTCCGGCCACCAGCGTCCCGGCCAACACCGTCCATCCGGTCAGCCTGATCCTGTCCTGGGTGTTCAGTATCGCGACCTGACTCGTCGTCCTGAAGAGGAGTTGTGCGGTCCGGCTGCTGCGCCAGATGCGGAGCAGCACCCCCAGTCCCTTCCTCAGTGTGCCAGCGATGACGCTCGCGCCAACGGTCGCGCACAGGCGTGCGATGTCGTCCCGCGACTGCTCCTCGGTCTCCGCCGCGACGGGGCCTCCCAGGTACGCCAGCGTCGGCCGGAACACGACGAAGGCTGCCCTGACGACGTAGCTCTCACGCGTGAGGCGGCTGAGCCATGGCCACGCTACGCTCGACTCTGCGATGCGCGAAAGCGTTCTCCTTCGGGCGGTGCCGTGATTCAGTTTCGACGGCATCGTTCGGTCCGCCTCACCGCGTGGTGCTTCGGGTCTCTCCGGCCTTCACGTCGAGAATCCAACCGCGCAGGCTATAGAAATGGCCCTCGAAACCGAAGGGTGCACCGAGCTTCACCGCGGTGCCCTTGTACCGCCATTCATTCAGCGCGCGTTCGACCGGCACCGTCAGTGTTGCCCGGATGATCGCCAGCCGCCGGGGCACGTCATAGACCTGCGGCGCGCCCTTGACGTTGGCGCCGGACCAATCAACGGACGTCTGGGTCTGGATGTCCTGTTCCCGCTCGAAGGCTACCAGCGTCGCAGCCGGGCCGAGTCCGGCCGATGTGATGAGTCGCTGATCCGTGTCGCGGGCACCTCTTCTCAGCAGCGGTACCGCCTCAGGGGAGGTGGCAAAGCGTACCTGGACCTCCAGCGTCCGGTGGAGCTGCGCCGCCGGCAGCGGGTCCTCCGCCTCCGACGAGCCCAGATCCAGTATCTGGAACGGCAGTCCATTGGCTCCAGCGGGCACGGTGATCGTCGCGCCGGGTGTGACAGCGACGTCTCCGACCTTGCAGGCCTCGCCCTGGGGCGCGCACACGACCCGCAAGACTGCAAAGGCGCGAACCATGCCCGGGATGCGCTGCGGCAGGACTCCAGATGCGGTCACGATATGCACGACGGCGGGCTCCGCCGGTCCAAGCTCGACGATTTGGGCCGTTGGGACGTCTCCACTCTCAGGGAATCGCGTTCCCACCGTCAGGCGCTGGGCCAGCGCCTCCGGCACCAATGTGAACGCCCCCGACACCCGCAGCGCGATCGTCGGCTGCGGCACGACGGGCGGGCCGAGGATTGTAATAGCACCAGGGCGGCGTCCGACCTCGCGTGCTTCGTCGTACAGCACGAGGTCGTAAGTGCCCGGGGCCAGGTCCGGCAGCCTGACTTCGGCCACCTCGGGACTCTCGACGAGGAATCCGGGCGCACGGGTGGGTCCGACTGCCGCCTGCAGGAAGGGACGGAAGTTCGTCCCCGTGAGCTTCACTCGGAGGTCCTTGCCCTCTTGCAGCACCGCAGGCTCTACAGCCGCGATTGTCGGCGGTGGGGTGCGAAACAGGACATAGGCGCTGTAGGCCACCGGCACCAGCAGGAGGACGAACACGGCGACCGCGAGGTCGACGAGGTTCACCTTTCCCCAAAGCCGACCTCGATCATCCACGATTGGCACGGTCCAAGCGCATCCTTTCTGGCTCTCCCAGGTTGTGGTTGCCGCCGTTCGTGTCTACGCGCTGGCTGCTCCCCCGAAGTTGCCCGGAGTGATCCGCTTCAGCACCGAAACCGCGCCGAGCGCACCAAGGCACGCGACGAAGGGCACAACCGTGTCGCGGAACCTGACCAACGTCCCGACGTTGCCCATGTTCGGAGCGATCACCGCAGCGGCCGAGCAGATAAGTCCGATGAGCATCCATGTCAGGCATGCGTCGCGTCGGATTCCCGTCACGACACCGGGAACGGCCAGAATCAAGAGACTGTACCAGATCAGTTGCTGCGGTACGAACAGTAACTCGGAGTGCGTTTCGATCGTCCACGGCAGTGGCGCCACGGCGAAGCTCCACACGGCTCTCGCAAGGAAGCGTTGCGCTTCCGGCCACGTCATCGATTCCAACGCACCGGGAAGATAGAGCCGCTCGTCCAGCAGTTTGTAGCCGTGGCCCTCGGTTCGGACATGTCCGGTGTGCAGCGTGGCCGATTCCACCAGCAAGGGCATGAGGCGGGACTGGACCTGTGGTGTCTCTATCAGCCGGCCGCCCAGGAACCATACCAGCAGGACGGCCACCCCGAGGAGGTAGAGGCGGCGGGTCAAGAACGTCCCTGCCAGCGCAAGGCCGAGGGTCCCTCCCACGAACACGAACGCGCCGGCCCGGATGCCTCCGAGCGCCACGGTCGCGCCCGTCACCATCCCGATCCCGCCGAGGCGCCAGACGAGGCCCGTCCGCTGAAGGAACGTCACCGAGCCGGACACCACACCAACGGTGAGCAGGAAATAGAGCGACTCCTTCAGTGCCGACAGGGACCAGCAGAATAGGGTCGGCATGAACAGGGTCACCACCAGGGCAACAAGCGAGGCCGCCGCGCCGTAGGCGTGGCGCACCGTTCTGTGGAGCAACGCCGCCGCGGCAAGGTAGCACGAGATGTTGAAGAAATGGACAGCGAACGGCGCCTCACCGAGCAGGTACTGCAGGTAGGCAATCACCTGCACGTAGCTCGACCAGCCGTAACGGTCATATGTCAGCCGGAACAGGGACGGGTCCAGTGGAACCCCGGACCAGAAGCTGCGGATCCACAGGGAGCGTCGCTTCATGAAGACCCCGTCGCCGTCGAACCAGAAGCTCGTCACGGGCTGACCTGAGTACAACGAATACACAAACAGCCCGGCGATCATGGCCAGTCGTGCCGCAATGGCGACACACAGGAGCGTCTGGACCAGCTTGCGCTCACGCGACTCCAAGCCTCGGCCGGCGAGTGCGACAATCACTCCCATCACGCCGGCCGAGCACACTGCCAGCGGCGACGCCGTGATCGCAATGCCAAGCATGGCTGCGCCGAGTGCCGCCGGCCATCGCAACCGGGCCGAGAGCGTTCTTGCCGTGACCGGAGGCGAGCTGTTGTGTTCCGCTTCCATTACGGTTCGCCGCCCGATGTCGGCCCGGCCACACGCGGTGCCGCGGCTGCGCCAACTGCCTCGCCAAGGTCAGTGGCTGGCGTGTGACGTATGGTCACGAGCTTGTGTCGAGGTATGCCGCGCTGAACAAGGCCGTGCACGATCTCGGCAGGGCTGTCGAGCGTCGCGATCACCAGTGCGTCGAACGGGATCTCGGCGCACTGGTGAGGATTCAGAACGGGTTGACCCAGGAATGTGCCACGCGCCACTCCATCGAAGACGCCCACGAAATCCAGGCCGAGTTCGAGGATCGACAGGTAGGCTAGTTCGGCCGCTTCACCCGAGCCATAGATGGCGACGCGCCGGTGCTGGCCACCGGCGAGTGGTTTCAAGGCCTGCCGCAGGTGCAGCCGGGTCTGTCCGTACAGGTGCAGAGAGTACTCCATGAACTCGTATGTCAGGCGTGTCTTCTCGGCGATCCCCTTCGGCGTGACCAGGTACCGGATCCGGTTGGCCTGAACGTTCACGCACTTGACGAACCCCTTCCGGACAAGGCGCTTGAGATACAGGTTGGTCATGCCCAGCGCGATGCCCAGTTTGGTCGCCAGGCGCCGCTGGGTGATCCGCTCGTTCTCGGCAATGGCCTCCAGGGCCAGCAGGTCACGTCGCGCTTCGGTCTTCACGATGTCACCATGTGCGTGGGCCGCCATGACTGGCGGGTCCACTCAGAGAGCAGGCGCAGCCAGACCTCGAAGGTCAGGAGTGTCCAGAGCTGCAGGCCCAGGTTGGCCCGCCTTTCCTCGTGGTCCCGGACGAGCGCTTCGACCCGCTGGCGGGATAGGTAGGAGGAATACCGGGCATTGCTGGCGAGGAGCGTTTCCCGGACGTAGCCGCGTAGCTCGCCGCGAAACCACGTGTCGAGAGGGATGCCGAACCCCATCTTGCCCCTCTTCTTGATGGATGTCGGGAGCAGGTCGGCGAAGGCTTCACGCAGCACGACCTTCCGCTGCATGCCACTGAGTTTCAGCTCGTCTGGTAATTGCGCCACGTACTCGGTGAGTTCACGGTCCAGGAACGGCGACCGTGTTTCAAGGGAGTTCGCCATGCTGGATCGGTCCATCTTCACCAGGAGATCGTCGCGGAGGTACGTGCGATAATTGACGTGCAGCAACTGGCCCAGCGTCGAGAGCGGCGCGAGGTCAGTCATTTCGGGCCTCAGGTGCGCCAGCCGGTCGATCGGTTCCAACAATGCGAGACACTTCGGCTCAAAGAGTGCCTCGACATCGTCGTAGAACAACGTGATCCATCGCGTCATGCGCTCGTGCAGCGGCAGGTCCATGGCCCGCGCGAAGCGCTGCGCGCGGGCGAGCAGGTGTCGTCCATTCGCTGGAGAGGGAAGCCTGGAAAGCGAGAGTGATAGCAGACGTCGCGCCACACGAGGAATCCGCTCGGCAGCAAGAGCCGCTCCGAAGCGAACATATCCGGCGAACAGCTCGTCGCCACCGTCGCCGTTCAAGGCCACTGTTACGTGCTGCCTCGTGAGCTGCGACACGATGTAGGTAGGGATCGCCGAGGCATCGCCAAACGGGCCGTCATGATGCCAAACGAGCTTCTCGACCAGGCCGACGGCTGACGGCGTCACCCGGAACTCCGTGTGGTCGGTCTTGAATCGCTCGGCCACGGTCCGCGCGTGAGCGGTCTCGTCGTACGCGGGATCCCCGTCGAATCCGATGCTGAACGTGCGTACGGGCGCCGACATCTGTCGGCTCATCACTCCCACGACGATGCTCGAATCGATGCCGCCACTCAGAAACGCGCCTATCGGCACGTCACTAATCAGGCGCCGAGCCACGGCTTGCTCGACGAGCTCACGGACGCGGGCGGCGGCTTTCGCCCGCCCAGGCCCACGCGAGGCGGCAAGCTCCGCCTTTGACCGGTAGCGCAGTCGCCAGTAGGTGTGCTGCCGGATGTCGCCGCTTTCGGCAATGGTCAGTGTACTCGCCGGCTCGACGTGTTTGACGTCCCGGTACAGCGTCCGGGGGCCGGGCACGCAGCCGTACAAGAGGTACGCGGGGAATGCCGACGGGTCGGGCTCGATTCGCGCCTCCGGGTGCTGGAAGAACGCCTTGATTTCCGACGCGAACAGGATGCAGTCCCGGCAGACCAGATAGAAGAGCGGCTTCTTCCCCGCACGGTCCCTTGCGAGAACCAGGCGCCGCAGGCGGCCGTCCCAGATGGCAATCGCGAACATGCCGTCCAAGTCGGCGATCGCGTCGACTCCCTTTTCCTCGTACAGGTGAACGATGACCTCGGAGTCCGAGTGCGAGCGGAAGCGATGACGTCCTTCGATGTCCCGGCGCAGGTTCCGGTAGTTGTAGATTTCGCCGTTGAAGACGACCTGGATCGACCCGTCCTCGTTCGGCATGGGCTGGTTGGCGTTCGGCGTCAGATCGAGGATGCTCAGGCGCCTGAACCCGAGGCCGACCCGGCCGTCCGAGGACAGAAAGAGGCCCGCCGTGTCCGGGCCGCGGTGCACGAGCGTGTCGCGCATTGCGGTTAAGCGCTCCGGTTGGACGACGCCAGCGCCGCCCAAGCGCAACTCACCACAGAAACCGCACATCTTGCTGATCCGATTACAGCCCTGAACGGCCTCACTTCATGCCGAGGATCGTCCGGGCCGCAGAGTGATGACGCGTCGCCCACGCCAGCGGCTGGGTGGCGTGCGTAGCAATCAGTGCCCGCACGGCTCCGTAGACCATCGACCGGACAGGACCGGAGCGGTACGCCTTCAACTGATCCAGGGCACTGCGGAATTGTGCCGGCGTCAGGCGGTAGTTCATGATCTCGAACAGGGATCGGCGCCCGCTCGTATCGGTTCGGGACCCCTCATCCCTGAAGTGCATGCCGATCTCGTAGGCGAGCGCCCAGAAGAGGTACCGTCTGATGTCGGCTCGCCACCTCCGCACGCGCCCAGCATGCTCGGGCCACCGGGCCAGGTGGTCATCACAGTACCGTTCGAGGTTCTGCTGATAGTCCTTCACGATGGCTTCGATGGGGCGCGCGCTGTGGGACTCGACGTTCTGCCGCCAGCGCCACAGCCTCTTGGCGATGTGGCCGACGTCGGCCGTCTCCGCGAGACGGAACCAGACGGGGAAGTCACCGAACCCAATCGGCGCATCCGTGACGAACCTGATGTCTCCCAGCGCCGATCTGCGGATCATCGCACCCGGAATGCCGATCGACGAACGGCCGGAGCGCATGGTCTGGTCGATGTACTCGAGACCGAGCGTGACCGGCGCCACGGGGTAGTCCCGCACACCGATTCGTTCTCCGGCGTCATCGATCAGGTCCCAGTCCGAGCACACGACGCCCACGGTGGGATGGGTTTCGAGGAAGGACACGTACTCCCGGACGATGGCGGGGTTGCGCCGGTCATGGTCGTGAACGATGCACAGGTACTCGCCACGGCTCGCGTCCATGCAGAAGTTGTGGTTCCCGTGAAGGCCGATGTTCGCAGGGTGCCTGACGTAGCGGATCCTGGCATCCGCCTGCGTCGCGCCTCGGCACAGCGCTTCGGTTCCATCTTCCGAGGCGTTGTCGCTAATCAGGATGTCGATCGGCGAGTAGTCCTGTCCGCGAAGGTCCTCCAGTGTCTCGCGGAGGTGCGCTTCGCGATTCCTCGTGGGGATTGCAATGGTGACCAGTGGGCGGCCCATGTCTACGCCGGGAACGTCGTTGAGATCAGGCCGCGCGCAGCCGGTCTCGCCACCACCTCACCGTCAAGTGGATGCCCTCATCCAGAGGGACCCGCGGAGTCCAACCGACATCGCCTCGCAGGCGACGGACGTCGGCGCAGATTCGGTCTGGATCGTCGGGCCGATCGGGCAGCGCGCCCAGGCTGATCAAGTCGGGGCGCCCGCACTCTTCGCCAACCTGGGTGATAATCTCCCGTGTCTGGACGGCCGTGCCCGATGCGATGTTGACCGGGCCCAGAATCGCGCTGTCGAGAATCGCGGCCATCGCCTCACCGGCATCCGCGACGTACAGGTAGTCGCGCTCCGCCCGGCCGGACGCGCAGTGGGCGACCTCCCCCCGCAGCAGAGCGGTGGTCACCGACGGGACCAGCCTCACGGGAGGCTCGTGCGGACCGTAGAGGAAGAACAGTCGGCCCCACGCGAGTTCGACTCGTTCCTGCACGGCCAACGTGGCCAGAATCCTGCGAAGCGCGTCCTTTGAGGCACCGTACAGGGAGCGCGGCTCCAGCGGGGTGGTTTCTTCTGAAAGATCCTGGACGCCCCAACGGTACTCGGCGCAGGTCCCGGCGATGACGATGCGCTTCCCGCCGCTCTCGACGAACGTCCGGACCAGATCCAGCGAGGCGCCGACCCACCGGAGGTTCTCCCGGGAGGTCCAGAATGCTCCGGGATCCACCACCCAGGCGAGGTGAACCAGATGGGTGGCGCGCACCTGCTCGAACAGCGTCCGCGACCCGCCGGGATCGAGGATGTTCAGCCGGTGCCAGATCAGGCGACTGGTGTCCTGCCCGCCCCTCCCCGAGGTCACGACATGGACCTCATAGCCCCGGTCGAGGAGCGCAGGCACGACGTGGCGCCCGATGAAGCCTGTCGCTCCGGTGACGACGACTCGCATTGCAGGCGGCCGGTCTCCTGCCTCAGACGATTCGCGGAGAGGGAATCGGGATGATGAACTTCCCTCCCCGCCTGCGGTACTCGTCCTGCTGTCTCAGAATCTCGTCGGCGAAGTTCCATGTGAGCAGCAGGACGTAGTCGGGCATCTCTTCGGAGAGCGCCCGTGGCGAGCGGATCGGCAGGTGCGTGCCTGGAGTGAAGCGCCCCTGTTTGACCGGGCTGCGGTCCACGACGAAGTCGAGGTCTGCGCGGCCGATTCCGCAGTAGTTCAGCAGCGTGCTGCCCTTCGCAGACGCCCCGTAGGCGGCAATCCGCTTGCCGGTGGCGCGCAGCCTGCTCAGCAGGCCGGTGAGTTCCCGCTTCAAGGCCTCGACTCGCTGGGCGAAGTCCACGTAGAACTCTGCCTGACCCAGCCCCACCTCTGCCTCTTCGTCCAGGAGTTCCTGAACGCGCGGTGTCTGGCCGTCATGGTCTGCGTCGAGGCCGGCGAAGACGCGCAGCGACCCTCCGTGGATGGGCAGTCGCTCAACATCGGCAACGACCAGGCGGTGACGGGTGAACAGACGCGCGAGTGCGGTTAGGGAAAAGTAGCAGAGATGCTCATGGTACACCGTATCGAACTCGACGGCCTCGATCACGTCGCGCACGTACGGCACTTCCACGATGACGACCCCGCGACTCTTCACCAGACACCCGAACCCCTCGACGACACCGTTGAGATCGGCCACGTGGGCGAGGACGTTGTTCGCGTGAATGACATCGGCCCTGCCATACTCACGCGCCAGATTCCTGGCCGTGTCTGCATTGAAGAACTCGCACACGGTTCGAATGCCGCGCTCGACAGCCACAGGGACGATGTTCGATGCCGGTTCGATGCCCAGGACCGGGATACCCGCCCGCCGGTAGAACTGGAGGAGGTAGCCGTCGTTGCTGGCCACTTCCACGGCAAGACTCGTCTCGTCCAGGTGCCGAGTCTCGATCATCCGTTGGACCAGGGTGGCCGCGTGCTCGACCGTCGTGTCGGACACAGACGAGAAGTACGGGTATTCGCTGAACAGCCGTTCGGGCGGAATCGTCTCGGTGATCTGGACGAGTCCACAGGACGCACAGAACGCGAGATCCAGGGGATACCGCGCCTCGGGAACCGCAAGTGCTTCGGATGTCAGGAGCGCATTGGCCAGCGGCGTGCGTCCAAGCGACAGGATGAGCTCGATGCCCGCCGCGTCGCACGATCGGCATCGCGCGTCAAGCGGCATCAGGAAGGCTCGCGGAAGTAGTTCGTGTACCAGGCAATCGTACGTGCCAGCCCCTCGTCTGTCGTGAACAGCGGCTTCCATCCGAGGCGGGCACGGGCCTTGGCGGCCGACAGGTATTGATGTCGGATTTCGTTGGTCGCCTCGCTTCGGACATCCGGCTCGAGGGAGGAGCCCATAGCGCCGAGAATGCGGCCGACAAGCTCGAGGACTGTCGCGGGCTGCTCGCTGCTGAAGTTGAACGCCTCGCCCACGATCGTGCGATCGACCGCCAGGGTCTCTGCGAGCAGTATGTAGGCTGCAGCTCCGTCTTCGATATAGAAGTAGTCGCGAACGAAGCCGCCGTCAGAGCGGATGACCGGACGATGGCCGCGGAGGACGGAACGGATCGTGCCGGGAACGAGACGGTTCCAGTTCAGATCGCCTCCGCCGTAGAAGTTCCCGCATCTGGTGATGGCCACCGGAAGTCTGTAGGTCATGGCGTACGACTGCGCGATCAGATCGGCGCACGACTTCGAGACGTCGTACGGATGGCGTCCGGCGAGGGCGGCAGACTCGTCGTACGGCAGTGTCTCGCTTCCGCCATACGCCTTGTCCGAGGACGCGAGCACCACCTGCCGCACGGTTGGCGATCGCCGACATGCCTCCAGAAGCGACCACGTCCCGGCGATGTTGCTCGTGAAGGTCGAACCCGGGTTCCGGTTCGCGATCGACACGATGGTCTGCGCGGCAAGATGGAAGACGGTGTCGATCTCGTACTCACAAAGAGCCCGCTCAAGGGTTGTCTGGTCACGGATGTCGCCGCGTAGCAGTGTCACCCGGTCGCGCAGGTGAGACTGCAGGAGCACGGAGCGCGGGACCCAATCCCGGACTAGGCACACGATATCCGCCCGAGCGTCGACGAGCCTCTGCACCAGCCAGCCGCCGAGCAGGCCAGAGGCACCGGTGACAAACGTCGGTCTATCGACCCAGAAGTCGTTCATCTTGTGGCCCCTGACACGAGTGACCGGCCTAGAGACGTTCGGACAGGATTGATCGGTCCGTGCCGCAGGGCGACAAGCATCGAGCGGGCGAAAGACTCACCCGTGGCGAACGGACCAGTCATAGGGCACGGCGGCGGAGAGGGGGTCAATCCTCGTGATCTCGTCGGGATCGTGCGGGACACTCGCGCAGTTTGCCACGATGGCGCCTTCGCCACCGACAGCGGTGAAGCCGTTGGTCACCCCCGGCGGGACCCTGACCAACTGGTAGTTCACCTGGCCAAAGACGACTTCCTGGATTTCGTGGAACGTGGGTGACTCGGGCCGTTCGTCGTACAGCACCAGCTTGATGTTGCCCTGAACGACTGCGTAGTTGATGGTCATCCTGCTGTGCCGGTGCCAGCCCTTGATGATGCCTGGGTAGATGACGGAGAAGTAGACTTCGCCGAACCCCTCGAAGTGGGGATCGTCGGCCCGCAACATCCGCATCACCATCCCCCGCTCGTCCTGAATCCGCACGAGGGGGAAGACTCGGACGCCGTGGATCATCGCTGTTGCTCCTCCAGGGTCGCGCTCGACCCGCCTAAGCGCGGGGCCCTACCGCCAGGCCTTCCAGGGCGCTCGTCCGTGACGCCACTCCTCGTTCAGGAATTGGAATTCGCGGTACGTGTCCATGGCGTAGAAGAAGCCTTCGTATCGATAGGCCATCAATTGTCCTTGCGAGGCGAGCTGCTCCATTGGTTGTTGTTCGAGCGCGCAGTGGGCGTCGGCGCTCAGGTAATCGAAGACGCCGCGGTTGAACACGAAGTACCCCGCGCTGACCCACCCATCGAGAGTCGGCTTCTCGGCGAATCGTCTTACGGATCCATCATCGTCCAGGTCCAGGATCCCGAATCGCGACCTGGGCCGGACTGTCGTCACCGTCGCCAGACGACCGTGCCGCACGTGGAACTCCAACAGCGCACGGAGGTCCAGGTCAGAGAGTCCATCGCCGTAGGTCAGCATGAACGTGGGTCCGTCGATGTACCTTTCAACGAGCTTG
Organism: Acidobacteriota bacterium; assembly: GCA_040752275.1. Classification (GTDB taxonomy): domain Bacteria; phylum Acidobacteriota; class Vicinamibacteria; order Vicinamibacterales; family JAKQTR01; genus JBFMFH01. The sequence goes on from JBFMFH010000042.1 coordinate 11,871, forward strand.
ACCCGGGCCCCGGTCATGCTGTCGAGTCCCGTATCCGCCAGCGTCACGCGGAAATCGCCTTCGTCGTGCGCACCGTGATACTCGATGTCCTCACGCGAACCCAGGCGGAGGGTGAAGTCGTTGTTCATGGCCGCGTAGTTGAGGAAGTGCTCCTTGATCATGTTGCCGCGGTAGCCCAGGCACAGCACGAAGTCGTTGAATCCGTGGTGAGCGAACGTCTTCATGATGTGCCACAGGATCGGCCGGCCGCCGATCTCGACCAGTGGCTTCGGCCGGAACTCCGTCTCTTCTCTCAACCGGGTGCCCTGGCCGCCGCACAGTATGACGACCTTCACGATTCCTCCTGTTTCCTCGTGGGCCGTGGCGCAGCCTGACTCGACAGGGCATCTCCAGCCAGTCGTTCATACAGGCGGCGGTAGCGAATGGCGCCCTGGTTCACGTCGAAGAACTCGACAGCTGCTCGCCGACAGCGCTCCCGAATGTCTGGGTCGTTCAGGATCCCCTGGAGCGACGGCAGGGACTGCGCGAATGCCCACTCGTCCAGGTCCGTGAGCACGAGACCCGCGCCCGCCGCTCTCACGATGTCGCCTGAGTCACCCACACCGTCGTTGATGATCACCGGAACGCCTGTGGCGAGGAACTCCGCGAGCTTCGTTGCCGCAGATCCACGTTTGGCGAAGGTCGGCCGAATGAAGAAGACGCCAGCCTCGAACAGCGTCATGAACCTGGGCATCTGGTCGTAGGGCGCCCGTGTGATGACCAACCGTCCGTGTGGCATGCCCTCGGTGGCGGCATCCCGGCGCAACGCTTCCTCGTCTTCGCGTGTGACGAGCAGAACTTGGAGGCGCGGCAGTTCGCGGGCCAGGTGGGCCAGATACTGCAGCATCTCACGACGCAGGTACCAGTTGCTCATCGTGCCCACGCACCCGATCACCGGCGCGTCCGCCAGGCCAAGGGTCTCAGCCAGCTCGCGGTCGCGTGGGCGGGGCCTGAAGCGATCCAGGTCGACGCACGTCGGGATGACCTCGACCTGCGCGGCTGCGCCTCCTTGGTAACCGAGGGCTGGCAGCGCTGAGACACCAGCGGCCGTCAGCGACACGATTCCGTCCGCGGAACGCAGGAAGCGGCGTTCCCACCACTTCGCGATGCGTTCCAGAGCGCCTCCCCCGCGCCAGTGGCCGGCTTCGACCTTCTCGTTCACCCAGAAGCCGCGCATGTCGAACAGGTACTTGGCGCGGCTGGCGCCTCTGGCGCCAAGCGCGATCAACGACGGCAGGTACCCCCGAGCGTGGACAATACGCACGCGACGGCTCCGGCACACGGCCCTGGCCCGGGCGGCACCCACCACCGAGTCGAACAAGGACGACAGGACGGGTGGCCACTTGTGGTAGGACAGGCGTACCCACGAGATGCCATGTGTCGTCAGACGCTGCTCCATTGCGCGAACGCGCGCGGTGTCGCGGGCGTCCTCGTGCTTTTCGAACGAGAGCAGGGTGATGGCAAAGTGCCCGGCGAGGCGTTCGAGATACGCCAGAACCTGCGATTCCCCCAATGGCTCCAGCACACCGTCGTAGGTCACGTACAAGACGGCGGCCGGCGCGCGTGCGTTCTGGCAGTCCTTCAAGCGGATGCTCGATGCCAACCACTCAATGTACATACCTTCCGCCCGACCGAGCATGTGTCGGCAGGCGTCCATCCTGGCCGGGGCCTGTCTTTGTCCCAACCAGGTTGAGTCCTGCGTTCGGGAGGCGCCGGATGTCGTCGATCCCCGCATCCGCGAGCGTTCCTGCGACGTCCTCTTCCCGCTGCGGTCTGTCATAGGCCGGCGCGAACATGTCGAACGTGTCGAGGATGGCCCACCGGTAGCGCTGTCTCCAGGACAGTTCCGGATTGTCCACGTAGTTCGCAACCGGCACGACGAACGTGAAGAACCGGCCGAGCACCGGCACGCGGAAGAGCACCTCGGAGAGCACGAAACCCAGCGGCATGGCGAACCTGATCAGGCCGAGCAACACCTGCGGGCGGAGCCGTCGCGTGAGCGGCCGGAGCCAGTACTTGCCGTGCAGCCACGTTGTCGGTCGCCGCTCGTAGATGGTCAGCGCGATGCGGCCGGACGACTTGAGGACCTTTGCCAATTCCCCGATCGCACCCTCCGGGTCCGGGGTGTGCTGGATGACGCCAATGCAGTACACACCGTCCACCGATCCCGGCCGGAAGGGCAGCTCGAAGATGCTGGCCTGCACGAGGTGCACGTTGCGACGACCCGCCAGGGTCTCGTGTGCCGCATCGACCGCATGGCTCAGGTCGATGCCTACGACGTCGCACGTGGTCTCCCGGCTCGCGATCTCGAGAAAACGGCCCGCCCCACACCCTGCTTCCAGCACGACTTTTCCTGCCATCCATTCTGGCGCCCACTCCGTTTCCGTCCGGAACCGATGCTCGGACAGTCGCGTGCCGTTCAGTGAGTCGATCTGCTCCTGCCGAAACCGGCTCCATTGGTACCCGAACGAGGCAGCGTAGTTCTCGGTGGGCACGAAGCGGGGTATGCCCCGCACCACGGGGAATGCCCGCCCGCAGCCAGAGCAGGCCAGCTCACCATCCAGAACGTCCTGATCGCTCGTTGTCGTCGTCGCCCGGCACGACAGCTCACCCTGGCAGCGCGGGCAGACGAGCAGGTCAAGGAGCCGCTGTCGCATCTGGAGCCGCCAACGTCGCGGCGTTCGCCTCCGCGACGCGGGGGTGCACGCCCGACTCAGGACGATCGTCGACCAGCTGCCAGCCCGGCGCCGCGCCAGAAGGGCAAGGGAAGGCGCAGATCCCTGAAGAAGACGGCATCGTCAGTGTGAAAGAGACGGAATGCTCCAACCAGCACGGCCACAGTGATGAATGCCGCACCAACAGCCGTGGCGTAGAACCATGGGCCTTCCAGCACCACGAAAGAGACGCACCCGACGACGACGGGTGCCCCGACCCAGCCAAGCCTTAGCAACCGGCCGCCAATCCGCCGCTGCAGGAAGACCAGGACCAGGAGCGCCGAGAGCCCGTAGGCCAGCACCGTCGCGAGCGCGGATCCGGCGCCTCCCAGCGGCGGGATCAGCACCAGATCGAGCATGACGTTGGCGACCGCCGACGCCAGGGTGATGCCGCTCAACACCCACATCGATCCGTACGCCGCGACGACCGGTGCGCAGGCGGTGAACAGGGTAAGCGCCCAGGTCGCGACCATCAACAAGGCCAGGATTGGCGCGGTCCCGCTGAACGCGCGTCCGAACATGAGAGGTATGCCTTCACGCGCACAGATGATCACGACGGTGAAGAGGACTGCCGTACCGAGCAGCCAGTACGGGAGGAGCCGCTCGGCGAGCGTCCTGATCCGCACGTCCTGCCCTTCGGCGACCATCACGGACAGCGACGGGAAGACGAGCGTCGAGAAGATGATGGCGAGTTGCTGTGCGACTCCCGCAAGCTGAGCTCCGAGTGAGTACACGCCGACGCCCGACAGCGGGACGTACCACTTGAGAATCGCGAGATCGAACCAGTTCGCGCCGAAGAACCCAGCCCACGTTGAGAACAGCAGCGGCACCGAGAAAAGGATGAGTTCGCGGTAGGCGGAGCGGGTGGCCATCGTGGGCCGGATCGCCGTCAGGCCGACGACCGAGACGCCCCACATCGCCACCAACAGGGAGCTGGCGGCATAGCACCCGACGACCACCATCGGGTTGTGGGTCCACGCGGCCGGGAACAGCAGGATGCATAGGAGCATCGCGGCCTTGTCGAGAAACAGACATGCGCCATAGTGCGCCATCCGCTCGCTCGCCTGGAACACGGCGCCGATCACCGACAACGCGCTGGCAGCGGAGAAGTGCAGCACAATCAGCCACACGGCGGCCTGGGGGATCTCAAGATAGGCGGCCAGCGGGCGCTGGACCGCCAGGACGACCAGGACGCCAGCCGCTGCCGCAGGCACGAGGATGCTCAACCTCGCCCACAGCGTCTCGGCCACCGTGCATCTCGCGGCGTGCTCTCGGGACGCGAAACGGACGAATCCGGCGTTGGTCCAGCTCACGGCGACCAGCAGGAGCACCTGGGACGCCATGAGCATCAAGGCGAGGCGCCCGTACCCATCGGTGCCCAGCCGGCGAGCGAGCAACATGTTGATGGCCAGCCCGACGGCCATCGCACCGTAGTTGCCAACACCCAGTGCCAGGAAGTCCCGGGCTGCGCCCGCCAGGCGGCTCGAAGGTTCTACCATTCGGAGGTCGGATCCCGTCCGACTCGTCGGCGTGAGCCGGCGAAGGACGGCCCGAGTCAATCCGCCGCGTGGAGACGTTCCAGGCGGTGCAACGTCATCTCGCGGATGTGGGCGACCGTGTCCTCGCCGAACTTCCGGCGGATCGATTGGAGGTAGTCCGGGTTCGTGAAGTAGAGGTCGAATGCGCGGTCGCGGAACTGCAGGACTTCGCCGGCGCAAAGGTATCGGGTCGGCAGGGGCAAGGTGTCGACCGCATGCTGCGAGTAGCCGCTCCACGTCTCGGGGAGCGCCCAGCCCTGGTCGAGGGCCTGCCGGTACAGGGGCGACCCCGGATACGCCATGGCCGTGTAGAAGTTGGCGAACTCACACTGCAGATCCAGGGCCAGGCGCAGCGTCTGCTCCATCGTCTCGGCGGTGTCTTCCGGCAGTCCGAAGATGTAGTTCCCGATCACGTTGATGCCGGCGGCCTGGACCTTGCGCACCGTGTCGTAGACCCGATCGACGTGGTATCGCTTGTCGACGTCGGCCAGCACCTTCTCGTTCGCGGCTTCGATACCGAAGGCGAGCCAGGTGAACCCGGCCCGCCTGAGCTTCTCAAGCATCGCGTCCTTCACGGTGTCGATCCGGGCGTACGCCCAGATGTTCAGATCGTACCCGCGCTCGATGATCCGATCGCAAATGCCCGCGACGTGGCGCGGGTTCAGCACGAACATCTCGTCTGCGAACTTGATGTTCCGGACGCCGTAGGTCCTCACCAGCAGGTCGATCTCCTCGATGACTCGCGCCGGGGTCCAGAACCGATAGCTGTTGACGTTGGCGCCGATACCCGACGCCGCTTCTCCATCCTTGAACGGGGCCTGGATGCAGCAGAACGAGCAGCGGTAGGGGCACCCAAGCGTCGTGTAGATCGCCGCGTAGGGTTCGCGCTGGAGGTGTCCGAAGCAGTGCCAGTTGTGCGCCCGGTACCGGTGCATCGGCAGTAGATCCCAGGCGCTGCCGGGCATCTCACGATCGAGGTTGGCGACGAGCGGGGCCGCCGGGTTCGACGCCACGCCAGCGCCCTGTCGATACACCAGTCCCCGGATCGCGGCCAGGTCCGGATCCGCAGTTGCGCGCAGCGCACCGAGCAGATCGACGAGTCCGTAGAGACCCTCGTCCCGCATGACGTAGTCGCAGCGTTCCTCCGCGAGCGTTCGCTCGGGCAGCGCGGCGACGTGGCCGCCAAGCATCAGCACCGGCGTTTGCGGACTCTGCTGCTTGAGGGCTGTCGCGATCGCGGAGGCGCCCGTCATGTTCTGCGTCGACGCCGAGGGCTGGTGTCCGTAGGCGACGATCGTGACCAGACGCGGCCCGAGCTCCGCGACGCGCGTCGCGGTCTCATCGGGCGTGAGTTGCTCGGCCTCGGCGTCGAGCACTTGGACCGAGAAGCCCTGCTGCCGGACGAAGGTAGCGATGAGGCCCGCCCACACGGGGTTCTCGACTGCCGTGAGGCTCGCACCCAGCGTCTGGTAGAGTCTGGCCCGGCTGCCCGGGTTGACGAGCAGGAGATCGAGGGGTGCAGTCTTCATTCCCTGGCCTTGTCGTGCGGACCCGTCTGATCCGTCACACGTTCGAGTACGTCGTACGGCGGATCATGGCGTATCCCTTGATGAGCTCCTGGATGCCAACGTCCAGGGAGAATGCCGGCCGGTAGCCGGTGCGCTCGATCCTCTCGTTGGAAACGATGTAGTCCCGCCGGTCTGGATCGACACCGATCGGCGATTCCAGGAAGACGAACGACGGCACGTGCCGCTGAATGCGCTGGCACAACTCGAGCTTCGAGAGGTTCGCGTCGGACAGCCCCACGTTGTAGATCTGTCCCCTCATCGCGTCGAAATGATCGATCCCATGGAGGAAGGCCCGGGCGACGTCGCGGACGTGGATGAAGTTCCGCTTGAAGTGTGCCTCGAACAGGACGATGAAACGATCGACACAGGCCCGGAAGGTGAAGTCGTTGACCAACAGGTCCAGGCGCATGCGTGGGGACATGCCGAAGACCGTGGCCAGCCGGAAGCTCAGCGCCGACGGGTGGCGCTCGAGCAGAATCCGCTCGACCGCCACCTTGTCGCGGCCGTAGAGCGAGATGGGCCTGATCGGTGTCTCTTCGGTGCAGTAGGTTCCGGCTTCGCCAACGCCATAGCCGCTGTTCGTGACCGGCAGGAGCACCACCTGATCCCGGCTCAGGTGGTCGAGCATGTCGACGATGGCCTGGCGGTTGGTGGCGGTCGCGGTCACGGGATCGCGGTCGCACAGCGGCGCCCCGACGAGGGCCGCGAGCGGAATGATGATGTCCGCCCCGGCGACGAGCGGGCGCATGGTCTCCATCGACCGCACGTCACCGCGGATGAGCGAGAACGCGGGATGGTAGCAGACCGCCGCCAGGCTGTCCTGGTGGTACATGAAGTTGTCGACGACCGTCACCGCGAAGCCGCGTTCGAGCAACGCGGGGACGAGTGTCGACCCGAGGTACCCCGCGCCCCCGGTCACGAGGATCCTGGTCATGAAGCCGCCTCCGGTCGCGCAGGCACTGCCGATCGATCGAGCACCTCCCGGAGCCGTGCAATCTCGACGGTCAGGTCGCGCGGGTGGTTTCCCACGAAGAAACCATGGTCGTGCGCCAGATTCGCGTTCGTCAGCGCGCCGACCGTGTCGTAGTCGAAATACCGAATCGCCTCGTGTCGCGGAAAGCAGCCGCCCGTGATCATGCGGAAGCCGATCCCGGCCTCCCGAAGCGCCGTCATGATCTGGGCGCGGTCGATGCGCAGATGCGGGTTGAGAATCAGCGTGAAGGAGAACCACGAACTGCGTCCGTGTTCCCGCTGGATGATGAATCGTTCGTCGCCATCGAAGAGACCGACGAACTGTGCCGCGTTCGCGCGCCGGCGTTCAATCATCGCGTCGAGCTTCTTGAGCTGCTCCAGCCCGACGGCGCCGCAGATCTCGAGCGGCCGGACGTTGTAGCCGGGCATCACGAAGCGATAGGCCTCGAAGAAGCCTTCCGGCGTCTGGGAATCGTGAGCGCCCGGAAGATCTCGCGCCCAGCCGTGATTGCGAATCACGCGTGCCAGGTAGTCGAGCTCCGCGTCGTCGGTCAGGAGCAGGCCTCCCTCCATCGTCGAGATGTGATGGGAGAAGAACGTGCTGAACGTGTTCACGTGGCCGAACGTGCCACAGGGACGGCCCTGTAGACTGGCGCCCATCGACTCGCAGTTGTCCTCGAAGAGATAGAGGCCGTGCCGGTCGCAGAACGCCCGGATCACGTCGAGCTCGGCCGGATTGCCGAGGATGCTGACGGCCACCACCATGCGCGTCCTGGGCGTGAGCGCCGCCTCGAGCTGCGACGCGTCCATGTTCAGCGTGTGGAGATCCACGTCGAGGAACCGCAGGCGGAGGCCGTACTGCTGCAGTGGGTGAAACGTCGTGGCCCAGGAGATGGCGGGGACGATGACCTCGTCACCGCGGCGAAGCGGGCGATCCTTCTTGTGAAAGAGCGCGGCGACCCCGACAAGGTTCGCCGATGAACCCGAGTTGAGCATCACCGCGTGCGCCACGCCGAAACGCGCCGCGAACGCCACTTCGAACTGACGGACGTGCTCACCCATGGTGAACCGACCTTCCGCCAGCACGCGGTTGATCGCGTCGATCTCTTCGGGTCCCCAGGTCGTGCTCGCCAGATCGTAGAACATGTCAGGTCCGTGAGCGGAAGAGAGGGCGCGCCCTACGCGTGGCGCACGACGTCGATCGCCGTGGAGGCGATGAGCGCCGCATCCGGATAGTAGAACTGTTCGAGCGCGTGCCCGGCCGGCGTGGGGATGTCCGGCAGGCCGACCCTGGCGACCGGCGCCCTGAGCGCGGCAAAGCCCCGTTCGGCCGCCAGGCACCCGACCTCGGCGCAGACCCCGCCTTTCATCCAGGCCGTGTCGACCACCACCAGGCGACCGGTCTTCCTGAGCGATTCGAGGATCGTCTCTTCATCGAGCGGTTTGATCGTGCGCAGATCGATGATCTCCGCCTCGATCCCCTCTGCAGCCAGGCGTGTTGCCGCCTGCAGCGCCAGCTCGATGGCGTGGGACGCACCGACAAGCGTCACGTCGCGGCCCGGGCGCCGGCAGATAGCCTTGCCGATGGGAACGCGATAGAAGCCCTCGGGCACGACGCCGTCCTTCCTCATCAGCCACCGGTGCTCGAAGACGCATACTGGGTTGTTGTCCAGGATCGCCGAGAGCAGCAGGCCCTTGGCGTCGTAGGGTGTGCTCGGCATCACGATCTTGAGTCCGGGCACGCCGAGGAGCAGCCCCTGAATCGCCTGCGAGTGCTGGGCACCTGATCCCCAACCCCGACCGATGGCCGCCCACACGACCATGGGAACGCTGGTCTGGCCATTGTCCATGAAATGGAACTTCGCGGCGTGCGTCACCAGCTGATTGAACGCGAGCAGGACGAAGTCCGGCCGGTTGTGCATGTAGACGGGCCTCATCCCATTCATCGCCGCGCCGCAGGAGACGCCCATCATCGACTCTTCGGACAGCGGGGTGTCGAACACGCGGTGGCGTCCGAATCGCTCCTGCAGTCCCCGAGTCGTGCCGAACATCGCCGAGGGATCATCGACCCCCTGGCCGAGGACGAACACGGAGGCATCGTCGTGGAGCGCCAGGGCGAGGGCCTCGTTGATGGCCTGTCCGTAGCCGACGACCCGTCCCTCGCTCGGATCGGGACGGTCGTAGACCAGCGAGTTGACGAGTCCCTCATCCCAGGGCATGGTGTGTCTCACCCGTCTCAGTCGGCATAGACGTACCGCATCAGGTCGTCGCGGCTCGGTAGCGGGCTGGCGAGCGCGAAGGCAAACGCCTCGGCGATCTCAGCCGCGATGGTCCGCTCGAGTGCGCTCACAGCCTCGTTGTCGAGCACCCTCAATCGGAGAAGGTGTTCGGCGAACATCGCCACAGGACACACCGACTCCCATGCCTGCCGCTCGCCTTCGGCCCGGTAGCCCGTTGCCGAGTCGTCACCCGCCCCACCATGGGCACGGAACCGGTAGACCGGCGCTTCGATGAAGGTCGGCCCGCCGCCCGACCGGGCCTGGGCGACGGCCTCGGTCGCGGCCTGGTAGACAGCGAGCACGTTCATGCCATCGACCCGGGTCGCGGGAATCCGGTGCGCCGCAGCCCAGGTGCACAGGTCGCGCTCGGGCTGACGGGTGGCGAGTGGGGACTGCACCGAGTAGAAGTTGTTCTCGCAGAAGAAGACGATCGGCACCTGCTTCAGCGCCGCGAAATTCAGGCTCTCCGACGTCACGCCCTCTTCGGTCGTGGCATCGCCGAGAAACACCACCACGACCCGGTCCTCGCCCTTCATCTGTGCCGCCAACGCGGCCCCGGTGGCGATCGGGACCGCGCCACCGACGATGGCCGAGGTCCCGGCCACGCCTGCGCGCTTGTCGATGAGGTGCATCGACCCTCCCCGGGACCCGGCGCATCCGTTGAGCCGGCAGTGCATCTCGCACAGCATGGCCTTGAGGTCGCCTCCCTTGGCGAGATACGCGCCGTGCGTGCGGTGACTCGTGTACACCAGATCGTCCTGGCGCAGCGCGGCGGCGCAGCCCACCGCGGCGGCCTCCTGGCCGATCACCAGGTGGATCGGCGTCTTCATCTCGTCCTCGCGGTACCGGCGCTCGATCTCCTCCTCGATTCGGCGAATCCTGAGCATGGAACGAAAGAGCATTCGGAGCATGTCCGGGTGGTGTGCCCGCGCAAAGGCCTCGAATCCGCGTATTCCCTGGCCCCGATACGGGTAGCGAACGCCGACGTCAGCCATGAAACGGCTACAACCCCACGGGCTGATACAGGACGATTCGAGTGCCCGACGACTCGAACCTGATCGGAACGGTAATCAGACCGCGCAGGGCCGCAATGACACGCTCGCGATCCTGCGGCTCGATAAACAGCAGCATGAACCCGCCACCGCCCGCGCCGAGCAATTTTCCGCCGACGGCACCCGCCTGCCTCGCCGCCTCGTAGAGATTGTCGATGACGGGCATCGACACCAGCGGCGACAGCGTGCGCTTGATCTTCCACGCTTCGTTGAGGAGCCGTCCGAACTCGACGAGGTCCGTCGCGGGCGATGACAGGATGGCGATCGCGCGATCTACCATCTGCTGAACCGCGCGCAGCTCTTCGACCAGTCCGCTGAAGTTGTCGACTTGCCTCCGCGCGACCTCGGCGGCGATGCGGGACACCCCAGTGTACACGAGAAGCAGCCGATCCTGCAGCGCCTCCAGCCGTTGGCGAGGGAGGATCATTGGATCGACCCGATACGCGCCGTCCTGCCTGAACGTGATGTGGTTGAAGCCGCCGTACGCCGTGCTGATCTGATCCTGTGACCCAACGGCCTCGCGCAGGACGTCCTGCTCGATCTGAATCGCCTCGTTCGCGAGCCGCTCTTTCGACGTGTACCGTCCATCGAGCGCGTGGATCGCATTGATCAGCCCCACGGTGAACGCCGAGCTCGATCCGAGGCCGGATCGCGCCGGCAGGTCACCGTCGTGGTGGATCTCGAGCCCTGTCGCAACGGCCAGCCGCGTGAGAACCGCTCGGACGGCAGGGTGCTGGATCTTGTCGATCTCCTTGACGTTCTCGACGATCGAGTAGACGATTCGAAAACGGTGATCGAAGAATGGTGGGAGCTCCCGAACGCTGATGTAGCAGTACTTGTCGATGGTGGTCGACAGGACCGCGCCACCGTGCTCGCGGTACCAGCCGGGGTAATCGGTGCCTCCCCCGAAGAACGACACGCGGAATGGCGTCCGACTGATGATCATGCTGTCCCCACCGAGCGATTCCGACCAGCCTCCTTGCGTCTCACGCGCCTGCCGTCGCCGCGGGCGGGCAGAAGCGAGTAGAGCCCTGCGGCTTTGACGAGCGTGGCGACGAACGTCCGCGTGAGGATCAGTCGCGGGCGTAGGGCGATCCCCTTCCAGGCCAGGCGCATCGGGATGCGGAAATAGCGTCCCGCGAGTTGACTGCTGTAGTTCAGGTACAGTCTCGCGAGAGCGCGCTTCTTGAGCGCGGCGAGATCGATACGGGAGTACCCGTCGCTGTGAAAGGCGTCGATCGCCCTCTCACACTCGCGAATATAGGCCTGACAGTGGTTCAGTCCGTAGCTGATCTCGCCATCGTGAACCATGAAATCGGCCATGACGATGGGGACGTGCTTGAGAGGGTGGCGGGCGCCGACATACACCCACAGCCCGAAGTCACCGATCCGATCGAAATAGGACCGCAGATGCTCGTCGAGGACGCCGTCGGACTTGAGGGCGTCCATTCTGACGAACGCCGCGCACGGCGAGATGAAGTCCTCGGAGCAGAAGATGTCTTCGAACGAGACCTGGCGCTTCTTCTCGATCCGGATTTCCCGATAGCGGGAATCCACGGTGCGAAAATCGCCATAGATGGCTCCCGCATCCGGGAACGCGCGAAACGCGTCGACGACGCGTGAGACGACGTGGCGGTCGTGGAATCTCTCGTCTGACAGAAGGAGACAGAAGAGGTCGCCCGTGGCTCTCGCCAGGGCCTTGTGGAAGGCGTCCATCGGCCCCAGGTCCGGCTCCGAATAGATGCGGGCCCGGTCACCATACTTCGCGAGAACGTCGAGCGTGTTGTCCTGGGACTCGCCGTCCTGGACGATGTGCTCGAGATTCGGGTAGTCCTGCTTGATCACGCTCCGAACGCACTCGTCGATGCACCACGCTCGGTCCTTGCACATGGTGATGACCGACACGCGTGGTGTGTTCGGAAGGGGTTCCAGGGGCATTCGTAAGCTACCGCCCTGTCGGTCCCACCACAGCCGGATGCTGTCGGACCGGTGGTGTCTGGAGAGTGTCGCCCGCGAGCAGTACCGAGGCTCGCCGGCTCGCCCTGAGCCGAGGGCGAAGCCTGGTGACGATGTTCGACAATTGAACACCGGCGGAGCCGACTCTGTCAAGCGGTTGCGCGAGTTTCGCCGCTGCCCCACTCCCATGGTAGGCTTCGGGGGGTGTTGCTCAGTTGAGACTTGTCCTCCGAAAGACCGCGGTCTCGGTGGCTCGAGTGCGAGACTCCGTGCGCCGACCAGGCGCACGCCGGGCATCGGGCCGGATCCGCAGCGAGCTGCGTGCGCCAGACGGAAGAGTCCTGTTGAGGCCTGACCCCGCGTGAACGTGGCGCTCCCCTCAATCGGTGGCAACGGAGGCGCGATGAACTCCACCCTCTCCGTCGTCATCGTCAACTACAACGCCGGCAAGCATCTCCGGCGCTGCTTGCAGTCGATCGTGGAGAACGTGCGGGACATGCCATGGGAGGCCGTGGTCGTCGACAACTGCTCGATCGACCGCAGCGAGGAAGCTGTCCCACAGTTCGCGCCTCAGGTGACGCTCATCCGGAACGCATCCAACCTCGGGTTCGGTCGCGCCGCCAATCAGGGTGCAGCCGCCACGACCGGACGCTACTGTCTGTTCCTCAACCCGGATACTCTGCTGACACCCGGCGCGTTGCAGCGGCTGTGCGGCGGTCTCGAGCATCAGGCCGATTGCGCGGTCATCGCCCCCTCGGTCGTCAACGTCGACGGAACGCTGCAGGGAAACGCGCGCGGCGATCCGACGATGCTGACAGGCCTTTTCGGGCGCACGTCACTCCTTCGACGGGCGTTCCCGGGGGCTGCCATCGCGCGGCGGAACGTCGTCACGGACACCGCATCGCCTCCAGGCGAAGCGGGCCTGGTCGTCGACTGGGTCAGCGGATCTTGTATGCTCGTCCGGAGAGACGCTTTCGATCGCCACCACGGGTTCGACGAGCGCTTCTTCATGTACTGGGAAGACGCGGATCTCTGTCGTCGAATCCGGGCGTCCGGCCAGACCGTCCGTTACCTGCCCGAGGCTCGGGTCATCCACCGGGTTGGCCGCTCGAGCCGCACCGTGCCGGCACTCGCCGTTCGGGCGTTCCACCGCAGTGCCTATCTGTACTACCGCCAGTATGTGTCGTCCTCACGCTGGCAGTCGGCAGCCGCGTTCTTCCTGCTTCACGCCCGCTGTCAATGGCACCTCGGCCAACTGGCCATCCGAGGCCACGCGAGCGCGCTCGAGGAGCGCGACGACGTCACGATTCCGTGATGGCCTCGGAATGACCGGGGAGGCGCAGGTCGGGCACGCGTGTGCGCCGGGTCGGCTCAGGCGTTGCGCGGATCAACGCTCCGGCCGTGCGCTCGTCGAGGCCGAGGATGATCGAGGAACCACCGATAGGTGGCTTCGATGCCGTCCCTGAGCGCGATACTGTGGCGCCAGCCGAGTTGGTGCAGGCGCGAGACGTCGAGCAGCTTTCTCGGCATCCCGTCCGGCTTGGACGTGTCAAACACGAGCCGGGCGTCTGGAAACACGACGCCGCGGACCATCTCGGCGAGGTCCCGGATGCTCAGGTCTTCCCCGGTCCCCACATTGATGGGTTCCGGCGCCTCGTAGTGCCGCATGAGGAACACGCACGCGTCTGCCAGATCGTCGACGTGAAGGAACTCGCGTCTCGGCGATCCGCTGCCCCAGATGACAACATTCCGCTCGCCGGCCTGCCTGGCCCCGTGGAACTTGCGAATCAGTGCCGGGATGACATGTGAGCTGTCGGTCTCGAAGTCGTCATTCGGCCCGTAGAGATTGGTCGGCATGGCCGAGATGAAGTTGCTGCCGTACTGCCGCCGGTAGGACTGGCACATCTTGATTCCCGCGATCTTCGCGACGGCGTAGGGCTCGTTGGTCCACTCGAGGGGACCGGTCAGGAGACAGTCCTCCGTGATCGGCTGGCGGGACTCGCGCGGGTAGATGCACGAGCTGCCAAGATACAGCACCTTCCGCACGCCGCAGAGATGCGCCGCGTGCAGCACGTTCGCGTGGATCATCAGGTTGTCGTAGATGAACTCGGCCGGTCGCGTGGAGTTGGCCAGGATGCCCCCGACGGTGCCGGCGACCACGAGGACGAACTCCGGTCTGTTCGCGCGAAACCACGCGTTCACAGACGCCTGATCGCGCAGGTCCAGTTGGCTGCGGGACGCGGCCAGCACGTGGCCGAATCCCTCCCGCCTCAGTCGGCGCATGATGGCGGATCCCACCAGTCCCGTGTGGCCGGCGACGTAGATCGGGGAGTCGAGGTTCAATGTTCCTCCGACTGGCATCCAGGTGCATGTTACCCGATCGCTCACGTCCCGCCGCCGGGCGGATGCGGCACGTGGCGAGGGGTGCGGCACCCGGTCTGCACCGCGTTGTCGGCCGGAAGGTGTACGATAGGGGCAGCCGGCAGGCAAGGGGCCGGTCTTTTCGTTCTCGCATGACTGCCCTGGCTGCCTTCATCATTGCCTTCGCGGCATCCGCCGGAACCGGCGCGCTGGTTCGCCGCGTGGCCCTGTCGCACGGCGCGGTCGTGCCGGCGCGGGCCGAACGCTGGCACCGGCAGCCGACGCCCACGTTCGGTGGGATTGCCATCGCCACCGGGACCCTTGGCGTGACCGTCGGACTGGTGCTGTGGTACCAGAGCGATGCTGCCGTGCCCACCGCCCTGCTGGTGGCCGCGGCGGCGGCCGTGATGTTCGTGGTGGGCCTCATCGACGATCAGTTGCCGTTGATGCCGCTCGCCAAGCTGCTGGCGGCGCTGGCCACAGGCGCGTTCCTCCTGTTCGGTCTCGCGGCCGCTTCTCACGTCAACCTGAACTGGTGGGCTACGGTCCTGGCCGTCATCTGGTTCGCCGGCATCGTGCACGCCTTCAACCTGCTCGACAATATGGACGGTCTGGCGGGTGGCGTGGCGCTCATTTCCGGCCTCTGTCTCGCGCTCGTCTACAGCGGAGATCTCCCAGCGTTGTTGATGGCGGTCCTCATGGCCTATGCGGGAGGCGTCGCGGGTTTTCTCGTGTGGAACGTCAGGCCAGCCCGTCTCTTCATGGGCGATTGCGGCAGCCTGCTGCTGGGCGCGGTCGTGGCCGGGACCTCCCTGGCTCTATTGCACAGGCCGGCCGCGTCTTTCGGCCTCGACGGTCTGATTCTCTGCCTGATTCTCGTCGTGCCGCTGTTCGACACGTCGTTCGTCCTGGTGCTGCGCCGCCTCGCCGGACGTCCAGCCAGCCGGGGCGGGACGGATCATCTCTCGCACCGGCTCGTGTCGGTGGGGCTGTCCGAGCGGTCGGCCGTGTCGGCGCTGTACGTCCTGGCGCTCGCCGGCGGCGGCTGTGCGTACGCGGTCCGCGCGGGCGGCGTGTCCTCGGCGCCGCTCGGTGTGCTGTTCGTCACCGGAGTCCTCCTGCTCGGCATCTACCTCGCCCGCGTGCCCGCGTATGCCGGTGAGGACTTCCGGGCGCTTCAGAAGTCCACCTACGCGCCGTTCCTGAAGGACATCACGTTCCGGTGGCACGCGCTCGAGATGCTCCTGGACGTCATCCTGATCTCGGTCGTGTACTACCTCTCGTACCGGCTTCGGTTCGAAGACGAGCGCCTGGAGGTGTTCATCTTCTCGTTCACGAACTCGCTGCCCGTCGTCCTGGGCTGCAAGCTCGTCGCGCTCCACGTCTCCGGCGCCTATTCACCCATGTGGGGCACCTTCAGCGTCCGGGATCTGTTCACAATCGTGCGTGGCGTCCTGATGGGATCGGTCGCGTCCGTGCTAGCCGCCGCCTATCTGTACCGTTTCGAACGCTTCTCGCGCGGGGTTTTCATCATCGACGCAGCCCTGCTCATCCTTGTGCTTGTTGCGGCGCGCGGGTCCTTCCGGGTGCTCGGGGAGGCGGTACTGAGCCGGAGCGCCCGCGGCCGGCGCGTGCTCATCTACGGCGCGGGATCTGGCGGCCAGTTGCTCGTCCGCGAGATGCAGGCGAACGCCGAGTGGGCCATGCGGCCGGTAGCCTTCCTGGACGACGACCCGGTCAAGCTCGGCCGCAGGCTGCTGGGCGTACCGGTCAAGGGTGGGTCGGAGGGCATCGAAGACCTCATCAGGCGACACCGGGTGGAGGAGGTGGTGCTGAGCACCTCGAAGATCCACCCCGACAAGGAACGACTCGTCCGTGACACGTGCAGCCGATTGGGTCTTCGGGTCAGACGTTTCCGTCTCGTGATCTCCGAATGACTGATCCGCCAGGCTCGATTCGCGTCGGCTTCGACGCGGGCGCGTTGGCCTTTCCCGCCGGGGGGGTCAGACGCTACGTCCGCGAACTGTACTCGGCGCTTCCGGCCGCAGCGTCCGAGGCGGCGGTCCGTCTGGAGTTCGTCGGCGTCGGCGCGCCTTCCTCCGACGCTCTGCCCCCATCCACCTGCCGCGGACCGGGCGTATTGCCTCTGCCCACGAACCTGGCCCGCGCCGCCGTTTCCGTGCCGCTGGCTGTTCGGCGGGCCCGTGTCGATCTGTTCCACGCGCCAGCCTATACGGCGCCCCTCTTCGGTTGCACGCCGGTCGTGCTGACGATCCACGACGTCAGCTACGCCCGGCGTCCCGACTTCTACCCACACGGTTCGGGGCCGATGCGGCAGTGGTTCTATCGGCGAAGCGCGTGGTCGGCGGTTCGTATCATCACGGACTCCGATTTTTCGCGGCGGGAGATTGTGGCCGCCTACGGCATTCCGGCTTCGCGTATCGTCGCCGTGCCCCTGGGCGTGGGTGCGGCGTTCAGGCCGGCCGAGCCCGATGGCCGAGCGCCCCCCGGCGGCATAGGCCCGGCTTCGAGCCTTGGCACGCGGCTGCCCGCCGGCGTTCGCGCGCCGTTCTTCTTGCACGTCGGCGACCTACACGCGCGGCGAAACCTCGAGGTGGCGGCGCGAGCGGTGCTCAGGGCCATCCACGGCCACGTCCACCCCGATCCCCAACTGGTGTGCGCCGGGACCGACCGGGGCAGTGCGGCTTCGCTCCGCGCCGTATTCGAGGCAGCCGGCCGCCCAGACGGTTTGTGCTTGACGGGATCGGTCTCCGAACCCGAACTGCTCGCGCTCTACCAGGGCGCGACGGCGCTTGTGTACCCGTCGATGTACGAAGGATTCGGGCTTCCTGTACTGGAAGCCATGGCGTGCGGCCTGCCGGTCGTCGCCGCCCGGGCCGGCTCCCTGCCGGAGGTGTTGGGAAGCACGGGGATTCTCGTGCGTCCGGATGACGAAGGCGGGTTTGCGGATGCGTTGGGTCTCCTGCTGGAAAGACCGGATCGCCGCGCCGAGTTGCGGGATTCCGGGATCCGCCGCGCCGCCGAGTTCACCTGGTCGCGAACCGCTCGCGCCACCCTGTCCGTGTTCCTGGCATGCCTGGTGCACAGCGGCACCACAGGCGAGGTGGAGCGCTGTGAACGCTGAGGTCAGGACGACATGATCCCTGGGCTGGCGCCGGAAGGATTCTCGCCCGAGGTCTCGGTCGTCATCGTCAATCTCAACGGCCGGCGGTGGCTGGGTCCCTGTCTGGCGGCAGTCGCTGCTCAGAAGGGCCCGACCGTGGAAGTCATTGTCGTTGACAACGCCTCAGTCGACGGTTCGGCGGCGTTCATCGGCCGGCAGTTCCCCTGGGTGCGGGTAGTCGCCCTCGAGAGAAATCTCGGCTTCGCCGGGGGCAACAATGCCGGCGCCCGCATCGCCAGCGGACGGTTCCTGGCCTTCCTCAACAACGACACCGTGGCGGACCCAGATTGGCTCCGATCCTTGCACGGCGCCCTCGAGGCCAATCCCCAGGCGGGGCTCGCGACATCGCGGATCGTCTACGCGCGCGACCCGGGTGTGCTCGACAGTGCCGGGGATGGGTACACGCGCGCCGGCGGCGCCTTCAAGCGTGGTCACGGCGAGCCCGAGATCAACTACCACGACGCGGGAGAGGTGTTCGGGGCGTGCGGTGCTGCGTTCATGATCAGGAAGGAGCTCTTCGAAGAGCTGGGAGGATTCGACGAGGACTTCTTTCTCGTCTACGAAGACGTCGACCTCTCGTACCGGGCGCAGTTGCTCGACCACCGTTGTGTCTACGTGCCGGAGGCCTTGGTCATCCATTCAGGCAGTGCGACACTGGGCACGGCAAGCGCCCTGGCCGTCTTCCACGGCCAGCGGAATCTCGAATGGGTCTACGTCAAGAACACGCCGTGGCAGCTCCTGCTTCGAACCTTCCCTGGACATGTCGTCTATGTCGCTGCAGCGGCTCTGCATTTCGGCCGTTCCGGGCACTTCATCCCGTACCTGCGAGCGAAGTGGGCCGCCCTCAGGGGGCTGCCCGGGGTGCTCGTGAAGCGGCGTGTCGCGCAGCGATCCCGGCGAGCCCGTCTCGGCGTTCTCTGGGGCTTGATGGAGCGACGTTGGCTCAGCCTGAAATGGCGCGAGAAGCGTTTCGACAGACGTGCCGCGGGCAGCCGCGGCGGCGGCCCCTGACACGCCTGCGGGCGGACGATAGGGACGAACTACAACCGGAAGCCTGCGCGCTGCGCGTCCTCGTAGAACATCTTCACGGTGTCGAGCGAGAAGTCATCGAGGTCGCGGCCGACGAGCGGCAGTTTCTTCAGGATGTCGGCGGTGACCGTGATGATGTGGCAGCCAATGGCGTCCGCCTGGAAGATGTTGAGGAGTTCGCGCGGGCTGGCCCAGATGAGTTCGGCGGACGGGGCCTGACCGAGGATCTCGACGGCGGTGGCCATCAGCGGAACGGGATCCCGGCCGGTATCCGCCACCCGGCCGGCAAACACGGACACGCAGGAGGGAACCCCTCCTTCCAGACACTCCGCGACATGGCGGACCTGGTCGAGCGACAGCAGCGCCGTGATGTTGAGCTTGATCCCGGCATGACTCAGGCGTCTGACCAGGTCGTAAGCCGGCTCACGTCGCGTGTTGGTGACGGGGATCTTCACGTAGACGTTGGCGCCCCAGCGGGCTATTTCCCTGGCCTGCCGCTCCATCTCATCGAATTCGTCAGAGAACACCTCGAATGAAATCGGGCGGTCGGGAACGGACTCGAGGACCTGCCTGGCAAAGGCGCGGTAGTCGCGGATCCCGGCCATGTGCATGAGCGTGGGATTCGTGGTGAACCCCTTGATGTAAGGCTTGGCGTACAGCTCCTTCATGCCTGCCAGGTCGGCGCCGTCACCGAAGATCTTGACCCGCAGGCTGGTCACATCCGGCGTCATGTCTGTCACGATCCGGTCCCCATGGTCGACAGCACCCACGCCGCTGCATCCTCGAACGATGTCACGACGGCGTCTGGCTCCGATTGCAGCGCTTCATTGTAGTGCCGGTCGATGAACACCGTCCGGCATCCTGCCGTGCGCCCGGCTTCGATGTCTCTCCAGCGGTCGCCAATCATGAAACTGGCGGCGAGATCGATGCCGTGCCGTCGCGCGGCGTCGATCACCATGCCGGCCTTCGGCTTTCGACACTGGCAGTCCGTCCGATCGTCATGGGGACAGACGAGCACCTCGTCGATCGGCAACGCCTCGACCAGCCGAGCGTGGATCTCATCGACAGTTGCCTGTGTGAGCGTGCCCTTCGCCACGTCCGGCTGGTTCGTCACCACAATCAGCAGGCAGCCGGCGGCACGGAGGGCGCCCAGGCCTTCCCGCACGCCAGGCAGGATCTCGAGCTCCTGGGCCGTAGCCGGGGGATGGGGCTTGCCGTTCCGGACGACCGCGCGGTTCAGCGTGCCATCGCGATCGAGGAAGACCGCCCGCCGCGTCAGCGCGCTGATTCCCACTTGGTCTCGGCTGTCTTCAACGCAGGGTGGGACACGAGAAGATGCCACACCACGGCTTGGAATGCTTCGGTGTGAGGCGTGATCGTGTCAGGATTCACGGTCGGCACGATGACACACGCATCCGCCGCTCGCGCGGTATACCCCCCGTCGCGTCCGACGACGCCGACGATCCTGGCGCCCGCCGAGCGCGCGTACTCGAGCGCGCGGACCAGGTTCGGGCTGATGTTCCTCTCGAGGCTGCCGCCGCCGACCGAGAGGACGAACACCGCGTCGGCCGGGCGGAGCCGGCTGCCTTTCAACCATTCCGCGAAGGTGGTCTCCCAGCCTTCGTCGTTGGTGCGCGCCGTCAACTCGGCAACGTTGTCCGTCGGGGTGTAGGCTTCGAGGCCGCAGATCTTCCGGAAGTCGTTGACGGCGTGCGAACAGTTGGCCGCACTTCCGCCGACACCGAGAAAGAAGACCCGGCCGCCGTTCGCGCGCACATCCGCCAGGAGTCGCGCGAGACGCTCGATGACACCGGCGTCCAGAGCGGCGAGGATGCGAGCGGCCTCAGCGAGGTGCTGTTGTGCGTAGGTCATGCTGCCTCGCCCCCTTACCGGCCCTGCCCCGGAGGCCGCCTTTCCCCGCGCCACCGACCCGCCATTGTCTGTACCGCCTGAAGGCAGGGGCGGCGAACGCGATCCCGAGCCAGACGCCACCTGTCGCCAGCGACACGCGAGCCCCCAGCCAGAGGCTTGCCGGCACAATCCGCAGGGACACTTTGTTCGGCCCTATTCGGACCGGCAGGCCCAGCATGGCGTAGTTCGTGCGCACGAGGGCTGCGGGTTCGCCGTTCACGGTCGCCTTCCACCACGGGTAGAACACTTCGCTCAACACGAGATAGCAGTCGCCGGAGGCATCCACCTCGTAGTCGAGGGCCGAATCGGAGATGATTCGTGTTGCGACGTGGCCGCACTCGCCTCCCGCGGCCGGCCAGGCCCGACTGTCACCCTCCCATTGCTGGGCATCGACCAGCGCCACGTGCGCCGGGTCGAAGGCACGCCCGTCTGACATCCGGCCAGCGTAGATCGCCTGCAGGGCCTGGCGCGAATCGACCGGCAGCAGGCCGCCGACCAGCCACGCTCGGGGCCGCGCGCGGTTGTTCTCGACCAGCCAGGACTCCGAATCGGGATCGTCTTCGCGCCACTGCAGGCGGTCAAGCACCGTCCAGCGCCGGGGATCCAGCCGGTTCTCCGCGACCAGCTTCCATCGGTCGGGAACAAGCGCGTAGCGAACACTCCAGAGGTCCAGGGCCACGTGCTGGGTGCCGAGGACGTCAGGGTAGGCATCACCGGGCCCACCGAGCCGCAGCGTTTCGGTGTACCGCTCCACGGCCATCGATCCGGTGCCGGTAGCAGCGGGGATTCCCCACGCGCGCGTCAGGTTCGGGCGAACGAACGCGTTCCGGCTTCCGTCCGCGGCGAGAATCCTGAACCCGCCCGACCGCGCGTGCGCTCCTAAGGATTGAATTCGGGATCGCGGCTCGGTCCCGCTTGGCGGCACCTCGGCGTACTTCAACAGGAACCCCGGATACGCGTAGTGGACGGCGACCACCTCGACCGCGTGGACGGCCATGATGAGCATGACACAGGCAGCGGCCGGGGCCTGGAGGCGGCCGCCGAGTCGTGCGGCGATCCAGACGATGGCGATCACGGCGAGGGGCATGAGGATTGCCGCCGCAACATACAGACGGCTCTCGAGCACGAGCTGTCGCGCGTGGGGAGTGAGCAGCACGAACGTCATCGCAACGGCGCCTGCGAGCAGGAAGCCGCGCGTCATCACTCGTCGGACGGCCTGCCACCGGTCCCGCGCCGAGGACAGGTGCGCCAGTACGATGCCGGCGGCAACAGCCACGGAGAGCGCCACGACGAAGAAGTGACGCGCCGGGACTCTGAAGCTCCCGTACAGTGGAAGGTGGAACGCCAGTCGCGCAAGCGGCGTCGCATCACCCAGTGCCAGGAGGGTGCCGACGACCGCAGCCGGCGCCCAGAACCACAGATCGGGGCGTGTTCGTGCCGCGCGCCACGTGCCCATCAGCACGATGAGCAGCGGGAGAATCCCGAAGTAACCCGTCATCTCACCCGGGCTGCTCTCGCCGAAGTAGTCGACGCCCCAGTGGTAATCGAGTCGGAAGTTCCCATAGCTCAACGGGAAGAGGAGCGTCACCAGTTGCGACACGGGAAAAGACTTCGAAACGAAGATCTCCCATCGAGGATCGATGCGCTCTCCGAAGGATGCCAGTTCCCGCGCGGGCACGAGCAGGATGGCGGCCAGGCCGAAGCCCACAGCGAATGTCGCACCGGCCCCTCCGAGGATGCGCAGGCGAGGGTGGACTCCGGGGTCGCGCCGGAGCGTGTTGTAGACCACGTACGCGCCGGCCAGGTAGACGCCGTAGACCATCTCCTGAGGATGCCCGGCGAGGACGCTCAGCGCAATCGCGACCGAGCCGACCAGGATGCCCGCCCGAATCCTCCCTGTCCGAAGCAGGTGAAGGCCCACGAAGACCAATGGGACCCACGCGGCCGCAGGGATCGGATTGAAGTGGGGCACGTGAGCCAGAAAGGGGCCGGAGAGGCCGTACATGAGACCACTGAAGAGTGCCGCCAGGAACGATCCTGTCAGCAGTCGCACGAGCAGGAAGCACGTGAACGCCGCAATGGGGTAGGCCGAGAGCAGAAAGAGATTCCAGCCCAGCCAACTCGGCTGGATCGCCCGCGCCGCTCTGAAGAGCGGATACCACATCAGCGCCTGCGGGTCAGCAGCAATGGGGTACCCCGAGTACATGGCCCCGGTCCAGAAGCTCTGGATCGACAGGAATGCCGAGACGCCGAAGTCCAGGGAATCGCTCGGCGCCACGTAGTTCCCGCTCGTGAAACTCTGGTGGAAGAAGGCGCCGAAGAAGGCGACGTAGACTCCCGCCGCAGCCGCTGCCAGAAGGCCGGGACGGAATCGCCCGGATCGCGAGACGGGGCCTGGGTCCGCCGTCGGGTGACTCTCCACGCGACCATGTTACATTAGAGCCCCTCAGAGGGACGTCCAGGCCGATGGGCAACCAATCACTCGTGAAGCGGGCCGCACCGGAAGGCGGCCAGCGCAGGGCTGCTGGCTCGCGTGCCCGGGGCCTTCGGGCGACCATCGGTCGGGCTGTTCTCGGTCCCAGGCTCGACGAGCTCGAGTGCGAACTCGATCATCAGCGCCAGGTTTCTGCTGCATGGAAGGCGAAGGCTCGTGACCTGAAGGCGGAGGTGCAGGAGAAGGCCCACGCGGTGCTCTCGCCCGACGTCTTGCGCCTCCTCTTGCCCGGTCGCCTCGAACGGGCCAGGCATCTTTCCGCAATGCCAGACGCGCGCGCCCGGCACGAGGCGCACATGCGGGGCTGTCTCCCCTATCGCGAGGCGATCCTGGCGGAGCGCGTGCCAAGCGAACGCGCCGCACCAGCGACAATCGAGGGTGTGCGGTGGTGGGTTCCGATGGACCCACGCTACCCGGATCGCCTGTCGCGGGTCGTCGGCCAGGGGTTGCCCTTGCGCATCCTCCTCAGGACCCGGGAGATTGCCCTCGGCGGCTCGATGATCGACATCGGGGCGAACATCGGACGCACGTCGATTCCCCGCGTGGTAATGGGTGACGTGTCCTTGGCCTACGCCGCCGAGCCGGACCCCGACAACTTCGCCTGTCTCGCACGAACGGTGGCTGACAACGGGCTGCTGGGGCTGGTCATGCCGGAACATACTGCCGTCGGGTCAACAGACGGAGAGATCGAGCTGACCCACGCGCGCTTCATTGGCGGACATGCTATCAGGCCCGCCTCCCGACGGGGCGCGGAGACGACACGGGTTCCCGTGCGCCGCCTCGATACGTGGGTCCGCGAGCGCGCGATCGACCTGGACCTGCTGACCTTCGTCAAGGTCGACGTGCAGGGGTGGGAACCTCACGTGCTCCTGGGCGCGCCGCAGGTCCTGGCGAAAGCACACGTGTCCTGGCAGCTCGAGGTCGATCCCGGCCAGCTCGAGGCGGCGGGCGGTTCCGCGGAGGATCTGTTTGCCTTGATCGAGCAGTCGTTCGGTCATTTCATCGATTTGCATCCAGATGTGCGGGGACCCCGCGTGCTGCCCGTGTCCCGGCTCCGGGAGACCCTCGGCTATCTGGGCGACAAGTCGCACAAGACCGACCTTGTGCTCATCCACGGGTGACTGACACTGCTGCGGTCATGGGCCTGCGTGAGGATTCTGTCTCTTCACGCTTGCACCCAGGGAACCGGCGAGCCTCGCCCAATCCCGCCGGTGATCCGACTTCGTAGAGGCGTTCCACCACCTCGTAGCCTGCAAGATCATGCTGTCCCGGGCACTGTGGCGCTCTGTGGCGCCGGGGGCTTGACTTGTCGTGCGCGAGGGGCAGAATGTACTCGTCCCCCTGGGAAGTCCGAGCCTCTCTAATGATGACCCAGGTCCACCGTGTCGGCCGCGTGGCCGCCCTCTGTCTCCTGTTCGGTTGGCTCCCACACCACACCGCCGCAGCGGAACCGCCGAGGACGGGTGGTTGCGCCGTGCCGTCGATAGCTGAGGAGGGTCAACAGCCACCTCAATGCGGTGGCTGCACGACGACCGCACCTGACCCCTCCTGGATCTGCGTGTACGGCGGCTGGGTGCCACCGGGGCATCCCCTGGCCGCGCGCTGCACGGGCACCGGAGGCTCCGGCACCTCCGGGTCGGGGACTTCCGGCTCGGGCACGACGGGCGGAACAGGCACGGGTGACGGAACCGGTGGCTCGGGCACGGCGGGCGGGACTGGCGGCTCAGGAACGGCCGGCGGGACGGGTTCGACCGGCTGCGGGACCTGCGCCAGCGCCGCGCCCGCTGCCGGCTGGATTTGTGTCCACGGCAGTTGGGTGCCGCCAGGACATCCTCTGGCCGCCAGTTGTTCCGCGTCTGGCGGATCGGGCTCGACTCCCGGCTCGGGTAGCTCGGGTGATTCCGGTGATTCAGGCGGGACTGGTGATTCGGGCGGCACGAGTGGAACCGGATCCACGGGCGGAACCGGCAGCTCGAGCGGGAGCGGCTCCGCTGGCGGAACGGGGTCCACGAGCGGGACTGGGTCCGCAACCGATTCGGGAACGTGCTCCGGCACCGCGCCCGGGTCGGCCTGGGTTTGTGTGAACGGCGGCTGGGTCCCGCCGGGCCACCCCCTCGCCGCCACCGGCACGACCGGAGGTGGGACCTCCGGGGCCGGGACCACGGGGACGGGCTCAACCGGCGGAACTGGCACCTCAGGCCAGACGGGCGGCAGCGGATCGACCGGCGGGTCCGGTTCGACCGCCTGCGGAACCTGCGCCAACGGCGCGCCCGCTCCGGCCTGGATCTGTGTCAACGGCAACTGGGTGCCGCCAGGACATCCTCTGGCCGCCAGTTGCTCCGCGTCGGGCGGTGCGGGGTCAACCAGCGGATCGGGGTCGACAGGCGGGTCGAGCTCGACGAGCGGAACCGGCGCGACGGGCGGAACGAGCTCAGCAGGCGGAGCCGGCACGACCGCGGGTTGCGGTACCTGCAGCGGGGGCGCCCCTGCCCCCGCGTGGGTCTGCGTCAACGGCGCTTGGGTCCCTCCTGGTCACCCTCTCACGGCCACGTGCGGCCCCGATCCACTCATCGGGCAGCAATGGCATCTCAAGGACCGCGGTGTCGAGCCCGCCGGCGCAAGTGTTACCGCTGCCTGGCCACTGGCACGCGGGTCGGGCATCGTCATCGGCGTCATTGATGACGGGCTCCAGGGGACGCATCCCGATCTCGCGCCTAACTACGCCGCTGCACTCTCGTGGGACTTCAGGGATGGCGATGGTGATCCGACGCCCGCAGACACCGAGCCGCACGGCACGGCGGTTGGCGGCGTCGCGGCAGGAACACAGGACAACGCGAATGGCGGCAGCGGAGTCGCTCCGTCAGCAAGGCTGGCGGGGTTGCGCTTGCCACGCGCCGAGTCGACCGACTCCCAGGAAGCCTCGGCGCTCGCCCATCGGCTTGACGACATCCACGTGGTCGCCGGCCGCCTCGGTCCCGCCGACGATGGCAAGGCAATCAGCCCTCTTGGGTCGCAGGCGAAGGCCGCGTTGCAGAACGCTGCGCAGAATGGTCGCTCCGGCAAGGGACGGGTGTTCGTGTGGCCCTCGGGCGACGGGGCCCAACTCGGCGACGACTGCAACTACAACGAATACGCGAACAGCCGGTTCACCATCGCCGCCGGTGCCGTCACCGACGCCGGACACGTGGCGGACTACAGTGAGCCGTGCGCGGCACTCGTGGTTGTGGCGCCGTCGAGCGGAGGCTCGCGCGGCCTGATGACGACCGACCTCCAGGGATCACCCGGCTATGCGACAGGCGACTATACCGACACGTTCGGCGGCACTGGCGGAGCATCGGCGATCGTCGCCGGCGTCGCCGCCCTGATGCTCGAGCGGAATGCGGCACTGACCTGGCGTGATGTTCAGGGCATCCTGCGCGAAACGTCCGTGCGGCTCGATCCGGCCGATGCCGACTGGACGGCCGGCCTCTTCCCGCACCACCATCGGTTCGGGTTCGGACTCCTCGACGCGCACGCGGCCGTGAGCCGCGCCGGTTCGTGGTCGCTCCTGCCACCGGAGACGGCTCTCCCGGCGGGAATCCGGATGCTCAGTCTCTCGGAAGGGAGCGTCTACACCGAACACAGGAGCACCATCACCATCGCGTCCGGTAATCCCTCGTTCACGATCGAGCACGTGGAAGTCGACATCTACTACGAAACGTTCTCGAGAGGCTCGCTGGTCGTCACGCTCACTTCGCCTCAAGGCGTCGTCAGCCAGTTGATGCCCGGTCGACCGCGGGACGGGGGCAACGAGGAGCCGGGGAGGATCAGGCTCGGTTCCGTCCGGCATTGGGGCGAGCCGGCGGCTGGCGTCTGGACGCTGCGCGTCACGAGCGGGGCCGGGATTGAGCACCACCTGTGGCAGTGGACGCTGCGCCTCTTCGGGACGTCGGCACCGTAGAGGCCCGCCGGCCCTGACCAGCCTCCGCCAAGGCTGCGGCGGTCTGCCGGAGCGTTCCGCGAAGGCGGACGGGCCGGCCTCCAACCCCTGGTCCCCGGTCGCGACGCGGATGCCCGCACCTTACCGCACGGTTTCCTTGAAGGAGATCCCTCCGCTGAATCGCCACGTGTGCTTCGGGCGGTAGATGCCAATGTCGCGCGAGCGGGACTTCACGCGGAAGCTGTACAGGAGCCGGTGGTAATCGTAGGGATATCCGTCGAGCTTGTGCAGCGCGACATCCACCTTGTAGGTGCCCTGCACGAGGTCCAGGGTGTCGATGGTGATGGTGACTTCCCCGTCACCGTCGAGACAATCGGCCTTGAACTCCTCGAGATCGGTGTTGGTTCCGTAGCAGCACACGCCTTCGACGTTGAAGAGGCCGAGGCCGACCACGAAATCCGTCAGGGGCTTCCTTGCGCGGACCTTGATGCGGATGTCCACGCGCTCGCCCGAGTAGAACACGTGGGCGGGCTGGCCGTCCTCGCCGACGAACTCGACCGCAAGGATCTCCGCCTCGCGCGAGCCCCAGCGGCCTTCGCCGGCCCTAAACATGTCGGCCGGGGGCTCGGCCGTGGCCGGCGATTCGGCCTCGGTCCCGGCCTCCATCGCCGGGGGGGGGGGGGGGGGGGGGGGGGGGGGGGGGGGGCGGCCCACCGGCGCA
>JBFMFH010000043.1:0-14263 GCA_040752275.1 Acidobacteriota bacterium
CGCTCGTCTGTGATCCTTCCCTCGCGGGTCCTGTCGCCGGACAGCCCACCGCTGCTCAGACCCACAAACATGACCACGGCTGAGGGTCTTCCGCCGCGGCGGGCGCCCGTCCGGCGCCACCCGCTCGATTGTGAACCCGTTCTCGTCTCGCCCGGCCCGTGAGGGCCGACAAGGAGGCCGGCCGATCAGGCCGGCTCACCCCATTCTGTCTCCTGTCTCCTGTCTCCTGTCTCCTGGATTCTGGCTGCGGATCACCGTCTTGGTCTCCTCCGGCCGCAGGCCGCGGCGGGGCTCGTCTGCCGATCAGTGTGTCGGTCTCCGGACGCCGAGCCAGCCGGCGGTGACGTCCAGCAGGCGTTCGATGTCCTCCACCGCGTTGAAGACGTGGCACGAGACACGGACGCCGCCGACGCCGGATGTGTAGCGGTGCGACACCATGACGCGCGCGTCGAGCAGGCGATCGATGAGCGCCGCCTCGCGCGCCGCGTCTCCCAGGGAAAAGGTCACGATGCCCGATCGGTGCGCAGGATCGGCTGGCGTCACCACGGTCACGGGCAGCTCCGACAGGCCGGCGAGCAGCCCGCCGGTCAGCATGCGGATGTGCGCCTCGATCGCGCCCGGCCCCAGTTCGTTGAGGAGCCGTAACGACGCCGCAAGCCCGACCGCTCCCGGATAGTTGGAGGTGCCGCCGCTCTCGTACCGGCGGGCCTCGGCGGTGAAGGTCACGGGCTGGAGTGGCGTGATGCCGGGCGTGCGGAAGTACTCCGCCCACCCGCCTTCCGGAGGTTCCACGGACAAGTACCCCGACATCGGCAGCCGCAGCCGGTCGCGCGACTCCGGCCGCAGATACATGAACCCGGCGCCGAACGGTGCATTCAGCCACTTGTGGCCGCCGCACGCGACGATGTCGGCCGGAACCCGCGACACGTCCAATGGAAACGCGCCGAGCTGCTGAATGGCATCGACAACGAACAGCCATCCCCGCCGCCGGCACAACGCGCCGATGGCCTCGAGGTCCGCCCGGAAGCCGTTCGACCACTGCACCGAACTCATGACGATCGCCTTCGTCCGTGCGGATGCGGCGGCTTCGAAGGCGTCGACCGGCAGCGCGCCGCCGACGTGACCGACGAGGGTGATCGCCGGCCTGCGACTCGCCGGGGCCTGGCGCCAGGCCAGCGGCACCTGGAGGTACTCCAGGTCCGGGACCAGGATCTCATCGTCCGGGCCAAGCGCCATGGCGCGAGCGGCGATGGTCAGCGCCTGTGACGTGTTCTCGACGAGCGCCACGTCCCGCGGCGCGGCTCCGATGAGTCGGGCGGCTTCGGGCCGGGCCTTGTCCCGCGCGGCGTCGAGCATGATGTGGAACTCGGTGGATGAGCGCGCCGGGCACTCCATGACGTCCGCCACGAAGGTCGCAATGGCATCGGCCGCAGCCTTTGGCGCCAGACTCGCGCAGGCTGCGTCCAGGAACGTCTTGCGCGCGAGAGCGGCAAAGTGCTCGCGCCGGAGTGTCTCGGGCGTCAACCTCACCGAGGGTGCTCAGCAGCGCTGGTGGTCGGCGCGCCAGTTTCGGACCAGTTGCTTGATGACCTTGCGATCGGTGAGCTTCTCGTCGAGCACCCGGCGTGCGAGCGCCGGCAGCTCCTCGTCGCCGGCAAAGCGCAGCCCGACGAGCTGTTCGACCGTGAAGTCGTTGATGCGTGAGTTAAGGTCCGCTGGCAGCAACTCCCTCATCCGCAGCCGCTCCTCGAGGCGGATGACGCGGTCCTGGACGGTCAACGCCATGACGCGCGCGACGAAGAACAGGATGACCAGTGCGGTTGCGGTGCCCAGGCCGATCAGGTTGCCCCACGAGAAACGGGTGACCGTCACGTAGACCCAGTAGAGGAGGTTGATGGCGAACAACGGGAATGCCACGAAGTGATATGCCGGGACGAGTCTCGCGTGATTCGCGTAGCTCTGGGGGGCTCTGTCGGCCATGGTGCTCTCCTTGTGCCGCGCTGGGCAGTCTTCAGTTCTCAGCGTTCAGTCTTCGGTTGTCAGTTGTGGGTTCCGCACGCTGACTCAGAACGCGATGACTTGGGAAACACGGAAACGTCACCCGGCAGTTCCGGGTGTTCGAGTCTTCGGATTATACGTCGAGTTCCGATTCCTCCGAGCCTGCAGCCGGAGTGAGACTCCCACGTAGTACGCGGGATACGCGAGCGAGACGGCCAGCCAGCTACGCGGGACCTCAGGCACTCGCCAGACGAGCCAGCAGACGAGCAGGCCCCAGGCACCTCCCAGACCAATCGTCGTTCGCCTGAGCGCTGGTGTCCTCGACGGGTACAAGTACCCCACGGGCACGAAGACGAGGACGGCCAGCGCCAGTACGATCCCCGCGTTGGCCAGCGGCGAGAGGCCGCCTGCGTACAGGTAGAACGCTACGATGTTCCAGTAGGAAGGGAATCCCGTGAAGAAGTGGTCCTCCGCCTTGGCGTCCGTTCGGCTGAAGCCGAAGGCACTCGCGAGAAGGACGGCAGCGGCCACGGCCAGGCCGGCACCCGCCGGGAACAGCCCCGCGCGCAGCATCAGGACGGCGGGGACGAACACGTAGGTCAGGTAGTCGACGATGTCATCGAGGCGGGTGCCGTCGACGCGGGGCGTTCGTTCCTTCACCCGTGCGAGGCGGGCGAGCATGCCATCGGAGGAATCGACGATCGTCGCGGCGATCAGCCAGAAGAACGCCGCACGGTCATCTCCGTCGATGACGGCCATCAGGGCGAGCAGGCCCAGCACGGCTCCGAATGCCGTGTACAGGTGGACCGCCCAGGCCGATGCGACCGCGGCCGTCGACGGCGTGGAATCGTGCCGACTCCCCATGACCGCGCATTGTAGCGCCCGGAGAGTCCCGAACGCCGGGTCTCGAACGCCGCGTGTGAGGGGCCCGCCTGCACCGGGTGCTATGCTTCAACCGTGCAGGAGATCATCGTCGGCCCTGGCGACGACGGGCTCCGCCTCGACGTCTGGCTGGTGCGCCGGACGGAGGCGGGATCCAGGGCGCGGGCGTCGGAGTGGATCGAGCGCGGGAAGATCTTCCTGAACGGCCGCGAAGCCGCGGGGCGCGACCGGGCGACGCGCGTCGGGGCGGGCGATCGCGTCGGACTCTGGATCGACCGGCCCGGTTCCTCCCGATCGCCGGATGCCGCCGTGGCCGGCGCCCGGCCCTCGCTGCGGGTCGTTTACGAGGACGCTTCGATCGCCATCGTCGACAAGCCTGCGGGGCTGCTGGTCGAGCCCCTGCCCCGGGATGCGGGAAGCGAGCCGACCGTACTCGACCTGCTGCTCGACCGCGCCCGGCACCTGGCCCGCGCGCGCTACTACGTCGTCCACCGGATCGACCGCGACACCAGCGGCCTCGTGCTGTTCGCGCGGACGGCAGCGGCCCGAGACCGACTGAAGGCCCAGTTCGAGGCGCAAACGCCCGAGCGGGTGTACCTGGCCGTCACCCTTGGTCAGGTGCGCGCCGACAGCGGCACGTGGCGGGACAGGCTGGCCTGGGATACGTCGAGTCTGAGGCAGCGGCGGGCGCACGGGAAGGACGCCGGCGGGAAGGAGGCGGTGTCGCGGTACCGTGTGCGCGAACGATTCGGCGCGGCGACGCTGCTCGAGGTCTCGTTGGTGACGGGCAAACGCAACCAGATCCGCGTGCAGGCGGCGATGCGCGGACACCCGCTGCTGGGCGAGCGACAATACCGTTTTGGCGCCATCGACGAGCCTGCGGACCTGCCACGCATCGGCCGTCAGGCCCTCCACGCCTGGCGGCTGAGCTTCCACCATCCGGAGTCCGGGCGGCGTGTTGGATTCGTGTCCGAGGTTCCGTCGGATCTCGACAGGCTCCTGCGGGCCCTGGACGTCTTGAAGACCAAGATCCGTTGCAGATGAGTCACTCGCACATCGAAGGACCAAGGCGCGGGTCGAGCGGGCCTTCGCCGAAGCGCGCGCCGCGGCCGGTTCCCGACCGGCGAGCCAGGTAGAAGGTCAACCGATCATGGCCGGGCCTGGCCGATGTCCACGATGATCTGCTGCCAGCGGCCTTGGCGGAACCGCATGACGCTCAGCAGGCACCTGCTCATGTGGCCCAACAGGATTGCCAGCCAGATGTGCCAGGCCTGCAGGGTTCCCAGCGCGTCGATGGCGAAACAGAGACCGAGTGGAACGACAATCTGCGAGACGAGGGTGATGTAGAGCGGGCTTCGCGTATCGCCGGTTCCCTGGAGGGCTCCGGTATAGACGAGCGCCACCGTGATGAAGAACCCCGAGACGCTCAGGAACCGCAGCAGCAGCGTGGCAATCTCGAGCACTCGCGGGTCGGTCATGCCGAAGATGGCGAGCAGGTACTGCGGGATCAGGAAGAAGGCGAGGCCCACCCCCCCCGCCACACGGAGGCCGATGCGCGAGGCGACGCGCACGCCCTGGATGCTCCGGTCCGGCTGGCCGGCTCCGAGGTTCTGGCCGGTCACGGTGGCCGCGGCGCCCATCAGTCCCACTGACGTCCATGTGATGAGCGAGAACAGTTCCGTGTATCCGACCGCGTAGGCGGCTTGCGCTTCGGCACTCGCGTTCAGGGACCCGATGAACCGCAGCAGCATGACGCCGGCCATGTTCATCGCGATGCCCTGAAACCCGGATGGCAGGCCGAACCTGAAGATTGACCTGATGATCGCCCAGTCCGGCGCCCAGGTGAACGGGCGCGGGACGTTGATGACGTGGCGCCCCGACAGCACCATGAAGTTGCCGATGACGGCGACAATCAGATTGGCCGACACCGTGCCCAGCGCGGCGCCAAACGCACCCAGGCGCGGAACGGGTCCGAGCCCCGGGATCAGCACGATGTTGAAGACGGCATTGAGAACGGTGGCGGTAATGCCCAGGCGCAGCGGTGTGCGTGCGTCGCCGGCGGCCCTGAAGGCTCCGCCCAGCATGAAGAACATGAGCAGCCCCACGTTGCCCAGGAACATCGTCCGCAGGAAGGGAAGAGCGGCCTGCTTCACGGGCGGAGTCGCTCGCACGACGTCCAGCAGGTAGGGAGAGATGAAGTACCCGGCGGTGGCCAGCACCACCGACAGCGCCACCGACGTCAGGAACGCCTGGTGGACCACGCGGTTGACCTTGTCGGATTCGCCGGCACCTGCGAAGCGCGCGACGAGCACGCCCATTCCGGCGTAGAGCGACGCAATGAAGACGATGACGACAATGAAGATCTGCCAGCTGACGCCGATCGCCGCGTTCGAGGTGTAGCCGATGAAGTGGCCGACCATCGCGTGGTCGATAATGCCTTGCAGCCCGGCGACGACGTTCTGGAGCATGGTGGGCCACGCGAGCTTCCAGACCGCCGGGGCGAGGGGGCCTTCAACGATCGATCGGTCGAACTTCGACACGCGGGGCGCAGGTGAGGACATGAAGCTCCGTGGGATCCCGAAGCTCTCTATCTTATCCCGTCCGTGCAGAGGGTCGGGCGTCTGCAATCCGGCTTCGGGCCGTGCGGCCGATGGGGCCGCAGCCGGGAGGTGGACCAACCCGGAGGTCTACTCGGGAGTCCTGGGATCCCCGTTGTTCGGCCAGCCCCCCGGTGCCCGGGCGATGCGGCGGGTGGGACTCGGACCTCGGCGTCGATGGCTTCGCGCCGGGTGACGGAGCGGCGGAGTCACGCGTATGATGGGGCATGGCACGCACGGCCCTGCCCTGCACGGACGAACTCAGGCGCCTCGTGGACGCCTATCGGAGCCGCTGCCTCTGGTTTCTGGCGCCGGGCTACTATCCCGAGACGGACGCGGAAGTCCTCACCGTGCTCGACCACATCCAGCGCCATGGAGACCTCGAGGCCTTCAGGCGCGCAGGAGCCTTGAAACGATGGGTCTCAGCCCCTTCCAGCGCCGCGTCTGCCGGCTCATAGCCGCCGAACGGCTCCGAAGCGGTGAGAGCTACCTTGCCGGAGGGGCAACGCTGAACGAACTGCTCGGCGCGCCCAGGCTCTCTCGCGATCCGGATCTGTTTCACGACACCGACGAAGCGCTGGAGGCTGCCTGGAGGAACGACCGCGCCGTGCTCGAGCGCGCGGGATTCGGCGTGCGCGTCTTTCGTGAGCGCGCCGGCTTCGTGGAAGCAGAGATCCGGGACGGCGACGCGACTGTGCTCATGCAGTGGGCCCGCGACAGCGCGTTCCGGTTCTTCCCGCTGGTGGAGCACGACGAGCTGGGTCTCGTGCTGCATCCCTTCGACCTGGCCACATCCAAGGTCCTGGCGCTGGTCGGACGCGTCGAGCCCCGCGACTTCGTAGATACGCTCACCTGCACGCGCGATATCCAGCCGCTCGGGTACCTGTCGTGGGCGGCCTGCGGCAAGGACCCGGGCTTCAGCCCGGCCAGCATCCTCGAGGAAGCGCAGCGCACTGCACGGTACACCGACGCGGAACTGCGTGGACTGGACTTCTCCGGGCCGGCTCCGAGTGCGGCGGACCTGTCCCGGTCCTGGCGCGACCAGCTCGCCGCGGCCAGGGAGGTCATCGCACAGCTCCCGGCGGAAGAGGTCGGCCGCGCCGTGCTCGACCCGTCCGGTCGGCTCTACCGTGGCGACGCGGACGCGCTGCGCTCCGTCCTCCGCGAAGGAGCCCTGCGCTTTCATTCCGGCAGCATCCGAGGCGCGCTGCCGACGTTCGTCTGAGATACGACGCCACGGGCTCCTGCGCGGCCGTGTGGTAGGATGCCGCTCGGGAGACCCCTCGCATGCTCGACCCGATCAGCCGGGCGATCTTCTGGACCGCTGACTTCGTCTGGGGGCCGTGGAACACGCCGGTCGGGCCGGTGCCCGGTCCACTGATGGTACTTCTGATCCTGGCGGGGATCTTCCTGACCGTCCGGACCGGTGCCGTCCAGATCCGCCGCCTTCCCGAGGCGGTGCGGACAGTCGTTCCCAGGGCCCAGACCGGCGCCGCCGGCGCGCTGTCGCCGTTCCAGGCATTCATGACCGCGCTCGCGGCCTCCATCGGCACGGGCAACATCGCCGGCGTGGCAACGGCCATCGTCACCGGCGGGCCGGGGGCGCTCTTCTGGATCTGGGTGTACGGCTTCGTTGCAACTGCCATCAAGTTCGCGGAAGCGGTGCTCGGTGTCACCTTCCGCGGCGTTCACGAGAAGGGCAGCTCGTCGGGACCGATGTACTACCTGCGCGACGGTCTCAAGTCGCGCTGGCTCGCGGGCACGTACGCGCTCATCGCCGCGACGGCGGCGCTGTTCACGACACCGTTCACGCAGCCCAACTCGATGGCCATCGTCCTGAAGAGCCAGTTCGAGATCCCGACCTGGGTGTCGGGCGTGGCGATTGCCGTCCTGACCTGGCTCGTCATCATCGGCGGCGTGAAGTCCATCGGCCGGGCTGCCGAGAAGCTGTCGCCGCTGAAGGTCGCGCTCTACCTGGCTGGGGGCCTCTTCGTCATCCTGAGCCACGCATCGCAGCTGCCGGGAGTGCTGTCCACCGTCGTGCGCGAGGCGCTGTCGTTCAAGGCGGCGGCGGGCAGCAGCGCGGGCATCGGCATCATCATCGCCATGCGCTACGGGCTGGCCCGCGGCATCTACGCGAACGAGGCCGGGTACGGCACCGCCGCCGTGGCATACGGCACGGCGCGCAGCACGCAGCCGGCGCAGCAGGGACTGAACGCCGTGATGGAGGTGTTCATCGTCTCGTTCGTGACCTCCACCATCAGTGCCCTCACGATCCTGGTGAGCGGTGTGGCGCAGGAGTCGATCGACATCATCCGCGCCGGCGGGGCGGGCCTGACCAGTACGGCTGCCGTGGCCCAGGCCTTCGAAACCGCCATCCCGACCGTGGGCGGCTGGATCGTGGCGTTCTGCGCGTTCCTCTTCGGCTACACGACGCTCATTGGTTGGGCCTACTACGGCGAACAGTTCTTCGAGTACCTGCTGGGTGTCCGCGTGGCCATCCCGTATCGCTGGATCTACTGCCTGCTCATTCCCCTCGGCGCGACGCTCAGCGTGGACCTGGTCTGGGCCTGGGGCGATCTGCTGAACGGGCTCCAGGTGTTTCCGAATCTCATTGGCCTGATCGGCCTGAGCGGGATCGTCGCGGTGGCGGCTAGGGCGAAGATCAGGAGACAGTAGGCAGGAGAAGACAGAAGACAGTTTCACCTGGCCGCTTCGCTGCACCGCCGCGCTGAACCAGAAGGCAACGACGACCTGGGGCGAAAGGCCCCGGCGAGCCGACCGCCTTGTCGAAGTCGTCGCAAGACAGCAGGGGCGGGGCAGCGCGCGCTCGCGTCCATCGAGCAGCGGCTGTGTCACCGCAACCGCGCTGAGAACGTCACGCGATTATTCGCCATCTATGACGACTAGCTCGACAGAGATTCACCGCGATCGAGCGCCTCTGCTACACCGGAACGCGGGGCATGGGAGCGCTGGAGTACGGCCCTGCGCTCGGACCGAGACCACGACGCTCCACGAGGCTCAGCGTCGACGCCCTGGTCAGGCTCGCTTCCGACGTGCTCACGCACCACGGCAATCTCGCTGGGCGCTTCTCTGGCGAGTCTCGAAGCAGGGTCCTCGCCGACCTCCTGAAGGTTGGGACCTCAGCGGGTGGTGCGAGGGCGAAGGCCGTGATCGCATGGAATCAACACACCAATGAGGTGCGGTCCGGGCAGCTTCCGGCCGGCGACGGCTTCACGTATTGGCTGCTGAAGTTCGACGGAGTTGCAGGCAACAAGGACAAGGAGCTTGAGGACCCCCAGGGGTATGGGGCTATTGAGTACGCCTACGCGCTCATGACGCAGGTTGCCGGTATCACGCGGAGGGTCCAGCGCCTTGACGTGGACAGGCGCTAGGACACCGATTCCTGAGTAGAGTTGCAATGAGCTTGTCCCACCGCGAGCGAGTATTCAGGAATCGCGGTACTGGCGCATCGTCGAGTCCTATCGCCGCCCCGACGGGCGTCCGGCCATTCGCAACGTGATGCATCTCGGAAAGGTAGAGGGCCACGCTCGCGCGGCGTAACTGCCCGTCGGGTTCGTCTGTCTAAGCTCTTCAGTGGTGACGGAGCTCCTGGGAGGCTCGCGAGGCGGGCAGGGGCCCGCCGCGTTGCCAGAACAGGACGGGACCTATGTCCAGGATCCTCCGGGTCCTCAAGGGCGAGCACCTCCCGTGCGGGTGCGCGGTCGGGGTCTACGAGCTCTACGATGGAGCGACGGCTGTGCTCGTCGACGCGCCGGCCCCCGGGTGTCCAGACCCCAAGCATCGCCGGGGTGCTACACTCGCACGTTCGGATTCTCGCAGCCCCAGGAGCGGCACTGCAGCGGACCACGACCGCGCGCCCGGCCGCGCGCCGGCGGCGTAGCAGCGACCCAAGCCGGCTCAGGTCAGGCTCAAGAGCAGCTCGGTCAATGTGTCGGCATCCGTGTCGGGTAGATCGACCGCGAGAAGCGCCCTGTTCTCCCACCCTCGCTCAGCCTCGGGCATCTCAGGCTCGAATCCCAGCTCCTCGCGAATCGTGTCCGCGAACTTGGCGGGATGCGCCGTGGCCAGCACGACGACAGGACCGTCCGCGCCGCGTTCGAGGAGTCGGGTGGCTGCCCGGTAGCCCACAGCCGTGTGCGGATCCAGCACCACGCCGTGCGCCCGCCACGCGTCCCTGATGGCCGCCCGCGTGTCAGCGTCGCTCACGCGCTCGCCGCGCAAGGCCAACCGCATGCCGGCGGCGTCGCGGCACAGAGCGAGCAGGCGCGCAAAGTTGCTCGGGTCTCCCACGTCCATCGCGTTCGACAACGTCGGGACCGACGGGCGGCTCCGGTAGGTGCCGGTGTCGAGGAACTCCGGCAGGACGTCGTTGGCGTTGCTTGCGGCGACGAAGGTCGCCACGGGGACGCCCATCTGCGACGCCAACAGACCTGCCGTCAGATTGCCGAGGTTGCCCGACGGGACGACGAAGGTGATGGGGGCGCTGGGGCCGGCCGACACCGCGAGGTAGCTCGCGACGTAGTAGAAGCACTGCGGCAGCAGGCGCCCGATGTTGATCGAGTTGGCGGACGACAGCCGGAGCCCGGCCAGCGCCGGACTCCGAAACGCCGTCTTGACGAGGCGCTGGCAGTCGTCGAACACGCCGGGCACACGTACCGCGGTGATATTGCCACCCATGGTGGCCATCTGCGCTTCCTGAAAGCGCGACACCTTGCCGGCGGGGTAGAGCACAACCACGCGGATGCCCGGCACGCGCCAGAAGCCCTGCGCGACGGCGCTTCCGGTGTCGCCCGAGGTGGCCACGAGTATCGTCGCGGATTCGCCGCGCTCGGCCAGCAGGTGGCCGAAGAAACGGGCGAGGAAGCGCGCGCCGAAGTCCTTGAAGGCGAGCGTCGGGCCGTGGAACAGCTCCAGTAGAGACAGCCGGTCGGTCAGCGGACGCGTAGGGACCGGGAAGTCCAGCGCCTCGCGCGTCAGGCGTTCGATGACGTCCCCTGAGAACTCGTCTGCCAGCAGTCCCCGCGCGAGCGTCGCGGCGAGCTGGTCGAACGCCAACCCGGGCCGTGACTGTGCCAGGTCCGGCACGAGACGCGGCAGGCCCACGGGCATGTAGAGCCCGCCATCCGGCGCGAGGCCGGCCACAACCGCTTCACGGAACGATGATTCGGGCGCGTGCCCGGCTGTGCTGACGAGCCTCACGGGTGCACCACGCGGGCACCCTGCCCGCTGACGGGGCCCATCCAGGCGTCACTCTCCAGGCCGGCAGCCGACTTGAATGCGGCGCGCATCGCCAGTGCCACTCGCGCAGCTCCATCGTCGGCATCCGCGAGGGCGAACAGCGTGGGTCCGGAGCCCGAGATCGAGCACCCGAGCGCGCCCGCCTCGAGCGCGGCCCGCCGGACGGTTCCGAATCCGGGTATCAGCTCCGCCCTCACCGGTTCCACCAGACGATCCTCGATGGTACGCCCGAGGAGCGGGAGGTCGCCCCGGTAGAGGGCCGCAACCATCGCGGCGAGATTCCCGGCGTTCGCCACGATGTCCGGGAGCGGGAACCTGCACGCGGCCAGCAGCGCGCGGGCTCGAGCCGTCGACACCTTGCAGTGAGGGTGCACGGCCACGACGAACAGACCGGCCGGTACGGGCAGCCGGACCACCTCGAGCGGATCGTAGCTGCGCACGAGCGTGATCCCGCCGAGCAGTGAGGGCGCGACGTTGTCCGCGTGCGGCGATCCGCACGCCGCCCGTTCACCAGCTGCGGCGCTCTCGACGAGTTCGGCGGACGAGAAGGGCCGCCCGAGGAGCTCATTGGCCGCGAATGCGCCGGCTGCCGCCGAGGCTCCTGAACTGCCGAGCCCGCTGGCAAGAGGCATCTGCTTGTGGAGACGAAGCCAGATGCCGGTGACGGCCGGAGCGGCGGCGGGGCGCCCGGCCGCCGCCGACTCGTAGCGCCGGAGCACATCGGCGGCGGCAACACTGGCCGAGTTCGCGCCCGCGTCACGCGGCAAGGCTCCTTGCTCGCCGGTCACCTCCACCAGAGCCACACCCGGTCGATCCGAGGTCTCGGCTTCGACGATGTCGCCCGGACGCGCGAGCGCCAGCCCCAGGACATCGAATCCCGGGCCCAGATTGGACACCGTCGCCGGTGCAAAGACTCGAACCACGCGTTCGTCCTGGTGTCGAGGAGACGGTTCCACAACCGGCGCGGGTCCTGTCGCCGGACAGCCCACCGCTGATCAGGCCCACAAACATGACCACGGCTGAGGGCCTTCCGCCGCGGCGGGCGCCCGTCCGGCGCCACCCGCGCGGTCGTGGCACGCGTTCACCCGTCTGCTGTCTACTATCTACTGTCTACTATCTACTTCTTCTCCAGCAGGTTCCTCATCCAGAAATCATGCGTCTCGCGCGTCAGGTGCGCCCGCTGATTGGCCTGGATGCCGTGACGGCTGTCCGGGTACAGCATCAGCTCGAAGGGCTGATTGTGCGACGTCAGCCAGTCGACGACCTGGACGGAGTTCTGCGCGTGGACGTTGTCGTCGATGGTGCCGTGGGTGATCCGGAGCCCGCCTTTGTAGCGATCGATCCACGTGAGGACAGCGCCGTTCTTGTAGCCTTCGGGATTCTCCTGCGGCGTGTCCATGTAGCGCTCGGTGTACACCGTGTCGTACAGCCGCCAGTCGCTCACCGACGATCCGGCAGCGCCGAAGTTGAAATCACCGGCCCCGTAGGTCAGGGCCATGAGCGTGGTGTAGCCTCCGTACGAACTGCCGGTAATCCCGATGCGATCCTTGGCAACGAAGGGCTTCGATCGCAGCCACTTTGTGGCCGTGATCAGATCCGCCATTTCCCACTTGCCGAGTTGGCGATGCATCAGGTCGACGCCCTTCTTCCCGAAGTGGCCGCTGCCCCGGTGATCGACGCTGACCGTGATGACGCCGCGCTGCGCCCAGTAGTGTGCCGGCAGCGACGGGAAGCTGTTGTTCACCTGGCCGGCGTTCGGGCCCCCGTAGATGGTGAAGAGAACCGGATACTGCTTCTTGGTGTCCTTGGGATTGAAGTCGGGCGGCAGCACCCAGTAGCCCGGCAGCTGGAACTGCCCGTCTTCGGACGGGATGGTGAACATCTCGCCCCGGCCCCAGGCGTACTCGTCCATCGCGGCGGTCTTCTGGTCGCCGAGCTTGCGAACGAGCGTGCCGTCGATGCGATACAGGTTCATCACCGGCGGCGTGGCGATCGTGCTGGCGGTGTCGATGAAGTACTTGGCATTGGGTGACAGCTGTGTGCGGTGGACGCCCTCTCCCCTTGTCAGGGTCTCGAGGCCCGTGCCGTCCATCTTCACCCGGAGCAGATGTGAATCCCACGTCCTTGTCGGTCTGCCGACGAAGTAGACGTAGCCGCCCGCTTCGTCGATCCGCACGACCGAGTTGACGCGCCACTCGCCCGAGGTGAGGCGCTTCTTGAGCGTGCCGTTCCCGCCGTAGAGGTAGAGGTGTTCCCAGCCGTCCACGGCGCTGCGCAGCAGGAAGCTGCCGTCCTTCAGATACGCGAGGTCCTCGAACCACTCGACCCACGCCTTCTGCTTCTCTTCGAAGATCATCGTCTTCTCGCCCGTGGCCGGGTCGCAGTTGTAGAAGCGAATCACGTCCTGCCCGCGGTTCATCCACTGCACGGTCAGCAGCCGGCTGTCCGGAGTCCAGAACGGCCAGGCGATGTAGTGATCGGCCTTCTCGTCGAAGTCCATCCACGTGACCTTGCCGTCGGCGACATTCGCGACCGCCATGCTGACCCACGGGTTCGGGTCACCGGCCTTCGGATACCGCTGCCGTTCGAGTTCCCCGTGCTGCCCGTCGGCGTGGTAGATGGGAAAGACGGGGACGGGCGTGTCGTCGAAGCGCATGAAGGCCAGCTTCGTGCTGTCAGGCGACCACCAGAACGCCGCGTACGCGCTCGCGCGGCCGAGAATCTCCTCCATGTAGACCCACGATGCCCAGCCGTTGTAGACGAGGTCGCCGCCATCGGTGGTGACCTGCCTCTCGAGGCTGTTCTCGAGGTCGTAGACGAACAGATTGCCATCGCGGGTATAGGCGACGAGCCTGCCGTTGGGCGAGAGGCGCGCACTGCGCTCCTCGCCGGAGGTCGCGGTCAGCTGCCGTGACGTCTTCGTCTCGGTGTCGAATGCATAGAGGTCGCCCTGGCGCAACGAGACGGA
The DNA here is from genome assembly GCA_040752275.1 of Acidobacteriota bacterium. GTDB lineage: Bacteria > Acidobacteriota > Vicinamibacteria > Vicinamibacterales > JAKQTR01 > JBFMFH01. The sequence continues at coordinate 13,708 of JBFMFH010000043.1, forward strand.
CCACCGCCCGCCGGGCACTGACTGGCCACCGCCGCGGCCACCGCCGACCCCTCCACGACCGCCGCCGGGGCCCGGAGACGCGCCGGCGTGCACAGTCGCCGTGCCGTCCGCAGCGCTGACCTTGAACGTCTTCGTCTGTTTGTCGGCCGGATCCTCACGCATCTCGAGGTAGTAGTCGTCATCGAGCCAGCCGGTTACGCGCGGCAGCTGCCCCATCAGACCGCTGCCACCGCGGCCACCCCCAGGCGGGCCGCCCGGCGCGCCGAACACCTGCTCGTAGGTGAACGGCTTCTTCTTCTGCTGCGCGCCTGCGAGGGCGACCGTCGCAGCTACGGCCACCGATGCCAGAATCATCGTGCGGGACACTGAACGCATGCGGCCTCCCGGGTTCTGAGCAGATGCTAGTGCCCTGGAGCCGTGATGCCTCACACAATTCCCGGGCGGGGCCTCCCGCCTGGCGGCGTTGCTCCTCCCTCACATACCGGGAGCATGCTCAGTCGTCGCGCCTTGCCAGCCGGGCGCCGCGCTCCGGGACTTCTGCAAGGCATCACGGCTC
>JBFMFH010000044.1:0-6872 GCA_040752275.1 Acidobacteriota bacterium
CTTCGAGTCGTCAGGGCAGGTGGGGCATGCTCTCGCGCAGCTCGTCGTCCACGCGCTTCCCGACGACACCTTCGAGCGCTTCTCGCCCTGTGTCAACGGGTCGAGTGCTGCCGACGTGACACGCGCGGCGCGGTTGCACCTGGACCCGGACCGTCTTCTCGTCGTGGCCGTGGGCGACCGGTCACGCATCGAGTCCGGCGTTGCAGGATTGGGCCGGGGGACGCCGGAGATCTGGAACGCGGAGTTCTGACCATGATCCTCGCGGGCGACATCGGCGGCACCAACACGAGGCTGGGGCTGTTCGAGGCCGGCACCGGACGACCACGCCCGATGCAGATGGCGACCTATTCGACGGCCGGGTTTCCCGGGCTCGAAGAGATGGTCGAGCGGTTCATCGCGGACCACGGCCTGGATCGGTCCGCCATCTCGAGCGCGGCCTTTGGCGTCGCCGGCCCGGTGCGCAACGACCGAGTCGAGTTGACCAACGCGAGTTGGCAGATCGATGCGCGCAGGTTCTCGAGCCGGGCCGGCATCGCGCGTGTGCGGCTGGCGAACGACCTCACGTCCATGGCGTACGCCGTCCCGGTGCTGGAAGACCGCGAGCTCGCCCCGTTGCAGGCGGGCTTCCCCGACCCGACGGGCAACGCGGCCCTGATCGCGCCGGGCACGGGACTCGGGGAGTCCCTTCTGCACAATGTGGCCGGCACGTTCATTCCGTCGCCGAGCGAGGCGGGGCACGCGGACTTCGCTCCGCGCACGCCGCGGGAGATCGCGCTCCTGCAGGACCTGACGACCCGGCTCGGCCGCGCCAGCTATGAGGACGTCATCTCCGGCCCGGGGCTGGTCTCAATCCACCGATTCACGCATCCGACCCCGTGCGTGGAAGTGGACACCACGGCGGCGGACGCTGCAGCGAACATCAGCGCGTCCGCGATGGACGGGCGCTGCCAGGCGTGTGTCGAGGCGCTCGACATCTTCGTGTCGGTCCTCGGCGCCGAGGCCGGCAATCTGGCGCTCCGCTCGATGGCCACCTCGGGACTCTATGTGGGCGGTGGCATCGCGCCGAGGATCCTGGCCGCACTGCGAGGCCCGCAGTTTCTCGCCGGCTTTCTCGACAAAGCACCCATGAGGGACCTCATGGCGTCGATTCCGGTGCACGTGATCCTGCACCCGGACCCGGGACTGCTCGGAGCGGCGGTGCTGGCGTCGCGCTGAACCACGACGCACCGATTCCGCCGCCTCTGTTCTTACCCCTTGAGCGAGGCCAGCGCCTTGGCGCTCTCGATTTCCACGTCCTTGTGCAGGCTGTTTCCGTGTGCGTCCATCGTCACGATGGCCGGGAAATCTCTGACTTGCAGGTGCCACATCGCTTCCGGAATGCCGAACTCCATCAGCGAGACGCCATCGACGCGTTCGACGCAGCGGGCGTAGAACTGCGCCGCGCCGCCGATGGCGTTCAGGTAGACGGCGCCCTTCTCCTTGAGCGCCTCCGCGGTCTTCGCGCCCATGCCGCCCTTTCCGATGATGACGCGGACACCGTAGCGACGGATGACGTCGGCCTCGTACGGCTCCTCTCTGATGCTGGTCGTGGGTCCGGCGGCGTTCATCTTCCACCGCTCGCCGTCCTTCACCGCCACGGGTCCGCAGTGGTAGAGCGCCGCGCCGTCGAGGTTCACCGGCGGTTCGTTCTTCATCAGATAGGCGTGTACCGAGTCGCGGCCGGTGAACATGCGTCCGTTGAGCAGCACCACATCGCCGACCTTCAGCGCCCGGATGGACGTTTCGTCGAACGGCGCGGTGAGCACGACCTCGCGGCCGGTCCGCTGGAACCCGGCCTGGTCGGCCATGGGGACCACGAGACTCGACGGATCGCGGTACAGCCACTGCCCGATCCGGCCGGTCGATCCGTCACAGATGACACCCAGGCGCCGGAAGGCCCAGCAGTCGTACGCGACGCTGACGAAGAAACTCGCCGGCAGCCGGTTGAGAGCGCCGATCTTGCACCCGATGAGCGTTGTCTTTCCGCTGAAGCCCATCGGCCCGACGCCGAGCGTGTTGACGGTCCCCATGATCTGGGCTTCCAGCTCCGCCAGCGTCGGATCGGGGTTCACGTCATCCAAGGTGCGGAACAGCTGCTGCTTGGCGTGGGCGTATCCCGAGGCGCGGTCGCCGCCGATACACACGCCGACCGCGCCGGGGCTGCAGCCCTTGCCCTGTGCCTGCCAGACGGCGGCCAGAATGCACTTGCGCACGCCCTCGAGGTTGCGATCGGCCCGGCCGAGGTTGGGCAGTTCCACGGGCACGGCGTACTGGGCGTTGCAGTTCTCGCAGCCGCCGCCCTTCAGGATCAGGCGCACCTCGATGTCGTTCCGTTCCCACTGGTGAAAGTGGATGACCGGGGTGCCGGGACCCAAGTTGTTGCCGGAGTTCTTCCCGGTGATGGAATCCACGGAGTTGGGACGGAGCTTGCCGCGTCTGGTGGCTTCGGCAATCGCCTTGCACATCTCCTCCGCCATCCCGATCTGATCGGCGCCGCGCGGCGCGTTGACCTCAAAGGTGGGCATGCCGGTGTCCTGGCAGATGGCCCCTTCGTCATCGGCCGCCTGGTCGATGTTGACGGCAATGATGGACATCGCCTGGCCGGCCCTCGTGTCGGGCGGTTCCTGCTCCTGGGCGGCACGCATAGCGGCGCGGACGTCTGGCGGCAAATCGGTCGATGTCTTGATGATGAGTTCGAGCATGCTGTCGAAGAATGCTGGTAACATGGCGGCGAGTATATACCCATTTCAGCGCGCAGTTGAGGCTTCGCCGTGAGCGGGACACGCACCTTCGGGATTCGGGATTCGGGATTCGGGATTCGCTGCGCCGTGTGGGTCTGCGTCTGCCTCATCCTGCCGCCGGCCGCCCCGTTCGCCCAGGAGCGGCCGCGGCACGGGCGGCTCTTCCCGCCTCGGGACCTCGGGCTGCTCGAGGGACCCGACCGGGATCTCTGGCAGATGCCCGGCCAGATCATGGACGCGCTCGGAATTGCCGAAGGCTCCGTCGTGGGTGACATCGGCGGAGGCGGTGGCTGGTTCACGATGCGGCTGGCCATCCGGGTCGGGCCGAACGGTTTTGTGTACGCCGAAGACATCCAGCACCAGATGCTCGAAGCCACGAGGCGGCGCGTGGCTCGCGAGGGCAGGCGTAATGTGGAAACCGTGCTGGGAACCTCCGACGATCCGAAGCTGCCAGCCGGGCAGCTCGATGCCGTGCTGATCGTCGACACCTACCACGAGTTCGAGAATCCCGTGCCGATGCTGCGCAACACCGCCGCAGCGCTCAGACCGGGCGGTCGCCTCGGCATCGTCGAGTACAAGATGGATGGCCTTGGACCGGGCCCACCCCTCGAGGAGCGGGTCGACCCGGAGCAGGTCATCCGCGATGCGACGGCCGCCGGGCTCACGCTCTTCAGCCGGGAGACGTTCCTTCCGTTCCAGTTCTTCCTCGTGTTCGTCCGGGGGCCGGACGCCGGCGGCGCAGTCCGATAGGGGTATACTGAACTCCTGCCTCCGATGACGCCGTCGCTGCTGGGCATCTCCGCGGATCCCCTCGACCTGACGAGCCTGGTGCGGCTGGCGCTGGACGATGCGCCACCTGGCCGATTCGGGGCCATCGCGACGTTCGTGGGCACCGTCCGGGATCAGAATCTGGGACGTCAGGTTTCTCACCTCGAGTACGAGGCGTACGAGCCGCTCGCGGCGAAGGCCCTCGACGCTATCGGCCGCGAGGTTGCCCGGGAGTGGCCCTCGGTGCGTCTGGCGGTGCGGCACCGGATCGGGCGCCTGGACCCGGGAGACGCCAGCGTCGTCGTCGTAGCGGCGTCGCCCCATCGGGCCGAGGCCTTCCAGGCCTGCCGATTTGCCATCGAGCGGATCAAGCAGGTGGTGCCGATCTGGAAACGCGAGGTCTTCGAGGGCGGTCAGGCATGGCTTGAGGGAGCCACGGCGGATCCGGCCGACGCCGCCGCGCGCGCCGTCGCCCTGGCCCGGGCGCGGGGCCAGCTCGAGGAACAGGCGGGGTGACGAGTTGCGCGTGAGGATCCTGCTGTTCGCGCGGCTGCGGGACATCGCCCGCGCCGGCAGCCTGGAACGCCAGGTACCCCCGGCGTGCACGGTCGAGGACGTGTGGTCCGCACTGGCCGCCGAGTGGCCGGAACTGACCGCGTTTCGTCCGGCGCTCTCGGCCGCGGTCAACGCGGAGTTCGCACCGTTCTCGGCGCTGGTGAACGAGGGCGACGAAGTCGCCTTCCTGCCGCCGGTCTCCGGAGGATGAATCATCTCCAGGGATGAAGCCCTGGAGTGACGACTGCGACTGATGCTGGACAAGCTGAATGCCGTCGAGGCGAAGTACGACGATTTGCTGACGCTGCTTGGTAATCCTGGCGTCCAGGCCGATGCGACCCAGTACCGGACGCACGCCAAGGCGCTGGCTGACCTCGAGCCGCTCGTCGAGCGATACCGCGAGTACAAGGCCGTGATGTCGAACCTCGTCCAGGCCGAGGAGCTGGCGAAGGGTGACGATCAGGACATGCGGGCACTGGCGCTCGAGGAAATTCCCGAGTTGAGAGCGAAGTCCGAGTCGCTGCTGGGCGAGATCAAGGTTCTGCTGCTGCCCAAGGATCCGAACGACGAGAAGAACGTCGTCCTGGAGATCCGCGCCGGGACGGGCGGCGAAGAGGCGGCACTGTTCGCCGCCGATCTGTTCAGGATGTATTCGCGGTACGCCGAGCGCCAGGGCTGGAGCGTCGAGTCGTTGTCGTCGAACGAGACGGGCGTCGGCGGCCTCAAGGAGGTCATCGTCGAGATCTCGGGCAGGAAGGTCTATGGCCGATTGAAGTACGAGAGCGGCGTTCATCGCGTTCAGCGCGTGCCGGCTACCGAAGCGAGTGGCCGTATTCACACGTCGACGGCAACGGTCGCCGTGTTGCCCGAAGCCGAAGAGGTCGACATCCAGATCGATCCGAAGGACATTCGGGTTGATACCTTCTGCTCGAGCGGCCCGGGAGGCCAGAGCGTCAACACGACGTACTCGGCGGTCCGCCTGACGCACATTCCGACGGGCATGGTGGTTTCGCAGCAGGACGAGAAGTCGCAGATCAAGAACAAGGCCAAGGCTATGAAGGTGCTCCGCGCCCGTCTCTACGAGATGGAAATGCGCAGGCAGCAGGAAGCCATCGCCAAGGACCGCAAGAGCCAGGTGGGCACGGGCGAGCGCTCCGAGAAGATCCGCACCTACAACTTCCCGCAGAACCGCATCACCGATCACCGCATCAACTTCACGACGCACCGTCTGCCCGACGTCCTCGACGGCAATCTCACCCAACTGATCGACGAGGTGGTGACCTACTTCACCGCCGAGCGGTTGAAGGAGGCCACGGCAGTTTCGCCTGATGACCGTCCATGAGGCCGTCCTGCAGGCTCGAGCCCGCCTGGAACGGGCCGGGCTTGAGCCTGGTGATGCGGCGTTCGATGCCGACCTGCTGGCACGCCACGCCCTGGGCCTGGGGGATCGGAGTCAGCTGATCCTCCACCGGCACTTGCCGCCTCCACCAGGCTTCGCAGCGGCGTATGAGGCGCTCGTCGCCCGGCGGGAGCAGCGCGAGCCTGCCGCGTACATCACGGGCGTCCGCGAGTTCTGGGGACTGGAGATCCGCGTGGCTCCCGGCGTGCTCGTGCCTCGCCCGGAAACCGAACTCCTCGTCGAGGAAGTGCTGAGCCGGTCGCCGGCCCCCGGCCCCCGGTCCCTGTTCGTGGCTGACATCGGCACCGGCTCGGGGTGCCTCGCCGTGGTGCTGGCCCGGTGTCTGCCCCACGTTCGCGTCATCGCCAGCGACGTGTCCGGCAAGGCCCTCGAGATCGCCCGCCACAACGTCGAGCGCCACGGCGCTGGAGAGCGCGTGACCCTTGTCCGCGCCGATCTGTTGTCTGCGCGAATCCCGACTTCCGCCTGCCACGAAGCCTCGCGGCAGCAAGCGTGGCGAAGTCGGGAATCCCAAGTCCCGGCTGTCCTGGATGTGATCGTCTCCAACCCCCCGTACGTGCCCACGGGCGAGATTGCCTCACTCCAGCCCGAGGTGCGGGACTTCGAGCCGACGGGGGCACTCGACGGCGGGCCGGACGGTCTCGACGTCATCCGCCGGCTCGTGCCCGCATCAGCGTCGCGGCTCACACCGGGCGGCCTGCTCGTATTCGAGTTCGGCTGTGGACAGGAGGCGGGAGTGAGGGACACGGTCGAATCCGACACACGGCTCGAGTTGCTGACGATCCGTCCTGACTACGCAGGCATTCCCCGCGTTGCCGTCGCGCGGCGGGTGGGCAGAGGATAAACTGGTCCGCGGTCTCCGTATGAACTGCCTCTTCTGCCGCATCATCGCCAACGAACTGCCCGCGAAGAGGCTGTTCGAGGATGATCGGCTCGTCGCCTTCCACGACATCAACCCCCAGGCGCCGGTCCACGTGCTCATCGTGCCGCGCCAGCACATCAGCACGTTGAACGACCTCGTCGAAGCCGACGATGCCCTGGTCGGCATGATGCTGCGCCGGGCGGCCGCACTGGCCCACGAACTCGGCATCGCTCGGCGCGGGTACCGCACGCTGTTCAACTGCAACCGCGAGGCGGGCCAGACAGTGTTCCACATCCACCTGCATCTGCTGGGCGGACGGCCTCTGCGCTGGCCCCCAGGCTGATCCCGGTCGCCCGCCGCGCTCGTCTGTGATCCTTCCCTCGCGGGTCCTGTCGCCGGACAGCCCACCGCTGCTCAGACCCACAAACATGACCACGGCTGAGGGTCTTCCGCCGCGGCGGGCGCCCGTCCGGCGCCACCCGCTCGG
>JBFMFH010000045.1:0-66293 GCA_040752275.1 Acidobacteriota bacterium
CGCGGCGCCCGGCTGGCCAGGCGCGACGACTGAGCATACTCCCGGTATGTGAGGGAGGAGCAACGCCGCCAGGCGGGATGCCCCGCCCGGGAATTGTGTGAGGCATCACGGTTCCAGGGCACTAGTCCTTCGACAGCACGAATGAGCTCCGGGAGGCGGCTCGCGGGAGGCGGCGAGTCAGGGCCGCCCCCGAGTGCCTTGCGCTATAATCCAGGCTCCGTTCGAGGCCCCGGCGCAGTCCCCGGACGCGCGGGCGAGTCTGGAGTCCGGAAGGATAGGAACCGCGGGGCGCCCGTCCGTGGGCTCACCCGCAGGGAGGCGGTATGGCGACGTGCCCCGAGTGCGACTTCGAAATCGACGTCGACGAGTACGATGTCGAGAAGGGCGACACGCTCGAGTGTGACAACTGCGGCGCGACCCTCGAAGTCGTCGGATCGAACCCCATCGATCTCGAAGTCCTGTCGGACGACGACGATGACTACGACGACGACGAGGACGACGAGGACGAGGAAGACGAAGAGGACGAGGACTGGGAAGAGTGACGGCATCGCCGGAGACCCCCGCCCCCAGCGCCCCGGATGGCGACCTGCTTCGGAAGCAGGCCAGGCTCGAATCCACACTCGCCACGCTCGGCTCGGTCGTCGTGGCCTACAGCGGTGGCGCCGACAGCGCCTACCTGGCGTGGGTCGCCACCTCGGTGCTCGCCGAAGGGGCACTGTGTGTGACGGCCGAGAGCGCCAGCTACCCATCGCGGCAACGCGAACTGGCCGCGCGTGTGGCCCGCGAGTTCGGTCTGCGGCACGAGTTCATCTCGACCGGCGAAATGGACGATCCCGGCTACCGCGCCAATGCGCCCGACCGCTGCTACCACTGCAAGCACGAGCTCTTCTCCCGGCTCACCCGGCTGGCGCGTGAACGCGGGATCGCCGCGGTCCTCGACGGGGCCAACGGCGACGATCGGAACGATTACAGGCCGGGCCGCCAGGCCGCCCGCGAGTTCGGCGTCCTGAGCCCCCTCGATGACGCCGATCTCACCAAGGCCGACATCCGGGAGCTGTCGCGACGCGCGGGTCTGCCGACGTGGGACGAGCCCGCATCGGCCTGCCTGTCGTCCCGCATCCCCTACCACACCGAGGTGACGCCGGAACGGCTGCGGATGATCGAGACCGCCGAGGACGCCTTACGGTTGCTGGGCTTCAGCGTGTGCCGCGTGCGGCACCACGGGACCCTCGCAAGGATCGAGCTTGGGAGCAACGAGCTGGAGCGAGCCCTGCAGGCCGACGCCCGAGAAGCCATCGTCCGGGCCGTCCGCTCCGCAGGCTACGAGTACGTCGCGCTCGATCTGCAGGGGTACCGCCAGGGCAGCCTGAACCGGGTGCTACCGCTCGAACGCATATAGGGAGCCGGCGATGCTCGCCTTCACGCGCCGTCGCTGCCGCACCCGGGACTGCGGGATGGTTACCGGACTGGCCCTGATCTTCCTCGTTCTCCACCTGCCGTTCATGGCGTCGACGCTGGCCGACATCGATTCGGTGAACCTGGCACTGGGTATCCACGACTTCGATCCCGCCCGGCATCGGCCCCATCCTCCCGGTTACCCGATCCTCATCGCGCTCGGCAAGCTGGCGGCGCTCGTCCTGCCCGACGCGCAGGCCCTCGCCGTCTGGGGGGTGCTGTTCGGTGCGCTTGCCGCGTTCGGGCTGTGGACGTTGTTTGGCGCGCTCGAACGGGCCGATACGGGCGCCGGCGGCGAGACGCGTAACGGTACCGGCCGCGCGCCCCTTCTGGAGCCGTCGGTCGCCGCATCGGCAGTGACGCTCTCCGCGCCACTCGTCTGGCTGAGCGCGTCCCGCCCGATGACCGACGTCGCAGGGTTCGGAGTCGTCGCCCTCGCCCAGGGCGTGTTGGCTGCCGGGCTCGCCGCGCAGAATGCGAGGGCCGGGGGTGACGCGGCCGCCGCACAGGCGCGAGCGGTGCGCTCGGGTCGTCTTCTCCTGGCCGGAGCATTCCTGTCGGCGCTGGCCATCGGTGTGCGGTCCCAGGCCGTCTGGCTCACGCTCCCGCTCCTCGCCTTCGTGCTCGTCGATCGAGCCGGCCGGGCCGCGGCGGGAGCGCTGATCGGCAGCGCCGTCTGGTTTGTCGCCGGGACGCTCGTCTGGGCTGTTCCCCTGCTGGTGTCCAGTGGCGGGTTGACCGCCTACTGGGCGGCCTTCGGCACCCAGGCGGGCGAGGACTGGAGCGATGCGACCATCCTGGCGACGCATCCGAGCCTGAGGGCCTTGGCCGCGTCACTGATCGATACCTTCATCCGTCCCTGGGATTCGATTGCCGTGGGCGTGGCGATGCTGGTGCTGGCGGCCATCGGCGTCTTCGTCCTCCTGCGGCGCGGCAGGAAGACCCTGACCGCGCTTCTGGCCATCGCGATCCCGTACACCGCCTTTCATCTGCTGTTTCAGGAAACGCCCCACACCAGGTACGCCATTCCGCTCGTGCCCGTCGTGGCGTATCTCGCGGTCCGCGCACTCGGCGCAGCCGGGCGCTGGCCGCTGGTGATCGGCACCGGTGCCATCGTACTGGTGAGCATGGCGACAACGCAGTCGAAGCTTGTCGCCTTCTGGCGAGCCGGAAGTCCCTCCGCGCGCCTGTTGACCGATCTGACCGAGCGAACAGCGGCCGGGCTTTCCGAGCCTGAGCCTGTGCTCAGCCTGTCCCACGCGCTGTCGGTCGCGTGGAGGGGAGAAGTGCTGGACCTTCCCGCCCTGCCGGTGCAGGCTCAGCGCCAATGGGCCGTCCTGGCCGACTTCTGGCGGGACGGCAACGAGCACCCCGTGTGGTACATGACTGAGCCCGAACCAAGCGGCCTGGACCGCTGGCACAGTCTCGCGCAGATCGACCCGCGTGCCCGGCGGATCATTGCCTCCTACCGGTGGCCGTTCGATCCGACGAATCTGCTCGGCGGCGTGCGCCCGTCGGAACTCGACTGGTACGAACTCGCCCCGCCCGGATGGATGCTGCTCGACGGAGCCTCGCTGACGCCGAGGCTCGCCGGGATGGCCGCCGTGAGCGGGCAGGCGCTGACCCGCGGCGGCCTTCGCGTCCTTGTCCGGCGGCAGGACCGCCCTGTGAACGTACTTCTTGGTGGCCGCAACCTGGCAAGAGCCGGGGAGCCGGCCGTGACGTTCACTCTCGCGCTGGACGGGGCGGACAGGGCGTCGTGGGCGGTAGACCCCTCTCCGGGGTTCTTCCTCCGCACCTGGACCTGGCCCGGTGGGATCGGTACGGGTCCGGGGCCGTTCGCGGAGCTCTCGATCCGAGCCGAAGTCGTTGACGCGGGCGGCCGCTCGGCGACTGCCGCTGTCGAGCAGTTCGATCTGCAGCCCGCGGGCAGCCCGATCCTCGGCTTTGGCGATGGCTGGCACGAGCAGGAGTACGACCCGGCTCGCGGCGTGCTGTGGCGCTGGTCAAGCGGGCGGGCCACGCTCGTGACTCTCGGCGTGCTCGGTGACTGCGTGCTCAAGGTGAGAGGCGAGGCGCCAACCCGGTACTTCGCCGGCCCGTCTCGGGTGACGGTGTCTGCGGGACGCCGGGTGCTCTTCGAATCGGCCGTGGCCGGCGACTACGACTGGGCGATTCCGGTGCCAGCCTCCGCCCTGGCCGAATCCGGCGGGCGCGTGGTCCTGGCGACCGACCAGACCTTCAGACCGGTGGACCGCGGCCAGAGTGCCGATCGCCGCGCACTCGGGCTGCGCCTCCTTGCTGTGTCCCTCACGCCGGCTTCCTCGCCAGGCACAGCAGCGAACTCCCGAACGGCAGGCTTGCGATCCGGAGCACCTTCGACTCGGCCCACAGCGCTCCCGACAGCAGGGCGTTGACGGGCTCCAGAGGCACGGTGATCTCGGCGAGCGCCTCATCGGCCGGCGATAGCCCGGTCACACGCTGCCAGGTCCGCACGGCCAGCAGCAGCGGGAAGAGTGCGGCGTTCGTGTAGGTGAGGCGCTCGATGGCGAATCCCGCTTCCTCGAGCACGCCCTGCAGACCCTGCCGCGTATAACGGCGCACTTCGGCCGAGACGATCGAGTGATCGCCATGCAGAATCGGCATGGCCGCGACGTTGACGACGAGGCCGCCTCCAGGCTTGAGGACTCGCCACATCTCGGCGACCGCACGCCGCTCAAGGCCCGCCTCCAGGCAGTAGAGCACGTCGAACGACGTGACGCCGTCAAACGTCGCGTCGGAGAATGGGACGCTGTCGACGCTGGCCCGAACCACCCGTCGTTCACCGCGCGCGCGGGCGATGGCGAGTCCGCTCCAGGTCAGGTCGAAACCGGTGGCGTCGCCGAAATCTCCAAGGAGACGGAGGTTGCCGCCGGTGCCGCACCCGCAGTCGAGAAGCCTGGGGCGACAGACGTGCGCCACGGCCTGAGCGATGAAGGGGCGGACCATGCGACGGAAGCCACGAAACCAGAAGTGCCGATCTTCGGCGCGGGCGGTGGCTTCGAGCAGGCGATCCACGACGCCATTGTACCCATCGCGTGATTCGGGAAACCCCACAAATCACAGAGGATCTCGACGGATAGGGTCGTTGACACGTGATAGCATTGTCGGTAAAGTCCCGTGCACGGGCGGCCTCGGGCCCGGTCCGCCATACGGAACCGCGAGCGGCAGCGCTGCCCCCGTTCCGATCATCCGTTATCCCCTGCAGGGAGGAGACTGCACGATGAACCGAATCGTGAAGCTGCTGGTGCTCATCGTTGTCTGCGCGGCCCTCGGCTCGAGCGTGGCATGTGCCAAGAAGCCGCCAGCAGCCGCGCCACCGCCACCGCCGCCGCCGGCTGCGCCGCCGCCGCCGCCACCGCCACCCCCACCGCCACCCCCACCGCCGCCACCGCCACCCAAGGTGCCGACCGCCGAGGAGATCTTCGCCGCCAAGAGTCTGGCGGAGCTCAACGCGGAACAGCCGCTGGCCGACGTGCTCTTCGACTACGACAGGTCCGATCTGCTGGATCCCGCTCGAGCGGCGCTCCAGAACAACGCGGACTGGTTGAAGAGGTGGACCAGCACGCGCATCACGGTCGAGGGCCACTGCGATTCGCGCGGCACCAACGAATACAACATCGGCCTCGGTGAACGCCGGGCCGCCGCCGTCCGCGACTACCTGATCAGCCTGGGGGTGAGCGCCGACCGGATCATGTCCGTGAGCAAGGGGGAGGAGTCGCCCTTCTGCACGGAGGAGCAGGAGTCCTGCTGGTCGCAGAACCGGCGCGGGCACTTCATCGTCACGGCGAAGTAGGCCCGGCGCTTGGGTCGAATTGACCGCGCGCCCGGGACGTCGCCCGCGGGCCTCAGCCCGCGGCCCCGGAGGGAGCGCCGCACTCAATCCCGAGCGAGGCCGCCATCGCCCTGGCCGCGGCGCCGGGGTCGGGGGCCGCGACAATCGGCCGGCCGACGACGAGGTAACTCGCGCCGGCCGCCAGGGTGGCCGGCGCGCTCAGCGTTCGCGCCTGGTCGTCGCGGTGGCCTTCCGTGGGCGATTCAGCGCGGATGCCGGGCGTGACGAGCGTAAAGGCCGGCCCGCAGATCCTGCGGAGCCGTGCGACCTCGAGCGGAGACGCCACCACCCCGTCCAGACCCGCCTGCCGCGCGAGCCTGGCCAGTGCTTCGACCTGGTGGAGGACCGGCCGCCCGACCCCGATGGACACGAGCGCGGCCTGGTCGAGGCTGGTCAGCACCGTGACGGCGATCACGAGAGGTGCGGGTCGTCCCGCCACGCTGGCGGCCTTCACCGCCGCATCCCGCGCCGTCCTCATCATCGCCTCGCCGCCGGCGGCGTGCACGTCGATCATCCAGGCCCCGAGCCTGGCCGCCTCGGCGACCGCTCCGGCGACGGTGTTCGGGATGTCGTGGTACTTCAGATCGAGGAAGACACGGTGCCCGCGCTCCACGAGCCGGCGGACCACATCGGGGCCCGCGGCGGTGAAGAGCTGGCTGCCCACCTTCACGGCGCCGACACTCGCGCTCACGCGGTCGGCCAGCCCGATGGCACGCTCGGCGCTGTCCACATCCAGGGCGACGATGATGGGATTGTACGCCTGGGGCATCGGTCCACTCCTCGTCAGTCCACCCGGATCGCGCCCACGATCTCGCTCACACGCGTGAAGTGGTGGCGGTCGAGATACGCCGTAATGCCGTCGAGAAGGCGGGGCCAGATGAACGGGTCGACGAAGTTGGCGGTTCCCACCTGGACTGCCGTCGCCCCAGCGAGGAGAAACTCGAGGGCATCCTGCGAGCTGGCGATGCCACCCATTCCCACGACGGGAATCTGCACGGCGTTCGCGCACTCGTAGACCATGCGCACCGCGATGGGTCTGATCGCCGGGCCGCTGAGTCCGCCCATGACGTTCGACAGCCGCGGCCGTCTGGTCTCCACGTCAATCACCATAGCGAGGAATGTGTTCACGAGAGATATGGCATCGGCACCCGCGTCCTCGGCCGCCCTGGCGAAGGACGACACGCTCGTCACGTTCGGCGTCAGCTTCGGGATCAGGGGCAGACGGGTCGCCTTGCGGACGGCGCTCACCACCTCGTGCGTGCTCGCGAGGTTGCAGCCGAACTGAATGCCGCCCTCCTTGATGTTCGGGCACGAGATATTGAGTTCCAGGCCAGCGATGCCTTCGACGTCGGAGAGGATCCGCGAGACCTCCACGTACTCGTCGATGCTGCTGCCGCAGACGTTGACAATGACGGTCGCGCCGTGACGCCGCAGGTCCGGCATCTTCTCGTCAACGAATCGATGTACACCGATACCCTGCAGGCCGATGGCATTGACCATGCCCGAAGGCGTCTCCACGATGCGCGGCGGAGGATGTCCCTCGCGCTCGGTCAGGTAAAGGCCCTTGACGACGACGGCGCCGAGGCTCGCGAGGTCGACGACCTCCGCGTACTCGACACCGTAGCCGAAACACCCGCTCGCGGCGATCAGCGGATTCTTCAGGCGCAGCGACCCGATGCACACGCCGAGATCGGGGCTCATTCCCACACGATGACCTTTCCATCCATCACCGGGCCTGCGAGGCACGAGCGCACGTAACGGGCGCGGCCGTCCTCGTCCAGGACCCGCACCACGCAGCTGTAGCAGCCTCCCATCCCGCATCCCATCATGCGCTCCACCGACAGCTCGACGCGCCGGTCGAACCGCTGCGCGAGAGAGGCGACGGTCTTCAGCATGGGCTCGGGACCACAGGCGTAGAGCATCACGTCCCGCCCCGAACCTGCCGACGACAGCGCTGCTTCGAGTGGAGCGGTCACGAGCCCGGCGGTTCCCCGGCTGCCGTCCTCGGTTGCGAGCACCAGTGAGACACGGCGGCTGGCGAACCAGTCCAGGTAGAGCAGGTCTTCCGAGCGCCGCCCGCCGTAGAAGAGGGTCACGCCCACGTCCCTGGCTCGGAGCGCATCTGCCAGCAGGACGAAAGGTGCCAGGCCGACGCCTCCCGCGATCATCCAGGCCTCCGACGCCGGCGACAGAAGCGAGAACGGCCGGCCGAGGGGACCAAGGCACGAGAAGCGATCGCCGGCCGAGGCATCGTAGAGCCGCGCCGTGCCTGGCCCGACACGCTTGCTCAGGATTGAGAAGCCCGCCGGAGCGCCCGTGCCGTCACGCACGACCTCGAAGACGGAGAAGGGCCGCCGCAGGAGGGGATCGGTGCCCGCGGCCGTACGAATCATGACGAACTGCCCGGGCTGCGTGACGGCCGCCAGTTCCGGCGCGTCGAACGCAACAACGTTGTAGTCGGCCGAGAGGCGGGTGTTGGCGAGCACCCGGGCCGACGCGTCGACCGGCGCTGGCATGACGCCAGTATACTGCTGCCGTGCGCTACCTGCGGATGCTCACGAACACGGCCATCGGCGCCACGCTCGTGGCGCTGTACCTGACGATCGTCGTCCTGCAGATCAACCCTCGCTTCAGCATTGGCGGTCTTCCTGGGCTTGCGGTGACCCTGATTCTGTCGTACGGGCTCCACGCGGCCGCGGCGTTCTACGTGCTGGTCGTGCTCAGACAGTTGCTGAGCGCGGAGGTCATCTCACCTGGCTGGATCAGTTTTCGGTTCCTGGTGTGGCTCTCGACACTGGCCTCGGCAATCGGGGCCCTCCTCATGTGGGCGAACCGCCGCAGCTTCGCCGCGGTCATGGACGGCGATGCCGTCCGCCGGATGACCGGGGGGGCCATCGCGCTGACCAGCTGCGCCTTCATCTGCGCGGTGCTCCTCGTGAACTACCGCCTCAGGAGGCGTCGGAAATCCACCGTGAGCACGGCCGCACTGGCGGTGACCGTGCTGGCATCGGTCGCCGTCCCGCTGACCTTGCGCGGCCCGGGCACCGGGCAACTCATGCCGGCGACGTGGCCCGCGCCCGGCCCGCAGCCCGTGGCCGGCGGCCCGACGACACGCGTCACGCTTGTGCTGCTCGAAGGGGCTTCGCTCGACGTGATCATCCCGGCAGCCGCGAGCGGACGACTCCCGAACTTCAGCCGGCTGCTGGACGACGGGGCGTCCATGCACCTGGCGAGCGTACGCCCGACCCAGCCCGCCACCGTCTGGACCTCGGCCTGCACAGGCAAGCTGCCGTACCGCAACGGCATCAGGTCCGCCGCCTCGTACTGGCCTGCCTGGAGCCGGGATGGACTGGAGCTCCTGCCCGACTACTGCTTCGCTCACGCCCTTGTCCGCTTTGGACTGCTGGGCCAACGCGTCCACACCAGTCTGGATCGCACCGCCCGGCCGATCTGGGCCATCCTGAGCGGCCAAGGCGTGCCCGTCGGGCTGGTCAACTGGTCGACCACCCATCCGGCCCGCCCGGTCCACGGCTACATCGTGACGGACCGGTTCGAGGCGGCTGAGGCGTCCCCGGTCGAACTCGAAGGTTCAGACGCCGTCTGGCCCCGCGACGCCATTCCGCTCGTGAGCTCGGTGATTTCGAGCCGGCCGGATCCGGGCGAGCCGCTCGACCCACGCCTGGTCACACCCTGTCGGGCCGACCGACTCCACGAACGGGTGTCCGCTGAACTCGATCGGGTCTGGCCGGCGAGATTCCGGGCGGTCCGCTACGAGTGTATCGATGCCGCCGGGCACTACTTCCTCCGCTATGCCAGACCTGAGGCCTTCGGCGACGTATCCGACGACGAGGTCCTCCAGCACGGCAGCGTGCTGCTGAACCAGTACCTGGCGGCCGACGACATGGTGGGACGGGAGGTGACCGCCCTCCGGCCAGGCGATCTGCTGCTCGTGGTCTCGGGCTTCGGCATGGAGCCGCTCGGAGTCGGCAAGCGGCTGTTGGAGCGGCTGTTCGGGAATCCCGAGCTGAGCGGCACGCACGAGGGCGCTCCGGACGGGTTCCTGTTGGCCTACGGCTCCCTCGTCAAGCCCGGGCACTACCCGCGGGCGTCGGTCGTCGACCTGACGCCCACGGTGCTCTACTACCTCGGTCTGCCTGTCGGGCGCGACATGGACGGCTACGCCCGAGCCGACCTGTTCGCGCGGGATCTGACCGCCGCGCGCCCGATCACGTTCATCCCCTCGTACGAAGGGAGATAGGAGTGCGGGGTGGTATACTCGCGGGGTCTCTTTAAGTGTGGACCGGGAGTCCGCGAAGAGGTGCCGTTGTGAAGACCCGCCGAACCGCCCAGCCAGTCCCATCGTCAACCCCGCTCCGGCCGTCTCTCGGGAGGTGTCCATGCCGGTCCTGATGGACAGCGAGCGCATGGGCCGAACGCTCACGCGCATGGCACACGAAATCGTCGAGCGCAACCGAGGCGTCCAGGATCTCGTCCTGATCGGCGTGCGAACCCGTGGTGTGCCGCTGGCAAGGCGCCTCGCCGGTTTGCTCGACGGCATCACGGGCACCTCGGTCCCGACCGGGTCGCTCGACATCACGCTCTATCGGGACGACCTGATGCGGCACGCCATCGGGCCGCAACCGATCGTGCGCAGCACGCAGATTCCCGTCTCGATCGACGGCCGGCACGTGGTGCTGGTCGACGACGTGCTCTACACGGGTCGGACGGTCCGGGCCGCGCTGGACGCGCTCATCGACTTCGGGCGCCCGCAGACGATCCAGTTGCTGGTCGTAGTGGATCGGGGCCACCGTGAACTGCCCATCAAGGCCGACTACGTCGGCAAGAATCTGCCGACCTCGCGTCTCGAGACGGTACGCGTGCGCCTGGCCGAGACCGATGGCATCGACGAGGTCGTCGTGGACCAGGTGGAAGGAGATCCGCGATGACGCGTGATGCTGCCCGGCTGTTGCGCAAGGACCTGCTGGGCATCGCCGACCTGAGCGCCGCCGAGATCGCCCTGGTGCTGGATACGGCCGACGCCATGAAGGAGATCGGGTCGCGTCCGATCAAGAAGGTGCCGGCCCTGCGTGGCAAGACGGTCATCAACCTCTTTTGCGAACCGTCGACCCGGACGCGCACGTCCTTCGAGGTGGCGGAAAAGCGACTGAGCGCCGACACGCTGAGTATCAGCGTCGCGACATCGAGCGTCGTGAAGGGCGAGACCCTCGTCGACACCGCCCGGAACCTCGAAGCCATGTCACCGGACCTCATCGTCCTGCGCCACGCCTCTTCCGGCGCGTGCCACCTGCTGGCGCGGGTGTGCAAGGCCGGGATCATCAACGCGGGTGACGGCACGCACGAGCACCCGACGCAGGCGCTACTCGACGCGTTCACCATGCGGGAGCGCAAGGGGAGGCTGGCCGGACTCAAGGTCGCCATCCTGGGGGACCTGCTCCACAGCCGGGTGTTCCGGTCGAACGCCCTGCTGCTGACCAAGGTCGGGGCCGAGGTCTGGGCGTGCGGGCCTCCGACGCTGATCCCGCCCGGCATGGAGCAGATGGGCATCAGGGCGACCACAAGCGTGGAGGAGGCGGTGCAGGACGCCGACGTGGTCATGATGCTGCGCATCCAGCTCGAGCGCATGCAGGGTGGGTTCTTCCCGTCCCTGCGGGAGTACTTCAACGTGTTCGGCATGACGCGCGCCCGACTGGCGCGCGCGCGACCGGACGCCATCATCATGCACCCCGGTCCCATGAACCGCGGCGTGGAGATCGCCTCCGATGTGGCGGACGGACCAGGGTCGGTGATCCTGGAACAGGTCGCCAACGGCGTCGCCGTTCGGATGGCCGTGCTGTACCTGCTGGCGGGAGGAGGGGCGGATGAGGCTGCTGCTTAAGGGTGCCCGGCTCGTCGACCCGGCGTCGGGTGTCGATGGCCAGAGAGACATCCTGATCGACGGCGGGCGCGTGGTCCGTGTCGGCGTCGACATCCCGGCCGGCGACTGCGGGAACGCGAGCGTGGTGGACCTGGGCCGGGACCTTGTGGTCTCGCCCGGGTTGATCGACATGCATGTCCACCTGCGCGAGCCGGGCTTCGAGCACAAGGAGACGATCGCGACGGGGACCGGAGCGGCGGTCGCCGGCGGTTTCACCGCCGTCGCCTGTATGCCCAACACCAACCCGGTGAACGACAACGCTGCGGTGACCCGGTTCATCCTCAAGCAGGCGGGCGAAGCCCGGTTCAGTCGCGTCTATCCCATCGGCGCCGTGACTCACGCGTCGGCCGGGGAGCAACTCGCCGAGATTGCCGAACTGCGCGCGGCGGGGTGCGTGGCCCTGTCGGACGACGGCCGGCCCGTCGCGACGGCGCTGCTGATGCGACGGGCCCTCGAGTACGGCGGCATGTTCGGCATGACCATCATCGACCATTGCGAGGATCGGTCGCTGGCGGGCCAGGGTGTGGCGCACGAGGGCTACCACGCCGGGCAACTGGGACTCCGCGGTATCCCGGCGGCAGCCGAGGACGTGATGGTCGACCGCGACATCGTGCTCGCCGAGGCGACTGGCTCGTCGCTGCACATCGCGCATTTGAGCACGGCGGGAGCCCTCCGCTCGGTGCGGGGCGCCAAGGCACGCGGCGTTCGCGTCACCTGCGAAGTAACGCCCCACCACTTTACCCTCACCGACGAGCGGCTCGGCGCTCCGCTGCCGTACGACACGCGTTTGAAGGTGAACCCGCCGCTGCGAACGGCGGCCGATCGGGAGGCGCTCGTGTCCGGACTCGCCGACGGCAGCATCGATGCCATTGCCACCGATCACGCGCCGCATCACCACGACGAGAAGAACGTCGAGTTCGACCTCGCGCCATTCGGCATCGTCGGCCTCGAGACCGCCGTGTCGCTGAGTTTCGACCGCCTCGTGCACCGCGGCACGATCACGCTCCGGCGGCTGGTCGAGCTGCTCTCGGTGAATCCGGCCCGGATTCTCGGGGTGCCGGGCGGGCGGCTTGCCGAGGGCGATGTCGCCGACCTGACCGTCCTCGCGCCGGACCTCCAGCTCACCGTGTCGGCAGCCGTGATGCGGTCACTGTCGAGGAACACACCGTTCGACGGCTGGACGCTCAGAGGCGGTATTGCCGCAACCATCGTGGGGGGGCGGGTCCGCTATGTGAACCCCGACGTGCCCGCGGCACGCGGCCTGGAGAAGGAGTGAGCCGTGGCCCGTCGCGACGACATTCGTCAGAAGGCGCTCGAGGATCTGCAGCGCTTCGAGGTGCTGATGCGCAACGGCCACTTCGACTACGGCAACGGGTTCCACGGCTCGGTCTACATGAATCCCCATCAGCTCTTCAGGTACCCGTCGACCGTCTGGCGTTTCGCGCAGGACCTCATCGCACTGTTGCCCGGGGACCTGGTCGAGCGCGTTGAGGTTGTCGCCGGGCCCGTCACTGGAGGCGCCCTGCTGGCGCACACCGTCGCCGGACTCCTTGACAGCCGCCGCGACCTCTCGGCACCCCCGAGCCTGTTCGCGCCGTTCTCCCCCGACCCGTTGCGGGGCCACTCACTGCGCCCCTTCTACCGGTCGCTGCTTGCAGGCAGGCGCGTGCTGCTCGCGGACGACATCCGCAACACCGGCCAGACCTTCCATCGCTGTGCCGCACTCGTGCGCGAGGCGGGCGGAACCGTGGTGGGCACCATCGAGATCTACGACCGTCGGGAATCGATCGTCGATCTGGGCGTGCCGAACATCGCCCTCGCCGAATTCCGCGCGCCGGACAACTACCCTGTGGCCGACTGCCCGCTGTGCAAGCAGGGGATCGCGGTCACGGCCTTTTGAGCCCGGCGCGGTGTCTCGAACACAACGGGTTCGGAGCGCGCCGGCCTCCGTCTCCGCGAAACGCCGCAGCGGAGCGACAGTGTCCTGTCCGCCTCGGCTCGACGCGCGGCGGCGACACGTCGAGGTCGCGCTCAAACCCGCGCTCGATGGGCTCTACCAGTCGTTCGACCGAACGGCCCGGGTAGCAGACCCCATCGATCGAGTCCGACCGTATGCCCTCCCGGCGGACCGGGAAATCGCGGGCTTCGTGGCCGCCGGACTGGCCTTCGGCCGTGTCGCGAGCGTGATCGCGTCCATCGATCGGGTACTCGCCGTTATGGGGCCGTCCCCGTCCGCATTCGTTCGGGGATTCGACCACCGTCGGGACGCCCAGCGCCTGGCTGGATGTGTGCACCGCTGGGTGCGGCCGCACGACCTCGCCGCCTTGTTTGTCATTCTGCGGCGCATGCTCGAAGGATCCGGGTCCCTGGAAGCGTTCTTCCTGGACGGGGACGATCCCAGGGCGCCGGACGTCGGGCCGGCACTCGAGCGATTCAGCGTGCGTGCCCTGCAGCTCGGCCCGGCCGGGACCGCCGCCGGCGACGTCGATCGCCCGGGCGTGCGCGCGTTCTTCAGCCGCCCGTCGACGGGGAGCGCCTGCAAGCGACTGAACCTGTTCCTGCGGTGGATGGTGCGGTCCGACGGCATCGACCTGGGGGTGTGGCGCCGCGTGTCGCCGTCCCGTCTGGTCGTGCCCCTCGATGTCCACGTGGTCAGGGTCGGGCAGTGCCTGGGCCTGACCCGCTACCGCAGCGCCGGCTGGCGGATGGCGGCCGAGATCACGGCGGCGCTCCGAGGCCTGGACGCGGCAGACCCGATCCGGTACGACTTCGCGTTGTGCCACATCGGCATGCTGGGCCTCTGCGGGTTCAGGACGAAGGTGGCGGACTCGCGGTGTCCGATGCGTGGGGTCTGCCGGCCACGCGCTCGTAGACGATCATCGTCTCCTCGACCATCCGCCGGGCGGTGAATCGGGCCCTCACGCGCGCGAGTCCCGCCTCGCCCATCTGCCGGCGGCGTGGCGGGTCCGCCAGCAGCGCCAGGATTGCCTCGGCCAGGGGCCCGCCGTGCTGGGGAGGCACCAGCAGGCCAGTCACGCCGTCTTCCGCCACCTCGGGAATCCCGCCGGCCGTCGTGGCGACCACGGGGCGTGCGAGCGCCATGGCGTCGAGGAGCGAGGTGCCGAGGCCTTCGGTGACGGAGCTGAGCACGAACACGTCGAAACCCCGGACGCAGGAGAGCACGTCGGTTCTGAACCCGACCAGCTGGACGTGCCGCTCGAGACCCAGATGGCGAATCTGGTACTGCAGCGGCTTGCGGAGCTCGCCTTCGCCAAAGACGAGGAACTGGACATCGGGCCGCTCCCTGAACACGAGAGCCGCGGCATCGATGAGATACCGCTGCCCCTTGTGCGGAACCAACGCGGCGACGTTGCCGACGATGGGCGACCCTCCGGGCAGCCACAGCTCCTTGTGCAGGTCGATCGGCGGCTGAGCCGCCACGCGGTCGACGTCGATGCCCTCGTGCACCGTGATGACGCGCTCGGCCGGGAACCCGTCGGTGATCACGATGCCGCGAATTGCCTCCGACGACGCAATCATGGCGTCGACGAGGCTGTACTTCCATCGCGAGAAGGCGTTGCGTTTGAGGTGGAAGTCCACGCGTCGCGCGGCGACCAGCGCCGGCCTCGGCGCCCGGCCCATGAGCGACAGAGCCATGGCCGCGAACGATACGGCATGGGGGTCGTGGGCATGAACGACGGCCGGCTGCACGTCCTTGAGCACGCGCGCCAGGCGGAACGCCGCCCCGAAATCCACCTCGTGGGCGGGGGCCAAGCGGTACACATCGGTGCCTTCCGCCGCCCGGCGCGCGAGTTCGCCCTGCGGGTGGGCCACGAGTGCGGCCCGGTGGCCCTGCTCACGCAGCCCCAGCACGGTGTGCAGCACCTGACTCTGGCCGCCGCGCCAGCTCCGGGCTGTATCGATGTGGAGGGTAATCACGGTGCGCCGCGGCGCTGGGCTTCCCAGAGTTTGAGGAACTTGGCGAGCACGTAGTACGAATTCAGCAGCGAGACCGCAAGACCGGGCGTGCCGTCTCTGAAGCCGCCGCGCGCCACGTAATTACGCAGAAAGGCCGCCGGCGGCTGAAGGACGAGATCCACCACCCCCGCGCGCCGGCCATCCTCGTGTGCCTGGCGAGCCCACAGGCTCGAATAGCGATCGATGGTAACCAGGTGATGTGAAATGTCGCGGTACGGGTAGTGCTGCAGATCGGCGCGCAAGCGGCCAACCTCGCCGTCGGCGCGCACCGACTCATGGACGTATCGCCCCGTCCACCGGGCGCGCCGGCGATCGTAGAGCCTGAGCTGGTAGTCAGGATACCAGTCGGTCGAACGGATCCAACGGCCGAGATAGTGGCTGACCCGTGGCACGCGGTATCCCGCACACGTCGGTTCCGTCGCAAGCAGGCCACGCACCTCGTCGCGCAGGTCTGGCGTGACCCGCTCGTCGGCATCGAGCGACAGGATCCAGTCGAAGCGCGCAAGCGAGGCCGCATGGTTCTTCTGCGCGACATACCCCGGCCAGTCCCGGACATGAACACACTCGGTAAAGCGCCGGGCGAGATCCACGGTGCCGTCGGTACTGCCCGAGTCGACCACGACAATCTCGTCGGCCCACGAGACGGACTCGAGGGCCGACGTCACGTGCGCCGCTTCGTTCAGCGTGATGAGGGTGACGGTGACGCCGGGCACGGGGCCAGTGTAGCGTAAGGCCGGGATTCGGGATTCGGGATTCGGGATTCGGGTTGCGGGATTCGGGTTGCGGGGGCTGCTCGGCCCGGCCGTGTGGGCAGGCACGCGCGAGGGCGACACAGGACGGAAGGTCGGGACTCGGGCCGTCCGGCGTGACGAAAAAGGGACCCTCCAGGCTGTGCCAGAGGGCCCCTCCAACGCCGTGCGGGGGCGTGCAGGTTACCGGCTCGCGGCCGAGACGGCCGACGCGAGCGAAATGGTCGAGCCGCCGGCGGTCGGGGCCTCCTGGACGGTCTCGAAGTCGATGAGGGAGCGGTTGTAGTCGAGGAGGGCGACCAGCTCCGAGTACTGGGCATTCGCCAGATCGCGCTGCGCCTGGAACACCACGTAGTTGGTCGACATGCCGGCCGCGAACTTCTTCTGCTCGGCCTCCAGCCGGCGCTCGGCCAGCCGTCGCGCGGCTTGCGTGGCCTCCAGGCGCTTCTGGTTCGTTTCGACGTTCCGGGCCACGTCGCGAACCTGGGTCACGACGCTCAACTCCGCGTCCCGCAGCTGGATCTGCGCCTGCTCGTACTGCAGTCTCGTGCGGGCCAGGTTCGCCTCGGCCCCGCTCCTGCCGATCGGGTAGGAGACCTGGATGGCGAACGTCCAGCTCGGGAAGTTGGCGCTGAAGAGCCGGCTCATCACCGTGCCGAATCCCTCGCTGATTTCCCCGAGGATCTGGGGCGGAAACCCCCCACCGAAGTTCTTCTTCGTACCGCCCTGGCCCGTGACGCCGTAGCTCAGGTTGGCGGTCACGTCCGGCAGGGTCTGGTTCTGGTAGTACTGGATGTTGACGTCGGTGATCTCCATGGTCTTGCGGTACTGACGCAGATCCGTGCGCTTGTCGAGGGCGGCGCGCACGGCCCGGTCCACGTCGATCGCCGTCGGGGCGAAGGTCGGCTCGTCTGTCAGATCGAATCCGACGGCCCAGTAGTCCGGGGCCTTCGGATCGACGATGAGCGTCCGCAGCCGGTCGTCAGCGCGCCTGACGGCGGCCTCCGCGACGATCACCGCCTCTTCACGCCGCGCCACCTCGGCTTCCGCTTCGACGACGTCGATCGGCGCCATGGTTCCGATCTCGACTCGGGACCGGTTGTTGCGCAACTGCTCCTGCGCCAGATCGAGGGACTGCCGAGCCACTCTCAACGACGCGACCGCGGACTTGACGTCCCAGTAGGCGTACTTCACGGAGCGGATGGTGGAGAGCATCGTCTGCTGCAGATCGATGTCCGAGACCTCGCGGTTCTTCTTCGAGACCAGCAACTGCTGGCGCGGGCTGTCGATATGGAAGTTCCGCAAGAAGGGCTGGCTGAAACTGAGGTTCACGTTCGAGCCGAGCGACGGGTTCGGGCTGTCGTAGACGCTGTTCGACTCGGTGCGCGACGAGTCCCAGGTCACACGGTAGCTGCCGCCGTACCACGGCAGCTGCTGGGCGGCCCCCACGTTGGTCGTGAACGAGTCGCGGGTCAGCTTGTCCTCCGCGCCGGCGAAGAAGCTGCTGATGGGGGTCGTCCGGTTCGACTGGCTCAGATCGAAGGTCAGGTTCGGGATCCACGCAGCCTTGACCTGCTCGATGTTGAGGTCCTGCAGTTGCGGGTTGATCCGCTGGACCTGCAGGCTCAAGTTGTTCTCGAGCGCCATCTGGACGGCGTCTTCGATGGACAACCGGAGCGTCGAGCCGCCTGGCTGGGCCGCAAGCTGGCCTGCCCCCGACTGGGACGGTTGCCCGAAGATGGACGAGGGCAGTCCGATGACGAACGCCGCGACGACGGCCACCACCGCCGTGCGGTAACGCTGTTGAGACATAGCCGTATGCTCCACTGCTAGGAATCCTCCGGCCTCGGCCGGCCCAGGAAGTACACACCACGACTGCGCGGGTGCGGCGCTGCAACACCGTCCTAGGAGAAATAGACGGATCTCGCTGCGGCACGGTTTCAGCGAATCCGCAACGGGTATACTAACCCCGGAGTTCGCCAGACGTCTTGAAAGCCGCGAACGGTGTCAGTGACACCCCTCCGCAGCCGATTGCCGGCCCATCCGACGAGGTTGATATCATGCGCCCGATTCGCATTCTGTTGGCCGTGTTGCCCCTGCTGCTGGCTGTGCCCCCGTTGGAGGCGCAGCAGCGGGGCGTTGCCGCGGAGCCGAAGCCCTTTGCACTGACTGTCGACCACATCATGCGTGGGCCCGATTTGGTGGGGTATCCGCCGTCCGGACTCCGCTGGGCGGGGGATTCCCGGACCCTGTACTTCGAGTGGCGTCTCCCGGGGGAAGAAGAGGGTTCGACCTACGCGCTGGATCGCGGTGCGACGACGCCGCGCAAGCTGTCCGAAGGTGAGCGCAAGCTGGCTCCGCCCGTGTCCGGTGCGTGGGACCAGGCCAGGCGCCGCGTCCTCTTCACCGAGCGCGGCGACATCGTTCTGATTGACACCATCGCGGGCACGCGGCGGCAGATCACGCGCACGACCGCACCCGAGTCCAGTCCCGAGTGGGCAAAGAACGAGATGGCCATCACCTATGTGTCCCAGAACAACCTGTTCCTCGTCCCACTCGACAGCGGGCAGGTGCAGCAACTGACCGACGTGCACCCGCGCCGCAGAGAACCGCGCGAGAACGACTCTCAGAAGTTCGTCAAGGACCAGGAGTCCGCTCTCATCGAGTTCACCCGCCAGGCGGCGGTCCGCCGCAGGAAGGACGAGGAGGAACGGAAGAAGAACGCCCTGCCGGAGCTCGAAATCTCGGAGCGTCAGAGCGTGGCCAGCATCAGCCTGCATCCATCGGGCACCTGGGCGTTCCTTCTCGTGGTCGACCGGGCCGACGGCACCAAGACCGCCAGCGTGCCGAACTACGTGACCGAATCCGGCTATACCGAGGAACTCACGAGCCGCGTCAAGGTCGGCGATGCTCAGGAGCGCCGCCGCCTGGCCATCCTCAACCTTCAGACGGGGAAGTCGGTCTGGGCGGACGGGGGCTTTGCGGGGACGAAGCCGCCCAGACCGGCTCAACCCGCGGCGGCCACGAGCCCATCCGGTGAGGAGGCGTCATCGCAACGTGCGGCGGTGCGAAAGGACGAGCCGAGGGAGGTCCGCTGGGGCATGCCCCTGGTCTCGCCAGATGGATCCATCGCCGTCGTCGCCACCCGGTCCGAGGACTTCAAGGACCGGTGGATCGTCACGCTCGACCCAGAGACGGGGAAGACGCGGGTCATCGATCACCTGCACGACGATGCCTGGGTCAGGGAGGTCGGGGGTGGACGGTTTGGAGGAAGCGGACTCGACTGGATGCCCGACGGCCACACCGTGTGGTTCCTTTCGGAACGCGACGGGTGGATGCACCTCTGGACCCTGGATGCCGCCGATCCCGCGGCGACGAGCGTACAGATGACGCGGGGAGCGTACGAACTGTCGGCGGTGTCGCTGTCGCCGGACAAGACCAAGTTCGTGTTCGTGTCGAACCAGGTCCATCCGGGTGAACGGCACATCTACGAGATGCCGGTCGGGGGAGGACCGCCAATCCGCCTGACAACTGCGACCGGATCGAGCACCGGGGACGTGTCGCCGGACGGCCAACTGATCGCACTGATCCACTCGAGTGCCTCGCGGCCGCCGGAGGTCTTCGTGATGCCGTACGAGGCGGGCGCCCCCATGCAGCAGGTGACGATGACGCCGACGGAGGAGTGGCGGAGCTACCGGTGGATCGAGCCGCAGGTGGTCACGTTCAAGGCTCGCGACGGCGCCGACGTGTACGCCCGGCTGTTCACTCCGGAGATGGTCGGCGCCCGACGCGACCGCTCCAGGCCGGGCGTCGTGTTCGTGCACGGCGCGGGGTACGCGCAGAATGCCCACAAGTACTGGGCCTCCTACTATCGCGAGTACATGTTCGACCACCTGCTGGCGTCACGCGGGTACGTCGTGCTGGACGTGGACTACCGGGCCAGCGCCGGGTACGGCCGCCACTGGCGCACCGCCGTCTACCGCCACATGGGCGGCAAGGATCTGGACGACATCGTCGACGGGGCGGCATACCTGGTGCGGGAGCAGCGCGTGGACCCGAAGCGCATCGGAGTCTACGGCGGCAGCTACGGAGGATTCATCACCCTGATGGCGATGTTCACCTCGCCCCGGACCTTCGCGGCGGGTGCCGCGCTGCGGCCGGTTACCGACTGGGCGCACTACAACCACCCGTACACGGCGGCGATCCTCAACCAGCCGCAAGACGATCCGGAGGCCTACAAGCGGAGTTCTCCCATCTACTTCGCCGAGGGACTCACCGGGGCGCTCCTCATCTGCCACGGGCTGGTCGACACCAACGTGCACGCGCAGGACTCCATCCGGCTCGCACAGCGGCTGATCGAGTTGCGGAAGACGAACTGGGAATTGGCGCTCTACCCGGTCGAGAACCACAGCTTCACGCAGGAAACGAGCTGGGCCGACGAATACCGGCGGATCCTGGAGCTGTTCGAGCGCAACCTGAGACTCGCCCGGCGTTGACCGGGGCGTGTGTTGGAGGCCGGTGGAAGCCTGGGTGGAGCCCCGGGCCCGAGTGGAGGGAGCATGGAGCACGACGACCTGCTCAACCGGTTCAGGCGGCTCGGAGCGCTGCTGGAAGGACATTTCCGGCTCACCTCCGGGCTGCACAGCTCCGCGTACCTGCAGTGTGCGCTGGTGCTGCAGTATCCCGCCGAGGCCGAGGCACTGGGCCGGGCCCTGGCCGAGAAGATGCGCGCGCTGCGCCCGAATGTCGTGCTGTCCCCGGCTCTCGGCGGCCTCATCATCGGCCACGAGGTAGGACGGGCACTTGGCGTACGAGCCGTGTTCGCGGAACGCGTCGACGGCGTCCTCACGCTCCGGCGCGGGTTCCACCTCGGGGGCGCCGATCGCGTGCTGGTGGTGGAGGATGTCCTGACGACCGGCGGGTCGACCCGAGAGACGATGGATGTGGCCCGCGCGCGCGGCGCGACGGTGGTCGGTGCCGTGTCGGTCATCAACCGAAGCGGCGCCAAGGACCCTGTTGATGTGCCCTTCGCGTCGCTGGCAGCCATCACGCCGCCGACCTACGACCCCGAGTCGTGTCCACTCTGCGCGAAGGGACTGGCGGTGACGAAGCCTGGATCGAGGCCGGGGATCTGATTCAGAAGAAGACAGAAGACAGAAGACAGAAAACAGAATGCAGGCCCAGGGCTTTCTCGGGTGGCCGTGGGCGAAGGCCCCAGCCCTGGGCGACAGGCGACAGAGAACCCGAGCCCCGAGGCGATGTCCCGAACTCTCAAGCTCACCGTTGCCTATGAGGGCACCGCGTATGTTGGCTGGCAGCGCCAGGCGGAGGGGATCTCGATCCAGGGCCTGCTCGAAGACGCGCTCTCGCGCATCGACGGCAGACCAGTGGTGGTCGTCGCGGCCGGGCGCACCGATGCCGGCGTGCACGCCCTCGGCCAGATCGTCCGCGCTCGGATCGGGACCGCGCACGACGGTGCCATGCTCACGCGAGCGCTCAACGGTCTGCTGCCGGCCGACGTGCGCGTGCTGAGCGTGGAGGAGGCCGACGCCACGTTTCACCCGCGCTACGACGCGAGATCGAAGACCTATCAGTATTGGATCTGGAACGGCTCCATCCTGCCGCCCGCCGTGCGCCAGTGGTGTTGGCACGTCGCCCGTCCGCTCGACGTCTCACGCATGGACGCAGCCGCGAGGCTGCTTGAGGGCCGCCGTGATTTCGCGGCCTTTCAGTCGACGGGCAGCGAGGTGAAGACCAGCGAGCGGACCGTCAGACGTGCATGGGTCCGGCGGGAAGCTGGCAGTGGAGAAGCGCCGGCCGTCCTGGCCCGTCTGGGTGCTCCTGACCCGCAGTTCGTCGTCTTCGAGATCGAGGCCGACGGTTTCTTGCGCCACATGGTGCGCGCGATCGTGGGTACGCTCGTGGAGATTGGGGACGGCCGGCGCGAGCCAGAGTCCGTGACCCGTCTTCTGGCTTCCCGCGACCGGAGCGCGGCCGGCGCGACTGCCCCGGCGCACGGTCTGGTCCTCGTGGGCGTGCGCTGCACTTCTCGTAATTGTAGGACGCGCCGATGTTGACGGATGCTGCCGTTTGCCACTGTCGCGAGATCCGGCATGTTCGGTGCATGGAATCCCCAGGATTCAGGGGGTACGCTGCCAAGGCGATGGAGTCGGGCGAGCGGTCAGGATCACCCCGGGCCGAGGCGTGCAGAAGGGACTGCGGCCGACCGGTCCCGGCGATCGGCTTGACTCGTCGTGGGCGCGGGCCTGCCAGAATCGACAGGCTACCCGGTCGACCGATCTGACAGAACTGACAGACTGCCGGCTGGTGGTAGACTGAATCCCCCAGCAACACAGGTGACGTGAGCGGGTTCTACGGGATCCGACATGACACGCTTCAGACTTCCCAAGGTCGAGCGTCTGACCGCGCGCCTCGCGGGCGGGATGATCGCGTTCATCATGATTCCGGTGGCGGCCGGGACATACCTGCTCTCCTCGGTTCACTACGACCACGCGGTTGAGGCGAGGCGCGAAGCGGCCGAGCTCGAGGTCAACATCCTCGAGTCGGCCCTGCGTCACCAGATGCTCAGGCGCGACACCGAGCTGATGACCGATATCCTGCAGGAGGTCGGCCGGAAGCCGAACGTGCAACGCGCGATGGTCATCGACCACATTGGCGTCGTCAGGCTCTCGAGCCGGCGCTCGGATCTCGGCACCACGTTGTCGCGGGAGTCCCCGACGTGCCTCGTCTGCCACGCCCAGGACGCAAGGTCCCGGCTGCGCTGGGTCCTGCTGAACGACGATGGCGCCGACGTGCTTCGCAGCGTGCTCCCCGTGGAGAATCGGCCGGAGTGCCACCAGTGCCACGACCCGTCCGCCAAGCTGAACGGGATTGTCGTGCTCGACGTGTCACTCGCGCCAGTCCAGGCACAGTTCCAGCGTGACTTGGTGTGGCTTGGCGGTGCCACAATCGTCGTGACGCTTCTCATGCTCGGCGGCGTCGGCGTGCACGTCAGACGCCTCGTTCTCTCCCGTCTGACGCGTCTCGGCGGCACGGCCCGGTCGATTGCCCGCGGTGCGTTGGACGAGCGCGCGGATGCCGGTGGCGACGACGTCATTGCCGAGCTGGCCGCCGACTTCAACGCGATGGCCGACGCCACGACGCGGCTGATTACCGATGTGAAGGAGCGGGAGCGTCAGATCTCAGGCGTGATCAACAGCCTCGACGACGGACTGATCGTGCTCGACCGGGACCTCAGGGTCGTGGCTGCGAACAGCTGCATTGCAAAGTGGCTGGGATCGTATCCGGAATCGCTGCGGGGCCAGAGCTGCCGCCGCGCCGTCGGCCATGCGCTTCCGTGCCGGGACGATCCGGACTGTCCCACCGCACGATGTCTGTCGACGGGCCTGTTCCAGCGGGCGACGTTCCGGCTTCCCCGGTCGGCCGGCGGCGAGGAACGCATCTACGAGGTGTACGCGTCCCCCGTGTACGGTGACAACGGTTCGGTGGGCCAGGTCGTGGAGGCGTGGCGTGACATCACCGACCGCGTGCGGGAGGAGGAGCACCTGGCCGAGATCGAGCGGCTGTCGTCGCTCGGCATCCTGGCCTCCGGACTGTCGCACGAGGTGAACACGCCGCTCGCCACGACGCTCACGTGCTCGGAGGCCATCATCGATCAGTTGAGCGATGTCGTCCGAGCCCGAGCGGATCCTGACACGCTGAGCGCGATCCGAGAGGGCGCCACCGTCATCCGCGATCAGGTGCTCCGGTGCAGAACCATCACCGAGCAGTTTCTCAGGTTTGCCCGCGGCATTCCGCCGTCCACCGAGCCGATTGATCTGCGTCGAGTCGTCGGGGGCGTCATCGCGCTCGCAGAGCCCACGGCGCGCGAGGCGGGCGTCGATGTCGTGCTCCAGGGCGAGGATCCCGTCCCGATCGTCACGGCCAACACGGAGGTCGTCCAGCACGTCGTCCTGAATGTCCTGGTCAACGCCATCGAGTCCTGCGCAGGAGCCGGCGGCAAGGTCGCCATGGAATTCCTCGTTGACTCGGGCGTGCGCCTGCGCATTCGCGACAACGGATGCGGCATCTCTCCCGAGATCCAGCGGCATCTCTTCGAGCCCTTTCGCACCCAGAAGGCGAGGGGGACGGGGCTCGGCCTGTTTCTCTCGCGCACCTTCATGCGCCGCTTCAACGGCGATGTCACGCTCGTCGAGAGCGCGATCGGCCGCGGCTCGTGCCTCGAGGTCGTCTTTCCGCTCGCGCTGGCAGGCAGCCCATGAGTGACGTCCCGAAAGACATCCGCGTGCTCATGGTGGACGACGATGCCACGTTCCGCCACGTGATGGCTGCCGAACTCAGACGGCGCGGCTACGCGGTCGAGACACGTGCGAGCGGCCGGGACGCCATCGATCCGGCCGCTTTCGTGGAGGCGGAGGTAGTGCTGCTCGACTTGAGGCTTCCAGACATGGATGGCATCCAGGTGCTCTCCCACCTCAAGGAACAGAACATCCAGGCGGGCATCGTCGTGCTGACCGGGCACGGGACCATTGACACGGCCGTCAAGGCGATCCGGCTTGGGGCGTACGACTATCTCGAGAAGCCCTGCCCGATCGCGAAGCTGGAAATGGCCATCCAGAAGACCTACGAGCACGTGCAGCTGCTCAGCCGGCAGCGGGTGCTCGAAGACGGGTACGTTGCGCCACAGATCGGCCCCGAGGTCGTCGGCGGCAGTCCCGCGTTCCGAAAGCTCATGGACGCTGTGGCGCGAATCGCCAGGACCGATTCGACGACGCTCATCCAGGGTGAGACAGGGGTCGGCAAGGAACTGGTGGCCAAGCTGCTGCACACCCAGAGCCCGCGATGCGAGGCTCCGTTCGTGGCCGTCAACTGTGCCGCGCTGCACGACGAGTTGTTCCAGAGCGAGGTGTTCGGCCACGAGAAGGGCGCGTTCACCGGCGCGCACCGTCTGAAACACGGGCTCTTCGAAGTGGCGAACGGCGGCACGCTCTTCCTCGACGAAGTGGGAGACACCAGCCCCGATGCGCAGGCCAAGCTCCTCCGCGTTCTCGAGATGGGCCGCTTCCGCAGGCTTGGCGGGACGCGTGAGATCGCGGTCGATGTCCGAGTTGTTGCGGCAACCAACCACAATCTGGCCCAAGCGGCCGTTCGAGGGCACTTCCGGGAAGACCTGTACTATCGCCTCGCCGCGCTCACTATCGCGATCCCGCCCCTGCGAGAGCGGCAGGAGGACATCCCGGAGCTGGTGGAGCACTTCGTAGGATTGCTGAACCGCCGGTACTCCTTGTCGAAGCGGATCGACACGGCGGCGATGACCGCGCTGCAGCAGTACGGGTGGCCCGGCAACGTCCGGGAGCTCATTCACGTGCTGGAGCAGAGCATCGTCCTGTCGGACGGCAACCTTGTCCGCGTCGCAGACCTTCCCGCGCCCGTGCGGGCGGATCTCGTCGCGCCGCTGGTGGCCGATCAGGAGCCCGTGCCGACGCTCCGCGAGATCCAACGACGCCACATCCTGTGGGTGCTGGGCAAGGTGGGCGGGAACCGGGCGAAGGCCGCGATGATGCTGGGCACTTCGGAGCGGACCTTCTACCGGCTGCTCGAGCGGCACCGCATTGCCGCGGCCTTCGCGGCCAAGTCGGGCCCCGCCTCGAATCGGGAAACCTGACAGTTCTGACACCGAGCCCGGGCCCTGTCCTGTCAAGAACGGCAGACAGGGACGTTCTCCCACCCCGAACAGGCCTCGTTCCTGCCGGCGCGTGAAGCGGCCCGTTGCCGGTTGTGGGCCAGGGAAACCGAGAACATCGCCGAATCACGCACGCGCGCCGTGCCTGGCCTCCCCTTCTGGAACGCAACTTGCTAGATGCCCTGCCGGGAGGAAGGGAACCATGGCAGCGACGGTCGTCCTCGTGGTCTTCCTGGCTCTGCTGTTCGGTGGCTTGGCACTGGCGCTCGGCTACGGGTACCTCAGCATCGAACGCGAGCGTGAGGGAGCGAGCGAGCACGCGAGCCGTCCCGCCGTTCGAGCAGCCAAGTCGGTGGCCGCCGTCCCAGACCTCCTGGCGCCGTCGCATGCGGTTCCGTCACCGGTTGCGTTCGTGTTCGATGAGGCCTTCGTGAGCCGGCTCGAACACCACGTGCGGATGGAGCAGGCGCTCGTCGCGCAGTTCGTCCACCACCCGTCGATCAACAACTTGTACCGCCGGTCCGGGGCGCCGTTGCACGTTCACTAGCAGCCCCATCCGGGACGCGGGCGGGCGCTGCATTGGCGTGCTCCCGCCTGCCCGCATCCGGAATCCCGCCTGAGCGTTCGAGGGACGGAATGGTCGAGCAGCTCCGCCAAGCCGATGTGACCCAGGGACTGAGCCAGGCCCGCCTCCAGACGCTCTCTGCGGTCGCCCGGGTCCGATCGCTGCGTGGGGGCGAGTATCTCTTTCTGCTGGGCGACCCCGCCCACTACCTCAGCGTGGTCGTCAAGGGTCAGGTGGATCTGTGCTTCCCGATGGACTTCGGGGGTACAGTCAAGGACATTGCGGTCGAATCCGCGGGTCCAGGGCGAACCGTCGGCTGGTCCGCACTGGTCAAGCCCTATCGCTTCACGCTGTCGGCGCGGGCCACGGAGGCAGCCGACGTTCTGGCCTTCGGGCGGCAGGATCTCTTCAGATTGTTCGACGCCGATCCCGAGCTGGGCCGTGCGCTGTCAGCGGCGGTCGCCGAGATCGTGGGCGCCCGCCTCTCCATGTTTCAGGCGCTGTGGGCGCGGGAACTCAGGCGGGCGCTCGAGACTGACAGGCAACGCCTGTCAGCGGGTTGATCAGGGCCGTCATCCCATCACCATCGCGGCGGCCGGGCCGGGTCTGGGGAGGGCGGTACGATGATCTTCGATGACAAGTTGAGTCCGGCGGAACGCCTGACTCTCGGGCTTGTCACTCTGATGATAGTGGCGTCAGGTCTCGCCGTCGGCCGCGCTGCGTTCAGGCCCAGCGAGGCGGTCCAGCAGCCAATCCAGTTCAACCACCAGAAACATGTCCAGACAGTGGGGCTGGACTGCTCGACGTGCCACCAGTACTACACTGAACGGCAGCATTCAGGTCTGCCGGCGCTCGCGCTCTGCCAGACCTGCCATGGCGAGCCTGTGACTGATTCACCGGAGGAGCGGAAGCTCATCGAGCTTGCCGCGAGCAGCAGCCCGCCGGAGTTCAAGAAACTCTTCCGTCTGCCCGACCACACGTTCTACTCGCACCGCCGGCACGTGAGCGTGGCGAAGCTGCCGTGTGAGACCTGTCACGGTGACATTGCAGCGACGACCGAGCCGCCAGCGCGGCCGCTGCTGCGGGTCACCATGGAGACCTGCACGGACTGCCATGCGCAACAGACCGTGCAGACCGACTGTACTCCCTGTCACAGGTAAGGTGAACGAGCGTGGCGACTTCCCGTCGGAACTTCATCGTTGGCGCCGCGGGAGCCGGCATCGGGTTCGGGCTTGGCGCCTTCTCTCACCAGTTTCCCTTGGCCTCGCCCCACTTCGGTCCCGACTGGGAACCGGGCGAGGAGACCTTCGTGCCGTCGACGTGTCTGCTGTGCCCGGCCCACTGCGGCATCCGAGCGCGGCTGATGGACGGTCGTCCGACTCGGATCGATGGCAACCCCCTGCACCCGGTCAGCCAGGGAGGCCTGTGCCCGAAGGGCCGCGCCGGTATCCAGCTGCTGTATCACCCGGGGAGGCTCAAGGGACCGATGCAGCGGGTCGGCCCGCCAGGGAGTGAGGAATTCGAACCCATCAGCTGGGATCAGGCGCTCGACCGGATCGCCGCCGCGCTGAGGGCGGCGCGGCCCCGCGCCGGAGGGGCTCCGGTGGAGTGGATTGTGGGCGGGACCACGGGCGTCATGGGCGAACTGATTGCCGGCTTCTCGCGGGCACAGGGGGCCTCGAGCCTCACCGTCGACGACTACCGCGACGGTGCGGCAGATGTGCTGGGGCTGTGCCAGGGCATCGCGTCACCGCCGGCGTATGATCTCGCGGCCGCTGACCTCGTTCTGTCCTTCGGCGCCGCGCTTTCGGAAGCGTGGTGGGCGCAGCCGCTGGCGGCCGGGGCGCGCGTAGGCGAGGCGGGGCACTCACCCCGGTGGGTCCAGGCCGATACGCGCCTGTCGCGCAGCGCCGTCGCTGCCGACGAGTGGGTGCCTGTGAAACCTGGCTCGTACGGAACGCTGGCCCTCGGTCTGGCCTACGTCATCGTGAAAGAGGGCCTCTACGATCCGAACGCGCTGGCGCGACAGGTATCCGGATGGGAGGACTGGACTGACGAGGCCGGGACCCTCCAGCCTGGCTTCCGCGCGCTGGTGCTCCGGCACGGACGGCCCGACGAGGTCTCGGCCCGCGCGGGTGTGCCAATCGCCCGACTGACGGCGCTGGCCAAGAGTTTTGGCAGCGCCCGTGCCGCCGTGGCGGTGTGGGATCAGGCCGTCGCGTGGAGGACCGGCGGATTGGCCGACGCCCTCGCAATCCACGCACTGAACATCCTCACGAACAGACTGAACCGGCCTGGCGGCATCCTCGTCCAGCCTCCGCTGCCGACGCTTCCGGGTCCCCTCGAGCACTGGCCAGGGGCGGTGGAGGACCTCGCGAAGGCTCCGTTGACGTCGAATACGTGGCCGGCGGATGCGGAAGCCGGGCAATCGCCGGCCGACGTCCTGTTCCTCTACTACGCCGACCCGGTGGCCTCCGCGCCGGATTCGGTCGTCGTCACGCAGGCGCTCGCGCGCGTGCCGCTGGTGGTGTCCTTCTCCCCGTTCTTCGACGAGAGCGCCCGCTACGCCAGCCTCCTGATGCCGGATCACACGTACTTGGAGCGGTGGCAGGATGGCTGTGCCCCCCCGGCCGTTCCGTTCCCCGTGTGGGGTGTGACGCAGCCGGTCGCCAGGCCGCTCTTGGACACGCGTGCCAGCGGCGACGTCCTTCTCGACCTCGCGCGCCGCCTCGGCGGCGATTTCGCGCCGCTGGCCCGCTGGGCGTCTGTTGAAGACCTGGTGCGCTCGCGAGGACTCGCGTTGGCTGCGGAGGGCCGCGGCAGCGCCTTCGTCGAACGGTTCCGGCAACGGGAGCTTCGCGAGCTCGAGGGCCGCGGATGGTGGCTGCCACACGGGCAGTCCACCGAGGCGTACTGGGAGACGATCCTGGGGTCGGGCGGGTGGTTCGACCCAATCTACGACTATCACGACGGCAGCAGCCGGTCGCAGTACCGCGACGGGCGCGTGTGGATCTTCCCTGCCGAGGCGCGGAAGCGGCTGCGCCAATCGGGCGGGCAGCTCGCCGGAGGATTCCTGCCGGCCGCCGGCACCTCCGGAACCCCTGCCGCGGAGGAGTTCCCGCTCCTGCTCGTCCCGTTCCGCGTGATGACCCTCGCGTCAGGGAGCACGCCACTGATGCCCTGGCTGCTGGAGCATCTGGGGGTACTCAACGGCGACGGGTGGGAGACGTGGATCGACGTGAACCCCGAGACAGCCCGCGAGCACGGTCTGCGGTCCGGCCAGCGCGTGCGTGTGGAGTCGGTTCACGGCGGGTTCGAGGCGACGGTCCGCCTCTTTTCGGGCGCCCAGCCGGGTGTCGTCAACGTGCCCTACGGCCTCCACGCCCGCGTCGACGGTTGGGGTGAGGCGCGAGGCGCCAATCCGCTCGCTGCCATCGGCAGGCGGGTCGACTCGGTCAGCGGGATGCCGGACTGGTACTCGACACGCGTGCGTCTGGTGCGGTTCTGAGGAGCAAGAGGCATGGCTCGCTGGGGCATGGTGATCGATCTGGATCGCTGCAATGGATGCCAGACGTGCGAGGTGGCCTGCCGCTCGGAGAATAACATCGCGGTCGGCGGGCCGCAGGCGGCGAGGGAGAACCGCACCATCTCATGGATGCGGGTGCACGCCGAGGTCGAGGGAGAGTGGCCAGATGTACGGGCCCGGTTCGTGCCCCAGCCCTGCATGCATTGCGACCGTCCGCCCTGCACGCTGGTGTGTCCGGTCCAAGCCACGTCGATCGACCGCGAGGGCATCGTCAACCAAGTCTACGCCCGGTGCATCGGTTGCCGGTACTGCGCGAACGCCTGCCTCTACACGGTCAAGTACTTCAACTGGACGCGTCCCGTCCACCCGTCGTCGGCCGAGCCCGGACTGAACCCCGATGTTTCGGTGCGCCCGGTTGGAGTGGTGGAGAAGTGTACGTTCTGCAACCACCGGCTGCAGCGAGCTCGTGATCTGGCACGCGGCGAGAACCGGCCACTGCGCGAGTCGGACTACGTGCCAGCCTGCGCGGAGAGCTGCCCGACTGGAGCCATCGCCTTCGGCGACCTCGAGAACCCCACGCATCGGGTCGCCAGGCTGTCGCGCGATCCCAGAGCCTTCCGCCTGCACGAGGAACTGGGCACGCAGCCCAA
This sequence comes from Acidobacteriota bacterium, assembly GCA_040752275.1. Lineage (GTDB taxonomy): Bacteria > Acidobacteriota > Vicinamibacteria > Vicinamibacterales > JAKQTR01 > JBFMFH01. Next base: position 30,436 of record JBFMFH010000045.1, read on the forward strand.
AGTCTACTACCTGACCGAACGGGACTGAGCCGTGACGGATATCGAGATTGTCTCCAGACTGCCCCAGGACGAGCGCGTGCTGCTCATGCCCCTGGTCCGAACCACGAAGACCTTCTGGCGTTGGGCGGCGGTGATGGCGGCCATCACGGTCTGGGGTGCCTTCACCTACGTCCACCAGCTACGGCGCGGCCTCGGCGTCACGGGCCTCAATACGCCGGAGTACTGGGGCATCTACATTATCTGCTTCGTGTTCTTCATCGGCATCTCCCACGCGGGCACGCTGATCTCGGCCATCCTGCGTGTCGCCAGTGCGGAGTGGCGCAGATCGATTACGCGGTCGGCCGAGTTCATCACCGTCCTGGTGATTGGCTTCGGCGCCGTCCAGCCGATTCTCGACCTGGGCCGGCCGGATCGCGTGCTGAACGTCGTCCTGCACGCGCAGCCGTTCTCGCCACTCCTATGGGACGTGCTGAGCATCGGCCTCTACTTCACCGCGAGCAGCATCTACCTCTATGTGCCGATGATCCCGGACCTGGCCCGGATCAGAGATCTCGGCATCCGCCCCCGCGCGCTCTACGCGTTTCTCGCGATCGGGTATCGCGATACACCCAAGGCGCGGCACACGCTGGAACGGATCATCGCGGTCCTCGCCGTGGCGGTCATCCCTATTGCGGTGTCCGTCCACACGGTGATCGGCTGGATCTTCGCGCTTACCCTGAGGCCCATGTGGCACAGCGCGATCTTCGGTCCCTACTTCGTCATGGGCGCGATCTTCTCGGGCATCGCCGCCCTCATCATTGCCATGGCCATTCTCCGCCGCGTCTACAGCCTGGAGGCCTACTTCAAGGACGTGCACTTCAACAACATGGGGCTCCTGCTGCTCGTGATGACGGTGCTCTGGTTCTACTTCACGTTCGCCGAGAACCTGACGGTCTGGTACGGCGGCGAAAAGGCCGAACTGGCCACGTTGTACTCCAAGCTGAGCGGCGAGTTCGCGTTTCCGTTCTGGCTGATGGTGGCCTGCTGCTTCTTCATTCCCTTCGGGCTGATGGCCCGGCGGGCGACCAGGGGCGTTGCCGGCACGACCGTGGCCTCGGTGGCTGTCGTGATCGGCATGTGGCTCGAGCGTTACAACATCGTGGTCCCTACGTCGCTGCACACCATGGTCGAGATGGCGTCGGTTCACTACGTGCCCTCGTGGGTCGAGCTGTCGATCATGGCCGGGACCCTGTCCGGGTTCATCCTGGTGTACATGGTGGCGACCAAGTTCTTTCCGATCATCTCGATCTGGGAGATCAAGGAGGGACGGGAGAAGTCCATCGATGAGGTGTCCGAGCGCGTGGCCTCCTATCTGCCTGACGATCTCGCGGCGGTGGATTCATGAACATTCGAGCGTGCGCCCACGGCTTTCTACCCAGGCGACGGACCCGGAAGCTGGGCTTCGGGGCCGCCGCCTGCGGCGTGCTGATCGTCCTGACCGTGGCCGCACTGGCGAGCGACGGCCAGGTGTCGGACGGCAGCCCGTTCCGAGGGCGACAGCTCTTCGAGGAGAAGCGCTGCTCGACCTGCCATTCGGTGTGGGGGCACGGTGGAACCCTGGGCCCCGAGATCAGCGTGGCCGTCGCGGGCAAGACCTTCTATGAGCTGGTCGGGGACTTCTGGAACCACACGCCCCAGATGATCGACGAGGTGGAGCGGCACGGCTACCCGTGGCCGACCCTCGATCCGGCCGAGATGGCCGACATGCTCAGTTACCTCTACTACCTGCGTCTGTTCGACGAACCCGGGAACGTCGAGCGTGGCGCCAACGCGTACGCGAGGCTCCAGTGCGGGACCTGTCACACACTGGGAGGACGCGGCGGGCCCGGCGGAGGCTCTCTCGACCGCTTCAGTGCGTTCCCCGCCCCGACGCCGCTCGCCCAGGCCATGTGGAACGCCGGGCCGCGGATGCAGCAGGACCAGCTCCAGCGCGGCGTGTCGATTCCGCAGCTCGGCGGCCAGGACATGGCGGACCTCCAAGCGTACATCCGGGCCGAGGGGCACCGCTCGGGGAGGGAAGTCACGCTGGAGTCGCTCCCGAACCCGGACGGGGGCGCATCGGTCTACCGCGCCAAGGGCTGCGGCGCGTGCCACGATCGCGCAGGAAGAACGGCGCCGGACTTGAAGCGCTCCACCCTATCCAAGACCGTGTCGGAGATCACCAGTCTCCTGTGGAACCACAGCTACGCGATGGGTGCACAGATGATCGCTCAAGGCGTGGCGTTCCCGCGCTTCCGGAACCACGAGATGTCGGACCTCATCGCCCACCTGTACTTCTTGGGCTACGCGGGGGAAGACGGCGATCCCAAGCGGGGTGCGGCGGTCTTCGGCAGAAAGGGCTGTGTAGCGTGCCACAAGGAAGGAGTCGCAGGAACTCCCAGCCTGAGCGACATTCTCAGGCGCACCGACAGCGCCGGACTGGCCTCCTCGATGTGGAACCACGCGCCGCAGATGCACAGCACCATGGCGGAGCGGGCGTCGTTCTGGCCGAAGTTCGAGCCGGGCGAAATGAGAGACCTCGCTGCCTATCTCCGGGATCGGCGCTCGGGACGAGCCTCAGCCGGGCAGGCCGGACGGTGATGAGGATTCGAAGAGCAGAGCGGTCAGCAGAAACCACGCAGCCGCGGCAATCGCTCCACTGAGAATGTCGACACTCGCTCTCGAGCCCGCGGACCCACGCGAGTCCTGCGCCAATGCTGAAGAAGACCAGGTTGATCCACTCAGTTCTGCGCCAGCCCGGAGGTAGTTGGGAGGGAGGGAGCGGGCGGGTGGCGCGCCCGGCGCGAAGCCTGTATCATTGCAGTTTGCGGTTCAGTAGGGCATCCGCATGTCACGTGACGAACTCCTCGCGTGGATTCCTGATGACTCGCCCGATCGGGCGCTGGCAGAGGCCGTGGACTTCGATCGCCTCCCGGCGCACGTCGCGATCATCATGGACGGTAACGGGCGCTGGGCAGCCCGCCGGCACCTCCCCCGGGTGCACGGCCACCAAGCCGGTATCGACGCCGTGCGCGACGCCGTCGAAACGAGCGCACGGCTCGGCTTGCACGTCCTGACCCTCTACGCCTTTTCCGTCGAGAACTGGAAGCGCCCTGAACTCGAGGTCAAGACGCTGATGGCGCTCCTCAAGCGCTACCTGCGTTTCGAACTGCGGACGCTCATCGCGCACAACATCCGGTTTCGCGTGATCGGCCGGACCGATGCCCTCGCCAGCGATGTGCAGTCGGAGCTGGAGCGTGCCGTCGACGCCACGGCGAATGGGACCGGCATGCTCTTCAACATCGCGTTGAACTATGGCGGGCGAGCCGAGATCGTCGATGCCGCCCGGCGCCTGCTCGCCTCCGGCGTCAGACCCGACGAACTGGACGAGCAACGGTTCGCCGGCTTCCTCTACACCGCGGGACAGCCTGACCCGGACCTGCTCATCCGGACGAGCGGGGAGATGCGCGTGAGCAACTTCCTGCTCTGGCAGATCGCCTATGCGGAGATCTGGGTCACCGACGTCCTGTGGCCCGACTTCCGGCGGCACCACCTGCTCGAGGCCGTCCTCGACTACCAGAAGCGCGACCGCCGCTACGGCGGCATCACGCAGCCCGCCGCCGCCCGCGTGGCGTTGTGACCCGTATCCTCAGCGCGCTCGTCCTGGTGCCACTCGTGCTGGCCGCTATCTGGCTGGCTCCTGCCTGGCTGTTTGCCCTGGTCATTGCCGTTGTCGTGGGCGTCAGCGTCGCCGAGTACGCCAACCTCGTCGAGAAGACCGGCGTGCCCGTGCCTCGAACCGTGAGTACATCGGCCGCCGTGGCGGCGTCGGTGGCCGTAGCCTGGCCGGGCGTGCCGGCCGATGTCGTACTGGCGGCATGTGTGGTCGCCGTTCCGCTGGTGGTCCTGGCAGCCGGCCGGCCCGCCCCTCGCGTGCCCGCGTCGGCTGCGGCGGCCATGTTCCCCGTGGCCTTCCTCGGCGTGCCATTAGGCCTCATCGGCGCTATCCGCGGGGCGTACGGCCGCGAGGTCGTCCTGCTGCTCCTCGTCGTCGTGTGGGTGTCGGACAGTGCGCAGTACTACCTCGGCAGCTGGCTCGGACGCCATCGGCTCGCCCCTGCCGTGAGCCCCGGAAAGAGCGTCGAAGGCGCCATCGGCGGTGTGGTGGCCGGCATCACTTCCATGGTGGGTCTCGGGCGGCTGTGGCTCCCGGCCGCGAGCCTGGCGCAGCTGGCGGCGTTCGGGGCAGTGCTGGTGGGACTCGGCATTGCGGGAGACCTCTTCGAGTCCCTGCTCAAGCGCAGCGCCGACGTCAAGGACAGCTCGGGGTTGATTCCCGGCCACGGAGGCGTGCTCGACCGCGTCGACGCGCTGCTCTTTGTCATGCCTGGGGCGTTTGTGACGCTTCGCCTCATCCTGTGATTGCTGGCATGACGCGCACTCGCACGCGCATCGCCGTCCTCGGATCGACCGGGTCCATCGGCCGCAGCGCCTTGGCCGTCGTCGATGCCCATCCGGATCGCCTCGAAGTCGTGGGCCTGGCCGCGGGCGCGAATGCCAGCCTGCTGGCCACCCAGATCGAACATGTGCGACCGCGCATCGTCGGCATGGCCACGACACACGCCCTCGACAGCGTGCGGTCCCGCGTCTCGAACTGGTCGCCCGAACGGTGGGTCGCCGGCGCGGACGCGCTGGTCGCCGTCGCCACGCACCCCGACGCCGACATCCTGCTGTGTGCGTCGTCCGGCACGGCGGCGCTCGAGGCCGTGCTCGCCGCGATCGAGGCCGGCAAGACGATCGCTCTGGCGAACAAGGAAGTCCTCGTCATGGCAGGAGACGTCGTCACCACCGCCGCCCGGCGCCGTGGCGTCGCCATCCTGCCGGTCGACAGCGAGCACAATGCCATCCATCAATGCCTGCACGGCCGCGATCGCGCCGAGATCACACGCCTGGTCCTCACGGCCTCCGGCGGACCGTTCCGGGACCATACGATGGCGCAGCTGAAGAAGGTGGGCCCCGATGACGCGCTGCGTCACCCTACATGGCGCATGGGCCGCAAGATCACCGTCGACTCGGCGACACTCATGAACAAGGGGCTCGAAGTCATCGAGGCCCACTGGCTCTTCGAGGTGTCCGCCGATCAGATCGACGTCGTCATTCACCCCCAATCGGTGGTGCACTCGCTCGTCGAGCTTCGCGACGGGTCGATGATCGCCCACCTGGGCGTGACGGACATGCGCCTGCCGATTCAGTACGCGTTCTCCTATCCGGACCGCTGGGGCAGCACGTGGCCGTCGCTCGACCTGCTTCGCAGCGGACCCCTGGAGTTCCTGGCCCCCGACCGGAGGCGATTCCCCTGCCTCGACCTCGCGTACCGGGCCCTGCGGGAGGGCAGGGGAGCGCCGGTGGTCCTCAACGCGGCCAATGAGGTCGCGGTGGCCGCGTTTCTGGCCGGGCATTTGCCGTTCGTGGCGATTGCCGACGTGATCGCGCGGGCACTCGATGCCCACACCGCCCGGGAGGTCGCGACGTTGACTGCGGTCCGGACCCTGGATGGCTGGGCCCGGGACTTCGCCCATGACCTGGTGAGGGGCTACAATTGAGCCCGGCGCTCATGTGAGGTGACCCTGCGGCGGGGATGTCGATGGCGAGCGCTCCTGGTCTGAGCGGTGGTCGGAGGCAGCCCGCGACTGTGGAGCGAACATCATCGACACACGTGGGCTCCGAGACTAGCGAGGCTTCGCCTCAGACCGCCGAGTCGTGTGGGGGCGGCTCCGCCTCGCTGGATCGCAGTATCGACTTGGCCCCGCCTCGGGCGGGGCGTAGACGTCTAGGATGAGGCAGGTCCCTTGATCAATTCGCTGCTCGCGTTCGTCTTCGTCCTCGGCGTCCTCGTGTTCGTCCACGAGCTGGGCCACTTTCTGGTCGCCCGCTGGCTGGGCGTTCGGGTGCTCGCATTCGCGATTGGGTTCGGGCCGAATCTGCTCAAAGTCACCCGGGGAGGCATCGACTACTGCATCAAGGCGTTTCCGCTGGGCGGATTCGTCAAGATGGCCGGCGAGAACCCGGACGACCCGCGGTCGGGCGCGCCCGACGAGTTCCTGTCGAGGAGCAAGTGGGACCGGTTCCGCATCCTGGTCGCCGGTCCGGCCATGAACGTGGCGCTCTCGGTCGTGCTCATGTGGGTGGTCCTGCTGCAGGGTGCCCAGGTGCCCGCCTTCCACGACGACCCGGTGATCGTCGGTGAGGTCACGAAGGACTCCCCGGCCGAGAAGGCCGGTCTCCTCAGCGGTGACCGCATCACCCGAGTCGGCAGCGCGGAGGTGAAGGACTGGGAGCAGTTCTACCTCGCCATCGGCGGAAGGGCCGGCCGCGACGTGCCCATCACCCTGCTCCGCGAAGGACGGGAGCGGGTCCTCCGGGTCCGGCCAACTGCCGCGACCAGGCTCGAGATCGGCGATATCGGTGTGCTGCCCGATGTTCACCCGAGCATCAGCACACTCGAGCCGAACGGCCCTGCGGCGGCGGCCGGGTTCAGGACAGGTGACGTCCTTCTGTCGGTCAATGGCGTGAGGACGACCTTCTCCGCGCAGGTGTCGACCGAGATCCGAAAGTACCCGGAGAAGGCCATCACCGTGTCGGTGGCCCGCGGGAGCCAGCGGCTCGACGTCACCGTGACGCCCCGCCGGCAGGGGGAGGTCGGAGTCATCGGCATCACCATCTCAGATGCCTTCGACATCATCCAGCCGGGTCCCGTGGGGGCCTTCACGATGAGCCTCCGGCGCAACGTCCAGTTCGCCGGGCTGATCGTACAGACCCTGGCCGGGCTGTTCACGCGGGAGACGTCACCCAGGCAGTTGATGGGACCGGTGGCGATCGCCCAGTTATCGGGTGACTACGCGGCGGCGGGCTGGCTGGCCCTCTTCACCTTCATGGCGTCGCTGAGCCTGAACCTGGGACTGCTGAACTTGCTGCCGATCCCCGTGCTGGACGGCGGCCACATCTTCATCATGGGCGCCGAGGCCGTCGCGCGCCGCGACTTCAGCGTCAAGGTAAAGGAACGCCTTCTGCTGGCCGGCTTCGTGGTGCTGATGCTGTTGATGGCGACGGTCGTCGTGAACGATCTGAGCCGCATCCCGCTTTTCGAGCGCCTCATGTCGGGCGCGCGGTAGCCGTCCGCGATCAGAGTGCTTCAAGGGCTCACGCGTGTTCGAGCGCGGCAGCCGGCGAGCCCTCGACGTGTCCTTCAGGAACCGACGGCGGTCTCCGCGCCAGACGAGGCGTAGTGCCGGACGATCGCATCGATCAGGCCCGCGATTGTGTATTCCTCCGGAAGGATGGCGGTGTCGATCCCGTAGGTCCTCGCCACCTCGGCCGTCACCGGTCCGATGCACGCAACCGTTGTGCCCCCGAGCAGATCGGCGAGCGGGTCGGCGCCGTACAGCTCCACGTAGTCCCGAACCGTGGAGGCGCTGGTAAACGCCACGACATCGATCTCCTTCTCGAGAAGCATCCTGTAGAGATCCGGCTCTCGCGGATCGCCGAGTGCGATCGGCACGGTGCGATAGGCGGGGACCTCCGTGACCTCAGCGCCGGCATCGCGCAGCACCTCCGCCAACAGGTCCCGCGTGCCCTCGCCCTTGGGCACGAGAATCCGGCTGCCCTCCAGTGGTCCGCTGGTGCTGAGCGCGGCGACGAGCAACTCGGGCCGGTACTCGACGGCCGGGACGTCCACCCGGACGCCGAACTGGGCGAAGCGCTCAACGCTAGCCTGTCCGATCGCGCAAATTCCGACGCCCTTGAGCTGCCGGATATCGGCGGCCGCCAGGACGACTCGCAGAAACGCCTCAGCGCTTGCCGTGTTCGGCAGCACCAGCCACGAGAAGCGTGACAAGTCCGCGCATGCCTCGGTGAGGGGCGCATCGTCGCCGGCGGCGACGATGCGGACCGACGGCGCCTGGATGACATGTGCGCCCAGATCCTCGAGCGCCTCGACCATCTCGTGCGCCTGTTCCCGCGGCCGCGTGACCACGATGCGCTGCCCGAAGAGGGGGCGCACGTCGAACCAGCGCAGATGCTGCCGGAGCCCGGCCACGCGCCCGACGATCACAATCGCCGGATCGGGAGACGGGGGCGCTGTCGACGCCAGTTCGCCGAGAGTGCCGGTGATGGTGTGTTGCCCGGCCAGCGTGCCCCGATAGACAAGAGCGGCAGGCTCGGCGGCCGGCCTGCCGGCGGCGACGAGCGACGACAGGATGACGTTGGCCTGATCGCGGTCGGCGTAACACACGACCGTCCCGTCGAGCCGGGCCAGGCTCGACCAATCGACCGGTGGCGCATCGTGACTGGCGTCCTCGTGGCCCCGAATGAAGGTGAGCGTGTCTCCGCCGCCACGGTACGTCACGGCCACGCCGGCGTACGCGGGTACGGCAACCGCGGCGGGGATGCCCGGCACGACCTCGAAAGGCACGCCGTGCTCGTGCAGAAAGAGGGCCTCCTCTCCGCCGTCATCGAACACGAAGGGATCGCCCCACTTCAGCCGGACAACGCGCTTGCCTTCACGCTGCTTCTCGACGAGCAGGTACGCGATGGCGTCCCGGTCCTTGGCCTGGGGGGCCGCGCGGCCAACGTCGATGCGCTCGGCCCCGGACTTGGCGTAGCGGAGGATCGCCTCTGGAACGAGACGGTCGTAGACGATGACGTCGGCGCGGCTGAGGCAGCGGGCGCCTCGCACGCTGATGAGACCGGGGTCGCCCGGGCCGGCACCGACGAAGTGGACGAGTGGACGGTTCGGCATGAGAACACCTGGCTCAGGGCGGGGACGGTCCGTAGTACCCCTGCTTGGTCCGGGCGGTCGTGCCCGGCCGCTCGACGCGCACGACAACCCGGCGCCAGCGCCCGTCTCGTTTCGGGTTCTTCGATGAGTAGCCGAGCACGTACTGGCTCGAGAGCTCCTGGAAGACGTGGTCGTAGATGGCGGGTAAGTCGGAGGCGCTGGCCGGGAAAAACACGCGGCCGCCCGTCTGGGACGTCAACTGCCGCAACACGTAGTCGGCCTCGTTGTAGCCTTTGCCCCCGAAGGGGTCCTGCACACGGAGCCCGATGGCGTAGATGGCGGTCTCCGAGCGCTTGGCGAGCTCCAGCACCTCGTCGAACGACACGAGGCTCGACGTGTCCTCACCGTCGGAGAGCAGCACGATCGCCTGCCGGCGCAGTTCCTCGGCGGCACGGGCCCTGGTCTTGCGCAACTCCTTCAGGGCGATGTAGAGGGCGTTGTAGAGGGACGTCGAACCACCTGCGACCGTGGCCCGAATCGCCTGCTCGACCTTGTTGTGCTGGTTCGTGAAGGGGATGGCCACAATCGCCTTGCTGTCGAAGTCGATGACCTGGCTCTCGTCCTCTGGGCGCAGGCGCCGCACGAAGCCGGAGGCGGCCTCCTGCGCTGTCGCCATCTTGTCTTCCATGCTCGCGCTGGTATCCAGCAGCAGCGCGACGGCCAGCGGCAGGTTCGACCGGTTGAAGAACGAGACGTCCTGCTGCACGCCGTCTTCGAAAACCTGGAACTGCTCCCGATCGACGTCGGTGACGAAGCGGCCGGATCCGTCCGTCACGGTCACGCTGAGCGACACGAGATCCACGCCGCTGCGAAAAGGGCCGCCCTCCGGGCGGACGGGCGGCTGCTGTGCGGCCGAGAGTTCCCGGGCCGTCGCGGGCGACAGCGCGAGGGCGAGCGCCAGGAATCCCGCACCCGCGCGGTGCACTCGTGTCATTTCGGTCCCTTGCTGGCGCGGACTGGAATCCCGCGAGCCGTCAGGTCTGGCGGACGGACCGAGACTTCGATCCGCTCCGGAGGAATGAGCGACTCCGGGCGGGCGTAGGTGATTCGATACTGGCCCAGGAGTTCGGCCGCCAGCGTCTCGAGCGCCTTGGGCAATCCCATCGACGAGAGCACGTTGTCCCGACGGCCGCCCGTTTCGGTCGTGCCGCGGTCGAAGAGCAGCTCGCGCTGGCGGCCAGCGCTCGTGGAGATGTCCGGCGGCACGCCGCTCCCCACCGTGATGACGTGCAGCGGCACGCCGTCCTCCTTCAGTCGGGCGAGGACGCTGTCGTGGAACGTGTTGCTGAACTCGATCCCGCCGAGCCACACCACGACCACCGCCGCACGCTCGGCCGGTCTCTTGGCCAACCCGGTGAGCGTCTCCTCGACGGCTTCGAGGGACGTGGCCCCGGAGCCGGAGATGTGAAAGACGCGGCCGAGGCCCTTCTTCAGGAGTTCCGCGTCGCTCGTGTACTCGGTCAGAACCGTCGGGCGCTCGCCCATCCCGATGAGGGCGATGTGGGCCGCCGGGCGCATCGTCTCGACGAACAGCCCGAGTGCCTGACGCAGGTCCCCGAGCTGGTAGGCGGCAGCCTGGCTGGTGTCGATGAGGAGGGCCAGTTCGATGGTGTCCGTGGCCCGCCTCGCCCGCAGAACCTCTCGAACCCGCCCGTCCTCGCGCACGACGAAGTCGCCGGGGGCGAGGGTGAGGACCGGTGCGCCCGTCCTGTCGAGCACGCTGACGAACATGTCGCGTTCGACGGTTCCCGCCGTTTGGCCGCCGGCCGTCGGTCCGGTGAGGGCCAGGCCGGTGAGGAGAGCCAACGACAGCGACGGCAGAGCCGGACGCGGGCGGAATCGGCATTTCATGGGCCACGGATCCTTGTTGTCGGGCAGGCGTGCACGTTCAGTATATCGTTTCCGCGAAACGCTTGTCAGCAAGGCACTTGGCCTCCTTGACCGGGGTTTCGGGCGCGTGTTATAACCCGAGGGCTGTCTGCCACGGCGCCGCCGTTGGGTCACCGGGCGCCGCAGAAGCGACCCGCCTCGGCCAACGCCTCCTCGGGTAGTTCCGTGGGTGGTGCTGCGGCGGAACGGCCCCCCAGCCGCCGCGACGCCGGTCCGCACACCTCACGCAGGTTTCCGCGGGGCTGCAGGTCCGGTGCGGCCGCGAGAGCCGCGCGGCCTCGGCGCGCGCGGTGTCGGAGCGCGGCGCGGAAGGTGAAACCCATGGTCGAAGCGTACGTTCCCATCCTCATCTACATCCTGGTGGCGATCGGGTTCGGCGTCATCACGCTGCTGGTGGCGCGCCTGGTGTTTCCGCAGCGCTTCAGCCGCGTGAAGCTCGCGCCCTACGAATGCGGCATCGAACCGACGACGGACGCCCGAGATCGCTACAGCGTCCGCTACTACCTGGTGGCCATGCTCTTCGTGATCTTCGATGTGGAAACCGTCTTCCTCTACCCGTGGGCGGTCATCCTCGACGAACTCGCGTGGTTCGGCCTCATCGAGGTCGTGGTCTTTCTGGTCATTCTCGTGGTGGGGTACTTCTACGCCTGGCGCGAGGGTGCCCTGGAGTGGGCGTAGGAGCAGATCTGATGTCGGACGCTCAGAAGCCAGCCACCCCCGAGACGCCTGCGCTGCCGCCCGGCGCAGTCCAGCCCGCAGCGCCCGCGGCCGGGACGGCCGAGCCCAAGGCGGCCGGCAAGCCCGTGGCCAAGACCGAACCCAAGGCGCCCCCGGGTCCGCCGCTGCCGCCCGACCCGCCGCCCTCGCCGGACGCACCCGTGCCCTCCTTCATGACGGCCCTCCAGTCGTTCCACGCCGACGGCATCGAGGCGGTGAGCCTCTGGGTCGGCGACTGGACCGTCATCGTGAAGGCGGATCGCCTGGCTGCCATCCTCACTTTCCTGCGTGACGACGCCGCGTGTGCCTTCGACTACCTGTCGGACCTGACCGCCGTCGACTGGCCGCCGCGAGAGAAGCGGTTCGACATCGTGTATTGCCTGTACTCGACGCGACTGCGCCAGCGTGTGCGCGTGAAGGTGCGGGTAGCCGACCAAGAGGCGGTGGCCTCGGCGACCGGCGTGTGGGCTGCGGCGAACTGGCTCGAACGCGAGGTCTTCGACATGTTCGGCGTCCCGTTCGCCGGCCATCCCGATCTGCGGCGCATCCTGATGCCGGCCGACTGGCAGGGGCACCCGCAGCGCAAGGACTATCCGCTCGAGGGTCCCGGCGAACTGCTGATGGAGGACCCGCAGGACTGGCTCAAGGCCCGCCAGACGGCGGTCGAAGCGGACATTGAATGAGCGTCGAGACCATGCAGACCCAATCGCCCCGTCCGATGTTCGACACCGACGAACTGGTCATCAACATGGGGCCTCAGCACCCGAGCACGCACGGGGTGCTCCGGCTGATTCTCCGCCTCGACGGCGAAAAGGTGGTCGACGCCGACGTGGTGATCGGCTACCTGCACCGAGGCATCGAGAAGCTGAGCGAGAACCGCGACTGGACGCAGATCGTCCTGCTCACGGACCGAATGGACTACGTGGCGGCCGTGACCAACAACCTGGGGTATGTCGAGACGGTCGAAAAGCTGTATTCCCTCGAGGTGCCGCGCCGCGCCCAGTATATCCGGACGATTCTCGCCGAGCTGCAGCGGATCGCCAGCCACCTGGTCTGGCTGGGCACCCACGCCATGGACATTGGGGCCGTCACCGTGTTCCTCTTCTGCCTGCGTGAGCGGGAGCTGGTGCTCGACCTCTTCGAGGAGTACTGTGGCGCTCGCCTCACCTACAACGCGATGCGCGTGGGCGGTCAGCCGTTCGATCTGCCGCCCGGGTGGGATCAGAAGGTCTTGCGTTTCTGCACTCTGCAGGAGCAGAAGCTGCCAGAGTACCAGCAGCTGCTGACGAGCAACCGCATCTGGCTGAACCGCACGCGGGATGTCGGCGTCATTCCTGGTTGTGACGCGGTGGCGATCGGGCTCTGTGGTCCGGCGCTGCGGGCCTCCGGCGTGGTGCGGGATGTGCGCAAGGACGAGCCGTACGCCGCCTACGGCGAGTTCGAGTTCGACATTCCCATCGGCACGCGGGGCGACACCTACGATCGGTACCTCGTCCGGCTCGAGGAGTTCCGCCAGTCGATCCGAATCATCCGGCAGGCCGTCGCGGGGCTGCCCGAGGGCCCGGTGATGGGGAAGGTGCCCAGGCTGCTGAAGCCGCCGGCCGGTGAGACGTACCACGCGGTCGAGGCGCCGAAAGGCGAGCTCGGGTTCTTCATCGTCAGCGACGGGCGCTCGGTGACACCCTACCGGCTCCGGGTGCGGCCGCCGTCATTCTGCAACCTGCAGGCACTGCCCAGGCTCGTCAGAGGCCACCTGGTGGCGGACGTGGTCGCGATCATCGGAACGATCGACATCGTGCTCGGAGAGGTGGACCGGTGACAACAGGGACCGGGGACCGGAGCCCGGGGACCGGATTCGACATCCATGGTTGACGCCATCATCATCCCGCTCATCAAGATCGTCATCGTGTTCGTCTCGGTGCTCGTTGCGGTGATGTACATCGTGCTGCTCGAGCGCAAGGTGCAGGCCTGGGTGCAGGTGCGGCTGGGGCCGATGCGCGTCGGGCCGCACGGGATCCTCCAGCCCATTGCGGACGCGCTGAAGCTGTTCGTCAAGGAGGACATCACGCCGGCAAAGGCGGACCGGTGGATCTTCAGCCTGGCCCCGATCCTGGTGCTGGTGCCGGCGCTGATCGCGTTCGCGGTCGTACCCTTCGACGCGGACATCACGCTGTTCGGCCTGACGATTCCGGGATACATCGCCGATGTGAACGTCGGCCTGCTCTACATCGTCTCGGTCGCCTCGATCGGGATCTACGGCATCATCCTGGGCGGGTGGTCGTCGAACAGCAAGTACCCGCTGCTGGCGAGCCTGCGCTCGTCGGCCCAGCTCATCAGCTACGAGGTGGCGGTCACGATGACCCTCGTGACGGTCATCATGCTGGCGGGTTCCCTCAGCATGGTGGGGATTGTGACTGCCCAGCGCGAGATGGGGTGGTGGTTCGCCTTCGCGCAGCCGGTGGCGTTCTTCATCTACTTCGTCGGAGGGCTGGCGGAGACGAACCGGGCCCCATTCGATCTGCCAGAGGCCGAACAGGAACTGGTCGGCGGCTTCCACACGGAGTACTCGGGAATGCGCTTCGCGTTCTTCTTCCTGGCCGAGTACGCGAACATGATCGTGATCTCGGCGGTGGCGACGACGCTCTTCTTCGGCGGGTGGCTCTCGCCGTTCCCGAACGTGGGGTGGCTCGGCTTCCTGGCGTGGGTGCCGGGCTGGGTGTGGTTCACCGCCAAGACCTTCGCCTTCCTCTACGTGTTCCTGTGGGTGCGGGCGACGCTGCCCCGCTACCGGTACGACCAACTGATGCGCTTGGGCTGGAAGTGGCTGATCCCGCTGGCCATCCTCAACATCGTGGTGACCGGCGTCCTGAAGGTGCTCGTGTAGGACGGAGACGGGCGAAACGGTATGGCCGAAACGGTTGCCTTCTACATTCTCGCGGCGCTGATCCTGATCTTCGCGCTGTTCGTGATCACCGCGAAGAGCACGGTCTACAGCGTCCTGTTCCTCGTCATGGACTTCCTGCTCGTGGCGGCACTGTACATCCTGCTGCACGCGCAGTTTCTCGCGGTCATCCAGGTGCTGGTCTACGCGGGCGGCATCGTCGTGCTGTACCTGTTCGTCGTGATGCTGGTGAATCTGAAACGCCCGCCCGAGGCGCACAGCGATCCACGCCGGCTGGGCCGGTTCGGCCTGGTGATGGCGCTGGCCGTGCTGGCGGAGATTGTCGCGATTGCGGCGTACGGCTGGATGACGCCGGCCGCCGAGACGGGCGCTCTGAGCGCAAGCAATGTGGAACAGGTCGGCCGCGCGCTCTACACCGACTACCTGATCCCCTTCGAGGTGGCCTCGATGCTGCTGCTCGTGGCCATGATCGGCGCGATCGTGCTCGCCAAGCGGGAGCTCTAGACGACCATGGTGACGATGACCCACTATCTCGTGCTCTCGACGGCGCTCTTCATGATCGGCGTCATCGGCGTGCTGACGCGCCGGAACATCATCGTTGTCTTCATGTCGATCGAGCTGATGCTGAACGCCGTCAACATCAACCTGATTGCCTTCTCGCAGCACCTCCAGAACGTGGTCGGCCAGGTGTTCGCGGTGTTCGTCATCTGCGTTGCGGCAGCCGAGGCGGCCGTCGGCCTGGGCATCATCCTCGCGTTCTACCGGAACAAGGAAACGGTGAACATCGACGAGATGAGCCTGATGCGCTGGTGAATCGTATGGACCTGATCTGGCTCATTCCGCTGCTTCCGGGCCTTGGCGCCGCCATCAACGGCATCGCCGGCATCCGCTTCTTCGGCAAGCGGGTGGCCGGGCTGCTGGCCTGCACGACCATGGCGGCGGCCCTCCTGCTGTCGCTCAACGCGTTCCGGCTGCTCCTGGTCCTCCCTGCCGGCGAGCGCGAGTTCGACGTGCAGCTCCTGACGTGGATCTCGGCCATGCCGCTCCAGCTCTCGGACGGGTCCATCGGCACCTTCAGCATCCCGTGGGGGTTCCGCCTCGACCCGCTGTCCGCGATGATGCTCCTGGTCGTCACGGGCGTCGGGTTCCTGATTCACGTTTACTCGACCGCGTACATGCACGAAGAGACCGACGGGGCCTACGCACGTTTCTTCGCGTACCTCAACCTGTTCTGCTTCTTCATGCTGATGCTCGTCCTCGGCGACAACTTCGTCGTGATGTTCGTGGGATGGGAGGGCGTCGGCCTGTGCTCGTACCTGCTGATCGGGTACTGGTACGAGAAGCAGAGTGCATCGGACGCCGGCAAGAAGGCCTTCATCGTCAACCGCATCGGCGACTGGGGCTTCATCCTCGGGATCTTCCTCGTCTACATGACGTTCGGCACGCTGGACTTTCGCGCCGTCGCCGACGCCGCCGGAGGCCTGCCCGTCGAGGCAGGGGGCTTCGGCGTCATTTCCCTCATCACGCTGCTGCTCTTCGTCGGGGCCACCGGCAAGAGCGCCCAGATCCCGCTTTACGTGTGGCTGCCGGACGCCATGGAGGGCCCGACGCCCGTCTCCGCGCTGATCCACGCGGCGACCATGGTGACGGCCGGGGTGTACATGGTCGGCCGAAACGCCGTGCTCTTCTCCCACGCACCGGACGTGATGCTGATCGTGGCCGTCGTCGGTGTGCTGACGGCGCTGATGGCGGCGACTATCGGGCTGGTGCAGAACGACATCAAGCGCGTCCTGGCGTACTCGACGGTGTCACAGTTGGGCTACATGTTCCTCGCCATGGGCGTGGGCGCGTTCGCGGCGGGCGCCTTTCACCTGATGACGCACGCGTTCTTCAAGGCGTTGCTCTTCCTCGGGTCCGGGGCGGTCATCCATGCCATGGCCGGCGAACAGGACATGCGCCGGATGGGGGCGCTGAAGAAGTACCTGCCGGTCACCTTCGTGACGATGCTCATCGGCACCCTGGCGATCGCAGGAATCCCGCCGCTCTCCGGCTTCTTCAGCAAGGACGAAATCCTCTACCGGACGTTCCTGAGCAGCCGGTGGATCTGGGGGCTGGCGGCGGTGACGGCGCTGCTGACCGCGTTCTACATGTTCCGCCTGATGTCGATGACTTTCTTCGGCGCCTATCGAGGCCCCGTCTGGCAGCCGGGCCATGGCCACGATCACGCCGGAGGTGGGGCGTCCGGCCATGCCGCGTGGCACGGCCCTCACGAGGCGCCCCGGGCGATGACGATCACGCTGATGGCCCTCGCCGTCGGCGCGATCCTGGCCGGTTTCGTCGGGATGCCGCAGGCCCTCTACGGCAACAATGCCATCGAGCGTTTCCTGGAGCCGAGCTTCACGGCCCGCCATGCGGCGGCGGCTTCCGGCGAACACGACAGTGCCGGCGGTATCCTCCTCGCCGCGTCCGCGCAACCGGCCCGGGACCCGGCGAGTGAGGAAAGCGCACAGGAGAGCCACGACGCAGAAGGCGGGGCCGCGCAGGAGTCGCATGGTGGCGAAGGCGGGCACCTCTCGCAGGCCGGCGAGATCGGCCTGATGCTGCTGTCGGTCGCCATCGCGCTCGTCGGCATCGGCGTCGCCTACCGGTTCTACGTGCGTGCGCCTCAGATCGCGGAGCAGCTGGCCGCCCGCTGGGCCGGGGCGCACCGCGTGCTATCGAACAAGTACTACGTGGACGAGCTGTACGGGGCGACCGTCGTCCGAGGCACCATGTTGAGCGCGAGCGGATTGTGGGCGTTCGATGCGAAGGTCGTCGATGGCGCCGTGAACGGTTCGGGTTGGCTGACGATCTTCTCCTCGTGGTTCTCCCACCTCCTCGACAAGTACCTCGTCGACGGCCTGGTGAACTTCGTTGGGGCCGTGCTGGAGAACGCCAGTTTCATGTTCCGGAAGATGCAGACCGGCCTCGTGCAGAACTACGCCCTCGTCATGCTCTTCGGCGTGTTTGCGTTCGTGAGTCTCTACCTGCTGTCGCGGTAGGGTGGTGTCGACCAGGGGCCTCTTAACCTCAGGACTGTAGCAGTGAGCAACGCCGCCAACTTCCCGATCCTGTCACTCACCCTCTTCACCCCGGCCATTGGAGCCCTGCTGCTCCTCTTCATCCGGCGGACCCAGGAGCACGTCATCCGGTGGGTGGCCAACATCTTCGCCGTGGCGGGGTTCCTGGTGTCCCTGCCGCTGTGGTTCTGGTACGACGCGGGCGAACGCCAGTTCCAGTTCATCGAGCGCCTGCCCTGGATTCCCTCCATTGGCGCAGAGTACTTCCTGGGGGTTGACGGGTTCAGCGTGCTGCTGGTGCTCCTGACGACACTGATGGGCGTGATTGCCATCCTGTCGTCGTGGACTGCCATCACCGAGCGGGTCAAGGAGTACTACATCTTCCTGCTCGTGCTGCAAACCGGCATGATCGGCGCCTTCGTGTCGCTGGATTTCCTCCTCTTCTTCCTCTTCTTCGAGGTGATGCTGGTGCCGATGTACTTCCTGATCGGCATCTGGGGCAGCGACCGTCGGCTCTATTCGGCCATCAAGTTCTTCCTCTACACCCTGGTGGGCAGCGTGGTGATGCTGCTCGGCATCTTGGCCATCTACTTCCACCACGCCGGGGTGACGGGCGTCTACACGTTCGACATTACCAAGTTCCACCAGATGAGCGCGCCCTACAACCTCCAGTGGTGGGTGTTCCTGGCCTTCTTCCTGGGGTTCTCGATCAAGGTGCCGATGTTCCCGTTCCACACGTGGCTGCCGGATGCGCACACCGACGCCCCCACGGCCGGGTCGGTCATCCTGGCCGCCATCCTGCTGAAGATGGGGACCTACGGGTTCATCCGGTTCAGCCTGCCGATCCTGCCCGAGGCCACCAGGGCGTTCGTACCCATGATGGTGCTGCTCTCGGTCATCGGCATCATCTACGGGGCGCTCGTGGCCATGGCCCAGAAGGACTGGAAGCGTCTCGTCGCCTACTCGAGCGTCAGTCACATGGGCATGGTCATGCTGGGCATGTTCGCCTTGAACCCGGTGGGTGTGACCGGCAGCATCGTCCAGCAACTGAACCACGGCATCTCCACGGGCGCCCTCTTCATGATCGTGGGCATTGTCTATGAGCGCCGCCACACGCGCATGATCGCCGAGTACGGCGGGCTCTCGAAGGTCATGCCAGTCTACGCGGCCGTCTTCATGGTGATGACGATGTCGTCGATCGGCCTGCCGACCCTGAACGGGTTCATCGGCGAGTTCCTGATTCTGCAGGGCGTGTTCGTCGTCGACAAGGTCTGGGCACTCCTGGCCGGGAGCGGCATCATCCTTGGCGCGGCCTACATGCTGTGGCTCTACCAGCGAACCATGTTCGGCAAGGTCGAGAATCCGAAGAACGAGGCGCTCCCGGACCTGAATGTCCGCGAGTTCGCCACCTTCGTGCCCCTGATCATCCTCGCCGTGTGGATCGGGCTCTATCCCAAGCCGTTCCTCGATCGCCTCGTGCCCACGGTGACCAACGTGATGGAGCGGATCAACCCGGCGTACGCCTCGGCTGCCGCAGCCCTGGCCGCGAAGGACTGCGCGGACAACCAGCCGGCGTCGGCGTTTCTGACGGCGCCGTGCGGGGACGCGGCCGGCGGGGAGACCGCGTCGCCACCGTCCCTGCCGTCCACCGGCGAGGCCGAACCCGCAGGGCAACCGCCGCCGGCGAGCCAGCCGAAAACGGCACCCCATGATCCGAGTCCGACGGGAGCGCGGTGATGCCAGCCTGGTTCTCGCTGAACGACCTGTACTACCTGACGCCCGAGCTGATGCTGGCCGGGGCCGCGCTCGTCGTCCTGGTACTGCGCGCGATCCTGCCGCGGGACAACCAGGGCATCCTGTCGTGGTTCGCTCTCGCGGCGCTCGTCGCGACGGGCGCTGCCGTGGTCACGATGACGGGGACGACACCCGTATCCGTGTCCAGGGGGTTGATTGCCGTCGACTCGTTCGCGGCGTTCTTCAAGCTGCTGTTCCTGCTCGCCGCCGCACTGACGATCCTGATGTCCACGCGGTACCTCGAGGTCGAGGGGGCGAGCCCCGGCGAGTACGTGTTCCTGGTGCTCTGCGCCACGCTCGGCATGATGTTCATGGCGGGCGGCACGGACCTCATCAGCATCTTCGTCGGCCTGGAGACGATGGCGATCGCCTTCTACATCCTGACCGGCATGCTCAAGCCGAACAGGCGCTCCAACGAGGCGGCCGTCAAGTACTTCATCCTCGGCACGTTCTCGCTGGGCCTGCTGCTCTACGGCATGTCGCTGATGTACGGCTTCACGGGCACGACGAACCTGCGCGCGATTGCCGTAGCATTGGCTTCGCAGGGCCGCGACGGCTGGCTGGTGCTCGCGGTTGTCATGATCGTGGCTGGCGTCGGGTTCAAGATCGCGGCCGTGCCCTTTCACATGTGGGCGCCAGACGTCTACGAAGGGGCCCCGACGCCGATCACGGCGTTCCTCTCGGTGGGCTCGAAAGCCGCGTCGTTCTCCATGCTCCTCCGGATCCTCGTGGAGGGCCTGCCAGCGGCGTCGGCCGACTGGACCCTACTGCTCTACGTGCTCTCCGTCCTGACGATGACGGTCGGCAACATCGCCGCCCTCACGCAGAGCAACATCAAGCGGATGCTGGCGTACTCGTCGATCGCCCATGCGGGCTACGTGCTCATCGGTGTGATTGCCGGTACGCCCCGGGGGATCGCCTCGACGCTGATCTACCTGATGGTCTACGCGTTCATGCAGATGGGCGCGTTCGCCGTGGTCGTGATGATGCGGCGCGCCGATGCGATCGGCGACGAGCTCAAGGACCTGAGCGGGCTGTTCTCGCGGCAGCCGGGGGCGGCTCTGGGCATGCTGGTCTTCATGCTGTCGCTGGGCGGGATTCCTCCCACGGCCGGGTTCATGGGCAAGTTCTGGCTGTTCAGCGCCGCCATCGATGCCAACTACGTCTGGCTGGCCGTCATCGGTGTCCTCAACAGCGTAGTGTCGATCTACTACTACCTGCGGGTCGTCGTGTTCATGTTCAT
The DNA here is from genome assembly GCA_040752275.1 of Acidobacteriota bacterium. Lineage (GTDB taxonomy): Bacteria > Acidobacteriota > Vicinamibacteria > Vicinamibacterales > JAKQTR01 > JBFMFH01. The sequence continues at coordinate 50,895 of JBFMFH010000045.1, forward strand.
GAAGAGCGAGGCGACCGGGTCGGAGCCAGCCATCGGGCCTGCCCTGACTGCCGCGCTCGCCGTGGGCGTTGTCGGGACTCTGGTGCTCGGCGTCTACCCGCGGCCGCTCTTCGAGCTGGCCGAGGTATCGGCGCGAACGCTTGGCGTGGTCGGGATTCCGGCGACGCCGTTCTAGCGGAGTCGACAGCAGGCCACCCATGGCGTACCGCGTCACGAAGAGCGCAGGTGAGGCGCTGCGGTCCATCGGGGCGCTCAGCACCGTGGGCCTGGCGTTCGTGCTGGCAATCGTCATCGGAGCCTGGTTCGGCAGCGTCCTGGATGGGTGGCTCGGGACGAAGCCGGTATTCTTCATCGTGTTCTTCTTCCTTGGGCTTGCCGCGGGGATGTTGAACGTGTTCCGGACGGTGGCCCGCACGGCGCCCCGCGGGCCGGCCCCAGGGAAGACTCGGCCCGGCGAGGCAGGCCCGAGCGACAGGGAGTTCCGGGGTCCGGATGAATGACGGGGCTCGGTCGGGGGCCTGAGGATGGAGCGGGACGAGTCGCTTCGGCGGGTCGAACGCGACGCGATCATCCTCTGCGGGCTGATGACCGGGGTGGCCCTGGCGCTCCAAGGCGGGCGCCCGGACGGGGCGCTGGGCGTGCTCGGAGGCGGTGCGCTGATGGCGCTCAGCTACCGGGCGATCAAGCGCGGCGTGGACGTACTGGTCCGTCATGCGGGGGCCGTGAGCGACACTCGTGATGAGGCAGTGACGGGACGCGGAAGCCGGCGAAGGGTCGTGTGGTTCGTGCTCCGGTACGCTTTACTGGCGGCTGGCGCATACGTTATCCTTATTCCTTTGCGTGCCCACCCGTTGGGCGTCATCTCGGGTGTGACGGCACCGGTTGCGGCGATCGCCCTCGAAGCCGTCCGGTTGCAGTGGCAGAGGCGGGGCTGAAGCCGGGCAGGGCGCACGCGAGTACCTATGGAACAGCTGCACCACGAACTCTGGATCGTCCAGATCGTCAACGCCATCTTCGGCCCTCTCGTGAACGCCCTGGGAGGCCTGGTCGGGTATCAGTTCGAGAACCCAGCCAAGCCCATCCCCGACTACCTCGTGATGGTGTACCTGATTGCCGCGGCGCTCATCGCGCTGGCCGCCGTGATTAGGTCGCGCCTCAGTGTCGAAGACCCCGGGACGCTCCAGGTCATCTTCGAGGACATCGTGGGGGCCCTCGGCGGCATGATGGAGGACATCATCGGGCCGACGTGGCGGAACTACCTGCCGCTGGTCGGAACCATCGGTCTCTTCATCCTGGTCAGCAATCTCATCGGACTCGTGCCGGGCTTCATGGCGCCGACGAGCAGCATCAACGTGACGCTGGGCTGCGCGATCACCGTGTGGGTCTACTACCACATCCAGGGCGTGAAAGCACAGGGAATCGGGTCCTACCTGAAGCACTTCGCGGCGCCGCCGGGCGCGCCGCTGTTCATTGCGCCCATCATGCTGCCGATCGAGGTCATCAGCCACCTGTCGCGCGTGATGTCGCTGTCGCTGCGGCTGTTCGGCAACGTCTTCGGCGAAGAACTCGTCATCCTGATCCTGTTCAGCATCGTCCCGTTCCTGGCGCCGCTGCCGGTGATGTTCCTCGGGATCATCACCATGCCGCTCCAGGCCTTTATCTTCGTCATGCTGACCATCATCTATCTGGGCGGCGCCGTGGCCGTCGAGCACGGCCGCGACGAGGCTCATAGACACGAAACGGCCGGACATGCCCACGGCGTGGCGGCCTGACAGACCCCCGCAATCACTGGTTCATATCGAGGAGGAGCTGGTCGTGAAGATGCGTTTTGCCTTGATGCTCTCGCTGTTTGTGGTGGCGTTCGGGTTTGCCAGCCCGCTCTATGCACAGGAGGCAGCGGCCGAAGGCGCGCTCGGCGTCGAGGTGGCCCGCTGGTCGATCATCACGGCCGGCTTCGCGCTGGCATTCGCGGCGGCCTTTGGCGCCCTCGGTCAGGCCAAGGGCCTGGGTGCAGCCGTCGAGGCGATCGCCCGCAACCCGTCCGCGAGCAACGATATCCGCGGCAACCTGATCCTGGGTCTCGTGCTGATCGAATCCCTGGTCATCTACGTGCTGCTGATCTCGCTGATCCTGTTCTTCATGAAGCCGTTCGGCGGCTAGACCCGGCGCTCGCGTCTGTCGGGTTCGCGCCGGGAACGGCGCACGCGGGCTTCGGCCCGCGTTCCGGGAACAGTCCTCGCCGACGCACGCGAACTCTGGATCGGGTCGGTGATCGGCGCGTGGCGTCGTGATGGCGGGGCTGCTCGAGGTCCCGCCGCCGCGCCCGTCTTTCTGGGCAGGGCCATGCGTCGCCGTGTGTCAGTGACACCCATCGACGGCCTGCTGCTCCTGATGGTCCTCATCTGGGGCGGCAACTTCACCGTCGTCAAGTCCGCGCTCCAGCAGCTCACCCCTCTGGCCTTCAACGCCATTCGTCTGCTGGTCGCCTCGGCCGTCTTCCTCGCCGCCATCTCGTGGACCGGCCTGCCCCGGTTCTCCAGGCGCGAGTGGGCCTGGATGGCCCTGCTGGGAGTCATCGGGCACTTTGTCTACCAGATGGGATTCCTGGGCGGGCTGGCCCGCACGACGGCGTCGAACAGCTCGCTCATCCTCGGGTGCTCACCCGTGGCCGTCGCGCTGGTCAGCGCGGTGGCCGGGCACGAGCGGATCGGCCGGGGGCAGTGGGCAGGGGTCTTCCTGTCGGTGGCCGGCATCTACCTGGTGGTCGGCACGGGTGCCCGCTTCGGCGGGGCATCGCTCGTTGGGGACCTCCTGACGTTCGGCGCGGCCTGGTGCTGGGCCATCTACACGGTGGGATGCCGGTCTCTGCTGACTCGGTACTCGCCGCTGGCCGTCACCGGCCTGACGATGGCCGTCGGCACCCTGTTCTACCTGCCCATGGCCGCCCCCGACCTCGCGCGGCTCGAGTGGAGCCACGTGCCGATGTGGGCCTGGGTGGCCGTGGTCTTCTCGGGCATCCTGGCGCTGAACGTCTCGTACCTGATCTGGTATACGGCCGTCCAGCGCATCGGGAACCTGCGGACGTCGGTGTACTCGAATGTGACGCCCGTGGTGGCGATGAGTGTGGCGGCTGTTGTGCTCGGCGAGCCCATCACGATCGCGAAGATCGCTGGCGCGGCCGCGATCCTCGGGGGCGTGGCGGCGACGCGCGCCTTCTCGAAACACCCGGCGCCGATTCCGGCGGAGGAGTGAGACGTCACGACAAGAGACCGAGCACGCGCAGGGGTACCAGGAACCGTTCGACCCACAGGTCGTACCACGAATCCGGGTAGGGGGCGATGTCGCGATACCCGAGCATGAACAGCTCGTAGTGGAAGAGCAGCAGGAGGTTGCAGACGACCAGGAGTGCGACAATCGCGAGGACGGGTCGACGGATCCGCCGGTCGTCCATGAACACGCCCAGGCCGAGAGCGAAGACCGGGAAGGCGCTGACGAAGCGCCGGGCTCCAAAGGCCTCCCCGGCCCACCAGTCGGCGACCGATGCGTTCACGTAGGTACTGCCGGCCAGGAACAACACCAGCGCGACGGCAAGACGCGTGTTCCGCCTCCACAGAGGCACGAGGCCTGCGGCCCCCAGGGCCGCCAGGGGCGTCCACGAGAACAGGCCGCGGAACGGGGAGAGGAGGACGTCGGCAAGCTGCGGTGCTGCCCAGCGCATGAAGTCGTCACCCTGCGGGATGAGCAGGGACTCTCCGTACACGACGTTCCAGACCACGAACTGGGGCGCGAATGCCGCTCCGGCCGCCGCCGCGGCGGCCAGGAGCCGGACCCCGGCGTGCCAGGCACGATGCGCCAGGCGAGCGTCGCGCCTGGCGGCGTGCAAGACGGCATCGAGGGCCAGCGTGGCCAGGAGGATCGCGTCCTGCCAGCGGACCAGTGCAGCCAGTCCCCCCAACATTCCGAGCCAGGCGTATCGGCCCAGCGTGTCCACATCACGCGTCCTCCACCACGCCAGGAAGAACCCGCTGACCGCCATGGCTGACACGGCGTGAGAATACGATGGCGCGACGAGGGCGTAGTACAAGAGGCTGGTTCCCGCCAGCGTCGCGAACACCGCGAGCAGAGCATCGTGGGCCTTGGCCACGTCCCGGCAGAGGAGCAGCGTAAACCAGAGGGCCAGCCCGGCTGCCGCGATTCCGCAGATATCCGGCACGACCTGAAACGCGAGGGCCAGCCCGTCCGGTGTGGGGCACAGACCCGCGGCGGCCAGTGCCGACGTCGCGGCTGTCACGGCGAGAAACGGAATCGCCCAGAACAGCGGGGTGCCGATGGCCATGTAGTTCCGAACCAGGCCGGTCGGCGTCCGCTCGAATCCCCACGGGAAGTCCGGGGGAGGGACCCGGCCGGGGAAATCGAGTCCGTACAAGTGGACGTAGTCGTTCTCGAAGTTGAGGTCTGCGTCGAAGACGAGGGACCTGAGGTACACGTAGTAGTGGACGGCGTCACCCCTGACTGCTCGAGCCCGGTATCCGCGGAGGGCCAGGCCCGAGAAGTGGGCGGACGCCAGGACCAGCGCCAGCAACAGAAGCATCCGTCCCGGACGTGCGCTCGCGCGCGACACGACGTCAGTGAACCGGTTCAACCGTTCCATCATAAGGCCTGTCCGATCCGTCCGGACACGGGGCCACCGGGCCTCGCATCGGGAGTAACATTGAGGGGGCTGTGGCGACGACGATCGGAAGACGCGCTGGGGTGGACACGGGCGCAGGACTGTTGTTGCTCGGCGGCGTCCTGGGTGCGTACCTGTGCACGGCTGGCGGCAGCATGGCGACGACCGACGCCGTCGTGAGCTTCGATCTCACACGCCAGATGGTCGACCACGGGACGATTGCCCTGTCAGGCAACCTGATCGGGAACGAGGCGTACCAGGGCACCGACGGGAGGTACTACGCTCCCTTCGGCCTGGCGCAAGCGTTGTGGAACATACCGTTCTACGTGAGCGGCCGCGGAGCAGCCACACTCCTCGGGCCCGGTCGAATCGACGGAGAGGCGCTCGTCAAGGCCTCCGTGACCATCGGCAGTGCCGTCGCCGCGGCAGGGTGCGTCTGGACCGTCTGGTTGTTCGGCGCGAGTGCCGGAGCCGGTCCCAGAGCGGCGATGCTGGGGGGTCTTCTTGCCGCGTTCTGTTCCTCCCTCTGGCCCTACAGCAAGTTCGGGTTCAACGTGCCGCTGGTCGCGCTCTTCCTGACCTCAGCCCTGACCTGGTCGTGGGCCGGGTTGCTGCATGGCCGCGCGCCTAGCTTGGTCGCGGGCGGCGCGTGGCTCGGCCTCGCACTGTTGACTCGACACGAGATGGCGCTGGCGGCTCTGCCCATCCTCATCCTGGTCGCCTCCGACGCGCGTGGGCGGTGGGCGAGGGTTGGCTGGTGGCTGCTCGGTGCGGCCCCCGGGGTCTTTGTGTGGCTCGGCTACAACGCCGCAAGGTTCGGATCGCCGTTCGCGACCGGATACGAGCGGGATCCCACACCGGCTGTGGGCAGTTCAGTGGGTGCGGGACTCTGGGGGTTGCTCGTGTCGCCCGGCACGTCGCTGATTCTGTATTCCCCCGTGGTCGTGCCGGCGCTGGCGGCGCTCTGGTTCCTGCGTCGCCGTGAGCCACGTTTGGCCTGGACGGCAGCCGGTCTGTGTCTTGCCTTCCTGCTGTTCTACGCGCAACTGGGGAACTTCGCCGGAGGGCGTTCGTATGGCCCGAGGTATCTTGTCCCTTTGCTACCCATGTTGTGTGCGCTGCTGGCCGTTGGGATGCGGAGTTTCTCGGCGGGTTGCCGCCGGCTCGCCGTGGGCATCTGCCTCATCAGCGCCGCCGTCCAGCTCCCGGGAGTCGTGGTCGACTTCTCCAAGGTCCGCCTGGAGTATGCCCTCCGGACCCCGGGTCGGACCTACGAGGCCGTGATGAACGAGTGGCGGTCCTGCCCCCTCGTCCTCAACATCAGGGCCGCGGTGCAAACTGCGCCCCGCGTGGCGCGGCATCTGACGGGCCGTGAGCCCATGCCGGTGATTGCGCGGCCTTCATCCGGCAGCCGGGGCGAGTTCTCTCAGCAGTTCGCGTCCAGTTTCGACTTCTGGTGGCTCCACCTCTACTACCTGAGCGTACTCCCGGCCTGGCTGTCCTTGGCGGCAGGCACGACGCTGGCCGGAGTATCGTTGCTGCTGCTCTCCGCAGCTTGGCGACGCTCGCCCAGTCCGCGCCGGCGGCAGGAGGCCGGGTCGCCCCTGTAGCACCTGAGCTGATGGCGTAGCAGCCCGGCGTGCTCAGCCGCATCAGTATCGCGCCGTCTCGCGAATGGCCTCAAGCACGTCAGTTGAACCTGGAAGAATGGCCTCTTCCAGATCCGGACAGTACGCGACCGGCGTATCGAGCGACGCCACCCGCCGCACCGGGGCGTCGAGCTTGTCGAAGTGATCCTGGACGATCCGTGCGGCGATCTCCGCGCCGAAGCCGCACGTCAGCTGATCCTCGTGGGCGATGACGATGCGGCTGGTCTTGGCGACCCACGCGCCGATGGCCGTCCAGTCGCAGGGCACGAGGGTTCTGAGGTCGACGACGGCCGCACTGATGCCGTCCTTCTCGGCCTGCTGGGCGGCGACGAGCGACCGCTGGACCAGCGCTCCCCACGTGAACACGACCACGTCCGTTCCGTCCCGCGCCACGGCGGCCTGCGCGAAAGGAATCCGGTAGTCGGGTCCAGGGTACTCTCCCTTGTTGTAGGTTTGCCGGTACAGGTGCTTGTGCTCCAGGAACAGCACCGGATCGTCGCATCTGATGGAGGTTCGGAGCAGCCCGGCGGCATCCTGGGCATTGGAAGGGAACACAACGCGAATGCCCGGAGTGTGCGCGAAGATCGCAAGGCCGGACTGGCTGTGGTACGGGGCGCCGCCGCGAAGGTAGCCGCCGATGGGCACGCGCACCACCATCGGGCACGACCAGTGATTACCCGAGCGGTACCGCATCATGGCCATCTCGTCTCGAAGCTGCTGCATGGCAGGCCAGATGTAGTCGAAGAACTGGATCTCGACCACCGGCTTGATCCCCCGCAGGGCCATGCCGACGGCCCGTCCGATGATGTTCGCCTCCGCCAGCGGCGTATTGAACACGCGGTCGCTGCCGAAGAGCCGCTGCAGGCCGTGGGTGACCTTGAAGACGCCACCCTTGCCCTGTACCTCCTCGAGACTCGCCTCTCGGCTGCAATCAGCCACGTCCTCCCCGAAGACAACGATCCGCGGCTCGGCAGCCATCTCGTCCTTCAGGGTGTGGTTGATGGCGGCCACCATTGTGTCCGGCGTTCCGGCCGGCTCCAGCGGGCCGGCGAACACCGTGGAGGTTGGATCGACATCCGGCGAGAACACCCACAGCTCTGCCGTGTCGCGTGCGGGCTTCGGGGCATCGAGCGCCCTTCTCGCCGCCTCGTTGATCTCCCGTTCGATGGCGGCCTGTGCAGACTCGAGCTCCTCCTGCGTGCGGAGGCCGGCGTCGAGCAGCATCTCCGCCATCTTCCGCAGGGGATCCCGCCTGGCCTCGGCCTCCCGCTCGCCTGACGTCTTGTAGAGGCGTTCGTCGTCGGAGAGCGAATGCGAGTAGGGACGGACGACCGTCGCATGAATGAGCGCCGGCCCCCGCCGCGCCCGCGCGTAGGCGAGGGCCTCGCCGACTGCGCGGTAGCTCAGCACGAAGTCCGTGCCGTCCACGGGCGTGACGAGCAGCCCCGGGAACGCCCGGACCAGGTTGGAGATACTGCCTCCCGGCGTCTGGTATTCGACCGGGACCGAGATGGCAAACCCGTTGTCCTCGACGAGGTAGACGACCGGCAGTCTCCCCAGGCAGGCGGCGCTGAGGGACTCCCAGAACTCACCCTCGCTCGTGGCGCCATCGCCGAGAGACACATACACGACCTCGTCGGCGGCGAAGCGGCTCTCGCGGCCCCCGATGTCAGTGACGCGCTCGTACAGACGGCCCGCCTCCGCGCAACCGACCGCCTGCAGGCACTGGGAACTGGTCGGGCTGCCCTGGGAAACGATGTTGTGCGCCGTGTGGCCCCAGTGCGATGGCATCTGCCGGCCGCCGGACGCCGGGTCGTCGGCCGCGCCGACCGCCTGCAGGAACATCTCGTAGGGCGTGACGCCAAGGGCGAGGCAAAGGGCCCGGTCACGATAGTACGGGAAGAACCAGTCGTACCCGCTCCTGAACTGCATGCCGGCCGCAGTGAGGATGGCTTCGTGGCCTGCGCCGCTGATCTGGAAGAAGATCCGGCTCTGGTTCTTGAGCTGGATCTCCTTGTCATCGACTTTGCGAGAGAGGTACATCGTCCGGTAGGCCTGCCACAGCAGGTCAGCCGGCAGATCGGCCGCAGCACCTGTCGCAGCCGGCCTCTCGGTCGTGGTCGTCGGTCCCATGCGGATTGCCCTGATCTCCGAGTATAGCATCCGGCTCTCGATGCTATAATCGCGCCCTTCCCCATGGCTGGGCGGGGACAGACCGCGTATGTGCCCGGCCCGGAGACCGTCACGACCATGCCCGAATCGCGCGCCAGGCAATGCCGCTGGGATGAAATCGAGCTCGAGAAGGTCACCGAGATGATCTCCCGCAAGATCGTGAGCGGTGAGCGGGAGATGCTGGCTCAGATCTACCTCAAGAAGGGGGCCCTCGTGCCGATGCATGAACACGAGAGCGAGCAGATGAGCTACGTGCTCCAGGGCGCGCTCAAGTTCCTGATCGACGGGGAGGAGATCGTGATCCGGGAAGGTGAGGTGCTGCACATCCCCTCGATGGTGCCGCACCAAGCCGAGGCACTCGAGGACACCTTCGAACTCGATGTGTTCAGTCCGATCCGGCAGGACTGGTTGGATAGAACAGACGACTACTTCAGGCGGTAGGGGACGGACGAGTCTCCCGCCGGGAAGGGCGAGTCTTCCCGCACGGCGTGACGCCGAGGTGTGACAATGGACACTGGTCTGCGCGGCAAGGTGGCGTTGGTCTGTGCGGCCAGCAGGGGCCTGGGCCGAGCCTCTGCCATGGCCTTGGCGGCGGAAGGGGCACGGGTGGCCATCTGCGCCCGGCACATGCCCACGCTCGAAGCGACCGCCGGCGAGATCCAGGCCGCCACTGGTACCGAGGTGCTCGCCATTGCCGCCGACGTGTCGCGACGCTCGGATGTGACGAGGCTCGTCGAGCAGGCAGCGGCGCATTTCGGCGCGATCGACATTCTGGTGACGAACGCCGGCGGGCCCAAAGCCGGCCTGTTCACCGCCCTGACCGAATCGGACTGGCGCGACGCCATCGACCAGCTGCTCATGAGCACGGTCATGCTCACCATGGAGGTCGTGCCTCACATGCGCCGGCGGGGTGGCGGCCGTATCATCAGCATCACGTCCATTTCGGCGAGGCAGCCGGTGGCCGGCCTGATCCTGTCGAACGCGCTGAGGCCCGCGGTCACGGGCTTAAGCAAGAGCCTGGCCAACGAACTGGCTCGTGACGGCATCCTGGTGAACGCCGTGGCCCCGGGCTACACGCGCACCGGCCGGGTGATCGAGTTGGCTGAGGCCACGGCCCGGCGTGAGGGGATCACGACAGAGGAGGTCGAGAAGCGGACCGTCCAGCACATTCCGCTCGGCCGAATGGCGGAGCCCGACGAGGTGGCGAGTGCCGTCGTCTTCCTAGCCTCGAACCAGGCGGCCTATGTCACCGGCGTGACACTGACGGTCGACGGGGGATACGTCCGAGGGATTGCCTGAATCCCGAATCCCGCCCGAATCCCGCCCGAATCCCGAATCCCGAATCCCGAATCCCGGCTCTAGTGTACCCACCGATCCGGACCGCCTGATCGTCCACCGTGGCGAACCTGGAGGTGGCGCCGGCGCCGTTCGTAGCGCCAGCGATCGATACGGTAGCGCACGAGGGCCAGCAGCCCGCCCCGCCGCCCCTTCAGGTAGAGGTAGCCTGCGACGAGCCCTCCCAGGTGCGTGGCGTGGGCGATACCGCTCCCGGTGGCCCTGATCGACGAGTACAGCGTGATGGCACCGATGATGATGACGAAGACCCGGGCGGGAACGGGAAAGAGGAAATACAGGTAGATCGGCCGTGCCGGGTAGTAGATGGCGTAGGCCAGCAGCAGACCGTACACGGCACCCGAGGCACCAATGGTGAGCGAGACATACAGCGCGTCGGCGAAGCGGAAGGGCAACAGCGACACCAGGATGGTGGTGGCTGCCGCGCCCGCGCCGCAGACCAGGTAGTAGCGGGAGAAGAAGGTCGTGCCCCACAGGCGTTCAAGCTCCACGCCGAACATCCAGAGCGCCAACATGTTGAACAGCAGGTGAAGCAGGTCGCCGTGCAGGAACATGTAGGTGAACGGCTGCCACAGCCATCCGTTCCCGAACACGCCGGCCGGGTAGAGTCCGAGGCGCGGGATCATCTCGGGCACGACCCACGACAGCAGGAACACGGCCACGTTGACGACGATGAGCCCCTTCACGGCTGGCGTCAGCGGCCCGGGCCCGAAGGAGTAGGTAACGGAGGACGGCATGGTTCGACGCATCTCACACTCCGGCCGCGCGCGATTGCCCGACTGTGACCTCCGCCACCCGGACACGCGTTCGGGGCAGCGGCAGCACACATGCTGCGCCGACGAGCGGTAGCAGCGCGAGGACCATCAGGGCGTGCTGGATCCCGATGCGATCGGCCAGCATCCCGACCAGCGGAACGGCCAGGCCCCCTGTTCCCCAGGCAAGACCCATCATCAATGATGACACGGTCGCCGCACTCTCGGGCGCGATCGTGTGTGCGAAGGTCACATTGACCGGCAGGGTCGACTGAAGGAACAGGCCGGCCAGTGCGAGGGCCGCAACGAATGCCCAGCCCTCCAGGTTCGGCGCGATGCCGACGAACGGTGCTGCCGCGAGAAGCGACACCGCGATCACACGGCGCGGCCCCACGCGATCGCTGAGGGGTCCCCCGAGCAGGACGCCGACACTGGCGGTGAAGAGGTAGATGGAGACCACCATCCCGGCTGCGGCGACAGACCACCCCTGGCGCGTCAGCAGGACGGGCACGAAGGTCGCGATGCTGAGCGACACCAGCGTCCGAAGCACCACGATGGCCCAGAGCAGGAACAGCGGAAGGGCGTGGGGTCTCAACCCGCGCCACCCGCCGCCGTGGCCGCGGTTAAAGGGCTCGACAGGGGGAATGCGACGGAGCACGTACCCCAGCAGCGCCAATCCCGGCACGGCAAGCAGAGGCGTCCAGGGGAGACCGAACCTGTCCACGTACGCGGCAAACACCAGCGGCCCGAGGGAGTATCCGATTGACCCGCCAGTGATGTGCCAGGACATCGCCAGGCCGCGGCGCTCTCCCCCAACGCGGTGCACCACGGCCGCCGCCGCCGGGTGGAAAGCCGCCCCGCCGAGCCCGCCGACGAGCAGTACGACTGCCAGCGCCGGCGCGGACCACGCGCGGCCGATGAGGCTCAGAACGACCACGGACACCACGGGCCCGGCGAGCAGCAGCACCCGCGGTTTCCATCGATCCGCGAGGTGGCCGAAGAGCGGCTGCGAGACGGACGCGGCCATCTGGAACAGCATGGCCAGTGTGCCCGCGGCCGTGAGCGAAAGCCCAAGCCTCGGGATGAGTGCCGGCAGCAACGGCGCATACATGTTGCTGTAGGCATCGGCCACGAAGTGCGCGCTGGCGAGCCTGGTGACCGTGGGGTGGATCGGAAAGCGGCCCCGCACGTCAGCCCCGTCTCGCCAGGGGCCGAAGCTGCCGGGCAATGGCTAGCCGTATCTCGGCTGCCTCCTCCAGTCTGAGTGCCCGCCCCGCGAGGTCGAGCACGACCAGTGCCGCAATCATGGCGAGACCAACCCTCACGCCCATGACGGCAGGAGCCCGCGAGGGCCAGTGCCCCACGAACGACGCGTCCGCGGCCCAGGCCGCAAGGCCCATCAGAACCGAGGCCACCGCGATCTTGCCGAGGGAAATGGCTATCCGCCTCCCGTCGAGACCGCCCAGACGCCCGCGGAGGATCCAGAGCAGCACGCCCGCGTTGAACAGCGCCGCGAGCGCCGTACTGAGCGCGAGGCCCTTGAACCCCATCACGCGGACCAGCGTCAGGCTCAACGCCAGGTTGACGGCCACGGTCAGCACCGACACCAGGACTGGCGTACGGCTGTCGCGCTGGGCGTAGAACGACGGCGCAGCGATCTTCACCACCGAGTACCCGATGAGACCCGGCGCGTAGCACGCCAGCGCTGCAGCCGTGGCGGCGGTATCCGACGCGGTGAACCGGCCGTGCTCGAAGATGAGCCCGATAATGGCGTCGCTGAGCACCACCAGACCGACCGTCGCCGGGACGTTCAGCATCAGCATCAGGCGCAAACCATGAGAGATGGTGCGCTGCATCTCCGGCTGGTCGCGACGAGCCGCGTGGCGGCTCAGAGTCGGCAGCGCGGCTGTAGCGATCGACACGCCGAACAGCCCGATCGGCATGTACATCGTGCGGAACCCATAGCTCAGCCACGACACTGCGCCGGTGCCCTCGTGTGCGGCGAGGAACGTCGTGACGAGAATGTTGACCTGCACCGCTGCCAGCCCGGCGACCCCGGGTCCCATCAGGACGAGAATCTGCCGCAACCCGTCATCCGAAAAGTCCAATGCGGGCTGGTAGCGGTAACCCTCGCGCCTGAGTGCCGGCCACTGCACCACAACCTGCCCGAGCCCCCCGACCAGGACTCCTATCGCCGGGGCCATGATGGCGGGGAGGCCCAGCATCGGCATCACCGGCAACAGGCCGACCGTGCACAGGATGGACCCCACGTTGAAGGCCGCGGGGGAGAGCGCAGGGACGAAGAACCGGTGCAGCGAGTTCAGCATCCCCATCAACACCGCCGCGACCGCCACCATCGTCAGGAAGGGGAACATCACCCGGGCGAGGCTGACGGTCAGCTCCAGCTTACCCGGCACCCGGGCGTAGGAGCCGGCGAATGCCGTCACGATGGACCCTGCGAACACCATGCCCACCACCACGACGGCTCCCGTAGCCAGGACGAGAACGTTGACCACCAGGCTACCGAGCCGCCAAGCGGTCTGCCGGTCGTTGGTAGCGAGCGCCCGGGTGAACGTGGGCACGAAGGCCGCGCTCATTGCCCCTTCGGCGAACAAATCACGAACCAGGTTCGGGAGGCGGAACGCGACGTTGTAGGCGTCCATCTGGTCGCCCGCGCCGAAGAAGAACGCCATCACCTGGTCGCGGACCAGACCGAGCACACGACTGGTCATCGTGGCGGCGCCAATGACGCCGGCCGACTTGGTGAGATTCACGGGGGGCGTCGGAGAGCCGGTCTCGGGCATGCGCGTCCCGTCAGCGTAGCATGAGTCCGTCGGGTGCGCGTGCCGCCCGTCGGCTCGCGTGCGGCGGCTTCCGTTCGGAAAAGGAGGAGGGCACCCGCTGGGTCGAGCGGATGCCCCGAGGAGGATGGCAGGAGTCTCAGGAACCCCTGTTGGCTGATTAGACGGCGGAGAGAGGCAAAGGGTTCGGTGGCTTGGGACGGGGCGCGTCAAGCCGCGTGGGCGCCACTTCCTGACGTCGACGCGCCAAAGTGCGCCATGTCCTCACATGTCGCAACTTGACGCTTGTCGGCCGGTATCATCCGGGGCACATTCCAGGCAAGAGGCTGAAGGCAACGGTGTTCGGCTCCCAAGGCCCGTTGCCGCGGCGCCAGGAGGCATGGGTCGGGATGACGCTCATCGAAGCGGCCGAGATCATGGAACGGCTCCAGCGGCGAGCCGCGCACCAGGGTGAGGTTCAGGCGCTCCAGGTGGCCCGGGACGCCCTGCTCGTCCTGCTCTCGGAGGGACACACGACCCTCGACGAGCGCCTGCGGCGAAAGGGCACGACGAGCGGCCAAGGCAAGGTGCGGGTGGTCTGACGGCGACCGGTGGGGCCCCGGGCTATCCGCCGAGGAGTCGCCGTGCCAGCTCGCTCACCTGCCTGCCGTCCACGGTCCGACCGGTCAGCTTGGCCATCGCCGCCTTCATCACCCGCCCCAGATCCCGTGGCGAAGCCGCGCCAACGTCCGCGATACAAGAAGCCACGACGCGCTCGAGTTCTGTTGCGTCGACTGGCGGCGGCTGAAAGGACGCCAGCACCTCGATCTCAGCCACCTCCCTGTCGACAAGGTCCTGGCGCCCGGCCCTCGCGAACTGCTCGATGGAATCGCGCCGCTGCTTGATGTTGGAGGCGACGACCTGGACGGCCTCGGCATCGTCGAGAGGCCTCCCCTTCTCAACCGCCTTGTTCGTCAGAGCGGTCTTGAGCATCCGCAGCGCCGCCAGCCGGACGGTGTCGTGGGCCTTCATCGCCGTGACGATCCCCGCCTGCACGTCGTCATCAAGTCCCATGGACTCCCTCCGTCACCTCTGTTCATTCAGGGCCGGAGCCGACCGTCGGGCGCTCGAGGTTTCCTGAGGTGGAGGACGACCAGGAAACACACGCCCGGGACGGGCAGCACACGCGTCAGAGCCCGGTGCAGGCCCCCGAGGCGCCGCGGGTTGCGGCGGATGAGGGCGCTCAGCACAGGCACCGTCGGGAAGATGCCCCGGCGCTCGACCACCCGAAAGCCGACCCGAGTCGCGAGAGCCACGTACTCACCAACCGGACGGTCTCCTGGGTGCTTGTCCGGGCTCGCGGTTCTGATCAATCGGCCCCGCAGAAGGAAGTGCAGGCGCGATTGCAGGTGCGCGAGGTTGGGCACGCTGATCAGCGCGTCTCCTCCCGGCGCCAGGACCCGGAACAACTCGGCGAGGGCCCTCTCCTGTTGTCCGAGCAGCAGGTGCTCCAGGACATCGAGACAGAGCACGTGCTCGAAGCTGTGCTCGCCGAATGGCAGGTCGACGACGCTGCCGGCCTGCACGTGCTCGGACCGATAGTTGGGGTCCACGCCCTCGATACGCAACCTCGAGTGATACTCCTCGACAAGGATGCCCTCGCCGCACCCGGCGTCCAACACCCGCGTGCCCTCGGGCAGTCGGTCGAGGTGCCTTCGGACCAGGGACATCTTCGCCAGGTAAGTCGGCAGGTAGTCCCAGCTCTCGTCCAGATGACGGTGGTAGTCGCCGCGCGACTGATACTCGCCGCGCCGGCCGGCCGGGGCAGACGCTGCCATGGGCCCTAGCTGTCTGGAAGGGCTGAAATGGTCGCACATGGGTCAGATCTCTCCCGGATGGCCTTCAAGACGTCTAGCGAGGCTCCGCCTCAGACCACCGAGGCGTGTCGGGGCGGCTCCGCCTCGCTAGTTCACAGTGTTGGCTTTGCCCCGCCTGCGGCGGGGCGAAGACGTCTTGAAGGCAGG
>JBFMFH010000046.1:0-7042 GCA_040752275.1 Acidobacteriota bacterium
TCAACGGGATCTATCACCAGGCGACAGGCGACAGGCGATAGGCGTCAGGGGGAAGAACTGGGACCAGGGACCAGGGATCAGGGACCAGGGATCAGTTCACGCCACGCTCGAAGGCGTGCTCGATGATATGCTCCTTTCGAGTGGCTCCAGACAGCAAGACCTCGAGAGGGCACATGGCACGGGTCGAGCGACGCACAACCGAGGGCGTGACGGTCGGAGATCTCCAGGTTGGAGGCGGTGCTCCCATCGTCGTGCAGTCGATGAACAACACCGATACCACCGACGTGCCGGCCACCGTCCGCCAGTGTCTCGATCTGTGGCGGGCTGGCTCGGAGATGCTGCGCGTGACCGTCAACCTGCCGGAAGCCGCTCAGGCCGTCCCGCGCATCAAGGGCCATCTCGTCGACGCAGGGTGCCGGGCGCCGCTCATCGGCGATTTCCACTACAACGGCCACATCCTGCTGACGAGGCACCCGGAGTGCGCTCGCGCCCTCGACAAGTACCGGATCAACCCCGGGAACGTCGGGACAGGGAAGCGGCGCGACGAGCAGTTCGCGACGATCTGCAAGGTCGCCGTCGACAACGGCAAGGCCATCCGCATTGGCGTCAACGGCGGGTCCCTCAATCAGGACCTCGTGATGCGCGAGATGCAGGAGAACACGGATCGCGATCTGGGCCTGACCTCCGATGAGATCGTTAACAACTGCATGGTGCTCTCCGCGCTCCAGTCGACCGAACTCGCCTTGGACGCCGGCGTGGGCAGGGATCAGATCATCATCTCGTGCAAGGTCTCGAGGCCGCAGGACCTGATTGCGGTGTACCGCGAGCTGTCGACGAAGACGGATCAGCCGTTGCACCTGGGCCTCACCGAGGCCGGCATGGGAATCAAGGGACTCGTCTGGTCGGCCTCCGCGATGGCGGTGCTGCTCACCGAAGGCATTGGCGATACCATCCGCATCTCGCTCACGCCGCGGCCGGGTGGCGACCGGCGCGAAGAAGTCCTCGCGTGCTGCGAGCTGCTGCAAGCCCTGGGCCTGCGCTCGTTCGCGCCGAGTGTGACGGCCTGTCCCGGCTGCGGTCGGACGACGAGTACGACGTTCCAGGAGCTGGCGGAACGTGTGCAGGGGTACATCCGCGAGAAGATGCCCGAGTGGAAGGCGCAGTACGAGGGCGTCGAGAACATGACCCTCGCCGTCATGGGCTGCATCGTCAACGGTCCCGGAGAGTCGAAGGCCGCGAACATTGGGATCAGTCTGCCGGGCACCGGCGAGGCCCCGAACTGTCCGATCTACATCGACGGCCAGCACTTCACGACGCTGCGCGGCACCTACGCCGAGCTCGCCGAGTCGTTCCGGAAGCTGGTGGACGACTACGTAGGGACGAGGTACCGACGCCGGGAGCCCGGATTCCCGACTCTGCCGAACTCGCTGTCGCGAGGCTTCGTCGAACCCACGGAAGACGGTGGCGAACCGGCAGGTATGGCATAGCGGCGCCTCGCCGTGCTTCACCGTGCCTCCGCTCTGCGTCTGGAGGGGAAAGCCAAAGGTCCACGGTCTGGTGAAACAACCAACGAGTGTTGCACATCGCTTCGGCGCTTGCGCGCCTCGGCATAACCTACCATCTAACAGCCGGATGCTCTGCCATTGACCTCCTGAGGAACATTCACCGCACGGTTCCGCGAGATCCTGCAGAGACTGGGCAGGTGAGATCGCCTGTATCTCGCCCTCGCTTGAGCCCGGACCTCTACGAGACCCGGCGGACGCCCAGCACGTGGCGCTCGATTCCCTCTGCCACGCCGGCGTTGTCGTGCGTATCCGTGACAAGCCACCCGGTTGCCAGGAGCTCGGGAACCGCGTTGCCCATCACGATGGGCAGGCCTACCGCCTGGAGCATCTCGAGATCGTTGAGGTTGTCGCCAAACGCGGCCACCTCATCCCGCCGGTAGCCCTGGCCTCGTGCCCAATCCAGGAGGGTCGAACCCTTCGTGCACCCGGCCGGCATGACATCCACCAGCGAGAAGTCCCGGGCCTCGTACTCGGTAATGGCCACCGTGAACCCGCACGCCTCGGGCATGGCCCGAAGTCGCGCGGCAAGTCCGCGCATCTCGGCGACGCCACCGTTGAACATCACCTGAATGGGGTCTTCCGTCAGGGCGTCTTCCAGCGGATCGACCTCGATGATGAACTCGCGGTTGCGCTCGGCGTAGCCTCGGCGGCTTGGGTGCGCGTGGTCGATGCACTCGAACACCACCTGGCCTTCGCGCGGGCGATCGAAGATGAGGCCCGACCCGCGGCGGAACTCGACGGTCGCCTTGAGCACGATCTCGGCAATCTGGGCGGGCAACAGGTGGCGAACGGGCGTCGACCCGTCTGGCAGCCGGACGATGGCGCCGTTGCTGACGATAGCAGTGACCGGTGCCGGCAGGAGATCCAGGATGGGCTTCGCAAAGTCGTAGCGCCGCCCGGTGACGATGGCAATCTGGATCCCATGACCAAGGGCGGCGGCGATCGCCTCGCGGTTGCGCGGCGGCAGCTGCCACTGCGAATCGAGGAGCGTGCCGTCGATGTCGATGGCCACCAGGCGGATGGGCATGGAGTCTATGCTATCCTCGTCCGACTGTGGAGCGCGCAGACAATGGACGTCCGCATCCCGCGTCGCGACCCGATCGTCCTGCTGGCATCCGTCCTCATCGTCATGGTGGCCTTGGGGATCGCGCCGCGGGCCGATCGGCTGACGTGGTTCCTCGAAAACGTTCCCGTGATGATCGCGGCGCCGATCCTCGTCGCGACCTATCGACGATTCCCCCTCACGGACCTCGTCTACCGCCTCATCGCCCTGCATGCGCTCATCCTGATGATCGGCGGCTTCTGGACCTACGCGAAGGTCCCGGCGGGACTCTGGGTTCAGGATCTTCTCGGGTTGGCCCGCAATCCGTACGACCGGCTGGGGCATTTCGCGCAGGGCTTCGTGCCGGCCGTGATCGCGCGCGAAGTGTTGCTGCGGTCGACGCCACTGCGGCGTGGGAAGATGCTGTGGTTCCTGGTCGTGTGTGTCTGCCTGGCGATTTCTGCATGCTACGAGTTCACCGAATGGTGGGCGGCCGTCGCGGCAGGTGGAGCCGCCGACGCCTTCCTCGGAACCCAGGGCGACGTCTGGGACACACAGTGGGACATGTTCATGGCGTTCGTAGGGGCGAATGCCGCACTGATCCTCCTGACCCGCATTCACGATCGTCACCTCGTCCGCCTTGGGGTAGGGTAGAGGGCGGTGGCTGATCGACGCCTGCTCCTGGTCTTCGCGCATCCGGATGACGAGACGGTGTTCGCAGCCGGCGTGTCCAGCAGGTACTCCGAGGCGGGGGTGCGCGTCGGACTGTGCACAGCCACGCTCGGCGACCGCGGCAAGCGCGGGCAGCCCCCGATCTGCGAGCCGGGCGAACTCGGGCGGGTGCGCCAGGCCGAGCTGGTTGAAGCGGCCCGCATCATCGGCGTGTCGATGCTACGGGTGTTCGGATACCCTGACCGCGGGTTGGTGTCGGCCTCGGTCGACCTCATCCGCGCCCAGCTCGTCGAGGCCGTCCGGGCGCTCCGCCCGCAGGTGGTCATCACGTTCGATCCGAACGGCACGAATCTTCATCCGGATCACGTCGCCGTCTCGCGTTTCACATCCGAGGCCGTGGCGGCCGCCGCCGATGCGCGTTGGCTGCCCGATCTCGGTGCAGTGCACCGAGTGTCCCGGCTGCTCTGGACGGTGCCCGTCCGCCCCTGGGTGCTGCTGCGACAGGGAGATCCAGCTCTGGCGCCGGGCGTCGACTTCGTCGTCGACGTGGCGAAGTGGAGCGAGCGCAAGATCAAGGCTCTCAGGGCGCACAGAACTCAACACATGGCCCTCGACCGGATCTTCCTGAGGCAGCCGGACCTGCCGCGTCTGTTGAGCGTCGAGGTGTTCCGGCAGGCGTGGGGCCCGGCGCTCCCGGCACGCCCGGTCCAGGACCTCTTCGGCGGAATCGCGATCGAGCGCCCCTGACCTCGCCTGGTCGAAGGCTGTACAATGCCCGCCACATCGTGCTGTGGGGGCGGGATCCGACCGCCGGCCCGCACGTCTCTCGAGGAGTTCCTCATGCGCAAGAAGGTCCTGTTTCTGGTCCTGGTCACCTGGGCGCTCGCGTCGATGGTGCCAACTGCCGCGCAGACACCGGCCGCCACCCAAGTGCCGGCCGCAACGCCGCCATCGGCTGCCTCGCCTCGGGCGATGGAATTGGCCGACATCCTGGCGTGGAAATCGATGGGCGCGACGGCCCTGTCCGACGATGGCAGATGGTTCGGCTACCGCCTGTCGCCCGTCGAAGGCGAGAGCGAGGTCATCATCCGTGCCATCGACGGCGACAAGGAGTACAAGTTCGCCGTCGGTGTTGTCCCGTCGGCTGGTGCCGGACCCGCTCCCGGCGGCGGCGAGGGTGGGCCGCCGCCTGCGAGCCTGCAGTTCTCGGGCGACGGCAAGTGGGCGGCCTTCACGGTCTATCCGACCAAGGCCGAGGCCGACCGCGCCCGGCGGCAGCGGCGCCCGGCTCCAAGCAAGCTGAGGCTGTTGGATCTGGCAACCGGCAAAGACACGACCATCGAGAACGTCCGGCGTTTCGCGTTCGCCGGCGAGCGCGGCGGCTGGCTGGCCATTCAGAAGAACCCAGCCAGCGCGGGTGGCGGCACGGCGGGAGGGAGCGGTGCCGCGCCGCCAGGCGGGGGCCCTGGCGGTGGTGCGGCAGCCGAGCGCCCGAAGGGCACCGATCTGATCCTGCACGACCTTGCGACTGGCCAGGATCTGAACATCGGGAATGTCGCCGAGTTTGCCTTCGACAAGAGCGGGCGCCATTTCGCCTACATCATCGACGCGCCCGAGAAGGCCGGCAACGGCCTGCAGTTGCGCATCATGGAGAGCGGCGTGGTCGCCGTGCTCGACAGCGGGCAGGCGACCTACGAACGGCTATCGTGGACCACCAAGGGCGACGCGCTGGCCGTGCTGAAGGGCGTGGATGACAAGGCCTGGCAGGACAAGCTCTACGCCGTCATCGGTTTCACGGACCTCGCAAAGGGCCAGTCGGCCACACGCGTGGCCTACGACCCAAAGGAGGACAAGAGCTTCCCGTCGGGCATGAGCATCAGTCCCGACCGCTCGCCCGGGTGGACGGACGGTCTGGCCGCCCTCACCTTCGGCATCCGCGAGCTGAAGAAGAAGGCAGAACCGGGGCGCCCGGCGGGCGGCGCTGGGGGTGGAGCCCCGGCGGAGGGTGAGCGCCCAGCGGCCGAACGGCCCGACGAAGCGCCGGCCGACGAGAAGCCGGACCTGGTCATCTGGCACTACAAGGATCCGCGCCTGCAGTCGCAGCAGGAGGTGGAAGAGCAGCGCGACAAGCGTTTCAACTACGTCTGCGTCTACCACGTCACCGACAAGAAGTTCGTGCG
Source organism: Acidobacteriota bacterium (assembly GCA_040752275.1). Taxonomy (GTDB): domain Bacteria; phylum Acidobacteriota; class Vicinamibacteria; order Vicinamibacterales; family JAKQTR01; genus JBFMFH01. The sequence goes on from JBFMFH010000046.1 coordinate 5,460, forward strand.
CCTCGCAGATGATCAGGTTCGTGACGTCGCGCTGCCGGACACGGGCTACTGGGCCGTGGGCCGGAACGACGATCCCTACGAGTTGACGGGCGCACTCGAAGGCCGCCGCTACCAGGACGTCTATGCCATCGACATGCGGACGGGCGAGCGCAAGCCGATCGCCAAGAGACTCAGGTGGGCGTACGGCCAGTCGCCGACCGGAGGCCACTTCCTGTATTACGACGACGGGCACTACTACGCCTTCGACATGGCGACTGGAATTGCCACGAACATCACGAAGGCAGCGCCGGTGTCATTCGTGAACACGGAGGACGACCACAACGTGGTCAAGCCGCCCGTGCCGCCTGTCGGCTGGGACAAAACGGGCACCGTCGTGCTCCTGAGCGACCGGTGGGATGTCTGGAAGGTCCCGGTGGACGGGAGTGCGGCCGTCAACCTGACCGGCAACGGCCGGAAGGAGTCGATCCGGCACCTGGGCCGGATCCGTCTCGATCCCGACGAGAAGGGAATCGACCTCTCGGTTCCCCAGTACTTCAACATCTACGGCGAGTGGACGAAGAAGGGTGGCATCGCTCGCGTATCGCCGGACAAGTCGGGTGCGGAGTCGCTGTTGTGGGAATCGGCAGGATTCGGCCGAGTGATGAAGGCGAAGCACGCCGAGGTCGTGCTCTACTCGCGCGAGACCTTCGCCGAAGCCCCCGAGGTGCATGCGACCGACCTGTCGTTCAAAGCCGGACGGAAGCTGACCGACTATGGGGCCCAGCAGAAGCCGTTCACGTGGTCGGCCGGTGCCATGCTCGTCGACTACAAGGGCGACAAGGGCGACAAGCTGCAGGGAGCGCTGTTCCTGCCGGCAGGATACGAAAAGGGCAAGCGGTACCCCACACTGGTCTACATCTACGAGAAGCTTTCGCAGGGGCTCAACCGGTTCGCCACGCCGACGGCGAACGGCTTCAGCGCGTCCGTGTACACCTCGAACGGCTACGCGGTGCTGATGCCGGACATCACCTACAAGGTGAACGATCCAGGGATGTCGGCGGTGTGGTGCGTGCTGCCGGCGCTCAAGGCGGCCGTGGCCACGGGCATTGTCGATCCCGCGAAGGTGGGCCTGCAGGGTCATTCATGGGGCGGCTACCAGACCTCTTTCCTGGTCACGCAGACGAACGCGTTCGCGGCCGCGGTGGCCGGTGCCCCGCTGACCAACATGATCAGTATGTACAGCCTGATCTACAAGAACAGCGGCGGCGGCAATATGGCGATCTTCGAGAGCAGCCAGGGACGCTTCTACGGCGGCTACTGGGACAACTGGGAAGCCTACGTCCGCAACTCGCCGGTCTTCTTCGCAAAGAACGTGCGGACGCCGCTCATCATCCTGCACAACGACAAGGACGGCGCCGTCGATTTCACCCAGGGCGTCGAGTACTACAACACGCTCCGGCGCCTCGGCAAGAACGTGGTGATGCTCGAGTACGTGGGCGAGAACCACGGTTTACGCAAGGAGGCCAACCGCCAGGACTACACCGTACGCATGAAGGAGTTCTTCGATCACTACTTGATGGGCAAGCCTGCGCCCAAGTGGTACA
>JBFMFH010000047.1:0-12753 GCA_040752275.1 Acidobacteriota bacterium
CGGCCTACGAGGCCCGATTCCAACAAGCTCGGGCGCGGCGCCTGGCTGCGACGGCCAAGGACCTCGGGTTTCAACTCGTTCGCGTCAGCGCCGCGTAGCGCCTGCGCGAAGGATCACAGACGAGCCCCGGAGGCGTGACGCGTTCGCGCGTATAATCGCGGCAATCCTCGGGGGACTGCCATGACGGATTCGGTCCGGACCTCGTCTCAGCCCGAGCGCCGCGTGCTGCGGCAGCCTCGTGTGCCGAGTGCGTTTGTCGCGCACGGGTCGCCCATGACGGTCATGGATCGCGAGTTCGCGGCCGCTCTGGGTAAGTTCTTCCGCCGGCATCGCCAGGTCAAGGCCCTGCTGGTGGTCTCCGCCCACTGGCAGGTCGACGGCGCAATCCGCGTCTCGAGCAGTCCCCGGCCGAAGCTCCTCTACGACTTCTCGGGGTTCCCCGGGTGGTTGTATGAGGTGGGCTATCCGTGTCCGGGAGAGCCGTCCCTGGCTCAGTACGCTGCCATCCGCCTCGAGCAGGCCGGCCTCGAGGCCCGCCTCGATCCGGATCGGGGTCTCGACCACGGTGTTTGGGTCCCGCTCAGTCTGGCCTACCCGGAGGCCCGCATCCCCGTCGTGCAGGTTTCGCTGCCATCGCCGGCCACACCCGACAGGCTGCTCGCCATGGGGCGGGCACTCGCCCCGCTTCGCTACGGCGGGGTGATGCTCGTCGGAACGGGCGGCATCACCCACAACCTCGCCTTGCTCGACCCCGAGTCGCCACCGGGCATGGTCGAGCCCTGGGCCGAGGAGTTCGACCTGTGGGTCCACGAGCGCGTCCGCCAACTCGATGCGGACGCCTTGGCCGACGCCGCGCAGAAGGCTCCGCACATGCGACTCGCTGCGCCGTCGAGCGAGCACCTCGATCCGTTGCTGTTCGTCATGGGAACAGCCATGCCTGGGGATTCGCTGCGCGACATCTACGCCGGCTTCCGGTTCGGCAGTCTGTCCTTGCGATCGTTCGCCCTGGTGGGCCGCCGCCGTGAGGACCGGGGAGAGCGGTGAACCACGACGACGGGTTGGATCCCCGGGGAGTCGCCGAGAGACCGGAGACAGAGAACCGCCGTCGGTGACTGAGGAACGGAAGGCAGCTCGGAGTTGCGCAGTCTGGGGCCGGGTTCTGTACAGACAGTAGCCCGTCGCCCGGTCCCGAGGGTTTCTGGCCCCCATCAGATTCCCCCAAGCCCAAGCGGCGGGCTGCTGTCCCTGCATTTTTGCAACGCCAATGCCAACCGCACACCGGCGAACGGGCCATCGATTTCCGAGGGAATCAGGCCGAATGCACGGGAAACCGGCGCAGACGAGTGGCGGGAACCCGACGGTCCGCCGGAAGTCCGGCGCCGCTCGGGCTAGTTCACGAGCTCGGAACCGTCGACGACACTCGAACGCGCACCCGATCGGCAATCAGGCGTGCCATCTCCCGGCAGCCAATCGCAGATCCGCGGCCCGGCTCCACGAGGTCGGCCGTCCGCGCGCCGCCGGCGAGCGTTGACGCGACAGCTTGCTCGACCGCCGACGCCTCGTGCTCCAGCCGAAGCCCGTGGCGCAGCATCATGGCGACCGAGAGGATCATGCCGATCGGATTGGCCACGTCTCGCCCGGCCAGCGTCGGCGCCGAGCCGTGGACGGGCTCGAACAGTCCAACTCCATCCCCGAGGCTGGCCGACGGCAAGAGGCCCAGCGACCCGACGATGGCACCGGCCTCATCTGACAGGATGTCCCCGAACAGGTTCTCGGTGAGGACGACGTCGAACTGCCTGGGATCGAGCGCGAGCGCCATGGCGCACGCATCGACATACATGTGGTCGAGCACCACATCGGGATGGCGAGCCGCCACATCCTCGACCACGCGCCGCCACAACTGTGACACCTCGAGCACGTTGGCCTTGTCGACGGACGTCAGGCGCCGGCGCCTCCGAGCAGCCAGGCGGAAGGCATGCTCCGCCACGCGTTCCACCTCCAGGCGACTGTAGGCCATCGTGTTGACGGCTGACGCGAACTGGGCATCGATGCCCCGCGGCTCGCCGAAGTAGAGCCCCCCTGTCAGTTCGCGCACGAAGATGAGGTCGGTCCCCTCGACGCGTTCCGCCCTGAGCGGGCCGGTGGACTCGAGGCCAGGCCAGAGGCGGGCCGGCCGGAGATTCGCGTAGACCCCCAGAGCCTTCCGTATGTCGAGGAGTCCCCGCTCGGGTCGAAGGTGGCGCGGTGCCTGGTCGAATGCCGGGTCGCCGACGGCGCCGAGCAGGACGGCGTCGGCGGAGCGACAGGCGCTCAGCGTGTCGGCGGGCAACGGGGTGCCGTGCTGGCGGATGGCCGCGCCACCAATCGCATGGCGATCGAGGTCGATCCGGTGCCCGCCCGGTTCGGCGGCGGCGGCGAGCACGCCCAGGGCGGCGTCGACGACCTCTGGGCCGATGCCGTCTCCCGGCAGCACGACGACACGCGCGTTCACTTCACCGCTCCTTGCTCGCTGTCCGGCCGCCGTGTCCGTCTGGCCTGCTACACGCCATGCCCGTAGCCGGCCTCCGACGCCGCGGCGGGCTCGGCGGTCCCCATGGCCGGCCGCCCGCCTCGCGGCTCGACGGCGCGCGAGGCGGGCCGAAGGTCGGCTGCCTCGGGTTCGCCGGCCTTCACGTCGCCGGCGATCGTCCGGAGCTGCGCGTCGGTCACCGTCTTGTGGGCGTCGGCGAGGGCAATCATCCGGCGGTACACGCGGTCCAGCTCGAAGCGCGTCAGCACGAACCCCATTCCCTCGCACCGCTTCTGGACAGCGTGCCGCCCCGAGTGCTTTCCGAGCACGAGTGTCGTGGCGGGAACGCCGACATCCTCCGGCCGCATGATCTCGTAGGTGCGGCGGTCCTTCAGGATGCCGTCCTGGTGGATGCCGGCCTCGTGGGCAAAGGCGTTGCGCCCGACGATGGCTTTGTTGGCCTGGACGGCCTGGCCGGTCACCTCCGAGAGCAGCTGGCTCGTCGGGTAGATCTCCGGCGTCTGGACGGCGGTATCGAACGGAAGGCGGTCGTTCCTGACGCGCACCGCCATGATGACTTCTTCGAGTGAGGCATTGCCAGCCCGTTCGCCTATCCCGTTCATGGTGCACTCGATCTGGCGGACACCGGCCCTGATCGCCGCCAGCGAGTTGGCCACGGCAAGGCCCAGGTCGTTGTGGCAGTGGGTGCTGAACACGGCCCGTCCGGCATTCGGCACACGGGCGATGATGGCCGCGAAGAAGTCGAAGATCTCGTCCGGCGTGGAGTAGCCGACCGTGTCCGGCAGATTGACGGTCGTGGCGCCCGCCTCGATGACGGCCTCGACGACGCGGCACAGGAAGTCGCCGTCGCTGCGTGTGGCGTCTTCAGCCGAGAACTGCACATCGTCCGTGTACCGGCGGGCCTGCGTGACTGCGGCCGTCGCCGCGTTGAGGCAGGCCTCGCGCGTCATGTTGAGCTTGCGCGACAGGTGCAGGTCGGACGTCGCGATGAAGGTGTGGATGCGGGCGCGCGCGGCCGGGCGCAGGGCCCAGCCGGCCCGGTCGATGTCGCCCGGGCATGCCCGAGCCAGCCCGGCAATGACGGGCCGGCGGACGGTGTTCGCCACGGCGCGCACGGCTTCGGCGTCCGCGTCGGACGCGATCGGGAAGCCTGCCTCGATGACGTCCACCCCCAGGCGGTCGAGCTGCCGCGCCAGCCGGACCTTCTCGTGGATGCGCATGGAGAAGCCGGGCGCCTGCTCGCCGTCCCGGAGCGTCGTGTCGAAGATCGTGAGCCGTTCGCCTGCCATGGGAGCCTCCCGTGCTCAGGCGTTTATACGCTTGGCAACTTGAAGCGCACAAACTTATAATTCTTACAGTTTCATTAGGATGATTTATGGACATGCACGAACTCCAGGTGTTTCTCTCCGTCGCCGCCGAACGCAGCTTCTCGAAGGCGGCCGCCAAGCTCCACCGGACGCAGGCGGCGGTCAGCCAGGCCATCAGGCGTCTCGAGGAGGACCTGGGCGAGCGTCTCATCGATCGCGGGACCCGCGACGGCCGGCTCACCGAGGCGGGTCTCGTCTTGCGCGATCACGCCGAACGTCTCATGCGTCTCGCCGAAGAGACCCGCTCGGCCGTTCGAGAGGTGCACGACCTGCGCCGCGGCCGGGTGCTCGTCGGGGCCAACGAGGGTACCGTTCACGGCCTGCTGCCGATCGTCGTCCGTTTCAAGCAGCGGTACCCGGATATCCACATCGATGTCCGCCGGGTGCCTGCCCGGCAGATCGCCGCCGAAGTCGAGCAGGGCAGCCTGGACCTCGGCATCCTCACGTTCCATCCGGCCTCGCGCGGCGTCGCAACGCTCGCGCTCGGCCTCGACGACCTCGTGCTTCTGGTCCCGCCCGACCATCCGTTTGCGCGCCGCCGGGTGGTGCACATGGCCGAGGTCGGACGCCAGCCCATCGTCGCCCACAACGACCCGTCGCCGGCACGGGAACGGGTGCTCCGCACCTACGAGCGGCGCCACGAGGAACTGAACATCCAGGTCTCGCTCCCGAGTCTCGACGCCGTCAAACGCGCCGTGGGCATGGGCTTGGGCGTGGCCATCCTGCCGAAGCGGTGCGCGCTGGCGGAACTGGCGCACGGCGAGCTGGCGGCCATCAGGATTCCCGAGGTCCGCATGCGCCGGCAGCTGCGTCTCGTGTACCGGCGGACGGGCGAGCGGTCCCGTGCGGCTGAGGAGTTCATGGCGATCGCCCAGGAATACGCCCTGAGACCGCCATCAGCTGATTCGTCTCGCCCGAGGACCCCATGACGGCATGAATGTCTTGGCCCGGCTGGACGCTCCTGAGGCCCCGAGTGGCGTGCACGTGAGTGCTTCCAGGATGGCCTTCGAGACGTGCGGTCTGCGGCGGAGCTTCGCGAGGAAGGGGCCCGGCGAGGACGGGGCCTAGCGGAGGCCTAGCGGCCGGGGCCGGCGTTCGCGTCAGAATCCGGTCACGTACGGCAGGCGATCGGCCACTCTGCGAACCTCGTCCAGGTTGTCCAGCAGCAGGGCGGTAGCGTCCCAGGTTCCCGAGACGAAGGCCTCGCGCGCGGCATGGGGCATCGATGCCGGCCACACGTGCGATGCGGCACGCACCTCGCCCGCCGCGAGGTCGACCGAGACGCGCATGCCTGGTTCTTGTTCGACCAAGCCCTGGAGAGCGGCGACGTCCGCCCGGCGCAGCGACACGCAGGGCAGGCCGATCGCCGTCGCATTGCTGAAGAAGATCTCCGCGAACGACTCGCCGACCACCGCCCGGACGCCCTTCCGCACCAGGCCCTGCGGCGCGTGCTCGCGCGAGGAGCCGCACCCGAAGTTCCGGTTGACGACCAACACGGTGGCGCCTGCGTAGGCGGGATCGTCGAAGGGGTGGAGCCGGCCGCCGGCGGCCACCGCACGCCGGTCATCCTCGAACACGTGCGCCTCGAGCCCGTCGAAACTCACGACGCGCAAGAAGCGCGCGGGCATGATCCGGTCCGTGTCGATGTCGTCGCCCCTCAGTGGCAACGCGGTCCCGTCCATTCGTGTCATCCGAGTGCCGGAGCGTTCCACGCTAGACTCCTTCGGCCTGCAGCCGCCGCACGTCCACGACTTCGCCGGCCAGCGCCGAAGCCGCGACCATCGCCGGGCTCATCAGAAGCGTCCGCCCGGTCGGGCTGCCCTGCCGGCCCTTGAAGTTCCGATTCGAGGACGATGCGCACAACTCCCGTCCCTGGAGCCGGTCCGGGTTCATGGCCAGGCACATCGAACATCCGGCGTCGCGCCATTCGAACCCGGCCGCCCTGAATACTTCGTGCAGGCCCTCCCGCTCGGCGGCGCGGCGCACGCGCTGCGAGCCCGGCACGACCAGCGCCCGAACGCGCGGCGAGACCTTTCGGCCCTGCACGATCGCCGCCGCCGCCCGCAGGTCCGAAAGCCGGCCATTCGTGCAGGACCCGATGAACGCGACATCGATGGGTGTGCCTTCGATCGGGGCGCCGGGCTCGAGCCCCATGTAGGCCAGCGCTTCCGCCGCGGACTCGCCTTCGGCACCGGCGAGGGCCGCCGGGTCTGGAACCCGCTCATCGACTGCTGCCGACTGACCCGGGTTGATCCCCCAGGTCACCATCGGGCGCAGGGCGGCCCCATCTATCAGCACATCATCGTCGTACCGCGCATCGGCGTCCGACGCCAGGGACCGCCACCAGGCGCACGCCCGGTCGAAGGCCTCGCCGCCGGGAGCAAATGGCCGCCCCTTGAGATACGCGAAGGTGGTAGCGTCAGGATTCACGTAACCCGCCCGTGCCCCGCCTTCGATTGACATGTTGCACAGCGTCATCCGCTCGTCCATCGCCATCGCGCCGACGACGGAGCCCGCGTATTCGTAGGCGAAGCCGACTCCGCCATTGACGCCGAGGCGGTTGATGATGGCCAGGATGACGTCCTTCGCCGTCACGCCGGACGTGAGGGCACCCTCGATGCGGATGCGGCGGACCTTGAGCGGGTCCATGGCGAGGCACTGGGACGCCAGGACATCGCGGACCTGGGAGGTACCAATCCCGAAGGCAATGGCCCCGAATGCCCCATGCGTCGCGGTGTGGCTGTCTCCGCACGCGACGGTCATGCCGGGTTGCGTGAGGCCGAGTTCCGGCCCGATGACGTGGACGATGCCCTGGTCCGCGTGTCCCAGGCCGAACAGCCGAACATCGAATTCCCGGCAGTTGCGCTCGACGGCGGCCATCATCTGCTCGGCCATCGCGTCCGCGAACGGCCTTGGCTGGCCGTCGGTCGGCACGATGTGGTCAACGGTCGCGAACGTTCGCTCCGGGAACGCCACGCGGCGACCGCGCATCCGGAGCATGTCGAACGCCTGGGGACTGGTGACCTCATGCACCAGGTGCAGACCGATGAAGAGCTGCGTCTGACCTGAGGGAAGCCGCCGCACGGCGTGGCGCTCCCAGACCTTCTTCAACAGTGTGTCGCCCATGGGGAGTGGGATTATACACGAGAGCCCGCTGACACTCCGTCACGTCCCCGATCGCGCCTGCGGTTCCAGCGCGCGCCGGAGGATCAGGGCATCCTCGACCGGGCGTCCTTCGACCAGGTGTTCCTGGATGATCCGCTCGAGCACAGGTGGATCGCACTCGTGGTACCAGGCGCCTTCCGGATAGACGACGGCGACCGGTCCCGCTTCGCAGATGCGCAGGCAGTTGGCTTTGGTCCGCAAGATGCCCCCCTGCTCGGAGAGGCCCAGCTCCGCCAAGCGGACCTTCAGGTAATCCCAGGCGGCGTTGGCACGCTCGCGGTCGCAGCACTTGGGCTTCGTTTGGTCGCAGCACAGGAAGATATGACGCTTGGCCACCGGGATCCCGACGCGCCGGGCCGCCGAGACGCCGGGCTTGGTGTGATGCTCAGCAGTCGCCATCGCCTCATTCTACGCTGCCAGCCGGCCGCACCTGATGTCACCACAAGTGGACACTCTGGCGCAACGAGCCTTGTCCGGGCCGTACTTGCCGGGCATTCCCGCCGTTCCTGTGATGGCACGCGACGTGCGACGGCAGGAGTCGGGTGTCGATCACCGACCCCAGGGAGCGTCTGCCATGCTACGCCGGACACTTGCGATGACGACGGCCCTCGCCGTGCTCGTGGGCGGCGAGGCCATGGCCCAGAGGACCGAAACGTTCCGCGGCTACGCCGAGTGGCTCCGCGGCGACACGCTGATCGTCGACGGCCAGCGCGTGGCGGTCAGCCGGGGGACGACGTTGAAGGGGCTCGCCCGCCATGGCGTGGGGAGCGTCGAGTTGGGCTCCGAAATCACGGTGAAGGGGGTCCGGGAACCGGGCGGTATCGTGCGGGCCACGGAGATCGAGGCCAAGACCAACGGGGCGAGTTTCCTGGAGAGGGAGATTCTCGGTGCCACCAACTCCCAGGAACTGGAGTGGCTGGCCGACGGCCGGGTGACGGCGGATGACGACTCGGGCTCACGCACCATCGGTCGGATCTACGACGACGGAGCGGACGTGCGGCGGGTCGAACGTGTCCTCGACCGCGTGCTGCCGCCGTACGCGGACCGCGGGTCCTACCGTGCGTATGTCGTCGACAACAAGGAATGGAATGCCATGGCCATGGCCAACGGCTCGGTCTGGGTATTTCGAGGCCTGCTCGACGCCTTCGACGATGACGAATTGGCGATTGTGGTGGGACACGAGGTGGCGCACGTCACGCACGAGCACACGCGGCGCGAGATGAAGCGGACGTTCTGGATTCAGGGCGTGGCGCTTGCCGCCATCTTCGCGGCGGAACAGATCGACCACGACGTTGCACGCGGAGCGGTGCAGATCGGCGCCGGGCTCACGGCCGTCGCCTTCGCCAACCGCTACAGCCGCGACCACGAGCACCAGGCCGATCGGGTCGGCCTGCGCTACGCCTACGAAGGCGGCTTCGACGTCAGCAAGGCCCCGCACCTCTGGGAGCGGTTTCGCGAGAAGTACGGCGACGATCCGAAGCTGCTGAATGCGCTCTTCGGCAGCCACCCCCTCGAATCGGAGCGGGTCGGTCGGCTCGAGCGGGAGATCGGGTGGAACTACCGGTGAGAGCAGGGACCGGGGACCAGTTCTGAACGTCCCCCGTCCCCATTCGTGGTCCTCGGTGGATGTCCCCAGGCCGAGGATCACAGACGAGCTCCGCCGCGGCCTGCGGCCGGAGGAGACGGGGGACTCCGGGATGACTCCGGGAGGACTCCGGGATGAGACCCGCTCTAGAACGGGGGTGTTCGGCAGGATCACAGGCGAGCCGCGCCGCGGCCCGGTCTCGTTTTCCGGATCTCGTTGCCGCTCGATCGGATAAGATCGCGGCGCAGCACGGCCGTGTTCATGGCCGCCACACAGGGAGCGCCGCGTGAGCGAATCGCAGGTCCGCAGCACGTTTCCCCGCACGTTCTGGGTCGCCAACGTCATGGAGCTGTTCGAACGGGCAGCCTATTACGGCATGAACTCGGTGCTCGCCGTGTATCTGACCGGGCCAAGGGCCGGCGGGGGCCTCGGATTCGGCGAGCAGTCGGTCGGCTTCCTGCAGGGCATCGTCTACGCGCTGACCTACGTTTTTCCGATTCTCGGCGGGGCCCTCGCCGATCGCTACGGCTACCGGCGGATGCTGCTCGTCGCCTTCTCGCTGCTGGCCGCCGGCTACTTCGCCGCCGGGTTCAGTTCGACCTACGCCATCGTCTTCCTGGCCCTGCTGGTCATGGCCACCGGGTCAGGCCTCTTCAAACCCATCATCTCCGGCACGATCGCCAGGACGACGGATGACTCGAACTCGGCATTCGGCTTCGGGATCTACTACTGGATGATCAACCTCGGCGCCTTCCTGGCGCCGCTCGTGGTGAGCTGGCTCAAGGGTTTCTCGTGGCAGTACGTGTTCTTTGCCTCGGCGCTCTACTGCGCGCTGATGCTGCTGCCGACCCTGTTCGCCTACACGGATCCGCCGAGGCCCGACAGCACCAAGACGCTCAAGCAGGTACTGGTCGGCGCGGCCGAGGTGCTCGGCGATTCCCGGTTCATGCTGATGATCGTCGTGTACTCGGGCTTCTGGATCCTGTACTTCCAGAACTTCGGGTCGGTCCTCTGGTATCTGCGCGACTTCATCGACGGCAGCCCGGTGGATGCGTTCATGACGTCGCTTCTGGGCTCCATTGGCCTGAACGTGGCCTTCACGTTCGACGCCGAGCACGTGACGGTGATCAACGCCGGGACCATCATTCTGCTGCAGGTCGTCGTCAGCCGCATCGTGAAGAACACGCCGGCACTGCCGACGATGGTGACCGGCATGCTGATCGGCGGCCTGGGCTTCGTGCTGCTCGCCTCGTCGCGCAATCCCTGGGTCTTCATTCTGGGCATTGCGGTGTTTTCGATCGGTGAGATGACGGCACACCCGAAGTACTACAGCTTTGTCGGGCTGGTGGCGCCCGCCGATCGCAAGGCGGTCTACATGGGCTACGCCTTTCTGTACGGGGTGTTCGGCGCGTTGCTCGGTTCGAATCTCGGCGCCTTCATGTACGAGCGCATGCTGAAAGCCGTGATAGGCACGCCCGAGGCCGGAGCAACGGCGACCATGTTCTGGGTGACGTTCGCCGTGCTTGACGCGGTCGCCGCCACCGGGCTCATTCTCTTCGCCAGGGCGTTCGGCACGGACACGCCCGAGACGCGCCGCGGCGCCCGACGGGTCATGGGCGGCGTGTACCTCCTCATCGCCGCAATCGGCGCCGCGTTCCTCTATGTGGCCTTCTCGGGTGAGCTCGTGCAGTACCGCACGGCCGTGCAGTCCATCATTTTCCTCGCGCTCGGGCTCGGCGGGCTGGGCGTCAACCTCCGCTTCCGAGGGTCGTCTACAGGTACTTGAGCTCCGCCGCCTTCCGCTCCAGCTCCTCCCGGAACTCGGGCGCGGCCACCTCGATGAGCGCACGGGCACGCTGGCGAATCGTCTTCCCGTACAGGTGCGCCACGCCGTGCTCGGTGACCACATAGTGGACGTGGTTGCGCGTCGTGACGACGCCGGCACCGAGCTTCAGCATCGGCACGATCTTGCTGAGGGCCTGCCCCTTCACCAAGGCCTTCGACGGCAAGGCGATGATCGGGACTCCCCCCTTGCTGCGCGAGGCCCCGTAGATCATGTCGACCTGCCCGCCGACCCCGCTGTAGAGGCGGGGGCCGATGCTGTCGGCGCAGACCTGTCCGGTGAGATCCACTTCGATCGCCGAGTTGATCGCCACCATCCGATCGTTCCCGGCGACAATGAACGGGTCGTTGACGTACTCGGTCGGGTGCATCTCGATGATCGGGTTGTCGTGGACGAAGTCGTACAGGCGCTGCGTACCGATCATGAACCCGGAGATGATCTTGCCGGGATGGAGCGTCTTCATCTCGCCGTCGATGACCCCGCGCTCCACCAGATCGATCACGCCGTCCGAGAACAGCTCGGTGTGCACGCCGAGGTGCCGGCGATCGGTCAGTTGCTTGAGCACGGCGTCTGGAATGGCTCCGATGCCGGTCTGCAGGGTGGCCCCGTCCGGGATGAGCCCCGCCACGTGGGTGGCAATTTGCACCGCTGTCTCGGAGGTCGCCGCCATGCTCACCTCGGGCAGCGGGTAGTTCACCTCGACGATGTGGGTCAGTTTCGACACGTGGAGGAAGGCGTCGCCGAGCGTCCTCGGCATCCGCGGGTTGACCTCGGCGATGACGATCCTCGCCGACTGGGCCGCGGTCTTGGTCACCCCGACCTCGACGCCCAGCGAGCAGAATCCGTGCTCGTCCGGCGGGCTCACGTGCACGAGGGCTACGTCGATGGGCAGGTGTCCATTCTTGAAGAGCAGTGGCACCTCCGACAGGAAACAAGGCGTGAAGTCGCCGCGCCCCTCGTGGATGGCCGCCCGCTGCGTGTCGCTGATGAACAGCGTGTTGATCCGCATGTGGCCGTCGAGCTCGGGCCTGGCGTACTCGGCCCTGCCGAAGGTCAGCACCTGGCAGAGCTCGACGTCCGTCAACTCCATCGCGCGCGTGACGAGGGCGCCGACGACTACCTGCGGGACCGAGCAGTTGCCCGTGAGGAACACCCGCTGCCCGGACATCACGCAGGACACAGCCTGCTCTGCCGTCACCACCCGTTTCCGATAAACGTCCACCCAGCTCACAGCGCCACCTCCTGCACACCCAAGTGCGCCGCGAGCACGGGGTTGACGACCTGACCCCTGTGTGTCGCCACGCCAGCCTTCAAGGCCGGCAACTGCTCGAGAGCGGCCTCCAATCCGTGGTCCGCGACGGCCGAGATGAACGGCCAGGCTGCGTTCCGGAGCGTATAGGTCGCCGACCTCGCCACGACCGAGGTCATGTTCGGCACGCAGTAGTGGATGACGTTCTCTTCGATGAAGATCGGGTCACGGTGCGTGGTCGGCCGGCTGGTCTCGACGCACCCGCCCTGGTCGATGGCGATGTCCATGATGATCGAGCGAGGCCTCATCGACCGCACCACCTCACGCGAGAGCACGACGGGGCTCTTGGCTCCGGGAACATGAACGGCCCCGATCAGCACGTCGGCGAAGGCAGCGACCTTCCGGACGTTGTGGTCGTGCGCCACCATCAGCACCATGTGGCGCCCGGCGCCGAGCCGATCGTCCAGCGCCTGGAGCCTGGCCAGATCCTGATCGAGGACGTACACACTCGCGCCGAGGCCCAGCAGCGCCCGCGCAGCGGCGGTCCCGAAGGTGCCGGCTCCCAGAATGGCCACTTCCGCTGGCGGCACGCCCGGCGTGCCGGACAGGAGGATGCCCTTGCCGCCGCGATCGCTCTGAAGCAGCGACCCGACGACTTGTGGCACCATGAAGCCCGCCAGATGGCTCAGGGCCGCCAGAACGGGGAGAGCGCCGTCGTGGCTCTGAATCGTCTCGTACGCGATGGCCGTCACCTTCCTGGACAGGAGGTTGTCGACGCGCTCGCGCCGCCGGGCGGTCAGGTGCATGAAGCCCATGATGGTGGAGCCTTCCCGGAACCACTCGGACTCGCCCGCCGTCGGCGTCGACACTTTCAGGACGAGGTCGGCGCGACCGTACGCCTCCTCTCCCGTATAGACGATCCGCGCCCCGGCCCGCTCGTACTCGACATCGGCAAAGCCGGCGCCAAGCCCAGCGCCTTTCTCGACGAAACAGGTGTGCCCAGCCGAGGCCAGC
>JBFMFH010000048.1:0-23254 GCA_040752275.1 Acidobacteriota bacterium
CGCGGCGCCCGGCTGGCCAGGCGCGACGACTGAGCATACTCCCGGTATGTGAGGGAGGAGCAACGCCGCCAGGCGGGATGCCCCGCCCGGGAATTGTGTGAGGCATCACGGTTCCAGGGCACTAGGAACAGGGACGAGCGGGGCCGCGGCCCTCGTCTCTGACGCCTGTCGCCTGCCGCCCGATCCCTGCGTATGATGTTCTCATGGACGATGAGACTCCTGAGCGGCCGCGCCTCGCGCCGGCGCTCCTGCTTTCGATGCCCCAACTGGTGGACCCGAACTTCCGCCACACCGTGGTACTCCTGTGCGAACACAGCCCCGACGGCGCTTGGGGCCTTGTCCTGAACCGCCCGACGGGGAAGCGTGCGGCGGCCGTCGTCGAGTTCGACCCGCCCGTCTCCGACGACTCGGGTCTCGAGGTCTGGGTGGGGGGACCCGTCGAGCCGCCGCGCGGGTGTCTCCTGTTGGCGGAGGAACCACCCGGCGAAGACGCGTTCGAGGTCAGTCCGAACGTCTTCATCTCGTCGTCCGGGTCGTTGCTGCGCCGGTTGATCGAGGGACCCGCCGTCGCTTATGCGCGCCTGCTCATGGGGTACGCCGGCTGGGGCCCCGGACAGCTCGACCAGGAACTGACCGAATCGTCCTGGCTCATCAGTGACGTGGCCGTTGAGATCGTGTTCCACACGAAGCCGGCCCAGATGTGGGAGGCCGCAATCCGGCGCCTCGGCGTGGATCCGGCGGCTCTCCAGACCAGTTCGGGGGTACATTGACCCGCCATGAGTGATTCGGCTGTCGTCATGGCGCGAAGCTCGGTCGACCCCATCTTCAGGCCGCGGTCGGTCGTCGTCGTGGGTGCGTCGCGCCAGAAGGGCACGATCGGCTGGGAGATCCTGCACAATCTCCTGACGTGCGAGTTCCAGGGCGAGGTGGCCCCAGTCAACCGTGCGGCCTCCGTGGTCCACAGCCTCAGATGCTACGCCTCGGTCGACGAGGTCCCGGGCCAGGTGGACCTTGCCGTGCTCGTCGTGCCAAGCCGGCACGCCCTGGCGGCCGCCGAGTCGTGCGGGCGCAAGGGGGTCCGCGCCATCATCGTCATCACGGCCGGATTCAAGGAAGTCGGCGAACGCGGCGCCAGACTCGAGCACGACCTGATCGACATCGCGCGACGCTATGACATGCGAATCGTCGGGCCCAACTGCATGGGGGTCATCAACACCGACCCGGAGGTGAGCCTGCAGGCCACCTTCTCCGCGACCAGGCCGCTTCCCGGCAACATCGCCTTCTCTTCCCAATCGGGTGCCCTCGGTGAAGCCGTGCTCGCGTTGACACGGGACCTCGGACTCGGCTTGTCGACGTTCATTTCACTCGGCAACAAGGCGGACGTCTCGGGCAACGACTTGATCGAGTATTGGGAGCACGACCCGCGGACGAAGGTCATCCTGATGTACCTGGAGAGCTTCGGCAACCCGGCGCGGTTCGTCCAGATCGCGAGACGGGTCGGGAAGAAGAAGCCGATTCTCGCGGTCAAGGCCGGCCGGACGGAAGCCGGCGCACGGGCCGCCGCATCGCACACCGGGTCGCTGGCCGGAGCCGACATCGGGGCCGAGTCCCTCCTGGCGCAGGCCGGTGTGATCCGGGCCAGTTCGATCGAAGAGCTGTTCGTGTATGCGTCGGCCTTCTCCACCCAGCCGATCCCGCGTGGCGACCGCGTGGCGATCCTCACGAACTCGGGCGGACCGGGTATCCTGGCCACGGATGCGTGCGTGCAGATGGGCCTGGAGATTGCCACGCTGTCGCCCGACACCGCAGCCGCCATCAAGGCGGTGCTGCCGCCTGAGGCCAGCGCCGTCAACCCTGTCGACATGATTGCGAGCGCGGCCGGTCCCTCCTACGAGGCGTGTCTCCAAGCGCTCGCCGCCGACGACCAGGTGGACGCACTCATCACGATCTTCACGTCCCTCGAGATGTTCGACAACGTCGGGGTGGCTCGGGGCATCCTCCGGGGCATCGAGCGCTGCGCGAAGCCCGTGCTGGTCGTGTTCATGGGCAAGGCCGGCGCATCGGAGGCCATCGGCCTCCTCAAGTCGGCCGGTCTTCCCGTCTACACCTTTCCCGAGGATGCGGTGAGCGCCTTGAAGGCGCTGGTCCGTCACCGGACCTGGCTCGACCGTCCGGTCGGCTCGATCCGGACCTTCGCCGACCTGGATCGGGATGCGATCACGACGACCCTCGCCCAGGTTCGCGCCGCCGGCCGCCGGCAGCTGACACTCGCCGAGGCGCTGCGCGTGATTGGCGCAGCAGGCATCCCGGTTGCATCCTGGATCGAACTCACGGACCCGAACGAGGCCGTCGCCGCCGCCGAGCGGGTCGGCTGCCCCGTGGCGCTCAAGGTGAGTTCGGCGTCCGTGGTTCACAAGTCCGAAGTCGGCGGGGTCCGCCTCGGCCTTGCGAGCGCATCCGACGTGCAGGGCGCTGCCCACGAGATGCTGCGGTCGGCCAGGGCCCACGACGCTCGCGCCAGCCTCATCGTCCAGCGCATGGCCGGCCCCGGCCATGAGGTGATCGTCGGGGTCTCGACCGATGCGAAATACGGACCGTTGCTCATGTTCGGGCTCGGGGGCCTCTTCGTCGAGGTGCTCAAGGACGTGACCTTCAAAGTCCATCCCATTTCGGACATCGATGCCGCGGAGATGGTACGCGCCCTCCGCGCCTTTCCCATCCTGGACGGTGCGCGCGGCGGCCATCGGGCTCACCTGCCGGCCTTGGAAGACGTCCTTCTCCGGGTCAACCACCTCCTGGCGGAGTTCCCCGAGATCCACGATCTGGACATCAATCCGTTCGTCGCTGCCACGTCCGCCGCCGGCTCCACGGCCGTTGACGCACGCATCGGACTTTCTGTCCCGGCCGGTGTGCCCTCGTGACGGCGGGCCAGGCGCGTCCGAGGCTGAGGCTAGAGTAAGGCTAGAATGGGATTCAGGCGGTGCCCGGACCGGGTTCCGCCTGAGCTGCGTCAAAAGACCATGCCGTCACTGATCTTCCGCAAGGGCCTCGACATGAAGGGGGCGGTTGCGGACGAGCTCGCCCAGGCGTACAAGAGTCCGATCGTCGACGCCATCAAGAACTCGGACTACGCGTTTCGGGAAGGCCGTCTGACGTTTCCCCGGGCCGGGGTGTTGGGCTTCTGATTCGGCGTCGCCCGCGCGGTCGACTACGCCTACCAAACCAGGCGGCGCTTTCCAGACCGGAACGTGTACCTGACCGGCGAGATCATCCACAATCCCCACGTCAATGAGAAGCTCCGCGCCGGCGGCATCCGTTTCCTTGACGACCCTGGCGAGCGTGCCGGCGAGCTCGGTGCATCCGACGTGGTCATCCTTCCCGCGTTCGGCGTCACCATCTCGACGCTCGAACAGCTCGACCGCCAGGGATGCACGCTGGTCGACACCACCTGCGGGTCCGTCCTCAACGTCTGGAAGAACGTCAGGCGCTACGCCGAGGACGGGTTCACGTCGGTCATCCACGGCAAGATCCACCACGAGGAGACCAGGGCGACCGCATCTCAGGCTCTCAAGAGGCCGATGGGCCCCTACTTGATCGTCCTGGACAAGGTCGAGGCCCGGATCGTCTGCGACTACATCCGCTCCGGGGGCGATCCGTCCGGCTTCCGGACCCATTTCGTCGAGGCGGCGTCGCCGGGTTTCGACCCGGACCGGGACCTGCAACGGATCGGGCTGGCGAACCAGACGACGATGCTGATGAGCGAGTCGCTCGAGATCGGAGAGATGTTCCGGGCCGCGATGGTGAGCCGCTACGGCGAGGCGGCGCTGGCCGAACACTATCGCGCCTTCGATACCATCTGCAGCGCCACGCAAGACCGCCAGGACGCGGTGGTCGCCCTCCTCGACGAGCACCAGATGGACCTGATGGTGGTCGTTGGGGGCTACAACAGCAGTAACACGGCGAATCTGGCCCGGATCTGCGCCGACCGGCTGCCGACCTACCACATCGCCGATGTCGACGGTCTGGAGGCGCCCGACGCCATCCGCCACCGGCCGGTCGGCCTTCGGAGCGCGGTCACGACGAGGGGATGGCTTCCTGCTGAGGGGCCCGTCAGCGTGGGGCTGACCGCTGGCGCGTCGACGCCTGACAACATCGTCGGGGCTGTCGTAGCCAGGCTGGCAGCGTTCGCAGCGTCCTGAACGCCGCGCCGGCGGGCCGCGTGGCCGCTTCCAGACCGGTAAACGCCCCGAATCTGCCGTCGTAGTTCAGTCAGGAGAAGAAGAGAGGGGGAAGGACCGCCATGTTCAAGGGGCTTGCCGTCGTGCTCGGGGTCGCCGTGGTCGCAGCCCTGGCTGCGCCGGCGGAGGCCCAGGGGTACCGGTGGTGGCAGTCGGATCGGTTCAAGACCGAGCTGTCCTTGACTGCGGACCAGGTGACCGGCCTGGAGGATGTCTTCCAGGGGCTGCTGCCGAGGCTGACGTCGGGAAAAGACGAGGTGGATCGCCTCGAGAAGCAGTTGTCCGACCTGATTCGCGAGGGTACGGCCTCTGAGCCGGAGTTCCTCAAACTGGTCGATCAGGTCGAGGGCGCCCGGGCTGAACTCGGCAAGGCGCGGACGCTCATGATGTACCGCATGTACCGGATCCTGACCGCCGAACAGCGGGTCAAGTTGAGGGCCCTGCACGAGCAGGACCGCAAGCAGAACCGGCGGCGCTAGACACGTTCGACCGCCAGCAGGATTTTCGAGGGAGGACACACTCGTGCACACCCCAGGCAGATTGACGATTGGTGTCGTCGCGGGTCTCGTGCTCGCGCTGGCCGCGCCGGCCGGAGCCCAGCAGCCGAGCCACAGCGCCGACAAGTCCCGGGTCAGCGACCTCATCCAGTACGCACTCCGGACCTACCAGCAGGCCCAGGTGCCGGCACCTGCCCCCCCGGCGGAGTCCGGACAGCAGCCTCCGCTGATTCCGCAGCGGCCGGTCGTCCGCCTGACGGTCGAGGAGGCAGCTGCCAGGGCGCTGGAGAACAACATCGAACTGTCCGTCGAGCGTCTGAACCCGCAGTTGCAGGACCTCGCCATCGCCCAGGTGAGGGCGGCGTACCGCCCGACGCTGACGTCGACCGTCAGCAAGAACTCGAACAACCCGCTGCCGACCTCTCAGCTCAACGGCGGCACGACCGTGACGAACTCGACGGCGAACTTCAACGGCGGATTCAGCCAGGCGATTCCGTGGTTCGGCGGATCGCTGTCGGCTTCGTGGAACAACTCCCGCACTGATACCACGAGCACGTTTTCGACGCGCAACCCACAGTTCCAGTCAATAGTCTCCTTCAACTACACGCAGCCGCTGCTCCGCAACTTCAGAATCGACTCGACGAGGAGTTCTCTCCAGACCTCGCTCATCACCAGAGAGATCTCCGACATCACCCTGCGGACGCGCGTGATTACAACCCTGGCCAATACGAGGAACGCGTACTGGGATCTCGTGCACGCGATTCGCGCCGTCGAGGCCGCCCGCCGGTCGCTGAGCCTCGCCGAGAAGCTGGTCGAGGACAACAAGATTCGCGTCGAGGTCGGCACGCTGGCACCAATGGACATCGTCCAAGCGCAGGCCGAGGCCGCCGCGCGCCGGCAGACGTTGGCGTCCGCCGAGGCCACACGGCTGACGACGGAGCTGACCTTGAAACGGCTCATCGTGTCCAGCACCGGAGACCCGCTCTGGAACGCTGAGATTGACCCGGTCGACCAGGTGGCGATCGAGCCCAAGCCGATCGACCTGCCGGGAGCGGTCGCCAACGCGCTCGACCGGCGCACGGACCTCCAGCAGGCGCGGCGCCAGATCGACAGCAACGATCTGAACATCCGCTACTTGCGGAACCAGATGATGCCGGGCGTCGACCTGTCGGTGAACTACGGCCTTCGGGGACTCGGGGGGCCGGAGATCGTCCGCGGCGGCCTGGGTGGCAGCGCGAATCAGATCATCCCCGGCGGGTATCTCGATGCGCTACGGACCATGGGCAGTTTCGACTATCCCAACTGGACTCTGTCGCTCAACTTCAGCTACCCGATTGGCCAGAGTTCGGCGGACGCCTCGTACGCCCGTGCCAGAATGCAGTACCAGCAGGCCCAGGCCCAGTTGAAGGCCCTCGAGCTCCAGGTGGCCACCGAGGTCACCAACGCCGCGCTGACCGTGCAGAGCGGCTTGCGGCGCCTCGAGGCTGCCCAGGCCTCGCGCCAGTTGGCGGAGAGCCGGCTCGAAGCGGAGCAGAGCAAGTTCGAGGTGGGCATGTCCACCAACTTCTTCGTCGTGCAGGCCCAGCGCGACCTTCTCGACGCTCAGATATCCGAACTCCGGGCTTCGCTGGACTACCGGCGCGCCTTGGTGGACTTCGAGCGCGTCCAGGAGACGTCCGCCAGCGGCGGGGGCAGTAGCGTGACGTCGGTGTCGCGGTAGGCAGCCGAAGACGATCGCCACGAGGTGGTTCGCTTCGCAGGGGTCAAGGACGTCATAGATGCGCAGAGTTGCGTTTGTTGTCGGGGCGGTGGCGCTCGCCGCCGGAATCGGAGTGACGCTGTACGTCAGGGGTGACGGCAGCGCCGCCGCTGGGCCCGGAGGCGCCGGCGGCGGCCGCGGAGGCGGCTTGGCCGGAGCCGGCGGGTTTCGCCCGACGATCACCGTCGATGTCACGAACACCAGGCGCGCCCGCGTCGCGGATCGCGTCACGGTGGTGGGCAGCCTGATCGGTGCCGTTTCTGTCGACGTCGTCCCAAAGGTCAGCGGGCGACTCGAGTCCGTGCAGGTCCGCCTCGGGGACCGCGTCGGCAGGGGGCAGCTGCTCGCGAAACTCGAAGACCGGGAGATTCAGGAGCAGGTGCACCAGGCTGAGGCGTCCTTCGATGTGTCGAAGGCGAGTCTCCGCCAGCGCGAAGCGGACCTCAAGTTCGCCCAGACGGCGCTCCAGCGTTCTCAGAACCTGGCCGCCCGAGATCTGGTCTCGCGCCAGACGCTGGACGACGCCCAGGCACGCGTCGAAGCGGCCCAAGCGCAGGTCGATCTCTCCAGTGCCCAACTCGGCCAGTCCAAGGCCCGGCTCGAGGAACTGCAGATCAACCTGGCCAACACCCGGGTGCTGTCGCCGGTCGACGGTTTCGTCGGGAGCCGGCGCGTGGACCCCGGTGCATTCGTTGGCCCCAATTCACCGGTGGTGTCGGTCGTCGACATCAGCCTCGTTCGCCTGATCGCGAACCTCGTCGAACGGGACCTGAAGCGCGTGGGAACGGGCATGGCCGCCGAGGTGCAGGTGGACGCCTATCCTGGTGAGGTCTTCCAGGGTCGTGTCGCGCGAATCGCGCCCGTTCTCGATCCGGCCACGCGCACGGCCCAGATGGAGGTCGAGGTGCCGAACCCGGCGGCTCGCCTGAAACCCGGCATGTACGCCCGGGTCCGCTTCACGGTGGCCGAGAGCCCGAACGCGCTGATCGTGCCGCGCAACGCCATCATCGACCTCGAAGGCGAGCGCGGCGTTTTCCTGGCTGGGGAGAAGACGGCTGCGTGGAGGCCCGTGACGACCGGCATCCAGGAGGAGGACCTCGTGGAGGTGCTCTCCGGCCTCGAGGACGGCGATCGGGTTGTGACGCTCGGCTCTGCCTCCCTGCAGGATGGGGACCCGATTGCCGTCGCCGCCGGCCGCGGGGCCGGCCGGGGGGCGCCGGGCGGCGGGTCGCGCGCACGGGGCGATGGACCCGCAGGTGGGCGCCAAGGCACCTCGAAGGGCAGAAGCGGCGGGTGACGCCGTGGGGCGTGGGCCGGGGGCTCGCCCCCCGGGGGCCGACGTCGACGGGTTGACGCAACGGAGACAGTTCGATGCCGAGGGCTGAAAGCCCTGAGCCATTGCAGACGGTTCGATTCCGAGAGAGATGTCCCCTATGAGCTTGCAGCGCATCGCCGTTCACCGGCCGGTGACGATGTTCATGATATGCGGCGTGATCGTGCTGCTCGGCGCGATCTCGCTGTCCCGGCTGCCCGTCGATCTCATGCCGGACGTCGAGTATCCGAGCCTGTCCATCCGCGTCAGCTACCCCGGGGTCGGCCCCGTCGAGATGGAGGAGTTGGTCACGCGCCCGTTGGAGCAGGCGGTGGCCGCGGTAGCCGGCCTGGATCAGATCAACGCCACATCGTCGGAGGGCAGTTCGACCGTCCGTCTGAGTTTCGTCTGGGGCACCGACCTGAACGAGGCGGTCGACGACGTCCGGACGCGAGTGGACCGTGTCCGGGGCCGGTTGCCGGAGGATGCGGATCCGCCGACGATCTTCAAGTTCGACGCCACGTCCTTCCCCATTCTGGGGATTGGCGTCGAGGGCAACATGGATCGCGTCGCCCTTCGGGAGACCGCCCAGAACATCCTGTCCCCCAGGCTCGAGCGCGTGCCTGGCGTTGCCGCGGTCAGTGTCGACGGCGGCCTGCGCCGGCAGATCCGCGTCGAGCTCTCGAAGGAGAAGACCGCCGCGTTGGACCTGTCGGTCGATCGCGTGGTGAGTTTGCTGCGGGCCGAGAACCAGAACACGCCGCTCGGCGAGATCGACGAGGGCGACACGACGTATCTGCTGCGCAGCCAGGGGCAGTTCGAGAATCTGGAGCAGATCCGGGATCTGGTCGTGCAGACCAAGGGTGGCGTTCCCGTCTACCTGCGCGACATCGCTGACGTCCGCGACGGCACCGAAGATCTGCGGTCGTTCACGCGCATCAACGGCAAGCCCGCCATCCGGATGCGCGTGACGAAGCAATCGGGCAAGAACACGGTGGAAATCGCCCGCGGCGTCAAGGCCGAAGTCGCGCGGATCAACCGCGAGGTGTCGAACGTCCGGCTCTTCCTGCTCGACGACAGCTCGACCTTCATCGAGCGGTCCATCGCCAGTGTCCGGGAGGCCGCGCTGCTCGGGTCGCTGCTCGTTGTGCTGGTCATTTTCGTCTTTCTGCGCAACATCCGGTCGACGCTGATCATCTGCGCATCGATCCCGATCTCGGTCATCGGGACGTTCGCCCTGCTCTACTTCGCCGGCTACACGCTGAACACGATGACGTTCGGAGGCCTGGCGCTGGGGATCGGGATGATCGTCGACGCCTCCATTGTCGTGCTCGAGAACACGTTCCGGCACATGGAGATGGGCAAGACGCGCATCCAAGCCTCGCTCGACGGCAGCGAGGAGGTCGGGCCGGCCATCCTGGCGTCGAGCCTGACCCACATGGGCGTGTTCGTCCCGCTGCTCTTCCTGACCGGCGTGTCGAGCATCATGTTCAAGCAACTGGCGGTCGTCGTCATCTTCTCGCTGGCCATGTCGCTGTTCGTGGCCGTGACCCTGGTCCCGGTCCTCTGTTCGTTGCTGCTCGTGCTGCCCAAGCCTGTCGGCGAGCGGCGTGGGGTCTTCGGGCGGCTCTTCACCTGGAGTGAGCGGTCGTTCGCCCGCCTGGACGAGTCGTACCGCCGCACGCTGCACACGTCGCTCCTGCACAGGCCGACCGTCCTGGCTGCCGGCGCCGGCCTCTTCGTCCTGTCCCTGGCGCTGCTGCCGTATGTCGGCTACGAACTGATGCCGCAGACCGATGAGGGCGAGGTCAACGTCGACATCGAGCTGCCGGTCGGCACCCGCATCGAGCGGACCGAGGCCGCGCTCAATCGAGTCGAGGAGATCATCCGCCAGTCCGTGCCCGAGGCGACCACGCTCATCAGCAACGGTGGGGGCGGTGGGTTCATGGGCGGGTCGACGCACCGCGGGTCCGTGAATGTGCGGCTGGTCGAGAAGCGGCAGCGCACCCGGTCGAACGAGGAAATCGCCCAGGATCTCCGCCGGAGGCTCACGGGCCTGCCCGGCGTGGTTGCGCGCACGCGCGCCTCGGGCGGCAACAACATGATGAATCGGATGTTCCGGGGCGGCGGTGGCGAAGGGCGCCTGGCACTCGAAATTCGTGGCCACGATCTGGGTGACGCGCGTGTCCTGGCCCAGCGAGCCAAGGCCATGATGGACCAGACCCCTGGACTGGCCGGCAGCCGCATCAACCGCGAAGAGGGGCGGCCGGAGCTGGCGGTGCGCGTCGACCGGCCAAAGGCGGCCCTGCTCGGCCTGCGCCAGAGCGAGGTCGCCTCGACGCTGCGCACCAACGTTGCCGGCACGACGGCGGCGTACTTCCGCGAGCGGGGGTACGAGTACCCGATCGTCGTGCGTTTGCGCGAGCAGGACCGCGAGCGCGTCGACGATGTGGACAGCATCCTGTTGAGCACCTCGCAGGGGCAGATTCTGCAGGCCAGGAACCTGCTCGCCGTGGATCCCCAGAAGGGCCCGGTCCAGATCGAACGGAAGAACCAGGAGCGCATCACCCGTGTGAACGCCGAGATCGAGATCCCGCTCAGCGACGCCGTGAAGGCGGTCCAGGCGCGAATCCCGTCGCTCGGCGCCCCCAGGGACTTCCAGGTCGGGTTCGGTGCCGAGGTCGAAGAGCAGGCGCGCTCGTTCCGGGAACTGCAGATGACGCTGCTGCTGGCCTTGTTCCTCACCTACGCGGTCATGGCGGCGCAGTACGAGTCGCTCAGAGATCCGTTCATCATCATGTTCTCGGTGCCGCTCGCGGGGATCGGCGTGACCGGCGGGCTTCTGATCACGCAGACGACCTTCAGCCTGCAGGCCTACATTGGCGTCATCATGCTGGCCGGCATTGTCGTCAGCAACGCCATCCTCCTGGTCGACTACACGAACATCCTGCGGCGCCGCGACGGTTTCGGCCTGCGCGACGCCGTCGAGCAGGCCGGGCGCACCCGGTTGCGACCGATCCTGATGACGTCGCTTACCACCATCCTCGGGCTCGTGCCGATGTCGCTCGCGATTGGCGAGGGGTCGGAACTGCAGGCCCCGCTGGCGCGGGTGGTGATCGGAGGCCTGCTGACCTCCACGCTCGTCACGCTCGTGTTCGTGCCCGCGGTGTACACCATTTTCGAAGAGGGCTGGAGAGGAATCCTGCGCGGAATGACACACGCGCCGGCACAAACGACGACCGACGTCTGATTGCCCGGTCGGGGGAGGCACGCCTTCGCTGCGGCGGGCGTGCAGGGTGCGAGACGACCATGAAGAAACTTGTCATCACGCTTATCGTCATCGCCGTCATCGGCGGGTCTGCCTGGGGCTACTACAAGCTCCGCGGCGGCGAGGAAGAGATCAAGTGGTCGACGCTGGCGGTGACGCGAGGCGAGATCATCGAGAGCGTTGGCCCGAGCGGGACGCTGGAGGCCGTGACCCAGGTCCAGGTCGGCACCCAGGTCTCGGGCATCGTCCAGGACCTCTATGCCGACTTCAACTCGATCGTCAAGAAGGGCCAGATCATCGCCCGGATCGACCCATCGGTCATCCAGGCCCAGATCGAGCAGTCGAAGGCGAATCTGGTCCGGACAAAGGCGGATCTGGAGCGGCAGGGGGTCGCTACCGAGGATGCCAGGGTGAAGCTCCGCCGCACGGAGAGCCTCGCGAAGCGGAACCTGGTGTCGGCTCAGGAACTCGAGGCCGCTAACGTCGCCGTCCGCAGCGCGGAGGCGCAACTCAAATCGTCCGAGGCCGCCCTCACGCAGTCCGAGGCGAGTCTGGCCCAGCAGGAGGTCAACCTCCAGCACACTGTGATCGAGGCGCCCATCGACGGCATCGTCATCTCCCGCAACGTCGACCGCGGCCAGACGGTGGCGGCGAGCATGAACGCGCCAACGCTGTTCATCATCGCGGAGGACCTGAGGAAGATGCGTCTCAACGCCAACGTCGACGAGTCGGACGTTGGACGCATCAGGCCCGGCCAGCACGTGCGCTTCAGGGTCGACGCGTACCCGACCGAGGAGTTCGTCGGCACCGTCGCACAGGTCCGGCTGCAGCCGGTCACGGTCCAGAACGTCGTGACCTACGCCACGGTCATCGATGTGCCCAATCCGAACCTCAAACTGAAGCCCGGCATGACTGCGACCATCACGATCGAGATCGCGAAGCGCGAGAACGTGCTGCGCGTTCCTAACGCCGCGCTTCGCTTCAGGCCCACGGCCGACACCTTCGCCGCGCTGAAGCAGCCGGTACCCCCCGAGCTTCAGCGGATGGCTGGCGGCGGCAACGGGCGCGGCGGTCTCGGCGGACGCGCCGCAGCGGGCGACGCGGCTGGCGGCGGACGCGAAGGCGCCGCGAGACCGGCTCCATCACAGGCGGCAGCCCCCGCTCCCGGGGCCGGGCGTCCCGCGGAGAGCACACCGGCCGCAGGCGCAGTCTCGGAGCGCCCGCAGCAGTCCGCCCGGAGCGCCGCCGATCAACCACAATCGGGTGAGCCCGGCCGGGGGGTCCGGGGCAGCGACGGCGGTGGGCGGGGCGGATTCGGGATGGGCCAGGGCGGCGGCGCTGATGCCGAACGGCAGCAGCGCATGGCCGAGCGGCTGAAGAACATGTCACCCGAGGAACGCGCACAGTGGGAAGAGCGGATGCGGGCGCGCGGCGGCGGCGCGGCGGCCTTCGGCGGCGGCGGGCGCGGCGACCGGCAGAACGTCCCACCGGCCGCGCCACGCCCCCAGAGCACACAACCCTCGGCCTCGGGCGCATTCACGACCATCGACCAGTTGTTCGGTCCCCTCGTCATGACCGAATCCAGGGGCCGGGTGTGGCTGCGCACTGGCGATCAACTGAAGTCGGTGGCCGTCCGCCTGGGCATCACTGATGGAACCTACACCGAACTCATCAGTGGTGACATCCAGGCCGGCCAGGAGCTCGTGACGTCCATCACGACCCCGGCGCAGGCAGCAGCCAGCACGGCGGGCCGCTCGCCGCTCATGCCGGGTGGCCCCGGGCGAGGGCCCGGCGGCATGCCCGGTGGCGGCGGCGGACGAGGACGGTGAGGCCATGGCGGTCATTTCGGTTCGCAACCTGAAGAAGACGTACGTCCTCGGGGACATCCAGGTTCACGCCCTCCGGGGCGTGAATGTGGAGGTCGGCGCCGGCGAATTCGTCACCGTCACGGGCCCGTCCGGGTCCGGCAAGTCCACGTTCATGCACATCGTGGGCTGTCTCGACAAACCGACCTCGGGGCAGTATGTGCTCGACGGCCAGGACGTGTCGAAGATGTCGGGCGACGATCTGGCACGGGTCCGGAACCTGAGGATTGGCTTCGTCTTCCAGGGCTTCAACCTGCTGTCACGCACCTCCGCCCTGGACAACGTCGAGCTGCCTCTGCTCTACAACCGGAACGGCCTCAAGCTGAAGGAGCGGCACATCCGGGCCCGCGAGGCGCTCGACATGGTCGGCCTGCTGGAGCGGGCGCACCATCATCCGAATCAGCTGTCTGGCGGCCAGCAGCAGCGCGTCGCCATCGCGCGGGCGCTGATCAACCGGCCGTCCATCCTGCTGGCTGACGAGCCGACCGGCAACCTCGACAGCCGGACGAGCATCGAGGTCATGGAAGTGTTCCAGCGCCTGAACGTCGAGCGCGGGATCACGGTGATCCTCATCACGCACGAGCACGACATCGCCGAGTACGGCACGCGCATGATCGCCTTCCGTGACGGCGTCATCGTGTCGGACACGCCGATCCTGAAGCGGCGGACGGCCAGCGAGGAGATCAAGCACCTGCCGCCGGTCGGCGTGGTGACCATCATGAACGGAACCGAAACCGCGAGTGCAACATCATGAGCATCCTGATGACCATCCGCGTGGCGTTCAAGGCCCTCGGCCGCAACAAGATGCGGACGGCGCTCACCATGCTGGGCATGATCATCGGCGTCGCGGCCGTCATCGCGATGATCGCCCTCGGCCGCGGTGCCACCGACTCGATCGAGACCCAGATCAAGGCCGCCGGCACGAACCTGATCTACGTCTCGGCGGGCAACTTCATGCAGGGCGGCGTCCGCATGGGGTCCGGAGCGTCGGCCCGCCTCACCGTCGACGACGCCAACGCGCTGCGGGAGATCCAGGGCGTCCAGTACTTGTCCATCAACGTGAACACGCGCGCTCAGATCATCTCCGGCAACCAGAACTGGCAGAGCCGCATCCAGGGGGTCGAACCGGATCTCCCGAACATCCGGGTCTGGCCGGTCGACAAGGGCCAGTTCTTCAGCGCCCAGGACGTGGCCACGGCATCGAAGGTCGCCGTCTTCGGCGCAACGGTCGCCGAGCAGCTGTTCGGCGAGGGCGTGGACCCGGTCGGGCAGATCGTGCGCATCAAGAACCAACCCTTCAAGGTCGTCGGCGTCATGGGCAGGAAGGGTCAGTCGTCGGGCGGCTTCGAGGACCAGGACGACTCGGTGATGGTGCCCTACACCACTGCGCAGAAGAAGCTGATGGGCCAGCAGCACATCAACCAGGTCATGATCTCCGCGGCGTCCGCCGGCGAGGTGGCCAGCGTCGCCGGGCGGATTACCGAGGTCATGCGCGTCCGCCACCAGATCTTCTCCGGGGACTCCGACGACTTCACGGTCCGCACGATGGAGGAGATGGCCGCGATGCGCACGGAGACGATCAAGACGATGAGCGCGCTGCTCGCGGGCATCGCCGCCGTCTCGCTCCTCGTTGGCGGGATCGGGATCATGAACATCATGCTCGTGTCGGTCACGGAGAGAACGCGCGAGATCGGCCTTCGGATGGCCATCGGCGCCCGATCCCGTGACGTGCTCCTGCAGTTCCTCGTCGAGGCGGTGGTCCTCAGCCTGTTCGGCGGGATGATCGGGATCGCCATCGGGTTCGGCATCTCCCAGGGGATCACGATGTTCCTGACGTGGCCCACACAGATGTCGTCCGACGCCGTGCTCCTCGCGTTCGGGTTCGCGGCGTTCACCGGGATCTTCTTCGGCTTCTATCCGGCCACGAAGGCCGCGCAACTCGACCCCATCGACGCGTTACGATTCGAGTAGACACCAAGGAGTAAAGACCATGACGAGAAGGCTGGCGATTGTTGCGATGGTTTGCGCCGCGGCGCTCTTCCTGCCCCTGGTGGCAGGCGCCCAGACGCCCGATTTCAGCGGCAAGTGGGTCCAGGACATGGACAAGAGCGATCCGGCGGGCGGCGGTCGCGGACCCGCGGGTCCACAGACGGTCACCATCACCCAGACGGCCACCGAACTCACCATCGAGCGTGAGGGACGGGGCGGCGTCCAGAAGACGGTCTACAAGCTCGACGGGACCGAGAGCGTCAACGTCGCCGGCCGTGGCGGCGAGGCCAAGTCGATCTCGAAATGGGACGGGGCCAAGCTGGTGACCAAGACCACCCGGTCCATGACGAACCAGGCCGGTGAAGCCATGACCATCGAGTCCGAAGAGGTGCGCAGCCTCGAAGCCGACGGGACGATGGTCGTCGTGACGACGACCAAGTCCCCAATGGGCGAACAGACCCGCAAGGTGGTCTTCAAGAAGGGCTAGGTTCCCCCCAGTTGGGCATCGAGCGCCGCGAGCGCCTGCCGCAGCATTTCCTGCTGCGCGGGCGCCGCGGCCCGGACCAGATCGGCCGCTGTCCTCGCCCGCGCGAGGGCCAGCGCCTGGCGGCGCTGGTGCCGTTCGCGCTCCTCCTCCGATAGCGGCCGATCTTCTTTTTCACCCGGTGCCCGGGCCGCCTCATCCTGCTGCGCCTCGACCGACTTGCTCTCCCACCCTCTCGCCATCATCGATTCCCTCAGCTCCTTTGCGTCGACGCCTCGAACCCCAGCAGCCCCGGTACGATCTCGGGCCGCCGGTCGCGGTCGAACAGTTGCCGAGCGTGGCATTGTGCCAGCTCGCCGTAGTCCAGGTCGGCGTACACGAGCGCGTCCCGCGCGGCCGGCCCTCGCGCCAGCACCGTACCCGTCGGCCCGCACACAAACGACTCGCCTGCGAAGGTCAACGTCGGCTCTGCGCCGACCCGGTTGGCCAGTGCCGTGAAGTACCCGTTCTGGAACGCGGCGACCCGCAGTTCCGCCTCGTACAGCCCCTCGGGCCACTCCCCCACCATCCCGGCCTGCGGCACCACGACCAGGTCGGCCCTCTGGAAGCCGAGGCTGCGCATCACCTCGGGATAGTGGCGGTCGTAGCAGATGGCCACACCAACCCGCCCCGCCGTCGTGTCGTACACCGGCATCCCGTGGTCGCCGGGCGTGTAGTAGTCCTGTTCGTAGAAGTGCGGCATCTGGGCCACGTGCAGCATCCGCGTCGTGCCGAGCAGGCGGCCGTCCGCGTCGATGACGGGCGAGCTGTCATAGGCGCGGTCCCCCTCGCGCTCGTACAGGTTCAGTACGAGCACGACGCCGAGGTCGGCGGCCAGCCGGCAGAACCGGTCCGTCGTCGGCCCCGGAACCGGCTCGGCGGCGTCCACGGGCGCCCGGCCTTCCGGCCTACAGCACGGAAAGAACGGCGTGAAGGCCAGTTCGGGAAATGCGACGAGGCGGGCGCCCGCCGCGGCAGCCTCGGCCACGGCGTCGAGACCACGGGCCACATTGATGTCGTGCCTGTCGGTCACCTTGTACTGAACGAGAGCTATGCGCACCTGCCCGCCTCCTTCCACTGTTCGTAGAGCGCACGGACGCAGAGACCCGTCACCGGGTCGACCATCTCGGGTGCGACCTCCGCCAGGGGCCGCAGCACGAAGCCGCGCCGGCGAAACCGCGGATGGGGCACGACAAGGCCGGGCTCGTGGATGATGGCGTCGCCAAACAGGATGAGGTCGAGATCCAGCGTCCGCGAATCCCCCTGGCGAACGCGCCTCCGACCGCGCTCCTGCTCGATGGCCTGCAGCTCACGCAGCAGCGCGCGTGCGTCGCCAGGCCAATCTCCGCGGGCGGCGCCGTTCAGGTACCGGGGTTGATCGGCGCCGTGCTCCGGGAGGGTTTCGATGAAGGACGAGACGGCGAACCGGCCCAGGACGACTCCCAGCCGACGCACGGCGTGCTGCAGGTGGGCGTGGGGCTGGTCGAGGTTGCTACCCAGGGCAATGGCAACCTCAACCACGGCTCGCCGACTACTCCACCCAGCGGGTCGGGAGCACCCCGCCCCCGGTGCCGGCGCCCGCCGGCCGCCGCCCGAGCAGATCCTCGCGCCCAGCCGCCGCCTGTTCGAAGAACCGCCGGTGTTCGACGACCTCGCCGAGCATCAACTCGAGCATCTTGCGATGCCGGGCGTGGGCCATGGCTTGCACCGGGGTCCGCCACCGGGTGAGGAACTCGCCCGCCGTTCGTGCATCGTCTTCCAGGACGGCACGAGCGGCATCCCCGCCGCTGGCCGGGACCGGCAGCGCAGGCCCGGACTCGTCGGGTTCCCCGCCAGACTCCCGGATCGCATCCGCCAGCCACTGCAGATGCCCTTCCTCGCGGGCGACGACGTACTGGTAGGTGTTGTTGAACTCGTAGCTCGTGACGAGCCTGGCCCCCTCGACGTGCCGCCGGTAGAGGGCGACCTTCTCCCGGTAAATCTCCTGAAACAGCGCGGTGCGGTCCGCCGCACTCACGAGGCCTGCTTCTCCTTGCAGGTGATGCAGACCCGCGTCCAGGGTATTGCATTCAGCCGTGCGGGCGAGATGGCCTCGCCGCAGTCCCGGCAGATGCCATACACACCCTTCTCGATCCGCTGAAGGGCTTCCTCGATGGCCTGGAGGATCTTGGCGTCGGTCTGTTTCAGCTTGAGCTGAATGTGCACTTCGTTGTTGCCGCTCGCCTGATCCGCCAGGTCGCCCTGACGCGAGTTGTTCTCCATCGAGGCCTGCAGGGGCCGGATGCCCCCGGTCTCGAGGATCTCGGCGCGTTTCCGCAGCAGTGCTTCGCGGTAGCTCTCTGACATCGACGACTCCCGACCTCCGAAGTCCCCATCATACCACGCCGGCCCCGGCGCCTACTCCGCCCTGAGCGTCGCCAGGGGCTTGCGCCGCAGGACATCCAGGCTGGCAGCCAGGCCCACCACCGTGACCAGCGCGATCGAGGCGGCAAGGCCAGCGGCGACGTAGCCAGGCAGGGGCGTCCAGGGCACGTCGAAGGCGTAGCGGCTCACGCCCCACGACAATCCGAGAGCCCCGAGGGACCCGATTCCCCCGGCGATGAACCCCAGCAGCGCGTATTCGAAGACGAGGAGCAGGGCGACGGTTCGGGTCGTCGCGCCCAGGGTCTTGAGCACGGCGGCCTCGTACACGCGCTGGAACTTGGTCATGGAGATCGACCCGACCAGGATCAGAATGCCGCTGAACAGCACGAGCGCGCCCACCACGGTGACCGCGAACGTCACGTCGCTGACGACCTTCGAGACGCTTGCCAGGATCTCCTGAACGTCGACGACGGACACGTTCGGAAACCGCTCCGTCAGCGCCCGTTGGAGCCTCGCCCTCGCGACGGGGTCCGCCGGGCCCTTGATGGGCGCAATGAACATCCGCGGCGCGGAGTCGAGGGGTCCCGGGCGGAAGACGAACATGAAGCCCCCGGCTCGCGCATCGGCCCAGTCGACCCTGCGGACCGACGTCACCGTCGCCTCCACCGATCGGCCGAGGATGTCGAAGGTCACCACGTCCCCAAGACTGAGCCCGGCCCGGTCTCGCAGCCCCTCCTCGATAGAGATCTCGGGCCTCTCGGCCGGCGACGCGTCCCAGAAGTGCCCCTCCACCACCGTCTCGTTCGCTTCGAGCCCCGGGCGGTAGGTGATCACGTACTCGCGGCCCAACCCTCCGCGTCGCCGTACGTCTTCGTAGCTCTCGAGCTGCACGCGCGCGCCCTGCACGCGGGAGACCCGCGCCCTCAGTACGGGAATCAGGTTCGCCTGGGTCCGCACGCCGTTGGCCGAGTCCGAGAGGAGCGCTCTGACCCCGGCCTCCTGATCCGGCTGGATGTCGATCACGAACATGTCCGGTGTGTTGGGCCGGAGGTCGAGTTGGAACTCGTTCAGCAGGTTGGCCTGGAGCACCCGGACGCCCACGACGAGAAAGGCCCCAAGGCCGACGGTGAGCAGGATCGCCCGTGTCTGGTTCCCCGGGCGCACGACCCGCCTGGCCGCGTAGCGGACTTCGAACCGCCGACTCGCCTGCAGCGGAGCCATGACCTTCACCAGCAGCAGGCCGGCCCCGTGGAGGATGAGCGCGATGGCCGCGAACCCGACCGACAGGACGAGCCCGATCCGCAGGGAGGCGGCCTGCCAACTGGCCAGCGCCACCAGACCGGCGCCCACGGAGACGATGGCGGCTCGCTTGACCCAGTCGGGACCGTGCGGCGGACGCTCGGCCGCACGGAGCAACAGGGAGGGCCGGACGTGGCGCACGTCGAGCAGCGGCACCAGGGCAAACAGGAGCGAGATGAGCAGGCCGATGCCCGCCCCTTGGGCAATCGCCGCACCGGTCAGGGCGTACGGTGTGGCAATGCCTGCTGTCGTGTCGATCACGGGCCTCAGCCACCAGAGCGCGGCACCGGCGAACCCCACGCCGGCCAGACTGCCCGCCAACCCCATCCCGAGCACTTGGAGGACGTAGATGCCGAGGATCTGGCGGGCCGTGGCGCCCACGCACTTCAGAACCGCCACCGCCTTGATCTTCTGGTGCACGAAGACCCGAACCACGCTCCAGACGCCGACGCCGCCGAGCACCACGATGACGAGGCCGACGAGGCTGAGGTAGTTCTCGGCCCGTACCAGGTTGTCGCTCAAGCGGTTCTCGGTGGATCGGAACGAGCGGACCGAGACGAACTGAGACCGAAGCGGGCCCCTCAGCGACGACGCCAGCCGGTCCGCGGCACCGTCGGCCACCTTCAGGCGCACCCGGTAGCTCGCCCGGCTCCCGTAGGTGATGAGGCCCGTCTCCTGCAGGTCGGCGAAGTCGACGAACACCCGGGACCCGAAGCTGAAGCCGCCCGTACTGCGTCCTGGTTCCGCCGTGATGACACCGCGCACCGTGAAGCGGCGGTCGCCGATCACGATCGCCTCTCCGATGCCCACGTCAAGCTGGACGAGGAGGTCGCGCCGAAGGAGCGCCCCGTGGTCCCGAAGCAGGCCGTGCGCATACGGGTACCCGCCTTCCAGCGTCACGGTACCGTAGAGTGGATAGGCCTGCTGGACGCCCACCAGTTCCACGAGTCTGGCGACCTGCTTCTCCGGATCCTCGGGCCGCACCATGCTCATCGTCTCGAGCTCGTCGGCGCGCGCCGTGTACGGAATCGACGCGAGGGTCGAGTCGATCGTGTCTCTGACCTTCGGGTCCCAGGGCCGGTTGGTCGACAGCGACAGGTCGCCGCCCAGCAAGGCGCGTGACTCGCGCGTCAGCGTGTGGCGGACGGTCTGGATCACCGAACGCAGGGTGACGATGGATCCCACGCCGATCGACAGGCAGAGAAAGAAGAACGCGAGGCGCTTCCACGCCGCCCTGGTCTCGCGAAACGCCATCCGGAAGATGAACGGCACGGCGGTCTACTCCGCGATCCCCGACGCGAACGACGGCACGCCGCGCTCGGGCCCCGACACGGCGTCGGCCACGCCGCCTCTGAGGCGCAGCACCCCGTCGGCGCGCCGCGCCAGCGCCAGGTCGTGGGTGGCCAGCAGCAGAGTCGCTCCCCGCACCGTCCGCACCTTCAGCAGCAGTTCCATCACGTTCTGCCCGTTCGCGGTGTCGAGGTTGCCCGTCGGTTCGTCGGCCAGCAGGATTGGCGGGTCGTTCGACAGCGCCCTGGCAAGGGCCACGCGCTGCTGCTCGCCGCCCGAGAGCTGAGACGGATAGTGGTGGGCGCGCTCGGTGAGGCCCACTTCGTCCAGCAGCTCGCAGGCCCGGCCCCGCGCGTTGCGCCGGGCTGCCAGCTCTAGCGGCACCATCACGTTCTCGAGCGCCGTCAGCGATGGAATCAGGTGGAAGAACTGGAAGACGATGCCGATCTTCTCGCTGCGCAGCCTGGCCAGATCGTCCTCCCCCATCCCGGTGATGTCCTGGCCGTCGATGGCGATCGTCCCACTCGTCGGCGCATCCAGGCCTGCGACCAGGCCAAGCAGTGTGGACTTGCCGCTCCCCGACGGGCCGGTAATGGCCAGGAACTGCGATCGGGGCACGTTCAAATCGAGCGGATGGAGGATGGTGAGCGGCTGGTCGCCGCTCATGACGGTCTTCGAGAGTCCCTTGAGTTCGATCATCGTTCGAGTGCCGCCCGCACGGCCTGCTCCACGAGCGGCCAGAGATTGTCGGCGACCCTTCGGGCGCCTGCCGCGTTGGGATGGATGCCGTCCCGCTGGTTCAATTCGCGCACACCTGCCACGCCATCCAGCAGGAACGGAAGAAAGGCCACGTCGTACTGGTCCGCCAGGTCCCGATACGCGGCACGGAAGGCCGACGTGTAGTCCGGCCCCATGTTCGGCGGAGCCTCCATGCCGGCCAGGATCACCGCAATGTTCCGTTCCCGCGCGCGCTCGATGATACCGGCCAGGTTGGCCTCGAGCCGATCGGCACCCAGGCCGCGCAAGCCGTCGTTGCCGCCAAGCGCCACGATGAGGACCCGCACGTCGCCGGCGAGGCTCCAGTCGAGCCGCGCAAGAGCACCCGCCGACGTGTCGCCGGACACGCCCGCATTGACCACCTCAACGGACAGACCGGCCGTCTGCAGGCGTCGCTCGAGCAGCGCGGGATACGCCTGCTCCGGTTCGAGCCCTAAGCCGGCCGTCAGGCTGTCACCAAGCGCCACCACGCGAATGATGCCGGCGGCTCGAGGCGCGGTCCCCGAGAGTACTGGGGCCGGCGGCGATGCCGGTCGTTCGCCGGGCCCGGCTCCGCAGGCGGCAACCGAGAGCAACGGGCCGAGCAGTGGGAGGAGGGCTGCGACGGTTCGCCGAAGCACTCGCGAAGGCCGAGCGGGAGGGCGCCGAGTTTCTGACACTGCTACCATTATCCTGTACCCTGGGCGGGCCTGCTGGGACCGGAAGGGGGAGAGTCAGGGAGCGGCGCGACCAGACCAGGAGCAACCACCAGTGACCGATCGCCTCGACACGCGCGTGGCCCTCAAGGCCGACCAACTCGACGGACGCTTCGCCCTCTGGGCGGGTCCTCTCAGTTCGGCTGTCAACGACTGTCTCGCTCGCATCGAGCGGGACGGTCTCGTGCATCGCCTGTTCGCCCGAGATGCCTCGCTGTGGTCGGACGACGAGGCGGTGCAGGCCGGGATCGCGAACAGGCTTGGCTGGCTTACGTCGCCGGAAGGGATGACGGCCCACCTCGACCGCATCCGCGGCTTTGCCGAGGATGTCCGCGGCTCCGGCGTTGCCGACGTCGTCTTGCTGGGCATGGGGGGATCGAGCCTGGCGCCGGAGGTGCTTCGGTCGGTCGCCGGGCCTCGGCGCGGGTGGCCCGCATTCCACACGCTCGACTCGACCGACCCGGCTTGGGTGCTCGCTGTCGCCGAGACCATCGACCTGCCCCGCACGCTGTTTGTCTTCGCGTCGAAGTCCGGCGGAACAGTCGAGCCGAATTCGATGGCCGCGTACTTCCGGCAGGCGCTGCAGGAGGCCGGGCTCCCCTGGGCCCGACACTTCGTGGCGATCACCGACGAGGGAACGGTCCTCCATCGGCGTGCGATCGAGGACGGCTTTCGCGAGGTCTTTCTCAATCCGTCGGACATCGGCGGCCGCTACTCGGCCGTCTCCTTCTTCGGATTGGTCCCCGCTGCCCTCATGGGCCTCGATGTTGGTGCCATCGTCGACTGGGCGCGCGCGATGTTGTATCTGTGCGGCCCCGAACGGCCGCTCGCCACGAACTCGGCGGTCCTGCTCGGGGCGGCGATGGCCGAGGGCGTCAAGGCCGGGCGCGACAAGGTCACCGTGCTGAACGACGCGCCGTTCGAGGCGTTCGGTCTCTGGGCCGAGCAGCTCGTCGCCGAGAGCACGGGCAAGTCGGGCGGCGGCATCGTGCCCGTGGCCGGCGAAGGGCTGGCGCCCCGCGGCGGGTACGATGCGGATCGCCTGCTCGTGCACCTCGGACGCCAGGGCGCTGGCGGCGTCGGGGCCTCGCTCGATCGGATACGCGAGCACGCCAGCGACGGACATCCGTTCGTACAGATCGGGCTGCCGGGCGCCGAGGCACTCGGAGCCGAGTTCGTGCGGTGGGAAGTGGCCACGGCCGTGGCAGGCGCGCTGCTCGGCGTCAACCCGTTCGACGAGCCGAACGTGCAGCAGGCCAAAGATGCCACGCGGCACCTGCTCGATGCCCATGCCTCGACCGGCGCCCTCGTCAGGCCGACCGTTTCCGGACATCTCGCCGGTCTCGAGGTGTCGATGTCTCGCGCCGCGATCTCCGGG
>JBFMFH010000049.1:0-16184 GCA_040752275.1 Acidobacteriota bacterium
GTGATCCTCATGCGTGTCCGATGTCGCGGTGATGTCATGGTTCGCGATGATGCCTTGGATGCGAACGTGGAGCCGTCTGCCGAAGACTCGCCTACTTGGTGGCGGCGACCGCTACGACGTGCGACTTCGTCCTCAGGTAGATCGCACCCTGCGAGAGGGCCGGGCTGGCCATACACACATCGCCCATGGCGTTGGTTGCCAGCACCTCGAAAACGGGCCCGGCCTTGATGACGTAGATGTCGCCGTCCTCGCTGGCGAAGTAGATCTTACCGTCTCCAGCCACCGGCGAGGCCGTAAAACCGCTCCTCCCGCCGCCAAGGCGCGCCTGGTACATGCGTTCTCCTGTCCGCGCGTGGTAGCAACTGAGCACGCCGTTGTTCTTGGCGTTGTAGAGATAGTCCCCGTAGACCACGGGGGTGATCATGTAGGCGCCGTCGCGGGGGTAGCTCCAGGCGACCGACGCGTTCGACGTCTCGCTGGGTCCGAGCGAGATGTCGCCTGAGGCGCTCAGGCGGATCGCGTAGATCGGAGCCAGCCGGCCGTGGGCGCTCGTGAGGAACACCAGGCCGTGCGCGACCACCGGCGTCGGCACCGGGATGTCACCGCCGCCCTGAAGCCGCCAGATCTCCTTCCCAGTCGCGACGTCATAACCGCCAGCGTGCTTGTAGCCGTTCACGATCATCTGCGTGCGACCGCCCTCGGTGTGCACGGTCGGGGTGCCCCAGGTCGGCACGTCCTCGCGGCTCGTGCGCCAGATCTCCCGTCCGTCCGCCAGGCTCAGCGCGGCGATGAATGACCCGTTGAGCACGTCGCACTGCACCAGCACGCGGTCCCCGAAAATGACCGGGGAACTCGCGAACTCCCACTGCGCTTCGGGAACCACGTAGTAGGCCGAGTCGAGCAGCCCGAGGTCCTTCTTCCAGAGGAGCTTGCCATCGAGATCGAAGCAGTAGAGGCCTTCCGAGCCGAAGAAGACCGCGAGGTGGCGCCCGTCGGTGACCATTGTCGAATTGGCGTGCGTGGACTTCGGGTGCCGCTTGATCTTCGGCACGCCGGAGTGGACGGCCTTCTCCCAGAGGATCTTACCGGTCACCGTGTCGAGCGCGTAGACGAGCCACCGGTGCGTGCTCGTGTCGTTGACTGACCCGATGTCACCGTAGAGGCCGACCTTGAGCTCGGGCGTCTCGACGCCGCTGATCGCCGTCGCCACAAACAGGCGGTTGCCCCAGACCACCGGGCTGGAGTGGCCCAGGCCAGGGATCGGGGTCTTCCAGCGGATGTTCCGGCCGGTGAGCCCATCCCATTCGGCCGGCAGCGGGAACCCATCGGCCACGCCGCTGGCGTTCGGTCCGCGGAACGACGGCCAGTGGCGTTCTGGGGCCTGGCCGGTGAGTGCAGGTGAGGCGACGGCGAGGACGGCTGCGAGGACGGCTGCGAGGACGAGCGGTGCGACCGCCGGGCGGCGCCGGTTGACCATCGTGTCTCCTCCTGCGTGTCTGCGGGATTCTACACGATGGCCTGCGCGAACGGCGCCGGGCCGCACTTCTATGGCATGGCCATCGCGTCGACCGGTTCGTCGACGACCTTGCCATCGAACAGGTGGATGGTCCGATCGGCGTGTCGGGCAAAGCGCGGGTCGTGGGTCACCATGCAGATGGTCGATCCGCTCCTGTGAAGCTCGTCCAGCAGGTCCATCACCGCTTCGCCGTTGCGCGAGTCGAGGTTTCCCGTCGGCTCGTCGGCCAGCAGGATGGCGGGCTCGCCGACCAGGGCTCTCGCCACGGCGACGCGCTGCTGCTGGCCGCCCGAGAGCTGGCTGGGCACGTGTTTCGCGCGGTGTGCCATGCCGACGCGCTCGAGGGCCTTGGTGACCCGGCTCTTGCGCTCCGACGACGGCATGCCGCGGTACGTCAACGGCAGCTCGACGTTCTCGAAGACCGTCAGGTCACCGATGAGGTTGAAGCTCTGGAAGATGAACCCGACCTCGCGATTGCGGATTCGCGCCCGTTCGGACAGACCCAGATTCGCGACCATGTTGCCGTTCAGCATGTACTCGCCCGCCGTTGGCGTGTCGAGCAGGCCCAGGATCGAGAGCAGGGTCGACTTCCCGCAGCCGGACGGCCCCGCCACCGCCACGTATTCGCCCTTCATGATGTCGAGGCTGACGCCGGCCAGCGCGTGCGTCTCGACTTCGTCCGTGAAAAACGCCTTGGTCACGCCATCGAGCTTGATCAGGGGTCCGGCAGATGCGTTCATGGCAGTCCTTCCTATCTCAATCGGATCCGATCGAAGGCATCCCATGCCGACGTATCGGACAGCACGACTTCGTCGCCTTCTTTCAGCCCGTCCTTGACCTCGACCGAGTTCACGGACGTGCGGCCCAGTGTCACTCTCACCCGATCGCAGGTAGCACCGTCCGGCCCAAGACGGAAGAGGCTGATGATGCTCTCTTCCTGGCCGAGCGCGGGGCGCCCGACGTAGAGGACGTCCGCCAGCCGCTCGAGCTCGATCGTGCCGTCGACACTCAGATCGGGACGGGCCCCGCGGGGCAGATCCCCCTCGAGCGCGACGTCGACCGTCACCGTTCCACCGGTGACCGCCGGGTCGATGCGGCTCACGCGCCCGGGGATGATGCCGTTGCGCGTGTCGACCGAGGCGACGAGCCCAATCTGCACGTCCTTCGCCTGGGTCTCGGGAATCTTGAGCTCGGCCTTCAATCGGCTGGGGTCGGCCACCCGGGCCAGATTCGTGCCCGGCGCGACCTGCTGCCCGACTTCGACCGGGACCTGCTGCAGCACGCCGACGATGCCCGACCGGACCTTCAGCGCGTCGATCTGCGAGCGCTTGAGCGCCACCTGCGACTGCAGCCGGTCGACGGACGCCTGCTGCACGGCGAGCTGGGCATCGACTGAGGCCGTCATCTGATCCAGGCGCTTTTGCTCGGCTTTCGCCCTGGCGTCCAGCGCTTCCGCCCGCATTCTCGACAGTTGCGCCTCGAGATCCGACTTGAGTCCGTCCTTCGCCAGCTCGGCGTCCTTCGTCGCCTGCAACTGGGCCTGTCGGAACTCGGAAAGGGCCGAGACCGCCATCGCCTCCTGGCCAACCAGCTCGTTCTGGATGCGAGCTCTCAGGCTGGTCAGCTCGGCCTGGGCGGCGCGGAGCTGGGCCTGGACCTCGGCCAGGGCCTGTGTCTCGGTCGGATTGCTCAGTTCGAGGATGACGGTGTCGGGGGTCACTTCCGCGCCTGGCCGAGCGAGAATCCGTTCGACCCGCCCGGAGGTGACCGCCGGGATCCAGCGGATGTCCTCCGGTACCAGCGTGCCCAGGCCGCGGACGTTGCGCACCATGGGCCCCCGCTTGACCGTGTCCACCCAGACCGTGCTGCGCTCGACGGTCGGCGCGGCCGGTTTCAGGCGCGACACGAGGACCGTGATGACGATGAGGACCGCGGCGGCCGCGACACCCCAGATGATCCGGCGGTTTCGGCGGGCTCGAGCCACGGAGGCGGGACGGGCAATATCGACCATCGTGAGATTCGACGCAAATGGGGGCCCCAGAGTTCGCCGGCGGGACGAGATATCGGGCCTTCCGCCGCGGCGGGGCGCCCGTCCGGCGCCACCCGCTCGGCTGTGAACCCGGTTCCGGGCAGGTCCCCGCCGGGGCCCGATGTTCCGTTCCAGTCTGACCCGGTCGGATCTACTTCCCCTGGTACGTGCTGCCCTTCGTGATCCAGTCGGCCGCCGCCTCTCCCTTCAGGTAGTGGTCGAAGTACTGCTTCATCCGGATCGAGTAGTCCAGCTTGTTCCCGTACTTCTGCGGATGGTGCGGCTCGCCGCGGTACTGCAGGAAGACACAGTCCTTTCCCAGCCGCCGCATGGCCAGGTACATCTCGATGGACTGGTACCACGGCACCGCGCCGTCCTCGTCGCCGTGCATCAGCAGGAGCGGTGTCTGGATGCGGTCCGCAAAGAACAGCGGCGAGTTCTCGATATACC
Source organism: Acidobacteriota bacterium (assembly GCA_040752275.1). Lineage (GTDB taxonomy): Bacteria > Acidobacteriota > Vicinamibacteria > Vicinamibacterales > JAKQTR01 > JBFMFH01. The sequence goes on from JBFMFH010000049.1 coordinate 3,996, forward strand.
GCTCGGGATACTCCCACAGACTGCCGCCGATGCGGCTCTGCGTCTCCTCGTATTGGAACTGCCTCGCAAGGCCCGACTCCCACCGGATGCCGCCGTACGCGCTCGTCATGTTCGAGACGGGCGCACCGGCGATGGCCGCCGCGAAGATGTTCGTCTGCGTCACGACGAAGGCCGTCTGATACCCGCTCCACGAGTGGCCGTGCAGGCCGATCGCCTTCGGGTCGGCAATCCCCATGTCGATCAGCTTCTGCACGCCGGGCACGACGCACTTGGTGGCCGAGTAGCCGGGCCGGCCGATGTCGAAGACGACATCCGGCAGGAACACGGCATAGCCGGCCGAGGTGTAGACTCCGAACGACGGCCGGTGGTTCACAACCGGCTCGTTGAACTCGAAGAGGCGCTGCGACATGCGCTCGTAGAAGTATACGATCACCGGGTACCGCCTGCCGGGCTGGTAGTTGGCCGGCTTGATGAGCACGCCCTCCAGCGGCACGCCGTCGAGGCTCCTCCACGTCACGAGTTCCGGGCTGCCCCAGGCGAAGTCGCCCACCTGCGGGTTGGCATCGGTCACCTTGCGCGGCTGGCGGAAGGTGGTGTCGGCCGCCCAGAGATCCGGGAACTCGTCCACCCGCTCGCGCGTGTAGACGATCAGATCGGCCTTCTTCGCCTTGGCCACGAAGCGCAGCCGGCGTGGCTCGTCGAGGCGAGACACCACACCGCTCTTCCCGATGGTCGCCGTGTAGAACCCGTCGTTCTTCTCCCTATCGTGATAGGCGGACAGCAGCAACGACTCGCCGGCAGTGAAGCCGGGCGCGTCGCGGTCGGTCCGGATGACACGGTAGGTCACGCTCCGCTTGCGGCCGTCGCCGGCCGTCAGGTTCACCGGCGTGCCGGTCTTCACCGGCACCTGCCAGATGTCCCAGCGGTCGTAGACGAGCACTGCCGACCCATCCGCCAGCCATCCGCCGAGCCCGTACGCCCGGGCCGCATCCGGTGTGTCGTCCAGTTCGTCATCCAGCCTCACCCCGAGCGAGCCGGTGACGTTGCGGACAGCCCCGGTGGCGCAATCGAACAGGTGCCACTGGCCCTCCCTGAAGAAGGCAACCGTGCCACCGTCGGGTGAGAGCGACGCACCATCCAGCAGGCCCTTGACGACCGGTTTGCGCGACCCGTCCGTCAGGCTGACGAGATAGACGTCGCGCTGACGTTCGGTCCAGGTCGTCTGCACGCGGTACGGCACGTCCGAGATGCCGAGCGCGTGCCGGGCGTTCTCCGTCGTCTCGAGGTCCGGCATGTCGAGGCCGGCGAGGCGGACGATTCGCCCGTCGGCCTGGTGGATGACCGCGCGGTAGGTCCGGTCCTTCTCGCGGGTCCAGGTCTTCTTCTGCTGCGAGTTGATGCGCGGATCGTTCCAGTGCCAGATATCGACCTCGGCCTTCGCCAGGATCGCGTCAACGTCGTAGGGGCTCGGCGCGCCGTCCTTCTTCGCTGCAGCGTCCGTCTTGGACGCGACTGGTTTGAACCCAAAGAACAGGCGCTGGCCGTCCTTCGACCAAGCCAAGTCGCTCTTGAGTGGAATCGTCCAGCCGTCTGGCGCCTGGGTCGCCGGCGCGAGCTGGCGCGCGGCGCGCGAGGTCCCGTCCCATCGCCAGATGGCCGCGGGCCCGTCCTCTTTGGTGCTCGTGGCGAAAGCGAGCGCGCTGGCGTCGGTGGCCCACGTCACCTGGTCGTACCGCCCGCCATCGGTCTGGTTGACCACCAGCGCGGCGGTGGGCGCGGTCAGGTCGCGGACGAACAGGCCGTTACCCTGGCCATCCTCCACCGATTGGACGTACGCCAGAAACGTGGACGTGTCGTCGAAGGCGAACGTCGTGACGTTCGCGATGTCGGTCTCCTCGCCGCTGGCGAGATTTCGCAGCTTCAACGGGTTGCCCTTGGGCAGCTTCTTCGGCTCGGTTCCGCCACCGGCCGGCTTCGCGTCCGCCGACGGTCTTGCGTCGGCGCCCTTTTCCGCAGGGGTCGCGGCTATCAGGTACGCCAGCCACTTCCCATCGTCCGAGAACGCGAAGCGGTCTACCCGCTCGATGTTGACGATGGCGCCGCTTTGCGTGTCGAGGATCGCCATGCCGGGTTTCGGGGGCGTTTTCGCGCTCTCGGTGTCGGCGAACGACGGCCGCACCGCCATGACGACGAAGCGGCTGCCGGCCGAGATGACGGGGGCGCTGCCGCGGGGGACTCTGTGCACCTTCCCGCCGGCCAGGTCGTGTACGACGCCCTCGCCGTCCCCGCGATCCGGTTGCGCGGCGTACGCCACAATCGTGCCGTCATCCGAGGCGACCGGCGTTCTGATCGCGCGGAACTTCATCAGGTCTTCGAAGGTGATCGGCTTCGTGCCCTGGGCGGAAGCCGTCGCGGCGGCCAGCAGCGAGGCGAAGACGAGGAGGGCGATCCGGAGCGGTCTAGGGAGCACGACGATCCTGCGGTTCATGGTCCGAGCCTCCATCGAGCGGTGTGCCATCGGGAATCCGGCCCGGAATCGCGGCCGGATCCTGATGGAGGCGCCATGTTAGCACTGGGAGGCCCGGCGATCTGCAAAGCTCCTGCTCGCGCGCGCGGTGATGCGGACCAAGGAGCTTGCCGTGCGGGTGGCCCTCGGGGCAGACGGCCGCCATCTCGGCGGACTTCTTCGAGACCTATGGTGTGGCGCCCGTCGGGGGGCGCGGCTTCACGGATGGCGATATCGCGACGTCCGAGTCCGTCATCATGGTGAATCAACGCTTCGCGGAACGCTTCTTCCCGGATGGAAGCGCCGTAGGCCGCCGGATTCGTATTATCGCCACGGGATACGAGACCGAGCCCTGGCGGCGCATCGTCGGCATCGCGCCCGAGATGTTTCTCGGCGCCGGGGATCCGACGCGCGACTGGGGCGTGTATCTTCCCCTCGAGCAGCGCGCTCCCGCCGGCATGAGCCTCGTCATCCGCGCCCACGGGAGCCCCGGCGCGCTCGCGGACTGGATGCGGCGCACCGTGGCATCGATCGACCCTGGCCTGCCGGTCGGATCGGCGTTCGTCATGAAGGACGTGATCTTCCAGGAGACCTGGCAGACCCGGCTCCCGGGCGGGCGCCGCAGGGTAGAATACCCGGCGTGGAAGTGGGTCTCTCTGACACGACTCCCGAGGCAGGCCGCCTGCAGATCCAGCTGCTTCGCCAGGCGACCCCGACGCGTCGGGCGCGTCTCGCGCTGTCTCTCTCGGCAGCCGTCGTCAGGTTGGCCCACGCGGGGATCCGGCGGAGGTCGCCATCGATCTCCCCCATCGACGCAGGTCTTCAGTTCGTCGAGATCCACTACGGCGTCGAACTCGCCCGCGCGGTCCGTGACCGATTGTCGACACACACGGGTCCATGAGCACCGACGATCTCCTGGCGGCCCTGCAGCCGGTCCTCGCGGCGTTCCGCGACCTCGACGTGCCGCATTTCGTTGGCGGCTCGCTTGCGAGTTCGACCCATGGGGTTGCGCGGGCCAGCATTGACGTGGACATCATCGCCGAACTCGAGCCTGCGCACGTCCGGCGCTTTGTCGCGGCTCTCGGAGACGCGTACTACGCCGACGAATCCCGGATTCAGACGGCGGTCCAGCGTCGTGGATCGTTCAATCTGATCCATCTGGCCACCATGTTCAAGGTGGACGTGTTCGTCTCGCGCCAGCGGGCTTTCGACCGTTCATCCTTCGCGCGAGCCGGCCACGAGCGACTGGACTCGGATCCGGAGGCCGCCGCCGTGCCGTTGGCCTCAGCCGAGGACGTCCTGCTCGCGAAGCTCGAATGGTACCGCCGCGGCGGAGAGGTGTCCGAACGCCAGTGGACGGACGTGCTCGGGATTCTCCGCGTCGGGCAGGCGACACTGGACTTCTCGTACCTGAACCAGTGGGCAGCCGTGCTCGGCGTGGCCGATCTCCTGCAACGCGCCATCGCCGAGACGACCTGACGATCTTGCTGCGACGCTCAGCCGCGAGCCGCACCCACATGCCGCTTCGGTTTGGGCCTGGCCTTCGCGCGGCTCGTCGGCTGCGACGCTCTGTTCGCCGGTTGTGGTCGGCCGTGCGGGACCGTCCGGGGTAGCCGTGCAGGTTCGCCGTTCAGCATGCCTTCTGCACTGATGTCTTCGTCGATGTCCGGCCAATGTACGCCATGGCCGTCTCCGATGAGCTGCCAGTTCGCGCGCTGCTTCCGCGTCGCCTCCGACAACCGCCACGACCACGCGAGCGGAACACTGATCACGCGTCCGTCAACGAGGTAGGCGGTGATCGTCTCGTCGTCGACGTTGACTCGGCGAATTCGATTCTCAACGCTGACCGCAATGCTCATTCCAGGCTCCGATGATTGTCGCCTCGTTCTCGATGATGATTCGGCGGATCTCATTCAACTCGCGCGCGCTGAACCCATGATTCCACGTCAGTTCGACCGGCGCCAGCCAGAACTTCGCGTGCTGCCGATCACGGCGAACGTGGGCATGCATGGGTTCACCGCAGTCAAGAGCTGTAGAAGAAGAACCAGTACGGGCCGGGCACATCGGAGATTCGAGGCATTCATGTGACCGAAATCGTCCGTTGGGCTCGTAGCCGGCTAACGTTCGAGTTCAGCGGCCACAGGGATGGCCGAAGGCCAGCCCTGTGGTCCGCTGCAACGAGGGGTTAGGCGACGGGCCGCGAATGCTAGTGAAGGAGTCGAGGAGCAAGGGACTGGACCACCATGTCGCCCGCGAGGTGACAGAGGATGGCGTAGGGCAGGCCCCAGCGCCAGAACACCCAGGCAAAGAGAAGGCCGCCAACAGCGTTGAGAAGTAAGACGGAGGCAAAGAGCATTGGAGTGGAAGTGGCTACGGCGGACCAGGCCGGGAGGTGGGCCATCGCGAAGAGAGCGGTCGAAGCCGCTACGCCAGCGGAAACTGCCCAGACCGGGCGCTTGACAAGCCGAAGTACCACCCATGCAACAAGGGAGAGAACAAAGAGCCGGAAGACCACTTCTTCAAGAATCGATGACTCAAAAGCGAGCGCCAGCGGACGCCACGCTGCTTCGTTAGTGCGGCCGGCGAATCGTGCCGCCAGGGCAGGCTCGAATCGGACCGCGAGCACGAGAGCCGTGAGAAGAGTTGCGCCGAGGGTGGCGCCCGCGGCAAGTGAAGAGGCGGAGAGCCGCACACGTGCAGCGGAGGAGCGTGTGGGCAAAGGCCGAATGGCCTGTGTGGTCGCGAAGCCCGCTAGGACGACGAATGCTCCGAGGAGCGCACCGAACGCCACATGCATGAGGTTTGGCGGCTGAGGCAAGGCGAGGGTGAGTGCAAGGCAGAACGCGAACCATGTAGTTGCAGCGCTGATCTTGCTCCGCTTCTTGAAAGTAGCCGTGAGAAGGCGCATAGCGTTACCTCCGTCGCCTAACGTTGCGGTTCACCCGCGGCCACGGTGCGTCAGTGGGCGGCGGCCGTCGGGTGCAACCGCTGGTTGGGCTGCCATTCGTGTCAGCAGGTCTTCGGTTTCTCGTGCCATGCGTCTATGAACACCGACAAACGACCGGCGCGGCAGAGTCAGCTCGCCGGAAGGCTTGACAGAACAGCGCAATGCACGGAGTGTCGGCTTGCGGCCGTTCATGAACAGATGCCACAGCGATTCGTAGACCCGCATCAGGAATAGCAGCAACCGTTCAATTTCTCGGACGTTGGTTCGCGAGATGAGTCGCTGGATCTCTATGTCTTCGGTTGCGACATTGTGCGCGTAGATCTTGTGCCGCAGATCACGGTAGTTCGATTCGTAGATCCGGCGATGCTTCCTGACGTGTGCCCTTAGACGTCGGAAGTCGGCCGGGCCCGGAACGTACACGCCCCGCACAAAGCCGTCCAGCCAGGATGGAGGCGTGCTCGCCTCGCCCTGCTTGCGCCGCCTCAAGGCCGATTCCGAGAACATCGCCGGATCATCCTGCGCGAGCCTGATGACGCGGTCAATGTTGTGCGGTGAGGTCTGATCGAACGAGCGCCCCATCGCCATGATCGCGGCTGATTGCATCGCACCGGACGCCGTCACCCAGAACAACGCGTTCCGATTCAGGCAGTCGAGCACGCGTGGACGGCGCTTGGCCACCTCATTCATGGCCATGTGGCCGTAGAAGAACTGCGCGGCGCTTTCGCAGTCCTTGCGCAGGATCTCAAGTTCGCGCTCGAAGGCCTTCTCGTTTGAGGTCATCTCATTCTCGGTCAGCCCAACGCTGCAAATGAGCCGCGCGCCGCGGCGACAAGATGGCACGGGACAGCCGGCGCGTCGGCTCCATTTGCGTGTTAGCCCGCCAGTCTCAACAAACGATTAAACGCCTTCGTCTTGTTCGGCTCCATTCCATCGGGGTGAAGGTCGATGACCTCGACTTCCACTCGCTTGCCGGTGCGAGACCGCAACGATCTCGCAATGACGGCAAGGCCGGCCAACTGACAGGGACGCACGGTGTCACCTGGCAGCTTCACTTCAATGAAACGGTGATTACCGGCGTTGTCAAACAACCACAGATCCGGCGGAGCCGGATTTTCGCCAATCTGTCTGGCCACCCGACGGGCTCTTTCGTGAAGCGCGGTCAGTAGGGCCTCGTCAAACTGGTCCCAGAGGGCCCACCGAAGCTGTTCTCGGTCAGTCCCCGATCGGTTCGCCGCGGATGGACGCGAGAGAAAGTAGGAATTCGTTAGCCACCTGAATGAGCCGTAGTAACCACCCGAGCGCGCGAGCTTCGCGGATACGTAGGCCTCGCCAAAGAAGCGATCCGTCGCCCGTCGCTTCCTACGTTTCTTGGCCTTTGTCGGTAGAACCCTTCTTAAATATCTGGATGCGCGCGAGCGTTTGAGAATCCCGTAGTCGCCACGGATCCACGCCTGCCTGGCTATCTCTGAGAACGACATCGATGTGAACCGAAGCTTGGCCATCTTTGTCTAGCTCATGTCGATGTCGGGCTAACGTCAGGCCTCACCCGCCGGCGCACACGCTCGACGAAGCGCCGGTCGGGTGCAGGCCGTTGTTATGCGACGTCGTGCCCCCGGTACAATTTCAGGGGCGCGTGTTTCGCAATCGCCTCGAAGTCGTCGTCGACGGCGAAGAGCTCATGGTGGCCGGTGATCGCGACGGCCGCGATCAGGCAGTCGACCCCGGACACGTTGAGTCCCTTGGCCAGGCACACGTTCTTGACTCGGGCTGCTTCGACGTGTTCCGAAACCCCCTCGGGAAGAACCGCGAACGCCGTCAGCAGCTTCCCCGAAAGGTCGCTGAACTGCCGATGTGATCGCACGCCACTCAGGACTTCCTGCAACACAATGCCGGGCAAGCCGAGCGGATCGTCACTCGCCATCAGCTCGTCGAACACCGCCCGCAGCCGACGCTCCTCCGGTCCAGGGTGCTTGCGCCGGAAGACACGCGACAGCACCGACGTGTCAAAGAGAATCACCGGGCCCGCCGTTCCCTCTTGTAGTCGTATTTCGGGTCGTACTCCACCCTGCCCGCGAGTTTCGCGAGTTCCAGCCGCTGGCGCCGTTGGATAAACTCACGCAACGCCTCATTCACCGTTTCGCGCTTGGTTCGGTATCCGCCAACGGTGCGGGCTTGGTCGAGGAGTCGATCGTCTATGGCGAGGTTGGTCGGCATACACATTAATGCTACACACTACTCATGTGTGCGTCAATTCTTCGGATTCCAGGATGGGTCGCATAACGTTCGCGATGAGCCGCGGCGCTCAATTCACCTCGGGCGCCGTCGGCTCCATCGCGGTGTTAGGTTAGCAGCAGAATGCTACTCCGGCTTCTCGTTCTTCTTCCGTCTTGGCTTGGTTGATTGGCCTTCCTCCGATGGCGACTCCGGCTCAACCAGGTGCTCTAGCTCCCTGACAAGCAAGTGCATCATTCGCGGATCGAACCCAAACTCCTCCATCGGGAAGGGCCCGTGCCCAAGGAACTCAGCGGCCTTCTGAAACCTGCGCCTGGCTAACCTCGCGTCCTCCATCGATCCTGCCTTGCATGCACGATAGGCCTCCATGCCCAGCTCGTACAGCCACGGCATCTCGTCCCGGAACATGCTCGCGACTACGAGCAGGTTGACTGGATCGCCGGGTTTGTCCCCCAGCATGTGGCCCAAGTCGCGGACCATCATTGGGTGAAACCGCATCCTCCGAGACCGCAATCCTCGAGGGCCTTCCTCTGCAACTTCCCTGAATCGAGAGTCCAGAGAGCGGACGCTTGCTACGAGCTCCTCGAGAATCTCCGGCTGCGGCCGCGTTGCCTTGGCTGGCCCTGCCGCAGTCGGAATAGCAGTCATCTTCTTCTCGAGATCGGGCCATAGCGCGTCAAACAGCTGCTTGACGCGATCCTCCGGAACCGGGTGTTGGGACAGCTGATTGAGTGACTGCACGACTTCCACCAGGCCAGACCGATCAACCTTCTTCGCCTGGAACTGGGCCAGCGGACCCGTGATGTCGCGGATTTCGAGATCCAACAGGATAGGGATGACGCGACTATCCTGCATCGATTTCGCGAGAGCGCCAGCCTCGAACAGTACCCAGGGTGACGCCACGTTGTCGCGTGTGACGCACACGATCCCGAAGTTCGAGGCCTCCAGCTCCTTTGCTAACGCCCGCGCCAGTCGGGTGCAGCCGCGTGTTCGGCGGCGTGGTTCCGTACGTGTTACAATGTACGACGATGAAAAACGCACTCACCATTCGAATCGAGCCGGATCTTGAGCGGCTCCTAAACCGCCTGTGCCGCGAAACCGGTCGAACCCGCAGTGACCTCGTGCGTGAGGCACTGCGCCGCCAGTTCCAGCTGCAGCGATTCGAGACCCTCCGCCGACGCGTGCTCCCCTTTGCCGAAGCCCGCGGATTCCTGACCGACGACGACATCGTGAAGGCCATTTCGTGAGGGTGTTCCTCGACACGAACGTTCTCGCGAGCGCCTTCGCAACCCGCGGCCTGTGTGCTGACGTGTTGCGCCACGTTCTTGCCGAACATGAACTCGTGGTTGGCGAGGTGGTCCTCGTCGAACTCCGCCGTGTCCTACGAACCAAGCTCCGCGTGCCCGCTGACTTGGCAGATGACGTCGAATCGATGTTGCGCGATCACGAGGTCGTTCCGAAACCCGCCCGAGCCCCGCGGCTCGAGTTGCGCGACCCGTACGATCGCTGGATCGTCGCATCGGCTATCGCCGGAGGTGCTGATGTACTGGTCACCGGCGACCGGGACTTGCTCGATGCCGCCGCTCGCCTGCCGCTCCCAGTACTCGCCCCCCGCGCCTTCTGGGACCTCGCCCGCCGCTCCACTCCTCCATCCGCCGACTGATTCCCGTCGCGTGTCCACCGAACGTTCGCGCTCACCCGCGCCGGCCGCGGCGCGCGAGCGGCGCAGCCGCGTCGGGTGCAGCGCGTGGTTCGGCGGTGAGGTCCGCAGAGAGGTCTCCCTCCCGTCCGGGCGTGACCAGTCCCCTTCACGCAGCCAGAAGCGGGGCTAGATCCGCTTCACTGGCCGGGGCGTGCCCAAGTTCGCGCAGGACCGCGTTCAGCGCGGTCAGAGACATCTTCGACGGTGCGGTGATTTCGATCCCGATCGCCGCGCCGTCGTCAGCGAAATCGACCACCAACCCCGGCTCAACCCGTCGGGTGTGTACACTCCGCTGACCGGCCCGCCGCGGGAGGTAGTAGTAGGCAGCGATGGGCCGTCCGTGTCGAAACGTGACTTCAAGATAAGGTTCTTTCATGATCCTGCCTGATCCAGAGGATACGCCGTAATCACGACCAGGAGCTGCCGAACCTCGTCAGGCTCGACAACAACATCCCATGACCGACCAGCGTGTCGGCTATTGATCACGAACCGCCCTTCGAGGATATCCACGCGATACCCGGCGGCACGTTCAAGCATACGCCGCACGTCAACTTCGGTGAAGTCCCGATCCTCCATCCGCCTCAGTAGATGTGCACTCAGTTCGAGTTCCCATGCCCACCAGAGTGGCCAGTCTGGCATCGTCACGATTCCCCTGTGCGGCCGTCGTTGTTGTTTCTGTCGTCTGCCGAACGTTGGCGCTCACCCGCGGCCGCCCATGGTTCGCGGCGGCCGTCGGGTGCAGCGCGTTGTTCGGGATGAGTTGACTCCGCTCCCTCACCGCGCCCCGCCGACCCATGGTTCGCCACGTCGGCGGCTCCCATCCCGACACCGACGCGCTCCGGGTCGTCGTGATCGTCGTCGTGTTCGTGATCCCGGTCCCCGTCACCGCCAGCGAAGGCGATCAGCGGGCCTCGTGGTTCGCCACGGCCCGAAGTGGCCAGGCCCTCGCACCGACACCGCCCCGGACAGGCTCTCCGGGTTTCCGTGTCCGTGTTTCCGGTCTCTTCCGTTCTCCCGAACGTCGGCGTTCACCCGCGCTGGCTCACGCTTCACCGGCCGGCGTCGGGTGCAACGCCTCGTTATGCTGCATTTGCTGTTGCCGCCCGCCTGATCTCGTCGATGTCAGCGTACTCCATCGGGATCTTCACGGGTCTCCAGAGCCAGAACGACGTGACACCCAAGTGGATCACCGCACCAAGGCCCGCAGCGATTGCGCCGGGTCGGGCGGCTGAACCCGCTCGGAGTAGAGGGACGACAACCGCGCCAATCAGACAGTAGACGACGCTGCTCAAGCCGAGGTGCAGGCAGAAGTCCTCGGCAAGGTACCTTCGGCCTCGCAAACCGCGGCATACGACCTGTTCGAGTGGCGTCCAGGCGTCGCAGCAGCCGCGCACGGCGAGAAGTGAACGAAGAGCATGCCACCTGTCGGAGATTTGCCGGAGCTTGATTCGTCGGGCCTGGACGAGAACGGACACAAGTAGCAAGAGGGGAAAGTAGATGACCAGCGCCGCCGGGGACGCCAAGTCGGCGATCGAGCCAGATCTGGCGAACGCTACGGACATAGCCCCCGTTGCGAGGATTCCGTAGTTGAGGATCTTGTTTCTCTCCTGCTTCTCCGTGTCGATTTCCTTGCGAGTTTGGGTGAAGTACTCACGCTCGAAGTCGGACAGTTCCGAACTTGCCATCGCCCGTGGCTCAAGGCTCGCCGTTACCTCGGACGTCGTCGTCATGATCTTGTCCTTCTTCTTGCCGGCATAACGTCGGCGTTCACCCGCGCCGCTCATGATCGCACCGGCCGGCGTCGGGTGCAACGCCTGGTTAGGCAACTCCTTGCGGTATATCAATAGGTGTATACTTCATCGATGACCGAGAAGCCGATATGTTGGCTCGGTTCCTCGCTTGACGACGTGCGCGCGTTTCCGGACGATGCTCGCCGCGAGACCGGTTACGAACTCGGCCGTGTCCAGCAGGGCCTGATGCCCACGGACTGGAAACCGATGGCCACCGTGGGGCTCGGCGTGTACGAGATCCGTGTCCATACGAAACGCGAGCACCGCGTCTTCTACATCGCAAAGTTCGGGGAGGCGATCTACGTGCTCCATGCGTTCGAGAAGCGCACGCGCGAGACGCCGCAAGTAGAGATCGCGTTGGCCAAGAACCGGTTGGCCGAGCTTCTGGCCCGCCGCGTGCGCAATAGGAAGACTCCATGACGATCAAGATTCGACGTTCAAGCGGCAACGTGTTCCGCGACCTCGGTTTCTCGCACGAGGAATCCGAGCACCTCAAGATCCGCAGCGACTTGATGATTCGCCTCAGCAAGTTGATCGAGGCCCGGAAGCTGACCCAGGCGCAAGCCGCCACGCTCTTCGGGGTAACCCAACCGAGGGTCAGCGATCTCGTCCGGGGCAAGATCGACCGATTCAGCATCGATACGCTGGTGGCCATGCTGGGGCATGCCGGTGTGAAAGTTCAGATCGTCGTCGGTCGAGTGTCGAAAGTTGCCTAACGATCGCGCTCACCCGCGTCGGGTGGAGCGCGTGGTTGGGCAGCCGTGTCCAGGTGTAGAATGGTCTCATGTCTCCCCGAGCGCAAGAGCTTCTGCGAGAGGCCATGGCTCTACCGGCCGAGGAACGCGCTGACCTCGCCGCGGAGCTCCTGGCCAGTCTGGGTGACACCGCCTCGGAAGACCCCGCGGAAGTCGAAGCTGCATGGGCGGCGGAGATTGACCGGCGTGCCCGTCGGGTGATCGCCGGCGAGACCGCCGGAATCCCCTGGGAGGCCGTTCGCCTCCGCGCCGAATCG
>JBFMFH010000050.1:0-13622 GCA_040752275.1 Acidobacteriota bacterium
CGGACGGAAACGCTTCGCCATAACCGCTATGCTAGGGCCCGATCGATCCCGACTCAACACCTTTCGCAACGGCCGATCGTCGTGGCTGGGCGCTGGGGATAGAATCTATCTCCGACACACTCCTAGAACGGGGGTGTTCGGCAGGATCACAGACGAGCGCCTGACAGGACGCCGGCGACGCCGGGAGGCTTGTCCCGGCCCCGCTCATCGCCTACGCTGGTGCCCATGGACGACGTGCTGGCCATCATCCTCGGAGGCGGCCGGGGGAATCGCCTGTTTCCGCTCACGCAGATGCGTTCGAAGCCGGCCGTGCCCATTGGCGGCAAGTACCGGCTGATCGACATCCCGATCAGCAACTGCCTGCACGCCGGATTGCGCCGCATCTTCATCCTCACCCAGTTCAACTCCGCCTCGCTGAACCGGCACGTGTCGCAGACCTACCGCATGGACACGTTCTCGCGGGGCTTCGTCGACATCCTGGCCGCCGAGCAGACCCCCGACAACCCGAACTGGTTTCAGGGTACGGCCGATGCGGTCCGCCAGGCTGCCCGCCACTTCACCGGCTACAGGGCCGACTACTACCTCATTCTCGCCGGCGATCATCTCTACCGCATGGACATCGGCGCGCTGATCGATGCGCACGTGGACCGGGGCGCCGACATCACTATCGCCGCCCAGCCGGTCACCCCTCGCGAGGCAGCCGAGATGGGGATCTTTCTGTTCGACCGGAGCGGCCGGATCGCCCACTTCGAGGAGAAGCCGAATGCCGGACGGCTGGCGGAGATCGGCCGGAGCATTCCCGCGGGCTCGACCTATCCCGAGCACTCGGCCGACAAGCCGTTCGTCGCGTCGATGGGAATTTATGTGTTCTCACGGGAGGTGCTGCTCGACATTCTCGGGGAACACCAGAGCATCGACTTCGGCAGGGAGATCATCCCGGCCTCCCTCCGGTCGCACAAGGTGAACGCGTATCTCTACAGCGGCTACTGGGCCGACGTCGGGACGATCCAGTCGTTCTACGAGTCGAACATCCTGCTGACGCAGGACCGGCCGCCGTTCCGCTTCTACGACCCGCGCCAGCCCATCTTCACGCGGCCGCGTTTCCTTGCGGCGTCGCGCCTGATCGACGCCAAGGTCGATCACGCGATGATTGCCGAGGGCACCTACATCAACCGCTGCACCATCGAGCACTCCATCGTCGGGATTCGGACGCGGATCGACGAACGGGCGCGCGTGACCCGCTCCGTGCTCCTGGGCGCAGACTACTATGAGGAGGATGCCGAGGATGCCGGCCGATCGGACATCCTGCTCGGCGTCGGCCAGGATTCGGTGCTCGACCGTGTGATCCTCGACAAGAACGCCAGGATCGGCCGTGGCGTCCGCCTCGTCAATGACCGCGGCGTCGACCACGAGGATGGCCCGTTCTACGCCATCCGGAACGGCATCATCGTGATACCCAAGGGGGCCATCGTCCCGGACGGCGCGATCGTGTAGGCGGCTTGCCGCCGCACGAGACAAGCGCACGACCTCGTCGTCCCCGATTTGAAGCGGCCGGTGGTCAGCCGCCTTGAAGGCTGCCGGCTGCTGAGGGGCAGGCGCCGGCTTCGGTGACCAGGTCGTCGAGCGGGACCAATCAGGCCCCGAGAGCGCGGAGGGCGCGGGGCGGCAGGAGCCAGACCAGCCAGCCCGCGCCCGCCCCAACGGTGCCGTCGAAGTCGATACGGCACACGGCGCCCTTCTTGAAGGGAATCGGATGGGTGGCACCGAGCAGCCGGCCGGCGATCCTCCCAATCGAGGGCTCGTGGCCCACGAGCGCGACGGCCGTCGCTCCCGCATGGAACACGGCGCGCAGATCGTTCATCACATCCTCGATTCGGCCTCCAGGGCGCAGGCCGGCGCAGTCGGCCAGGTCGGGGGCCGGCTTCAGCCCGCTGGCCAGCAGGTCGGCGGTCTGCCTCGTGCGCAGGTACGGACTCGTCAGGACGTGGTCGATTGACGCGTCCATCTCGCGGAGCCCGCGGACCTCCCGCGTCCAGCGCTCGATGCCCGCGCTCGTGAGCGGGCGATCGGCGTCCCGGTCGACGTCGGGGCCGGCCCGTTCGGCAATCGCGTGTCTGATCAGGTAGACGGTGTGCAGACGCCCCATGGCCGTGCGATCACCCGGCCCTTCGTTCAACGACGCCGTCGCCCGCCGAGCTGGAGGGAGCCGGCGACATGCGGACCGCCAGCACACCGAGCTGGACGCGGACCCGTCGGGCCATCGCCAGCACCGGTCCAAGCCGGTGGCCCTCGGCCAGGAACGCGCAGTGGACCTGCCTCATCTCCTCGTCGAGTCCCAGGGCCACGGCCTCGAGGGCGTCGTGCCCGGCCGGATCGGCGCCCTCGCAGTCACGGATCCTCGCAGCCAGCACATGGAGGTCGTGAAGGTGTCCGAGGCGATCCTGCAGGCTCTTGAGGTGGCGCAAGGTCGCGACGAGCCTGAACCGGCCGATCTGCTCCCCGAGTTCGAGGGTGTACCTGAATTTCTTGAGAGCGATGCGCGCGCGGTGCAGTGGCTCTATGGCGAACAGCGTGCCGCACTCGCCGACGGCGCGTTGCAGGGCGCGCCCACGCGCGCCAATCCGCTCCGCGATCCGGGCGGCGCACCGCCGAGCTGCCGCAGGCGTCGTCCGCTCGGCCGCCAGCACGTGGACCCGACCAGCCAGCCGCTCGATGTCGACGTCCCGCAGCCGGGTCAGATGGCCGGCCGCGTCCTGGCGCTCCCGGACGAACCGTTCGCGCACGGCGGCGAGGGCGCCGGCATGCTGAGGCCAGCGCGTCGCCACCTCCGCCAGCGACTCGAGCGCGACGTCCAGTTCACGGACCGGGCCCAAGGCCCGCGTCAGGGCCCTGAGTTCGCGACGCACCTTCCGGGCGCGGGGATCGTTCGGCGACGACGCCAGCACCGGCAGCAGCTCGCGCAGGCGGCGGCCGGCGACCCGCGTCTGGTGCACGCCGGACACGCGGCCTTCGAGCGCCAGCGCGAACTGGCGCTCCAGCGCCTTCAGGCGCCGCCGGGCCACGGTTCGGGGTCCGATCAGGGCTCGCATGGCCTGTCTGAGTGCGTCGACTCGCAAGTCCGACCACGACGTCGCCCAACTTGCGCATCGAAGGTCTGAGGAGCTTCACGTATCATACACTGTCGCCGGTTGGGCCTTGTGGCCACGGCCGACGGTCTGAACCGTCATGCTGCTCGCCGCCATCGACATCGGCACCAACTCGATCCACATGATCATCGTCCGTATTGCTGCGGACGGCTCCTTCGAGGTCGTGGGCCGCGAGAAGGACATGGTGCGCCTCGGCGCCGGCGGCCTCGAAGGCCGGGCGCTTACCGCCGGCGCGATGCAAGCCGCCCTCCAGACCCTGTCGCGCTTCAAGCGGCTGGCAGAGTCGCGAGGCGTCGACGACATCGTCGCTGCCGCCACGAGCGCCGTGCGTGAAGCCCGCAACGGCGGCGACCTCCTGAGATCCATTCAGGACGAGACCGGTGTGCGCGCCCAGGTGATCACCGGGACCGCCGAGGCCAGGCTCATCCACCGGGCCGCGGTTCACGGGATCGACCTCGGAAACGCGCCGGCCATCGTTGTGGACATCGGCGGGGGCAGCACGGAAGTCACGCTGGGCAGCGCGACGGGAGCGCAGCAGGCGCGGAGCTTCCGGCTGGGCGTGATCCGTCTGACCGAACGCTTCATCAAGGACGATCCTCCCTCGGCCGGCGACCACCGCCGTCTGCTCCGCCACATCCGCGGCGAGCTTGGTGACTATCTGAAGGGCCTCGCCAAGAGCGGATACGGACGGGTCATCGGCACGTCCGGCACCATTTTGAGCCTGGGTTCACTGGCCCTCGGCGCCTCGCCGCCGGGCACCGGGATGGGGCTGCACCACCGTCGCGTCGGGGCCAAGGCGCTCAAGCGCCTCCGGGCGGAACTCGCCGGCCTGCCTCTCGAAAGGCGGCTGCAACTGCCAGGGCTCGATCCCCGCCGGGCCGATCTCATCGTGGCCGGCTCGTTGCTGCTCGGCGTCATCCTCGACCAGCTGGGTGCGACCGAATTGACGCTCTGCGAGATGTCTCTTCGGGAAGCGCTCGTCCTGGATTTCATCCGCCGGAATCGCCTGCACATCGAGCGGGTCGATCGGTTCCCTGACATCCGCCGCCGCAGCGTCGTCGAACTGGCGCAGCGGTGCTTTGTGCTGACGGACCATACACAGCAGGTCGCGCGACTCGCCCTCGAGCTCTTCGACCAGACACGCGGCGAGCACGGCCTCGATGAGCGGGCGCGCGAGTGGCTCGAGATGGCCTCGCTGCTGCACGACACCGGCGAGCACATCAGCTACGAGAAGCACCATCGCCACTCCTACTATCTGATCAAGAACGGCGACTTGCGCGGATTCGAGCCCGAGGAAGTCGAGGTCATCGCACTGGTGGCGCGCTACCACCGGCGGGCGAAGCCCAAGAAGGACCACCCGGGCTTCGGCCCCCTGCCCCGCTCCCTCCGCCGGGCGGTCAGATGGCTCTCCGCCATGTTGCGGGTTGCCGAAGCGCTCGATCGGAGCCGGGGCCAGCTGGTCCGGGACATCCAGGTGGACCGCGACGCGGCCGGGTGGGTCGTGAGGCTGGACTCCCGGGCGGACGTGGAGCTGGAGATCTGGGGTAGCCAGCGCAACGCCACGGCCCTCTCCGAGCTGCTCGGTGCACCGCTGCGCTTCGAGCGGCTGCGGCGCTCCGCGCGTGTGCCGCCCGTGCAGAGTCCGACCCAGGAGGGGATACAATGAGGACGTGCGTCAGGACGAGCGCCTCTGCGCCTACTGCCGCGTGCGTCCCGCCGAGGACCGGTGGTTCCCGTTCTGCAGCCACCGCTGCCGCCTGATGGATCTGGTGGCCTGGATTGACGGCAAGTACCGTATCGCCGGTGAACCCGTTTCCGCGGAAGCCGATGTGCCTGTTGCCTCGGAGGCTGAGAAGTGAACCCGACGCGTGCCCTCTGGATGTGCCTGTTCCTCGTGGCGGCGGTGTTCTGCGCGCCCGGTAACGCCGCCGATCCGGTCACTTTCGACGGCGGCAGGGCCTTCGAGCACGTCCGGGCGCTCGTCGGCTTCGGCCCGCGCCCTCCGGGATCGTCCGCCCTCGAGCAGTCGCGGCAGTATATCCGGACGCAGCTTGGCGCCATGGGTGTGAAGGTGGCGGATCAGCGTTTCGAGGCCAGTACTCCTCTCGGCGCCGTCCCGATGGTGAACCTGCGCGCCACCATTCCGGGCGTCCGGCCGGATCGCCTGGTCATCGGCGGCCACTATGACACCAAGCTGTTCCGGCAGTTTCGCTTCGTGGGCGCGAACGACGGCGGTTCCAGCACGGCGTTCCTCATCGAACTCGCGCGGGTACTCAAGGCACGCAAGAACCCGCTGACCATCGAACTCGTGTTCTTCGACGGGGAAGAGGCGTTCATCGACTGGGTCGGAACCGATCACACCTACGGCAGCCGGCACTACGTGAAGGAAGCGACGCGCACGGGCGAGTTGTCATCGATCAAGGCGATGATCCTGGTCGACATGATCGGCGATCGCGACCTCAACGTTCTCCGCGAGCCGCGGTCGACGACCTGGCTTACCGATCTCATCTGGGAGTCGGCGAAGGCCCTCCACCTCGGGGCCTATTTCCTCGATGAGCGCCTCGATGTGGAAGACGATCACGTCGCCTTCCTGCACGCCGGGGTGCCGGCAGTCGACATCATCGATCTGGACTATGCGCCGTGGCACACCCCGGAGGACACGCTGGACAAGGTGAGCGCGCGCAGCATGGAAATTGTCGGCGCCGTGCTGCTCGATGCCCTGCCGAAGATCGAGGCGCGGCTCATCGGCGTGAAGCGATAGGGACGCTCCCGGTCCCTACATGTATCTGACGATCACCACCGTCATGTCGTCGCCTTGCGGGGCACCGGACGTGAACTCGCGCACGCTGGCCATCAGCCGGTCCCGCATGTCTGCCGGCGAGGCGCCGCGCGACGTCTCCAGGCAGGCGGTCAACCGATCCTCACCGTAGTCCTCGCCTGCCACGTTCTCGGCCTCGGAGACGCCGTCGCTGAAGACCACAATCGTGTCTCCCGGCTCGAGCGTGAGCGTACCTTGATCGTAGGCCGCATGTTCGAAGAGCCCGAGGATCAGTCCCCCGATCCCGAGACGCTCCACCGAGTTCTTGCGCACGAGGAATGGCGGGTTGTGCCCCGCGTTGCAGTAGGCGAACGTCCCGTCGGGTCTGACCGTCCCGTACACCATGGTGACGAAGCGCGATTCGACGGCTCGTCTCAAGAGTCCCCTGTTGATCTGTGCCAGCGTGTCGGCCGGGCCGGCGGCCGCCGTGGCCTGGACGATGAACATTCCCTGCACGATGGCGGTGAGCAGCGCGGCCGGCGCCCCCTTGCCGGACACGTCGCCGAGGGCGAAGCCGAACTCCCCGCCGGGCAGATCGACGTACTCGAAGAAGTCCCCGCCAATCGATCGGCAGGGCACGGTCGCACCGGCCGCCTCGTAGTACGGACCCGCGTGGTGCGATTGGGGCATCAGGCCCTGCTGGATTTCGGCGGCGATCTTGAGCTCGTGCTCCAGCTTGGCCTTCTCGGCCGCCTCGCGGTACAAACGCGCGTTCTCGATCGCCACGGCCGCCTCGGTGGCGAGCGTCTCGAGGGCGCTCCGCGTGACGGGCGACAGCAGCGCACCTCGCTCGCGGCTGTCGAGGTAGAGCACGCCGATGCGCGTCTGCTCGGCAGAGGCTTCGGTCTTCTCGACGTACTGCACCAGCACCAGCGGCACGCACATCACGTGGCGGATACCGAGAGCCACGGTGCCGACGTGCGCGCTCGCAAGGTCACCGTCGAGCAGATCGGCCACGATGCGGGCTTCGCCGGTCTCGAACACCTGCTCGGGGATCTTGCGGCTCGTCTCGAAGGTCCGGCCCGGGAGCGTGATGCGCCCGCGGGCCCGACCCATCTTGAATTCGAGCGACCCGTCCCTCCCGGAGAGCATGATGAACCCGCGCTCGGCCCCGCTGACCTCGATCGCCGAATCGATGACCATCGCCAGCACGTCGTCGAGGACGCGGCCCGAGCCCAAGGCCCGGAGGCCTTCGAGCAGCGTCGCCACCTGGCGCAGGTCACCAACCGCCGTCGAGGCCGTCCGCTCGGGCGAGAGGGCAGCTCCAGGGTCGAGGCGGAAGACGATCTGGCAGCCGCCGCTCTGCCCGATGCGGATCACGTCGCCGTGCTGGAGCTCGCGTTCGGTGATCTGCACCCCGTTCACGAACGTCCCGAACCGCGAGCCTCGGTCCCTGACGAGGAAGCCGTCGCCGTTCGTCGCGATTTCCGCATGGTCACGCGACACGTCCGTCCCCGTCAGCTTGATGTCCGACTCGCTCCGGCGCCCGACACTCATGCTCTCGCCGCGCAGCTCGACGACGCGCGTGCCTGTCGCGTCGGTCACTTCGAGTCGTGCCGTCTTCATCTCGCGCCTCGCCTGGCCACTCGCCAGATCAGCAGTGCAGCGGCGAGGGCTGCCAGCGTCCACGGCACCCAGCGCGGCACGTCGCCCGTCACCACCTGTCCCATGAACGCGCCCGCCAGCACCAGGATCGCCAGCCCTGCCAGCGAGAACTCCAGACTCCGCCGTTCCCGCCCCGCCTTCGGCGTCGCTAAGTGTCCGGGGTCCTCGGTCGACGCACCGCACTGGTAGCAGATGAGTGCCTTGTCGGAAATCTCGGCCTCGCAGCGACGACAGATCAATACAGACTCCGGGGAAGTCCCGATTATACGCGGCCCCTCGCATTCCGGCCAACGCAGGCTCCGCTATACTGCACCCCATGATCCCGGTGCACGACGTGATCCCGATCCGGACGAGGCCGGCCGTCACCGCTGCGCTGGTGTTCGTGCTCGCGGGCGTGGCCTTCGTTCCCGGCTTCCGCGATCCGTGCCTGTCGGCCCTCGGCAGTCCAGCCGGCGATCCGCACTCGTGGTTCGTCGGCCTGCTTGCCCGATTCGCCGTGCACCGGGACTGGGTGCACGTCGGGTCGAACATGCTCGCACTGTGGGTGTTCGGCCCGGTCATCGAGGACCGGATGGGACACGGGCGCTACGCCGGATTCGCGCTGGCGTGCTGGTACGCGGGCGCGGCGGCCGCCATGCTGCCGCGTCTGCCGCCGGCCGTTCACGTCGGGTCCACAGGCCTCGCCGCCGGCCTCGTGGCGGCCTACACGGTCCAGTTCCCCCGCTCACGCGCCGTTGTCCCGCTTCCGGCCATCACAGGCCTGGAGCTGGCGGACGTTCCGGCCTGGTTCGTGAGCGCATCCTGGGCCTTACTCCAACTCGTGGACCCGGTGTCGCCGGCGGCCATGGTTGGCGGGGCCATTGCCGGCGTGGCCGGCTGGTTCGTCGCCAGGAGGCCGGAGCGGCTCCGCGTGGAGTGGTGGGCGCCGATGAGAAGCAAGGCGGCGATGGTCGGGAGGAAACATGGACGGTAGACGGTGGACGGTGGACGGTAGACGGTAGTAGGCAGTAGACAGTAGACAGTAGTGTAGACAGTAGGCAGTAGGGAAGAACGGGCCGACGACCGGCGGTGAGCGACAGGGAAGGCGTCAGGAAGCAGGGGGCGGGCGAGGGGCGACAGGGGGAGAGACGATGAGACGCAGGCTCGTGGGGTCCTTGGTGCTGGTCGGTGTCGTGGCGGTTCCGGCTGATCCGGTGTCGGAGACCCGGGCGCTCGTCCCGGAGGTCGCTCATCACGCGCTGCACGTCACGCTCGATCCAGCGCGACGGTCTCTGTCGGCAACGGATCGGATTCGCCTTCCGGCGGTCGGCAGCACGCCCGTGACCTTTGCTTTGAACGGCCAACTCCGGATCGTGCGGGCCGACCCGGCAGTCGAGGAAATCCCGGGAGCCGGACCCGCTCCGCGCGGCGAATCCGCACCTGGGCGGTTCGCCCTGAAGCGGTATCGGGTGAGCGGAACGGCGCCGGGCACACTGACGTTGTCCTTCGAAGGCCCGATCGACTTCGCGCTCTCGGATCCCAAGGAGGAGTACACCCGTGGATTCCGCGAGACACCCGGGTATGTCGGACCTGAGGGCGTGTACCTCTCGGGAGCCTCCGGGTGGTACCCTCGGTTCGGCCGTGAGTTCGTCACGTTTGCGCTCGACGCGGTGAGCTCGCCGGATTGGCACCTCATCAGCCAGGGCAGCGGTATGTCGCGCACCTCGGAGGGCCACGCGCGATGGGAGTCGGGCGGACCGATGGACGAGATCTACCTCGTGGGCGGCCCGCTGAACCTGTACAGGGACTCGGCCGGCGCCGTCGAGGCACTGGTCTACCTGCGCGATCGCGACGCCGCCCTCGCCGGCAAGTATCTCGCCGCCACCGCGCAGTACATCGAGATGTACCGCGGCCTCATCGGGCCTTACCCGTACGGCAAGTTCGCGTTGGTCGAGAACTTCTGGGAAACCGGGTACGGTATGCCCACCTTCACGCTGCTCGGCTCGCAGATCATCCGGTTCCCTTTCATTCTGACCTCCTCCTACCCCCACGAGATTCTCCACAACTGGTGGGGCAACTCGGTGTTTGTGGACGACGGCTCGGGCAACTGGTGCGAGGGCCTGACCGCGTACATGGCGGATCACCTGATCCAGGAACAGCGAGGCGCCGGGGACGAGTACCGCCGATCCACGCTCCAGAAGTACCGCGACTACGTCCAGAGCGCGCGCGACTTCCCGCTCGCGGAGTTCCGCGAGCGGTTCAGCGCGGCCACCGAGGCGGTCGGCTACGGCAAGTCCCTCATGGGATTCCACATGCTCAGGCGGGCCATCGGCGACGATGCCTTCCGCTCGAGCGCAGCGCGCTTCTACCGCGAGTTCCGCGGGAAGCGGGCGTCGTTCCGCGACTTCCAGGGCGTGGCCGAGGCGATCAGCGGCAGGACGCTCGGCTGGCTGTTCGACGACCTCATCACGCGCACAGGTGCAGCGGTGCTCCAAATCGGCCCCGCACAGGACCGCGGCGCACTCGGCGTCACGGTTCGAGCGGACGGCACCGGATTCGCGATCGAAGGCACCCTGAGACAGGTGCAGGAAGGCCGGCCGTTTGTCATCGAGGTGCCGCTGGACGTGCAGACGGCCGCAGGCACCGTGTCGGCCGTCGTGCGCATGGAGGGCGCCGAGCAGCCCTTCGCCTTTCGGACCGAGGCCGAACCGCTGGCCCTCCACGTCGATCCGCACTTCGATGTCTTCCGCCGTCTCGACCCCCGGGAGACCCCGCCGTCGATTGGGCAGATCTTCGGGGAGCCTGCCATCCTGGCGGTTCTGCCGGCTGACGCGGAGGCTGACGAGCAGGCCGGGTACCGCACACTTCTGGCGTCATGGCAGGCCGACACCCACACGATCCAGGTGACCACCGACCGCGAAACACCGGCGCTGCCTGCGGACCGGGCCGTCTGGCTCGTCGGCCGCGCCAATCGCGTCGCGCGGACGGTGTTCGGTGGGATGGCCGGTTTCGACATCGGCGATCGCCGGGTCGTGGTGGATGGTGAGGAGATGGCCTGGCGCGGGCACACGCTCGTCGTCACTCGCCGGCACCCAGCCAGCCCCAGCAAGGCCGTCGGCTGGATTGTGTCCGACCCGGTGGCGTCGATGCCCGGCCTCGGCCGGAAGCTTCCCCACTACGGCAAGTACTCCTATCTTGGTTTCGAAGGCGAAGAGCCCGTCAACACGATCAAGGGTCAATGGCAGGCAGCGGACTCGCCGATGCGGATCGATCTGAGGCCCGCCCATCGCCGCAGCGAGAGGCTCGTTCCACTGGTCCCGGCCGCGCGCAAGGCTCTCGCCGAACTACCGGCCGTCTTTTCGCAGCAGGCGTTGCGGGATCATGTCGCGTATCTCGCGTCCCCCGACCTGGGTGGGCGCGGGCTGGGCAGCGCAGGTCTGTTGAAGGCGGCCGCTTACATCGCCGACCGATTCAAGGCCGCCGGGCTTGCGCCGTGCGGAGACGGCGGCTCGTACTACCAACGCTTCACCGTTGAGAAGGGCGAAGACCAGCAGCCGCACGAGGTCGCCAACATCCTCGGGTGTCTGCCGGGCACTCGCGAGGACTGGCGCGAGCAGAGCGCAGTCCTCTCGGCCCACTACGATCACCTCGGCCTGGGGTGGCCCGACGTGCACACGGGCGATGAGGGCAAGGTCCACCCCGGTGCCGACGACAATGCCAGTGGCGTGGCGGTGCTCCTCGAACTGGCGCGGGTCATGAGCACCGGGGGACGGCCGCCTCGAACGGTGGTGTTTGCCGCCTTCACCGGTGAGGAGGCGGGGCTTCGCGGATCGCGCCACTACGCCGCCCACCCGGTCTTCCCCCTCGGGAAGGTCATAGGCACGATCAACCTCGACACCGTCGGACGGCTGGGCCGCGAGAAGGTGAGCGTCCTGGGGACCGGCACCGCCACCGAGTGGCCGCACATCTTCCGGGGTGCCGGGTTCGTCACGGGCGTCGACAGCCGGAACGTGCCCGAGTCGATTCAGTCCTCGGACCAGCTGGCGTTCATCGAGAGGGGTGTGCCGGCGGTCCAGATCTTCAGCGGCGCACACACGGACTATCATCGCCCCGGTGATGTCGCTGACAAAGTCGACGTCGCCGGGCTGGTCAGGGTCGCGACGTTCGTGCGTGAGGGCATCGCGTATCTCGCGGAGCGTCCCGAGCCGCTCACGAACACGATTGCCCGTGCATCACCCGCCGCGACGCCCGCCACCCCTGGCGGTGCCCAGGCCGGGGGGCGGCGCGTCAGCTTCGGAACCGTGCCGGACTTCGCGTTCCAGGGTCCCGGCGTCAAGGTCACCGGACTCGTGCCCGGCTCCCCTGCCGAGAGGGCCGGTGTCCGGGAAGGCGACGTGCTGCTGGCCATCGCCGGCCGCGTTGTCGCGAACCTGCAAGGGTTTTCGGATATCCTTCGAACGCTCGCGCCGGGCCAGACAGTGGACATCGAGCTGGACAGAGCCGGGTCCCCGATCGCCCTGAAGGTGACGCTGACCGAACGGTAGGCAGTCGTCCTGCTGGAGGAAGCATGAAGATGCATCGCGTGTGTGCCGCGGCCCTCGCCGCTCTCGCCCTCATGTGGCCAACCGCCGTCCGGGCGGAGGACTACTGGAGGCTGCCTATTGGCGATCCGGCCCGCAGGGATCGTCAGTCACCCATTGTCCTCGACGGCATCACGGATACTCGCACCGGGACGGTCCTGACGCCGTCGGAGATGGCGGCTCGTCTCGATGATGTGCGGGTGGTGTTCGTCGGGGAGAGCCACACGGACATGGCGTTCCACCGAGTGCAGTTGCAGGTGCTGGAGGAACTGCAGGCGCGCGGGCGCCCGATCCTGATCGGCCTCGAGATGTACCCGTACACCGAGCAGGCCGGCCTCGACCTGTGGAACGGGGGCCAGGTGAGCGAGGACGAGTTCGTCACGAAGTCGCGGTGGTACAAGAACTGGGGCTACCACTGGCGCTACTACCGCGACATCTTCCTGTTCGCGAGGCAACACTCCATCAAGATGTTCGGCGTCAACACCCCCAGGGACGTCGTCTCGGCGGTGCGCAAGAAAGGCTTCCAGAACCTCACGCCGGAGGAGTCCGCACGGATCCCACCACGGATCGACATCGGGAACGAGGAGCACAAGCGGCTGTTCCGGGCGTTCTTCGCAGGCGAGAGCGGCATGCACTCGGCCATGGAGGGGCCGATGTTCGACGGCATGTTCGCCGCCCAGTGCACGTGGGACGCGTCGATGGGCTACAACAGCGTGCAGGCGCTCAGGCAATCCGGCGCGCCGAACGCCATCATGGTCGTGTTGATCGGGTCGGGCCACGTGGCCTACGGGCTCGGCATCCAGCGGCAAGCCGGGCTGTGGTTCGACGGCAGGATGGCGTCCATTATCCCGGTGGCCGTCGCGGATGGCGCCGGGCGGCCCATGGGCGACGTCCAGTCGTCCTATGCCGACTTCCTCTGGGGGCTGCCCCGCGAAGAGGCGTCGCTCTACCCGTCGATGGGCTTCTCCACGCGTGAGACGGCCTCGGGCGAGCCGCTGACCATCATCGACGTGCCGAAGACCTCGGTCGCAGGCGTGGCGGGCTTCGCGGTGGGCGATGTGCTCCTCACGATGGACGGCGCGCCAATCGCAGACCGGGAGACGCTGAACCGCCTGATCGCGGGCAAGCGCTGGGCCGATTCGGCGGTCTTCACGGTGAGGCGCGGTGATCAGACCCTCACCCTCATGGCCTACTTCAGGCGGCAGGCAACGGACGAGAGGCGTTAGGGAGGGATCAGGGATCCTCATCCCTCCCGGACCGAACGCCGCCGACATCCCCGAATTGCCCGAGGAACTGCGCAGCGACGTGACGTTCGTCCTGCGTGGAGTACGACGTGCTGGTCGCCGAGATGCCCCGTTGCCTCAGATGCCTGTTCATCGGACAGGACGATCTCCGGACCGGGCGCTGGCAGGCGTCGCTGGACCGAGTCGTGGCTATGCCGCCAGCGCCGGAACGGCCGCGCACCGACGGCGCCCGGGTGGCCGCCCGTGCCGG
>JBFMFH010000051.1:0-106371 GCA_040752275.1 Acidobacteriota bacterium
GTCGTCCCGATCCGTGCGAAACCGCCCGCGCTCACCATATCGAAGTCGGTGAGCAAACAGCGGCCTACCGCAGGGGCACGATGAACGGGTTCTCCGCCGGGTGAACGTTGTTGCGGCCGATGGAGACGTCCACCGGGCGGCTCCGGCCGTCAATCTGCAGCACGAACCTGAGCCGGATGGCTCCGCCCCGCACCTTGAAATCGAACCCGTCAAGGTCATCATCCGTGCGGGTCGAGAAGCGAATCGTGTTCGCGTCCTCGCGGGTGATGTGATCCTCCGTTTTCGTGGCCACGACCGGAGCCCGACCGGGCTTGACGCCGACGACCCGGCCCCGCGGGCCGCGCACGACCCGTGCCGGGCGCCCCGGGGCGACGACCCTCCGCTCGGCGTCGACGTCGATCCGTTTCAGGTCGTCGAGTTCGCCGCCCTCTGCGTGAACGGACCCGGTGAAGTGCCGGTTGCCGCCAAAGGTCGTCCACCGCACCTTCCAGGTGTCGCCGTCCTTCCAGAGGTAGTAGCCGAAATCGTCACCTTCGCTGAAGGCGGGCCTGCCCGAGAACACCGCCAGATCCACCGCGAGGACGGATGTGACGGCGAGCACGGCCAGCAGCACGAGCAGAGAGGCAAACCAGATGCGAGTCTTCACCGGACACCTCCTCTTGGGGGCTCGACAAGATATTAGATCGGGTGGCCGGCCTCGGGTTGGTGAATGGCGGAGACGCGGCTTGATCCATAATACGCAACAGGATTGCTACGTGAACGTCCTCCGGGAGGCGATGGCGGTCGATTCGCTCGAGCCGTGCGGCGTCTACTTCGGGACTACGGGCGGCCAGGTGTACGCTTCGGGCGACAGCGGAGCTGTCCGGCGCTTCGGGGCACGATCCGCGACCAGGTGACGCGACAGCGCCGGCCATTCGTGCGGTTCTTCGCCTGCGAGGACGATCTGTCCCACGAACCGCCGGACGCGCCCCTGCCCCAGGCGGTGACGTCCGGAACCGAGCCCTTCCTGGTCGTGGGATCGGTGGCGGGTGGGTGATAATCCCGGCGACGTACCTCGGCGCGGCGGGCAAGCACTGATTCCGGCCCTGCCCGTCGTGCGCTCGTGCTTGCGAGTCGAGGCACTCAGTTCATCGACTCGAGGATCATCGCGGTGCCCTGACCGCCACCGATGCACATCGTGACGAGTCCATATCGCAGCTTGCGGCGGCGCAACGCGTAGGCGCACGTCAAGGTCAACACCGACCCGGTCGCGCCGAGGGGGTGGCCGAGCGCAATCGCGCCACCCTGGGGATTGACCTTCTCCGGATCGATCCCCATCTTCTCGAAATCTCGCATCACCGCCAGCGCCTGCGGGGCGAACGCCTCGTTCAATTCGACGATGTCGATGTCGCTGCCCGTGATGCCGGCCTGGACGAGTGCCGTTCGTGTGGCGGGAACGGGGCCGATCCCCATGATCTGCGGGTCGCAGCCCGCGACACCAAAGCCGGCGATGCGGGCGAGCGGCTTGAGACCGTACCTGGCCGCGTCCGCTTCCTTGCCGATCACCATGGCCGCGGCGCCATCGACGACCGCACTGGCGTTGCCGGCCGTAATGATGCCACCCGCCTCGAACGCGGGCCTGAGGCGAGCCATGCCCGCCAGCGTCGCCTTGTCCATGATGTGGGTGTCGTGCAGCACAGGGATGGGCTCGGCGGCTCCGTCCGTCACGACATCGACCGGCTCGATCTCTTCGGCAAAGAGACCAGCATCGCGCGCCAGCCTCGCATTCACGTGCGATCGGTACCCGAACCGGTCCGCGTCCTCGCGCGTGATGCCGTAGCGCCGGCCAAGCTCTTCGGCGGTGTTGGCCATCGCCATCCTGGCGCTCGGGTCGTAGAGGCTCATGAGCAGCAGATCCTGCAGGTGCGTGCCCCGCGGCAAGGCGGATGCCTCGAGCGGCCCGTACTTCTGCACCCCGGCGCCGACGCTCTGCCCGCGGTAGTTGAAGAGGCAGAACGGATACTGCATGCTCTCGGCTCCACCCACCACGGCGAACGGGCGGTCCGTGTCGTGACGGAGGCCGGCCAGCATCATCTCGGACGCGACGGCGATGGCCTCGACGCCACTGCCGCAGATGCGGGCGACGGTCAGTGCCGGCACGTCACTGGCCAGTCCGCCGCGCCAGCGCATGCCCTGGGCGCCATAGATCGAGTCCCGGTGGCTGTGCTCGGCGAGACCCATCACGACGTGGCCAATCAGGCCCGGATCGATGGCCGTGTGCGCAAGCGTGGCTTTGACGGCCAGGCCGCCGAGGTGTGTGGCCGAGAAGCGTGAGAACAGGCCGGGCTTCCTGTTGTCGATCAGCATGTCCGCGCGCGGGAGCCGCCGGCCGCCGTCGAGCAGGACGATCGCGGTGTTGAGTGCCATCTATTGGTCCTCCGCTACTCGTGCAGGAATGCCGCAGGAACCCGCGGACCGTTCTGCATGAAGTTCTTCATGCCAATGTCCATGTCGACCGTCCGCCGGCACGAGCCGAACCCCGCGGCCTCGATTGCGAGGCCCTCGCCGAGTGGGCGGGCCAGACCGCGCCGCACGACGTCGACGAGCACCGCGTCGATGGCCACCGAGTGATGGCCGATATCCACCGGGGGCGACATCGCCGGGACCGACACGGGTGCCGGATCGAGAGGCGTGATGGCCAGCTTGCCATCCAGGTGCGCCGAGATGAGTGCCTTTGCGGCGGCCACCGGATCGTCGCTCGGTTCGCCCGTCGCCCAACCCCAGGCGCAGGCCTCCGCCGCGCCGACCGCGCGGCCGGTGCGCAGCAGATCCAACCCTCGCTCGACGCCGATGAGGCGCGGGAGCCGCTGCGTGCCGCCGTAGCCTGGGATGATGCCGAGATTCACTTCGGGCTGCCCGAGCATCAGGTGCTTGCCCACGACTCGGGCGTGGCACGCCATCGACAGCTCGCAGCCTCCGCCCAGCACCGGTCCGTCCACCGCCGCCACGACCGGCTTCAGGCAGCGCACGATGACGTCGAGCACGGCGTGGCCGGACGTGCACATGGCCTCGCATGCCTCCGGTGTCGCGAGCGCCGCCAGTTCGTTGATGTCCGCGCCGGCCAAGGCGCCGCCGAAACCCGTCAACACGATGCCGCCAACGCCGGCGTCCTTGCCGAGCGTATCGATCACCTCCCGAATCTCACGCATCGTTTCCGCGCTCAGCGCGTTCTTCACCTCGGGGCGCCTGATGGTCACGATGGCGATCGGCCCGTCGCGCTCGACCGTGACATGACGCCGGAAGACGGCCAGCCGCCTCGATGCGATGCTGGGCGGGACGACGAACCCCGGATTGCGCGCGGCGTACGACTCGCACAACTCGGCGACGTTGTCCGCCCCAAGCGCCTCGGCCAGATCGACCAGCCCCTCCCTGAAGCCCAGGGCGTTTCTGGTCAGCCAGTTCAGGTCCGACGCGTTGCACACGCCGTGGTCGATGACGAAGTAGGTTCGTGCCAGCAGAACGGCCAGGATGCGATCCAAGACCTGCCGGGCCACTTCGTCGGTGGTGCCCGAGTCGCCAGGGTTCTTCGGGTCGAGCCAGGGGGTGAGGCCCTGCTTCGTCAGGATGTCTGGCGGACGGAACCACTCGGTGCCGGTCGGGGAGTGGCGCATGAGCTCGAGACAGTGCGCGGTGAGCAGATTGCCGCGCGTGAGGTCCATCACGGCGAACGGACCGCCCCCGCCAATGGCGTCGTTCACGACGCGGTCGACCTGCGCGGGCGTGGCCAGTCCCTCCGTGAAGATCCGGGCCGCCTCCGCACAGTAGGTGCAGAAAATGTCGTCGGCCGCGAAGCACGGGACATCGGCCGTGATGATGGGCACCTTGCTGAGCGCCATGAGCGTCTGGATCATCCGGCCGGCGACAGGTGCGTCGTCCGACAGGACGACCTCGACTGGGAGTGAGCGCCAGGCCGGGAAGAATGGGTGATTCACGAAACACCGCCCCGGGTGCGTCGCCGCGGCTGCGATCTCCGCACGGGGGATGCCCGAGGTCGCGAACCCGATCAGACACCCGGCGCTCACGACCGACTCGAGCCTGGCTAGGATGGTGCGCTTGACCGCGAGGTCTTCGCTGGCGGCCTCGAGCACGTAGTCGCACGGCGCAAGTTCCGCCATGTCGAGGGTGGGCACGAGGGCACGCCGAATGCCTTCGGCGGCCTTCGGGCTGAGCCGGCCGCGCGACAGTCCCTTCTCGACATAGCCGTGGATGCGGGAGACGCCGGCGTCCAGGGCTTCCTTCTTGATGTCCAGCAGGAAGACCTTGCTGCCGCTCTGCGAGCCGATGGCCGAGAGGAACGCGTAGGCGAGGTCTGGGCCTATCGATCCTGAGCCGATCACGCCGATCACCATGAGTGCACTCCTTCGCGGGGTCGATAGTTCAGGTCGCCGTCATTCTACTTCCCAGTGCCCGCTTCATGCGCCCCAGCGCCTCCACGAGGGTGGTCCGCGGGCAGCCGAAATTCAGGCGCACGAAGCCCTCGCCGGTCGTGCCGAAGGCGGCTCCGTCCTGAAGCGCGACGCGCCCGTGGTCCAGGAAGAACTGATAGGCGTTTCCCTGGATGCCGCCCTGCCGGCAGTCGAGCCAGGCCAGATACGTGGCCTCCGGAGTGTCTGTCGTGATGCCGGGCAGCTCGCGGCGCACGAAGTCCACCACGAGATTGCGGTTGACCTCGAGGTACGCGAGCACCTGTTCCAGCCACTCCTGCCCGTCGCGGTATGCGGCCAGCGCTGCAACCAGGCCGAGGCTGTTCACCTCGGCGAACACCTTCGTGTGCTCGTCCTGGAGCCGGCGGCGCAGTTCGGCGTCCGGCACGATGGCCATCGAGCAGCGTAGGCCGGCGACGTTGTAGGTCTTGCTGGGCGCCATCAAGGTGACCGACCGCCTCGCCACCTCCGGATCGATGGACGCGATCGGCGTATGGCGATGCGCGCCAAACACCAGGTCAGCGTGGATCTCGTCCGAGCAGATGACGACGTCGTGCCGCACGCAGGTTTCGGCAAGCTTCTCGAGTTCAGGCCGCGTGAAGACCCTGCCGACCGGGTTGTGCGGGTTGCACAGGATGAACACCCGGGTCTCAGGCGTGATGGCGGATTCGAACGCGTCGAAGTCGATCTCGTAGCGGCCGCTCTCGCGGCGAATGAGTGGTGACTCCTGGTGAATCGATCCGTTGTGAGCGGGCGCGCCGAAGATGGGCGGGTAGACGGGCGGTTGCACGAGCACGCCCTCCCGTGCGGCTGCGGCGGCACGGCAAACCTGCCGGAAGCCGGCGAGCACCCCGGTCTGGAAGAGAACCGCCTCGGGCTGCACGTGCCAGCCGTACAGACTCGCCATGCGCGCCGCGACGACCTGCCGGAGTTCGTCTGACTCGACGCAGTAGCCGAAGATGCCGTGGCCGATGCGCTCGGCGAGTGCCTCCATGACGGGAGCCGGCGACACGAAGTCCATGTCCGCCGTCCAGAGCGGCAAGACGTCCGCTTCATAGTGCCGCCACTTGGTGCTGTCCGAGTGACGCCGGTCGATGACGTGGTCGAAATCGTATTTGACGGGAACCTTGCGCATGGTCCCTCATGGTAGATCGGCCCGGCGTGCGGCCGTAGCGGTGTCATTGACGGCTACCGCTGCGTCAAGCCCGCGCCATAGGCTGGCCGGACGCGCCGCGCACCGCGAGTTGAGTCGCCCGGCCTACAGGTGCAGGGTGGCGCGGATCGTCTCTCCGGCGCCTGCCGTGACGGCGGACGGCAGCGTCAAGACGACGCGCCGGCCGGCCTGCCGCATCGCCGCGTCGAGGCGCCGCGCTCCGGCCGTGACGACGCAATCCCGCAGCGTGGCGCCCTCGGGCAGCTCGAACGCGAGGGTGCGGACGAGGAGTCTGCCCCAACGAACCGCGATCGTGTTCTCCTGCTCGGCGGCCTTCCGCTGCTGCAGGAGCGTGCCCCACCCTTCGGCGCCCGTGAACGCACAACGGAAATCGCCGGGACCCAGCCGCGGCGCGAATCCGATGTGTTGTGCCGGGCCGTCGTATTCGAAGCCCGCCAGACCCACGAGCACACCCCAGCTCGCCAGCGCGCGCGCGTAGTGGTCGCCGCATTCGATCTCGTTCCAGGGGTTGTGCTTCGATGGATGGTACCGCTCGTGCACGCCGCGGCAGATGGCGAGCGCCTCGAGGACCATGCCTTCCCAGGCCAGATGGCCGGCCACCTGGTACTCGATGCCGGTCCAGATCTCGTCACGGTACCGCGTTGATTTCGGGCCGAGGTGGCGGCTCTTCGGCCACGTACACGTAAAGAGCCCGGCCTCGCCCGGAAACGCGAACCAGCGCTCCGGGTCGTGCGCGCGGTTCTGCGGGCCGACATCGGGCGCCCAGCAGTACGTCCAGATCGACCGCAGCGCCGCGGCCACGGCTTCGCGGGGATAGAGATACCCAAGACCGACCTGGTGCGCCCATCCCTGGCCGAACAGCTGGTCGGCCAGACAGCCATCTCCGTACTGCCAGTCAGGGTGCTCGTTCAGATCGACGCGCTGGATGAAGTACTCGCCATTGAAGAGCGCGGCCATCGAACGCTGCCGGCCCGCCTCGAAGATCCGCCGGCAGCGGTCGGCGAAGGCCGTGTCACCTGTGACGCGAGCCATCTCTTCGGCAGCCCGCAGCGCGCCGAGGTACAGCGAGCCGACCATCGTGTTGGCGCCGAAGTAGTTCTCGTCGTAGGTCTGATGCTGGGATCCTTCAATCAAGCCGTCCGCGTTGGCGTCCTGGTCGATCAGGAACTCGGTGGCTTTGCGGATGCGTGGCCAGTTGCGCTCGAGGAACCGCGAATCGGGCGACATCTGATGCTCGCGGAGCGCCTTGAGGATGTACCCGCCCTGGGCATCGCCGGCCCACATCGTCCAGCCCTCGCCGCGAAAGGCGATGGCGCCTGTGTCTGCCACGAATCCGACGCCTGGCGCGAAGTCCTGCATCTCACGTACGGAGCGCTCGAGTTCGGGAAAGAGCCGGGCCATCGCATGGGCGTAGTTCCAGACATGGCCGCACGTTCCATGACAGCAGCCAGCCCCTTCCCATCCCCAGAAACGGCCGTTCCGCCACCACTGGGTGGTCGTCGTGGCGAGATTGGCAACGGTGGCATGCACGCGATCGAGCAGCCAGTGCGGCAGCGTGGAGTCGTAGTAGGTGCGGTGCCACAGCCGTGTCTGATCGGTCAACGAGCCGAGATGCGCCACGACGTGGCGCGCGACGGCTTCGGCATCCTCGAACCGGCCGGCGTATCGGTTGCCAACGAGGGTCTCGGCGCGGCGCATGTTGGGCATGTGCCAGGCGAGGACGAACACGACGTCGCGCGATGCTCCGGGCGCCAGCGCCATCGTGTGGACCACGCCACCGACCAGCGGTTGACCGGCCGGCTTCTCGGCCGGACCTTCGGCTCCAGCAAACAGCGCCTCCGGCCCCTGGTCCGGGTGAATCGAAGGGTGAGTGCTGCCGGACCCGGCCAGCGCGAGACACAAGGTGCCGTAGTCGGCCCAGCTCAGCAAATCTCCCGGTTCGGCCACCAACGGGCTGTCCCGGAACTCGATCTGGTCGATGTTGATATGGCCCCATCCGCCCGATTCCGCGTCGACGATCTCGATGTGCGCCATCCTGCCCGCGACATCGCGCACGTCCCAGTTGTGTGGCTCCAACCGTTCGCGGTTCGCTCCGGTGGCGGTCCGAACGACCCGCCCGTCGATGACGAGGTTGATGCACGTGCTCCCCTCGTGCCGGCCGCCGCCGATGAGGAAGCTGATGAACGGACGGCCGATGACGAACGACGGCGAGAGAAGCCTGCCCTGTGTCCTGTCTCCGCTGAGGAACGTATTGACCAAGCCGCCGCCCTGGAAACCGCTCACGGCCTGCTGATTGGCGAGCGTACCCCCCGCGGGGGCGCCACCGAACGCCATGCCTTCGACGGTCCAGCTCCCGTAGCCGCCGCCCTCGAAGTCGGCGAACACGCGAGGCGGGTCCTCCGTCTTGGGCGCAACCGGCACCGCCCGGGCGCGGGCGACCAGGCCGGTGACTCCGCCGTCCGCCAGTGCCTCGTTGCGTCGAACGAACCGCTCCCCGAACGACGTGGCATGGTGCCGGCACACGGTGTTCTCGAGCCAGCCCCCCAGCGCCACCTCGACGGGAGCTGCCCCCACATTGCGCACCGTATAGCGCAGCACGGTCGCCGGCATCGCCGAGTCGGCGGCGTTCAGCGGGACGAACGGCGAGAAGGCTTCGAGTTCAATTGTCACGGGAACAGCCGGATCCGCGTAGTGCACACGTCCGATCGGGTATTCGCCGCAGAAGCGCACCGCGGGAAACCCGCGGCGGTCCAGCGTGCGGGTGATCGTCTCGCTGCCCGCACGGAGGCGGATGGCAAACCCCTGCTCGAAACGCCGCACCGGCACGATCTTGCCGTCGAGGACCGTCCGGTCAGCCGAACGGCCCAGGGCATAGTTGACGGCCCCGTAGCCGGTGTTCTGGTTCTGGTTGAAGATGTCCCAGCAGGTCAGGCGTCCGTCGCCCGCGAGATACACCTGTCCGGCACAGATGCCGCCGATGGGCATGCCGATGGTCTCGAGATCGCTGCCCGAGTACCAGATCGACTCGCCGCGTTCGAAGAGCATGCGCGTCCACCCGGCCGAGAGCTTCTTGTCGGCCGGTACGAAATGGTCGCTGCCGCCAGGTTGGGTGAATGGTCCCGCGACGGCCGGCACGCCGGAGATGGCGGCGGCCAGGCCCGCGCCGCCGGCGGCGGTCGTGGCCATGAACTCACGCCGGTTGATCCGACGGGCATCCGGGCGCGAGCCCGCCCTGCCGGCCACGCGGTTCTCCCCCGAGCAGCACCCGCCGGACCCGCACGTCTTCTCTCTCATGCGGCCACCTCCCGAGCGTTGCCCGCATGCTACCAGAGTCGCGGCGGAGCCGTTGCACCCTTACAGGCGCGGGACGGAGTTACACTCTCGCCTGACCAACCGGAGGGATGTCTCATGAAACCTGCCCGCAAGACCACCGTGGCGTGTGCCCTCATCGTTCTCCTCACCCTGGCATGGACCAGGCCGTCGGCGCAGCAGGCGCCGGCGCGGCCGTTCAACGGCATCACGACCGGCGTGGGTGACCTGCACCGCCTGTCGGCGGCGCAGACGCGCTCGATCAGCCCCGAGAACTTCACCGGCGACAAGGGTCGCGGCGGCACGGCGATTGAGGGGACCGGGGCGAACGCGGCGCGCGAGCTCGGCCGGGGTTGGAAGATCTCGCCCTCGGTCCGTATCAAGTCGAAGGAGACCTTCACGCTCGCCGACATCAAGGGTTCGGGCGCGATCCAGCACATCTGGATGACGCCGACCGGCAACTGGCGTTTCTCGATCCTGCGCATGTACTGGGACGGCGAGACGACGCCCTCGGTGGAGGTGCCAGTGGGCGACTTCTTTGCGTCGGGCTGGGGGCGGTATGCGCAGGTGAACTCGCTTGCCGTCGCCGTGAACCCGGGCAGTGCCTTCAACAG
Source organism: Acidobacteriota bacterium (assembly GCA_040752275.1). Taxonomy (GTDB): domain Bacteria; phylum Acidobacteriota; class Vicinamibacteria; order Vicinamibacterales; family JAKQTR01; genus JBFMFH01. The sequence continues at coordinate 9,561 of JBFMFH010000051.1, forward strand.
CTACTGGACGATGCCCTTCCGCTCGTCGGCGCGCATCACGATGGAGAACATCGCGGACGAGGACATGACGCTGTATTACCAGATCACGTACGCCGTCACCGACCCTGGCGCCGACGCTGCGTACCTCCATGCGCAGTTCAGGCGGACCAATCCCGTGCCGTACAAGGAGGTCTACACGCTGGTCGACGGCATCCGGGGAAACGGCCACTATGTCGGCACCCACATGAGCTGGGGCGTCAACAACAACGGCTGGTGGGGCGAGGGCGAGATCAAGTTCTACATGGACGGCGACACCGACTTCGCCACCATTGTCGGGACGGGCACCGAGGACTACTTCTGCGGGTCGTACAACTTCGAGAACCGGCAGACGCGCCAGTACCAAGAGTTCACGACGCCCTACACCGGGATGCCGCTCGTCATCCGGCCGGACGGGGTCTATCAGTCACAGCAGCGGTTCAGCCTCTACCGCTGGCACATCACGGACCCGATCCGGTTCGCGCGCGATCTGCGCGTGACGATCCAGGCGCTCGGCTGGCGGACCGGTGGGCGCTATCTGCCGCTCCAGGACGACATTGCGTCGGTGGCGTACTGGTATCAGACGGAGCCGCACGCGGCGTTTCCGAAGCTGCCGGCGAAAGACGCGCTCGAGATTCAGTGAGCGGCCGGCGCCCGGCGACAGCTAGCGCCCTTAAGTCAGGAGCCGAGAATCCTGATTCTGAAGCCCAGCTCGCGGGAGAGCGCCACCATCTCCTCGAAGATGTCACCGTACGCGACGGCGATGTGGTTCGAGAGGTAGTGCGCCATCAGCGTATCGCGCCCGATGTGGAGATCGGCGGCCATGAAGGGCCACTGGCGTGTCGTGCCCTCCCACCAGGCGTCGCGCGTGGTCTCGGGGAGCTTGACCGCCTCGCCACGGCCGATGTCCATCCACAGCGCCTCGTCCTTGATGTAGCAGCGGGACCAGGTGATCGGCCCGGGGAGGCTCTCGCCGGCAAAGGTCCCGCCTGGAATTGGGAAGTACAGGCTGGGCTGGCGGTAGCTGTGCGTACCTTCGAGCGTGGACGGATCGTGGTTGAAGGCGTAGGCGCCGCAGGACCCCGAGTTGAGGAGCACCCATAGGAACCGGCCGTCGTGCTCCGCGCCCCAACGCACGTCGTGGAACATGACCGCCTGGTGCAACCCCTTGGCCGCGAGCAAGCGCTTCATCATCTCCATCGGTATCGCGTTACCTTGGTCGGCCTCGGTCGCGCAGGCGATCGTGTCGCCGCTTGACTCAGGCCTGCAGGTCGAGTTGAACAGGCCCTCGGCGAAGTCGGAGGGCGGGCGCAGCGGAATCAGGCCGAGCTGGTACTGCCATCCGAGGCAGTCTGCCTTGTACTCGTCGAGCAGATCCAGAACGGCGAGGTAGTCGCGAAGTTGTTCGCGTGTCGCGTCCTCGGTGAAATCGGCCGCACCCGCCTCGCCCCAGTGAAAGGTCACGCCCGCCTGCTTCACGAAGGCAAGCGCAGCGTCCACGCGGGCGTCCTTCAGTTGGCGGCCGCGGTGAATCACCCAAGCCTGATCCACCTTGTGCTCGGTGAAGCCGTGGCGGTGCAGCAGCCGGGGCCCGAAGTACCCGTTAATCATGCCCATCGACGTGTCGCCGAGCATGAGGATGAGGGCCCGGCGCGCGCGAAACTGGCGGGCGACTTCGCCGGCCAGCGCTCCGGCACTGCTGGACACCGGCGCGTCACAGGCAATCTCGTCCGTGCTGTAGTCGATGCGACCTGTCGTGCACCACTGGTCGAGTCTCGCCATGAAGACCGGATCGGCCGTCCAGTCGAAGGCGTCGGTCCACACGCGCGAGAACGGCCGGCCCAGGCTCTCGAGGCATGCGCCAGTATTCAGCAGTCCGACGAGACCCGGCCACTGACCGGAAAAATTGCTGGCCAACAGCAGCGGATTGCTCTTGCCGACAACGCCTTCAGTGGTGTGGGGACCGTAGAACCAGTGGACGCAGATGCCGATCATCGGGTCGTCGATCGGGCCGAGCTTCTCGATGGCGTGATGCGGCTTCGTCAGGAAGCCATCGACGAGGTAGGGCTCGCGTCCGAGCTTCCTGAGCGCGGCCTCCATCTGCCGCGTGGCTGCAGTCACACTCGGCAGGGCGAGTTCGTTCGGGATGTCCCGGCCGTCACCCGGCCAGAACAGGGCGACTTGCTGCGTCACGGTTGCCTCCGGCTGTCCCTGACCTGCCCTATCTGATCTCCTGGCCGCCCCGCTCGACGTTGTCGCGCGTGAACAGCCGTGTGCCGAGCACGATTCTCTTCGGGACCGTCTCTCCGCGGAGAATCGCCAGCGCACGATCGATGGCCTCGGCGCCCCCGGTCGGATACAGGAACGTGGCGTCGAGCATGCCCTGCCGGACGTACTGCTGTCCCTCGTGCGGCAGTGCGTCGATCCCGACGAAAACCATCTCCTTCTCCCGTCCGGCCGCGCGCGCGGCCAGCCAGGCGCCATGGGCGCCGGGGTCGTTGTGGGCGTACACGGCGTCGATCGTCGGGCTCGTGGCGAGCGCGGACTCCATCTCGCGACGGGCGTTGGGCTCGAGCCACTGCATCTCGCCGGCGAACACGACCTTCAGATCCGGATGCGCGGCGAGGTCGACGCCTTCGAGAAAGCCCCGGTTCCGGTCCTGACCCGGCGTCGACGTCATCAGTCCCTTCAGCTCGACGATGGCGCCCCGGCCTCCGAGTCTGTGCGCGATCCAAGCGCCGGCCTCGCGGCCGATTCGCACGTTGTCGGCGCCGATGAACGTCGTGTACTGGTCGCCCTGCACCTCGCGATCCAGGACGATGACGGGGAGGCCCTGCTGGTAGGCATCGGCTACCGGCCTGGTCAGGGGCGCGGCCTCCTTCGGGCTGATGATGATGAGGTCGACGCCCTGGTCGACGAACTCCTCGACTTGTGCCCGCTGGGTGAGGGAGTTGTTCTGGGCGTCCTTGAAGATGAGCGTCAGGTTGGGGTGTTTGGCGGCGGCTTCCCGGACGTCGGCATTCATCTGCACGCGCCAGGGTTCGCCGAGATTGCACTGGCTCATGCCGATCACCCACGGATCGTCGGCCGTGCCGGCGTGCCGCACACGCGAGACCGAACCGCAGCCCACGGCGGCCGCGGCAAGCACGCAGGCGAGCACGGTAGCGGATCGGCGACGCCTCATGCCCGCGATCCTCCCCTCCGGCCGCGCTGGAACAACACGGCGCAGATGATGATGGTGCCGGTCAGCATCAAGCGCGTGGCCTCGGGTGCCGCATTGAGCGACAGGATCTTCTGGAGGTAGCCGATCGTCAACGTTCCGATCAGCGTCAGCACGACGCTTCCCCTTCCGCCGGCCAGCGGCGTGCCCCCGATGACGACCATCGCGATGGCGTCCAGCTCGTAGCCCATGCCCGTCTCCGGATCGCCGTGCGTCTCCTGGGCCGCCTGACAGATGCCGGCCACCGCGGCGAACATCCCCGAGAGCGCGTAGGCCACGAGGAGGGTACTGCGAACCGGCACGCCGGACAACCGGGCCGCCTCTTCGTTGCCGCCCACCGCATAGAGATGCCGGCCGAGTCGCAGGCGCGAGAGCACGAGCCACGTGACCAGCACGCACGCGAGGAACACGAGGGTCACCAGCGACACGTTGCCGCCCAGCACGCGGCTGTCAATCAGGCCGAACGCGGGCGGCAGGGGCACCAGGCGGGATGTGCCGTCTGCGGCCGTCACGTAGTTCGTGATCTTCATGCCCCCCGAGATCACCTTGGCGGCGCCGCGGGCGAAGACCATCATCGCGAGGGTGACGATGAAGGGCTGGATGCGCATCCTGGCCACGAGCGTCCCGGAGACCGATCCGAGTGCAGCGCCGGCGGCGAGCACGACCGGGATGGCAAGAGCCGCGGGCCAGCCAGCGGGCAACGTGAGCCAGGCGAACGACACCGCCGCGAGTGCCATCACACTGCTGACCGACAGGTCGATGCCGGCGGTGATGATCACGACCGTCATGCCGCAGGCCAGCATGCCGAACACCGACACCTGCCGCAGCATGTCGCGGTGCACGCTCCACCGGAAGAAGGCGCCGTCGGCATTGAACGCGGCGCCAACGACCAGCATGAACGCCAGAGCCATGAGCGCCCGCGCGACCGGCGTCGCCCACCACTCTCGTGCGTGTGCGCGCCGATCGGCGGTCATGCCGCCCCTCCGAACGCGGCCGATCCGCCGTGGCCCATCGCGGCGGCGAGGATGGCGTCCTTGGAGGTCCCGTCTCGGCCGAGTTCCGACACGACGCGGCCTCGATGCATGACGAGGATCCTGTCGGCGAGCCACAGCAGCTCATCCAGCTCGGATGTGATGAGCACCACCGCGATGCCCCGCTCCGCCCAGGCGCCGACGAGGCGGTAGATGTCGGCCTTGGCTGCGACGTCGATGCCGCGCGTCGGTTCGTCGAGCAGCAGCAGTCTCGGTTCGGCGAGCAGGCAGCGGGCCAAACAGGTCTTCTGCTGGTTTCCACCCGAGAGGGTGCGGACAGGCGCGTCGAGGGATAAAGCGTCGAGCGACACCCCGCCTATCGTCGCCAGGACCGCCGTACGCTCGGCGGCGTATCGGATCCAGCCCAGACGAGAGCTCAAGCGCCCGAGGCTGGACAGGCTGACGTTGTGGAGGACGCTCATGTCGGGAGCCAGGCCGAGCGCGTTCCGATCTGAGGCCAGCAAGACGACGCCCCGTTCGATGGACTCTCGCGGGCTGCGCATCGGAAACGGCTCGCCCAGGAGGCTCGCGGTGCCACTCGCGCGCGGCCCGAGAGCGCCAAACACGGCGTGCAGGACTTCGCTCGCACCCGAACCGCGGAGTCCCGCAAGTCCCAGCACTTCACCCCGGCCGACGGTAAACGACAGGCCGTCCACGACCGCGCGGGAGGGCACCGTGGCATGGGCCACACGCAGGTCCTGCACCGCGAAGGCCGTTTCCCGATCCGCCCGGGATCGTGGAGCCGTGGTGGCTGTCAGGTCCCGGCCGACCATCAGGGAAACCAACGCCGCAGGCGGGAGCCGATCCGGCTCGGACGTTCCCACCAACCGCCCATCCCTGAGCACGGAGATCCGATCGGCGAGACGGTAGATCTCGTCCATGCGGTGCGTGATGTAGATGATGGCCCGTCCCTGACGCTTGAGGGCGTCAATTCGCGCGAAGAGCGCACCGGCTTCAGCCTCGTTCAAGGCACTCGTCGGCTCGTCGAAGATGACCAGGCGCGAGTCTCGGGCAAGCGCCCGCGCAATCTCCAGCATCTGCCGGCTGGAGAGCGGGAGCTCCTCCGCCAGTTGATCCGGCCGGCAATCGAGATGCGCCTCGGCGAGCAGGCGGGCGGCCTCGCTTGTCTGGGTGCCGCCGTCCACGCGGCCAAACCGGCCCGTGACCTCCCGGCCGAGAAACAGGTTGTCGGCCACGCTCATCGTCGGCACGAGGGAGAGTTCCTGGTGGATGGTGGCGATGCCGGCCCGGGCGGCCTCGCCGGGCCCGGCAAAGCGCCGGGGCCGGCCCTCCACGAACAGCTCACCGGAGAAGACCGTGTGGACGCCGGACAGGATCCTGATGAGCGTGCTCTTGCCGGCGCCGTTCTCGCCCGCCAGCACGTGCACCTCTCCCGGCAGGACATCGAGATCGACACTGTGGAGGACCTCGACGGCCCCGAATGCCTTGCGGATCCCGCGCGCCGCGACGATTGGCTCCGGCACCGATCGGCTCCCGATGCATGGGCCTGGCTTCGGCCCGCCGCGCCGGATGGATTCTATGCCGACTTCGTGCTTCGGTGTAGGATCTCCCGCACGCAACCAGGAGGGAGATCCGATGCCCCGACGCGTGCGCTGCGGTCTCATTCAGGCCTCGAACGTGTGTGGGCCTGAGGCCGGCCTGCCGAAGATCAAGAAGGCGATGATCGATAAACACGTCAAGCTCATTGCCGAGGCGGCCAGGAAGAAGGTCCGGATTCTCTGCCTGCAGGAACTGTTCTACGGCCCGTACTTCTGCGCCGAGCAGGAGACGCGGTGGTACCACCTGACCGAGCGCGTGCCAGATGGTCCGACAGTGAGCCTGATGCGCAAGCTGGCGCGCAGACACGGCATGGTCATTGTCGTGCCGGTCTACGAGGAGGAGCAGGCGGGGATCTACTACAACACGGCGGCCGTCATCGATGCTGACGGCTCGTTCCTGGGCAAGTACCGCAAGACGCACATCCCGCACTGCAAGCCCGGCTTCTGGGAGAAGTTCTACTTCCGCCCCGGGAACCTCGGCTACCCCGTCTTCGAGACCGCGTTCGCCAAGGTCGGTGTGTACATCTGCTACGACCGGCACTTTCCCGAGGGTGCCCGGGCGCTCGGCCTGAACGGCGCCGAGATCGTGCTCAATCCTTCGGCAACGGTGGCGGGCCTGTCCGAGTATCTCTGGAAGCTGGAGCAACCGGCCCACGCGGTGGCGAACGGCTACTTCGTCGGGGCCATCAACCGGGTGGGCACCGAAGCGCCCTGGAACATCGGCGAGTTCTACGGCCAGAGCTACTTCTGCGATCCGCGCGGGCGGATCGTGGCCGAAGCCCCGCGCGACAGAGACGCCCTGGTCGTTGCCGACCTCGATTTGTCGATGATCGACGAGGTCAGGTCCGTCTGGCAGTTCTACCGGGATCGCCGGCCCGACGCCTATGAACGGCTCGTCGAGCCGTGAGGGTCGGCCACGGGCGGGATTCGGGATTCGGGGTTCGGGATTCGGGACCCGGAAGAGATACCTGTTTCTGGTATGCTCCGGGAACATCCGACACAGGGCAGGGAATTCGATGAGCATCGACCTTTCGGTGTCATTCACAGGGATCCGCTTCGAGAACCCGTTCATGCTGGCGTCGGCGCCGCCGACGGAGTCGGAGACAAACATCCTGCATGCGTTCGAAGCAGGATGGGGTGGCGTGGTCACCAAGACCATCGGGATGCACCCGGTCGTGAATGTGGCCGGACCGAAGACGAAGTTCCTCCGCTACTACCCGGAGAACAACACGCTCTCGATGAACAAGGGTCGCGGCGGCCAGTTGCACTCGTCGTGGAACTGGGAGCTCATTTCGGAGAAGCCGCTGGACTGGTGGGTGCCGCGCATCGAGCGACTCAAGCGGGCGTTCCCCAACCGTGTTCTGATTGCCTCGATCATGGCCGGGTCCGGCAGTGAGACGGAGCTCGATCACTGGCGCACCCTCGCGCGAGCGTGCCAGGACGCGGGCGCCGACGGGCTGGAGCTGAATCTCTCCTGCCCGCACATGGACCGCCCGGACATGGGCTCGAACATCGGCAAGGACCAGGGCCTGTGCTCCTTCGTCACCCAGGTGGTCAAGGAGGTGGCGCGCGTGCCGGTGTGGGCCAAGCTGACACCCGCCACCGCCGACATCGTGCTCGAGGCGGGCGCCGTGTTTCGCGGCGGCGCTGATGCCGTGTCGTCGTCCAACACCTTTCCGTCGCTGCCGCTGATCGACCCCGAGACCCTCGAGTTCGAGATTCACGTGGATGGCTACGTGTCGCTGGGCGGTCTCGGCGGTCCGGCGATCCTGCCGCTGTCGCTGGCGAAGATGTCACAGATGACACAGGCCTTCCCCGACAAGGCGTTCTCGGGAGTCGGCGGCATCTCGGACTTCTCCCACGCCGTCAACTACTTCCTGCTGGGCTGCGGGACGGTGCAGGTCGGGACCGCGGCGATGCTGGACAAGGCCGTCGGCCCGAACGTCATCAAGCGGCTGCTGGCAGGCTACGCTGAGTTCCTCGAGCGTCACGCCAGTCGTGGATGGACGTGTCTGGAGGACTTTCGAGGCCTCCGCCGCGACCGCATCGTGGCACAATCCCGGATCCGCCGTCCCGATCGGGCCGACTACCAGGGCGGCTACGAGGTCCACGAGGGATACGCGCCGCCCGAGGGCAGGGACGATGCGTGAGATGCGTCTTGCCGGCTTGCACCTTGCCGCGCCGAAGCCGGCCATGGCGAAGGCGGGCGAGCGGGCCTGCGAATGTGACGTTCGCCCCGCATCGCGGATTGCGACCCACGATCATCGCGCCAATACGAGGAGGCCCATATGAGCACCACGCTGGTGAAGAACGGCACGATTGTCACCGCCTCCGACCGGTACGACGCGGACATCTACATCGACAAGGGTACGATCTCGCTCATTGGCCAGGGCCTGTCCCTGCCGGCCGACACAGTGGTTGATGCGTCGGGGAGACTGGTCATGCCGGGCGGCATCGACGTGCATACGCACCTCGACATGCCCTTCGGAGGCACGACCTCGGCCGACGACTTCGAGAGCGGCACCATCGCCGCGGCTCACGGTGGCACGACGGCGCTCATCGACTTCGCCATCCAGAACGTCGGCGAAGGACTCTACCCCGCACTCGAGAGCTGGAAGAGCCGGGCCGAGGGCAAGTCGGTTATCGACTACGCGTTCCACATGATCGTCCGCGAACTCTCCGATCAGGTGGCGCACGACATGGACACGATGGTGCGCCACGAAGGGGTCACCTCCTTCAAGCTCTTCATGGCCTACCCGGGCGTCTTCATGGTCGACGATGCGACCATCTTCAAGGCGCTGGGCCGGACTCGAGACAACGGCGGCCTGATCTGCATGCACGCCGAGAACGGCGGGGTGATCGACACGCTCGTGAAGGAGGCGCTGCGCAAGGGACAGCGCGCGCCGAAGTACCACGCCCTGACAAGACCCAGCCGGGCAGAGGGAGAGGCCACCGCCCGGGCGATTGCCCTGGCCGAAATGGCCGGCGCGCCCATCTACATCGTCCACCTGTCGTGTCTGGACGCCCTCGAAAAGGTCAAGCAGGCTCGCGACCTGGGTCTGCCCGCATACGCCGAGACGTGCCCGCAGTACCTGTTCCTGTCGTATGAGGACTACGAGCGCGAAGGGTTCGAGGGCGCCAAGTTCGTGATGTCGCCGCCGCTGCGAGAGAAGTACCACCAGGATGCCCTGTGGAAGGGACTGCTCAAGAACGACCTCCAGGTCGTCTCGACGGACCATTGCCCGTTCTGCATGAACGAGCCTCCGCAGAAGCAGCTTGGCAAAGACGACTTCTCCCAGATCCCGAACGGCGCGCCTGGCATCGAGACGAGGTTGATGCTGCTTTGGGACGGCGGCGTCAGAGCAGGCCGGATCGATGCGCATCGCTTCGTCGAACTCGTGGCGACGAGTCCGGCCCGGATGTTCGGCCTGTGGCCGCGCAAGGGCACGATCGCGGTGGGGTCGGACGGAGACCTGGTCGTCTGGGATCCCGAACGCGAGGTGACGCTCTCGGCGTCGACCCATCACATGCGCGTGGATTACAACCCGTACGAGGGACGTGTGGTCAGGGGCGCGCCGGCGGCCGTGCTGTCGCGCGGCGAGGTCATCGTGGACCACGGAACGTTCCTCGGCCAGAAGGGCCGCGGCGTTTTCGTGAAGCGGCAGGCCGGACCGCCGCTCGTGGCGTAGGGCGAGCCGATGCGTGCCACAGCCCCCGCAGGCGACCCCCGCAGGATGCGTCAGGCACCGGGCAACCTCTACGAGCTCGTCGTCGAGCCGGGCGACGAGACCCTGACGAACGCCGATCTGGCTCCGACGCGCGTGGCCGAGCGCACGTGGTCCACCTACCACATGGCCTCGCTGTGGATCGGCCTCTCGGTGTGCATCCCCACGTACATGCTGGCGGCAGGTCTCGTCGGCGGCGGGATGAGCTGGCGGCAGGCGCTCGCCACCATCATGTTGGGCAACCTGATTGTCTGCATCCCGATGGTGCTCATCGCGCACGCCGGCACCCGCTACGGAATCCCGTTTCCGGTGCTCGCCCGCGCGTCGTTCGGGGTGCGTGGCTCGAATGTCCCAGCCATCCTCCGCGCTGTGGTCGCCTGCGGCTGGTTCGGGATCCAGACCTGGATAGGCGGGCAGGCGATCCACACCATGCTCCGCGTCGCGGCTCCGGCATTCGAGCCGCCCTTTGCGGCGGCCGGCGCATTCCTGGTGTTCTGGCTGATGAACATGTACATCGTCGTACGCGGCAGCCAGGCCATCAAGGCGCTCGAGGCATGGGCCGCGCCCTTCCTGATCGTGTCGGGACTCGGCCTGCTGGCCTGGGCCACATCGCGTGCCGGCGGCCTCGGGCCGGTGCTCGACCAGCCCAGCCGGTTCCAGACGACCGGCGAGTTCATGGCCTTCTTCGTGCCGTCGCTGACGGCCATGGTCGGTTTCTGGGCGACGCTTGCCCTCAACATCCCGGACCTGTCGCGTTACGCGCGAAGTCAGAAGGCCCAGGTGTGGGGCCAGGTGCTCGGCCTGCCGGCGACGATGACGCTGTTCTCGTTCATCGGTGTGGCTGTGACATCGGCGTCAGTGATCATCTTTGGCGAGGCGATCTGGGATCCCGTGCAGCTGCTCTCCAAGATCCAGAGTCCCGGCCTCGTGCTGCTCGCGCTCGTCGCCCTCGTGATCGCGACGCTCACCACGAACGTCGCCGCGAATGTCGTCGCCCCGGCGAACGGATTCGCCAACCTGTGGCCGTCCCGGATTACCTTCGCCCGGGGCGGCATTCTGACCGGCGTGATCGGCATCGCCATCATGCCGTGGAAGCTGCTGGAGAATGCCGATCGGTACATCGGCTGGCTCATCACCTATTCGGCATTCCTGGGGCCGGTTGCGGGCATCTTCGTTGCCGACTACTGGATCGTGCGGCGCGCCCGGCTGTCGCTGTACGACCTCTACGTCCAGAACGGCCGGTACGGCCGGTGGAATCTCAGGGCTCTCGTGGCCCTGACAGCCGGCGTTGCCATCGCCTTGATCGGCCTGGTGGTGCCCCCGCTTCGCATCCTGTACGATTACGCCTGGTTCGTGGGCTTTGCGGCCGCCTTCGTCACCTACGCCGCGCAGAGTCGCGGGAGGGGTCGGGACGAATCCCTCGTCGCGTCTCCCGAGGATGGCGAATTGCCGGTTGCGCTGCCAGACTGAAGAAGCGCGGAGGAACTATGACCGGTCAGGAGATCGTCGATCTGTGCCGGCGCCATACCATCTACGAGTGGTCGGCGCAGTCCGCTGTCGATCCCATCCCCGTCGAGCGGGCCGAAGGCGTCTACTTCTGGACGCCGGAAGGCAAACGGTTCATCGACTTCAACAGCCAGCTGATGTGCTCGAACATCGGGCATTCGCACCCGAAGGTGGTCCGGGCCGTGCAGGACCAGGTGGCGAAGCTGGCGTACGCCAACCCGTTCATGGCCACGGAGGCCCGCGCGCGGCTCGGGCCGAAGCTGGCGGAGATCACCCCCGGCGACATCGACACGTTCTTCTTCACGAACGGCGGCGCCGAGGCGAACGAGAATGCCCTCCGCATCGCGCGCGTCGTCACGGGCCGGCACAAGATCCTCGCGCGCTACCGGTCGTACCACGGCGGGACTGCCGCGGCCATTGCCCTGACGGGAGATCCGCGTCGATGGGCGGCCGAGCCGGGCGTGCCCGGCATCGTCCGCGCGCCGGACTTCCACAAGTGGGCCAGGCCCGAGCCGGAGCCCGTCGAGGTCTGCCTGCGGGAACTCGAAGACGTGATCCGCTACGAGGGCGGACAGAACATCGCCGCGTTCGTGCTGGAACCGATCGTCGGCACCAACGGGATTCTGATCCCGCCCGACGGCTACATGCAGGGCGTCCGCGAGATCTGCGATCGTCACGGCATCCTGCTGATTGCCGACGAAGTCATGTCCGGCTTCGGGCGCACGGGACGCTGGTTCGCCATCAACCACTGGGACGTCGTGCCGGACATCATGACGATGGCGAAGGGCATCACGTCGGCGTATGTGCCTCTTGGCGCCGTGGGAATGCGGCCGGCGATTGCGAGAGCGTTCCAGGACCGGGCGTTCCCCGGAGGTCTGACGTACAACAGCCATCCGCTGGCGTGCGCGACGGCGGTGGCGACGCTGGCGGTCTACGAGGAGGAAGGACTGGTCGAACGCGCGGCAGAGATGGGCAGCCTGCTCGCCGCCAGGCTGGACGATCTGCGCCGCTCCCACCCGTCGGTCGGCGCGGTGCGATCCATTGGTCTGTTCGGCCTCGTCGAGCTCGTGCGGCGGCGGCAGCCCTACGAACCCCTGGCACCGTACGGCGGAACCTCGCCGGAAATGACCGCGCTGTCGCGGTTCTTCCGCGAGAACGGACTCTACACCTTCGTGCGCATGAATACGTTCTTCACGAACCCGCCCCTCATCGTGACCGAGGCCCAGTTGCAGGAAGGACTGGCGATCATCGATCGGGGGCTCGAGATCGTGGACCAGGCGGTTGGGTAGGGAGACAGGAGTCAGGAGTCAGGATGCCGGGAACGCGGAGCTCTGAACCCTGAACTGCTGGGGCTGCAAGAGTGGCTATGAACGAGATCACACACTGGATTGGCGGGAAGAGCTGGGCCGGACCGGTCGAGCGCTGGGGCGACGTCTACGACCCGGCCCTGGGCGACGTCGTCTCGCGGGTGGCACTGGGGGACGCTTCGGTGATCGACGCGGCAGTCACCGCTGCCGCGGAGGCCGGCGTTGTCTGGAGCCACAGTTCCCTTGCCGCGCGCGCCCGCGTGATGTTCGCCTTCAGGGATCTCGTCGAGCGGCACAAGGTCGAACTGGCGGCGATTCTGACGCGCGAGCATGGCAAGGTCGCGAGTGATGCACTCGGCGAGGTGAATCGCGGCCTCGAAGTCGTCGAGTTCGCCTGCGGCCTGCCTCAGCTCCTGAAGGGCGAGTTCTCCGAGAACGTGTCGACTGACGTGGATTGCTACGCCATCCGACAGCCGCTCGGCATCGTGGCCGGCATCACGCCCTTCAACTTCCCGGCGATGGTGCCGATGTGGATGTTCCCCCTCTCCATTGCGTGCGGAAACACATTCATCCTCAAGCCGTCGGAGAAGGACCCGTCCGCGTCGGTCTTCCTCGCGCGGCTGTGGGCCGAGGCAGGACTGCCGGACGGCGTCTTCAACGTGGTGCACGGCGACAGGGCGGCCGTGGACGGCATTCTGGCCCATCCCGGGATCCAGGCCGTCAGCTTCGTCGGCTCCACCCCGGTGGCGCGCCATATCTACGAGGCTGGCACCGCGGCCGGCAAGCGTGTCCAGGCACTCGGGGGCGCCAAGAACCACATGGTGGTGCTGCCGGATGCGGATCTCGACCTTGCGGCGGACTCGGCGGTCAGCGCCGGGTACGGATCGTCGGGCCAGCGTTGCATGGCCATCTCGATCCTGGTGCTGGTCGGTAGCGTGGCCGACCGCCTCCTTCCGCGCATCGTCGAGCGCATCAGGCGCCTCAGCGTGGGCCCCGGCGATCGGCCCGGCGCGGAGATGGGACCGCTCAGCTCGCCCGATCTGTTCGAGCGCGTCCGGTCATACGTGGATCGGGGCCTCGCCGAGGGTGCGCAGCTCGTCGAGGATGGGCGGTTGCTCAGGGTGGCCGGCCACGAACGGGGCTTCTTCCTCGGACCCTGCCTGTTCGATCGCGTCACGCCGGAGATGTCGATCTACCAGGATGAGATCTTCGGGCCCGTGCTGGGCGTGGTGCGTGTCGGCACCTATGACGAAGCGCTGGCGCTCGTGAATGCGAACCGGTACGCCAATGGCGTGGCCATCTTCACGAACGACGGCGGAGCCGCCAGGCGGTTCCAGCACGAGGTTCAGGTCGGGATGGTCGGCATCAACGTGCCGATTCCAGTGCCGATGGCGTACTACTCGTTCGGCGGGTGGCGGGGCTCGCTCTTCGGCGATGCTCACATGCACGGCCGCGAGGGCGTGCACTTCTATACTCGCGGCAAGGTCGTGACCGCCCGCTGGCCCGACCCGAAGCACCGCGGCGTGAACCTGGGGTTCCCGCAGCTGCAGTAGTGCGCCCTCTCGGCGCCCGGGTTGCGGGGTTCGCAGTCCGCAATCGACAATCGACCGGCCTTGGCGCCGCGGGTCGGCCGGCATGTCCCGGAGCAAACCGTTCCACACGGCGGCAAGACACGCCTGCGGCCGGCGGCGGGCCGCTGGACGCCGGCTGCCGCCTTCGCCAAACGCGCTGCCGCGCGGCTTCGGCGGGCCAGGGCCGCATCGCGGCCGGCTGGCCTGTGTCCGGCTGCTCCGCGGACCACTGCGCCGGCTGGCCCCCTTGTTCTCCGGCGTATCTTGCAGACTACCGCCGTCGCCGTGCTCACATGGTTTGCTCCGGGACATCCGGCCGACCAGCGTGAGCGGCCTCGGCGAGGGGGTCGCCGTCGCGGAGCGTCGGCTTACCGCTTGAGTTTCGGGAACTCCGCGATCCGGATGTTCGTGCATCCGTAGGGAATCAGCGTGATCTCCTCGGCCGGCTCGTCGGTCACGACCCGGTTCGGGTCGGCCCACGCCGCGTCCACGGGCGAGATTTCGCCCGCCCACCCGCGCACGAGCTTCCACGACGGAATCCTGCGGCCCTTCGCGCGGACCACGACGCCGGCGCCATCCGGCGAGAATGGTCTCTCGCCAACCGGTCGTTCCTCAACGGCCAGGCGCACGTCGCCCTCCGCCACGAGACCGTAGTTCCATGGCGTCGTCGGCTTCACCTCGAAGTCACCGTGGGGCAGCTCCCGGTGCGGCTTGTCGGCGTTGACCTGCGTCCACTCCTCACCGATCTTCAACGCGTAGACCAGCGGGCCTCGCTCGATGGCGACCGCGCCGTTGTACCTGGTGGACATCGAGGTGGACATGGGGAAGCGGACGGCGATGTCGACCTCGCCGCTCCATTCCCGCTCGATGCGGTGCAGCGTCCCGGGTGTCATCGTCTTTTCCCCGTCCCCAGTTACGCGCACGCTCGCCCCTTCGGCCCACCCGGGCACACGAAGCACGAGCGGGAACCGGGCCGTGCGATCCGGCCTGACCCTGATCCGGAGTGCATCGCGGAAGGGATAGTCGGTTTCCAGCGACACCTCGACCGGAACGCCTCGCGACTCGAACTGCGCCCGGCTTGGTGCCCACGCCGCCGTGACGATCCCCTCGTCGGGGGTCTTCATCCAGAGGTGCGCCGCGAACTTCGGCCAGCCCTGGTGCATGTTGGACGTGCAGCAGCCATAGTTCGGTTCGAGGCCGTAGAGATTCGACTCCGCACCGTTGGTGCTCCAGTTGTGATCGGGGTTGATGGTGCACTGCACCTGGTTGACCTGCTGGTCGTACTGGTGCGACCACATGTCCGGCGCAAAGGTGGCAGGCAGCGCGTTGAAGGCCACGCGTTCGAGCCGGTCTCCGAAGAACGGATCGCCGAACACGGCAAAGAGGTGTTCGAGCGAGTACATGAACTCCACGACGGCACACAGTTCGGTGCCCTGCAGTGGATTCCTGCCCGACAGACACTCGTCGCCGGTGAACATGCCCGTCACCTGGCCGTGATGCCGGTCCAGCGTCCCGATCATCGTCTTCGCGAACGCCCGATCGCCGGGCCGCTCATCGAGCCTCCAGCTCAGCGCCGCCGCCTTGGTGGCCATGGCCGTATTGACGACGTGCTTCCTCCACTTCCAGAGGCCTCGCCGCGGTGTGGGAATGGTCACATCCTCGGTCTGGAAGAGTGCCGCGAAGTCCACACCCTGGGCGCGCAGCTTGCGCGCCAGGTCGAGCAGCCAGGCGTCGCCCGTCCGTTCGTACGCATGGAAGATCGCGACGAGACCCTCGTACCAACGGAACTTGCCCCATCCGTAGAGCGGCGTGCGATCGAGACCGGTGAGCATGGCGCGCAGGCTCCTCACCACCGCATCGAGCACGCGCGCATCGCCGGTCGCCTCGTGATACTGCGCCAGGACCTTGTTGGCGAGCAGGATGGCCCACATGTCGTAGCGCTTCGCGACGGCATCTTCGGGGTAGGGTCCGTACCATCCATCGGCCCGCTGGTGGGTGACGATGAAGTCGACGTAGCGGGTGATGCGCGTCTTGAGAGACTCATCGTCGAGCATCCAGGCGAGGGGGATGACCCCGTCGAGCCAGTACGGAGCGCGTTCCCAGCCCTCGGCTCTCCCGCCGAACCACTGGCTGTCCTTCACGTCCGGCCAGAACTCGTCCAGGTGCCCGCTCAGGCCATCGGCCTGGATACGGAGCTGTCGGCGCAGCCACCCCTCCGGCCGGATCGCGCCGAGCGCAAGCGGCCGGAAGGCGGGCACGGCCAGACCGCCCGTGCCGGCGCGTGACTGCCAGGCGGCAGCCGTCGTCTCAGCGCCCGCCTGAACTCCTGAAGCGGCCGAACCTGCCGCCACCCCTGCGGCCACGGTCGTCAGGAATTCACGCCTGTCGTAGGTCGTCATGACACGCTCCCCATCTGTGATCCTGCCGAACACCCCCGCTCTAGAGCGGGTCTCATCCCGGAGTCCTCCCGGAGTCATCCCGGAGTCCCCTGTCTCCTCCGGCTGCAGGCCGCGGCGGGCGCCCGTCCGGCGCCACCCGCTCGGGATCACAGCCTCGCCTGGTCCGGCCGCAGGCCGCAGCGGGGCTCGTCAGCGGCACCATGGTAGATCAAGAGGGCTGATAGAATGGCCGGGTTGCCAGTCACACCTGAATGACAGACGCGCCTTCCTCCGATCTGGCCATCCGCTGCCGGGGTCTGACGAAACAGTACAGGACTCGACGCGCCATCGTGGAAGCCGTCAACGGCCTCGATCTTGAGATCCGCCGCGGCGAGTGCTTCGGGCTCCTGGGCCCGAACGGCGCCGGCAAGACGACCACCATCGAGATCCTGGAAGGACTGCTCGAAGCCAGCACGGGCGAGGTCGAGGTGCTGGGTGCGCGATGGGGAGACGACGACAACGCCCTCAGGCAGCGCCTGGGAATCTCGCTGCAGGACACGAGGTTCGCCGAGAAACTGTCCGTGCTCGAGACGCTCCGGCTGTTCCGCAGCTTCTACCGCCACGGGAGGGACCCGGCGGAGGTTCTCGAGGCCGTCGGGTTGAAACAGAAGTCCAGCGCGTGGGTCGGCAAGCTCTCGGGCGGCCAGCGCCAGCGGCTGGCGGTCGCCTGCGCGCTCGTCGGCGATCCGGAACTCCTCTTTCTCGACGAACCCACGACGGGCCTCGATCCGCAGTCTCGCCGGCAGCTCTGGGACATCATCCGCGCGCTCGGCGAGCAAGGGCGGACCATCCTCATCACGACCCACTACATGGACGAAGCCGAGCGTCTCTGTGATCGGGTCGCCATCGTCGACAGCGGCCGGGTCATTGCGCTCGGCACCCCCAAGGAACTCATCGCGACCATGGGAGCCGAGCACGTCGTCGAGTTCGCGATCGACGGTGCCGACGGGCTGTCGGTTCCCGATCTGGCCGGACTCCCCGGCGTCCGACAGGCGCACCTGGACGAGACCGGATTCGCGCTGACGGTGACCGAGCCCCACGTCACGATTCCTGCCCTGCTCGCGTCGCTGCAAGCCGGCGATCTCGAGCTCGCGCGTTTGACCACCCGGCACGTGAGCCTCGAAGACGTGTTCGTCCACCTCACGGGAAGGCATCTCCGAGATGACGGCGAATCATCCGCCTAGCGGCTCGACGAAGGCCGTCCGCGCTCACTCGCCGCTTCGTGAGCTGACGCTCGCGCGCCTTCGCGAGTTTCTGCGGGAGCCCGAGGCCGTCTTCTGGAGCTACGGATTCCCGGTCCTGCTGGTCATCGGCCTCGGCATCGCATTCCGCAACCGGCCGGTGGAGATCATCCACGTCGACGTGCAGGAGCATGCCCGGGCCGCCGAGGTCGCCGGCACGCTTGCCGCCCAGCCGGACCTGGTCGTGGAACAATGCGAGGCCCGTTCGTGCTTCGAGCGGCTGCGGCTCGGCAAGTCGGCGCTGCTTGTGGTGCCTGGAGCACCGGTCTCGTACCGGTTCGATCCCTCGCGCCCGGACAGCGCCCTCGCGAGGCGCCGGGTCGATGATGTGCTGCAGCGGGCGGCCGGAAGGGAGGACGCACTCGCGACGGTGGACGAGCAAGTCACCGAGCCCGGTGCGCGCTACATCGACTTCCTGGTCCCCGGCCTGCTCGGCATGAACCTGATGGGCGGCGGTCTCTGGGGCGTGGGCTTCGTCATCGTTGACATGCGGGTGAAGAAGCTTCTCAAGCGCTTCGTCGCCACGCCAATGAAGCGGACGCATTTCCTGTGGTCCGTGATCGGCGGGCGGATCGTGTTCACGGTGCCCGAACTGGTGATCATCCTGGTCGCCGGCGTGCTGCTGTTCGGTGTGCCCATCCGTGGCAGCCTGCCGGCCATCATCGTGCTGACGCTGCTGGGCGGCGTGGCGTTCGCGGGCCTGGGCCTTCTCATCGCGAGCCGCGCGCAGCGGATCGAGACCGTTTCCGGGCTGATGAACCTCGTCATGCTGCCGATGTGGCTGCTGTCAGGGATCTTCTTCTCGCCGGACCGGTTCCCCGACTTCATGCAACCCCTCGTGCAGGTCCTGCCGCTGACGCAGCTGAACTACGCGCTGCGCGACGTCATCCTCGAAGGCGCGCCCCTGGCGTTGCAGACATGGCGGATGCTCGCACTTGCGGCGTGGGGCATCGTCCCGTTTGGTCTCGCCCTGCGCTGGTTCCGCTGGAACTGACGCGCTTCTGCTTGGGCGAGGACGCAAACAGAGAGTATCCTCTGTCCATGTTCAGGCTACTCGTCGCCGTGCTCCGATTCTGCGTGCTGGCGGCCGGTCTCGCTGCCGGCGTTGGCGCCACCGTTGCCGGGGCGCAGACGCGTATTCTCCTTCCCCCGCAGCCTGTCGCCGTCGAATTCAGGGCCTTTGGCGACCGCGGAATCCCCATCCTGGACCTGACCGCGACCGATGTCGTGCTGAAGGTTGACGGCAGAGTCAGGACCGTCCGGTCGCTCGCGCTGGTACGATTCGACACCGACTCGTCCAGCCGAACGACGGACACCGGGCTGGCGGAGCCATTTGCCACCAATACGCTCCCTATAGAGCGACGCGACATCCTGCTGGTCCTCGAGGACGATTCGATTGCCCCCGGCACCGAGCAGCCGGTGCGCGCCGCGGTCGATCGGCTGCTGGCGGGGCTGTCTCCCCGGGACCGAGTGGGACTGCTGAACATCCCGCGCGGCGGCACCAACATCGGGCTGACCACGGATCGTGAGCTCATCAGAGCCGGTGTCGCGAAGCTGGTCGGCCTCTCGACGCGGGGTCAGACGACGAACGACGCACGCTGCCGGACGATCTTCACCCTCCAGGCCCTGAAGGACCTGTTTCTCGCCGTCCGCGGCGGTCCCTCGACGACGATCGTGTTCTTCTCGTCGGGCGTTGCGCCGCCGGACACGACGACGTCGGTTGTGCTCGGGCAGTCCTCGGACTTGTGCATCGTCAAGATCGACTACTTCAACGAACTCAAGAACGCGGCTGCGCTGTCGCGGGTCAACTTCTACGCGATCTACGTGTTCAACGACACCGCGATCCCGCAGGCCACGACGACCAATGAACTCGTGGCAGGTCTCGAGAGTCTTGCCGGCGCGGCCAACGGAGACACCATCCGCCTGACCACGCAGGACGCGACGAGCATCGTGCGCCTGGCGCGCGAGACCTCCGCATTCTATCGGGCCACGTTCGACCCCGAACCGGAGGAACGCGACGACAGGCTCCACCGAGTCGATCTCTCTGTGAATCGGAGCGGGGTAGCGATTCGAGTCGAGTCCACGCTGGCGATAGCCAGAGCGCAAACACGCGCCGGCTCGGCCACGCCGCCTTCGGTGACCGACCTGCTCCGCACGACGGACATGCGCCGGGACCTGCCACTGCGCGCGGCGGCGTACGCGTCGAAGGGCGACACGAAGAACACCGTCAAGGTCGTCGTCGTATTCGAGCCGACAGACAGCACCGAGCCACCGAGCGCCGCAGCCCTCGGGCTCTACGACGCCCGGGGCAGGCTCACCGCGCAGGTAACGCTCCGGGAGGAGGAACTGGCGCAGTCGCCGCCGTTCACGGCGATTTCGGCGACACCCGGCACCTACCGGCTGCGTGTGGCCGCGAAGGACAGGGCCGGGCGTCTGGGAACGGTCGACACCCGGATCGATGCCGAACTCACCAAGGCCGATCCCGTCACCCTGAGCGCGATGGTACTGGGCACCACCAGCCGTGGTCGGTTCGCACCGAAGCTGCTCTTCAGGGACGATCCGTCGCTCATCGCCTACTTCGAGATCTACGGCGTGCCCAAGGCGACGGAGGTCTCGGCGGCCTTCGAGCTGGCCACGACCCCGGATGGGCCGGCAATTGGGGCCGTGCCTGCCCGCATCCAGCTCGGCGGAGAGGAGGGCACCTGGCAGGTGACGGGCGGCATCGCGCTCAGCGAGGTTCCGCCCGGAGACTACGTCCTTCGGGCGCTCGTCGTGGTCGACGAGAAGCTCGTGGGGAAGGTGGCGCGGACACTGCGAAAGGTGGAATAGACATGCTGACGCGCCATCATCGGGCGATCGACGTGCTGGCCCCGGCGGCGCTGGCGTTGCTGGCCTGGGCGGATGTCCCGGCCCAGCCGCCACTCACGCTTCCTGCGCAGCCGGTTGTCGTCGAGTTCCGGGCCCTCGATACAGGCGGCGGCCCGGTGCTGGATTTGTCGGCCGCCGACGTCGTCTTGAAGGTGGACGGAAGGCCGAGGGAGGTGCGCTCGCTCGATCTCGTTCGTTTCGACGGCACTGAGCCCGGCCCCGGAGCGATAGACGCAGGCCCGGCCCCGTTCGCGACGAACGATGTTCTCGGGGAGCAACGCGACATCCTCATCGTGTTGGAAGACGACGCCATTGCCCCCGGAACCGAGGCCCCGATCCGGGCGGCCGTCGATCGTCTGCTGAACCGCCTTGCGCCCGGCGACCGAGCCGGTGTCCTGACTATACCTGCCGGCGGGCCCAGTGTCGGCTTGACCACGGATCGGGCGATGGTCCGGGCGAGCCTCGCAGGGCTGGTGGGGAGATCGACACGCGGCCGGACCGACAGCGACGCGAGGTGCCGGACCCTGACCACGATCGAGGCCTTGCAGAATCTGATCCTCGCCGTGCGCAGCGGTCCCTCCACGACGGTCCTGTTCTTTTCCGCCGGGCTGACGCTGCCCGAGACCGTGGCGCCCCAGCGGCTCGGACAGCCCACGGAAACCTGCATTGTGCGAACCAACCACTACAGCGATTTCAAGAACATCGCCTCCCAGGCTGGCCTGAATTTCTACGCCGTCCACGCCGTCGACGATTCGTCGAGTGCGCAGCCGGCGAGCACGAACGATCTGCTGGCCGGGCTCGAGATCCTGACCGGTGCCGCCAATGGCGACCTCATCCGCCTGACGGCCGAAACCGCACCGAACATCGACCGGATGGTCCGGGAGACCGGAGCCTTCTACCGGGCCACGTTCGACCCGGAGCCCACCGAGCGCATCGATTCCGTCCACCACCTCGAGGTGTCGGTCGCTCGCCGCGGAGTGGTGATCAGATCGGCGGTGGTGATTCCTGGCATCAAGGCTGACACGCGCGCCCCGACCGGGAAGAAGCCGTCGGTGTCGGATCTGCTGCGCGTCGGCGACGTCCGCCGGGATCTGCGCCTCCGTGCCGCGGCGTTTCCGTCGCGCGGCGAGACGAAGAACACCATCAAGATGGTCGTGGTCTTCGAGCCGGCCGACTCGGCGGAGCCCCTCGCGTCGGCTGCCGTCGCGCTGTACGACCAGCGGGACAAACTGGTCGCGCAAGCGACCCTGCGGACGGAAGACCTCGGCCGAATGCCGCCATTCGCTGCCCTGTCGGTCAAGCCGGGAACCTACCGCCTGCGCGTGGCGGCCGCGGACCGCGGCGGCCGCCTGGGCACGCTCGACACACAGGTGCGGGCACAGCTCGTTCAAGCCGTGCCGGTCACGCTGAGCGCGATGATCCTGGGCACCAGGACGACCGGCCGCTTCGCACCCAAGCTGCTCTTCCGCGACGACCCGGCACTCATCACGTACGTCGAGGCCTACG
This sequence comes from Acidobacteriota bacterium, assembly GCA_040752275.1. Lineage (GTDB taxonomy): Bacteria > Acidobacteriota > Vicinamibacteria > Vicinamibacterales > JAKQTR01 > JBFMFH01. The sequence goes on from JBFMFH010000051.1 coordinate 31,548, forward strand.
GCGTACCGAAGGCGGCTGAGCTCTCCGCCGTCGTCGAGCTGGCCGCGACCGCGGAGGGGCCTGCGCTCGGGGCCGTCACGGCCAGCGTGCTGCCAGGCAACGAGGAAGAGACGTGGCAGATCCAGGCGGGCATTGCCTTGAGCCAGGTGCCTCCGGGCGACTACATCCTGCGGGTCCTGGTCGTGGTCGACCAGAAGCTCGTGGGGAAAGTGGTCAGGGGGATGAGGAAGGAGCAGTAGGCAGTAGGCGACCGGCCTACTTCGGGACGGTGATTGTCTGCTCGGTCCTCACCTGAAAGCGGCGGAAGTTGCCGTAGGTCGCCCGCCCATCGGCGAGCGTCGCGTACGATCTGGACCGGTAGTACTCGGTCATTTCGGCCGGCACCCAGAATCCCAGCAGCGCATCACGACGGTACTTGGTCTTGAGCTCGGCGCGTCCCCATTTCGTGTCGGCGATGAGGCTGGACTCGATGACGGCGCCGGTCATCGGATCCATCAGGAACGAGCCGGTGATGGGCACGTCCTCATCGTCGTTCGTGGTGACGATGGTCGGGCGCAGCAGTTCCTCGTAATCCACGCGCCAGCGTTCCACCCCGTCCGATTCCTGCTTCTTTCCGAGCTTGAAGCGAAAGCGCAGCAGGTTCTCCCGCTCGAGAACGACAAGCGGGAAGAGAGGGACGTTCAGATTCCTGATGACCGGCCCGACGTTGTGGCGCGCGCTCTCGTCCTTGATGGCCTGAAGCTGTGCCACGGCCCGAAGCGACGGGTCCAGGAAGAGACGCTTCAGCCGATCCTCCCGATCGCGCAACGCCCGGCCGTCGACCTCGAACACGTCGCGGAAACACAACCAGGCCTTCGCGTCGCCTGGCCGCACCAGGAGGACGTCGGATCGCAGGCGGGCGATCTGACGCGCCGATCCGGTTCCGGCCGTCTGGTAGTAGTCCTCTTCAGCCACGAGGGCCGCGTACTCGCGTACGTAGGACTCGACATAGGCCGTCATGCGAGCGAGCGCATGGCGGAGATCTTCGTCTCGTGCCAGAACCTCGGAGAGCCGGCGCGCCGCGGTGTCGCCACCGGACGGAGCGCCCTCGCCCGGTGCCACAGCCGGCATCGCCGGCGCGAGTGTTGACGCCGGCGTGGTCACGGGAACCAGGTCGTCCGGATCCTCTGTTGCGGCGAGCCACTGCGGCGAGCGCAGCACCAGTGTCTTGCGCCCGAGCGAAACCCGCATCGGAACGGGCCTGTCCGGAAAGGCGCGGGCCTCGATGCCAAGGACGTAGGCGGCCGAGAGTTCCGGCATGACGGTCTCGATTGTCCGCTCTGGCTTCCTGTCGAGCTTCACGTAACGTCCGCCCGTGGCCGCTGCGACCGCCTCGAGAGGGCCCACGTCCGGCATCTGGCCGCTGGGTCCCCTTGCGCCGTCGAGGCCGAACGCGTACACCATCGCCCTGGCGGCCGCCGCCGCCAGGGCGGTGCGCCGAACGTCGTTCTGGGTCGCTCCGTGCACGCCGGCGGAAAAGAAGGCCACGACCTTTCGCCCCGGCGCCTTGCCGAGGGCGACGAGAAGATCGTACAGGCCCGCGAGTGCGCCTCCCCGCAGGGCCAGGTCGAACTCGGATTGCGGAGGAGGCACCTCGAGCGCGGATAGTTGGCGATCCACCTCCGGGGGTACGACTCGTTCGGGATCGCCGGCTCGATCGGGATCGACGACGGTGGCCCGGTTCGGATCGGCCTGCATCCTCGCCTGGAGTCCTTCGACATCCGCGGTCGGGCTCGGCGCGGCCAGACTGACGGTCTGCCGGACGGCCTCGCGGGCCGCCGGGCGGTCCGTCGACAGCTCGATCAGCGTCTCCGGCTGCAGCGGCAGACGAATCACACCCAGGCGGTCGTCCAGACCGAGGCGGTCGACGAAGGCGTTGACGGCCGCCGCTGCGGCGCGCTCCGACCCTTGGCGCATCGTCGTCTGATCGATCAGCACGAGCACCGTGCGGGCCGGTTCGGCCGCAAACGTCGCGAGGCCGCGCCGGGCGTCCTGACGCCGGGCGGCGTCGCTTTCGGCGCCCGGGCCCCGGCTGACGTGGCGGACCCAAAGGACGCGCGTTGGGGATCCGTTGATGGTGACCTGGAAGTCGTCCGGACCCAGGTCATCGGGTACACGGCCGCTGCGATCGACGACGACGAGGTCGAAAGAGACGATGATATTGTCGGCGCGGGCTGTTGCATCTGGCAGCGCGACAGCAGTCGTCAACCGGGACCCGGCCAGAAGTGCCAGGAGGGCACACAGAAGGAGGTTCAGACTCTGGGCTGGGCGATACATGGCCGTCGCCCGCCGCCCCGGGCGCGTGGCTGCCCTGAGAGTAACACAGGCGGGTGTATCCCGACTGTCGGGATTCGGGACTCGGCCGTTGCCGCTATATCGTCATCGTCCTGACCAACCTCGATCCGCCGGCGGCCACGCCGGCGGCTCAACGGATCCGCGGCTGGTCGCCGGAGTGAAGCAGCAGCGTAGCCTACGGCGGCGGCACTCACACGAGAACACCGCCGCCGTCAGCCCGAATCCCGAATCCCGAATCCCGGCTCTAGAACACCCCGTCGTACCAGACGTCCTCGATGATTCGGACCGGCTTCGAGTATGTCTTGCCGCCGGCGGTGACAACCACCGTGTACTCACCGACGTCGGCTGCCTGGTTCCCGCCGAAGGTCGCGATCGCCGGCGCGGCCGCCTGCCCGCGGCCCCCGCCACCGGCGAACCCGCCGCGCCCGCCGCCCCGGCCCCCGCCTGCCGGCGCCACGCCGGGCGCTGTTGCCGGCGTCACCCGCATGTTCCACAGCACCTGGTTCATGCCGGCGTTGTTCGGGCCCTTGCCCTCGGCGACGACCCGCGTGCCCTGCACGATCTTGACGGTGACGTCACCTGACGCTGCGGCCTTCTGGTAGTAGTTGATCACAATCCCGCCGGGCTCGCTCTGGCCGTCGAAATTGGTCGAGGCCGACACGTGTGGCTGCCGTACGACCCACTTCACCCTCGACTCCGGCTGAAACAGATGGAAGTCCGCGTCCAGGACCGCCGCGCCCATCTCCTCGAGCGCCGAAATGTCGGCGATGAAAATGCCCCGGCCGTGCGTGGCCGCGATCAGATCCTTCTCGCGGGGTTGGATCTTCAGGTCGTACACGGGCTGCGTGGGCAGGCCCTCCTTCAGCTCGGTCCAGTTCTTCCCGCCGTCGATGCTGGCGTAGAGCCCGAAGTCCGCGCCGACGAAGAGAAGGTTGGGGTTGATGGGGTCTTCGCGGATCACGTTGACCGGCTTGTCGGGGAGGTTGCCGGCAATCGACGTCCACGTCGCCCCGAAATCCGTCGTCTTGTACACGAACGGCCTGAAATCGTCATTGCGCATCCCGGTGAACGTCACATATGCCGTCCCTGGCGCGTGGTGCGACGCGACCACGCGACTGACCCAGTACCCCGGGTTGTTCGGGATCTTGTCGTTCAGCTTCGTCCAGCTCTTGCCGCCGTCCTTCGTCACCCACACGTTCCCATCGTCGGTTCCGGCCCAGAGGACGTCGCGAACGACGGGTGATTCGTCGATGGCGGTGATCGTGCAGTACTGGATGTTGCCGTCGCCGCCCTTGCCCGTCGTGAGCTTCTTCGGATCGTTCGTCGTGAGGTCCGGGCTGATTTCGACCCAGCCCTCACCGCGGTACGTGGATTTCAGCAGCTTGTTCGCGGCGTGGTAGATGACGTTGCTGTCGTGGGGTGACACGAGGATCGGCGCGTTCCAGTTGTAGCGCAGCGTCTGATCCTGATGACGAATGCTCTTGGTCTCGCCCGTGTAGAGATCGATCCGGGTGATGGGTCCAAACTGCGACTCGTTGTAGAGGTAGCGGTTCGTGACCGTGTCGAACACGTTGTACATGCCGTCTCCGCCGCCCACGCGCTTCCAGTCTTCGAAGACGATCGGCCCGCCGCCCCGCTTGGTGCTGGGTCCGCGAACCGACCCGTTGTCCTGCAGGCCGCCGGCGACGTTGTACGGCACCATCATGTCGTAGCCGACCGCATAGAACTGGGCCAGCGGCAGCTCGTCCGGGTGGTACCACGTGGCGCCCTCGTCGAACGTGATGCCCATGCCGTGGTCGTATCCGAGCAGCATGTGCCTCGAGTTCGCCGGATCGATCCACAGGGCGTGGTTGTCGCCGCCGAACTGGAAGGGCCGCGACCAGGTCTTGCCGCCATCCGTGGAATGAGTCACGCCAACCGTCAGCACATACACGTGTTCCGCGTTGTTCGGGTCCACGATGATCTGCATGTAGTAGTAGCCGGGCCCGCCGCCGACCCGCTGCTTCTCCGGGCTGACCTTCTTCCAGGTCTTTCCGGCATCATCCGACCGGTACACCTCTTCGCCGATCATCCCGCTGCTCGACTTGCCTTCGCGCAACTCCTTCAATCGATCCTCGTCCGACATCCCGGGCTTGTTGCCGTTCTCGATGTTGGCGTACAGGATCCTCGGGTTCTTCGGATAGACGGTGAGACCGATCCGCCCGAGCATCCCGCCCGGCAGGCCCACGGTGAGCTTCGTCCATGTCCGACCGGCATCGGTCGTCTTGTAGATGCCGCTGCCCGGACCGGCGAGGTTGAACGTCCATGGCAGCCGCTCCTTGTCGTAGGCGGCGGCGTACAGGACCTTCGGGTTCTTCGGGTCCATCACCAGGTCGGCCGCACCCACATCGCGGCCGTCGGCGGTGACGGTGAGCGACTTCGCCCAGGTCCTCCCGCCGTCAACGGTCTTGAAGACCCCGCGCTCGCCGCCCTGGCTGTAGAGGGGCCCCAAGGACGCCACGTAGACGATGTTCGGGTCCTTCGGGTCGATGACGATCCGTCCGATGTGATGGCTGTTCTTCAGGCCCATGTTCGTCCAGGTCTTCCCCGCGTCGGTCGACAGGTAGACGCCATCGCCCCAGTAGGTGCTGCGCGACGACGTGTGCTCGCCGGTTCCGACCCAGACGATGTTCGGGTTGCTCGGCGCGACGGCGATGTCGCCGATCGAGATGACCGGCTGGTCGTCGAAGATGGGCACCCAGGAATGGCCGTGGTTGACCGACTTCCACAGTCCGCCGGAACCCGTCGCGGCATAGATGATGGCGGTATCCTGCAGCGGAACGGCGAAGTCGACGAACCGGCCACTCTGGCGGGTCGGACCGATCGCGCGGAACGCAGTTGCCTTCACGACGCTCGCGGGGATCGGCTGGGCGGAAACGTCCGCCGGGACGAGTGCGACGACGAGCGCGAGCAGGCAGATTGCGCCTGCGACCCGCGCCAGTGGGCGTACCGTGTGCATGCCACTACTCCTTGTTGGGAACCAAGGGCCGGAGGCCGAAGAAAACCCCAAGACAGTACCACAAGCGGCTGGCGATTGATCGGCCACCGTATAGAGGCCGTCTGCGCGCCGACATAGCCCGCACCCGGGTCGGAAGGAATCCGTCAGAGCAGTTCGGCGAACTGCTCCTTCGTCACGCCGGCGTGGCGAATCAGTGCCCGAAGCGTACCCTTGGCGAGTTCTGGGTGATTGGGCACGGTAAGCCGTCGGCCGGATGACGGCTGTCTGAGGATCACGTGGCTGCCGGTTTGGTGGTCCACCTCGTAGCCAAGCCGCCCAAACGCCCGGATGGCATCCGCGCCGCTACACACGGGCAGTCGGGTCATGCCGGGATTTCTATGATGGCTTCCGTGATGGGGCCCGGGACGGGTTCACTGTGCTTCTCCAGGCTAAAGAGGTAGCCTTGGATGGCATCGCGGAGATTCGCCAGCGCCTCGTCGCGCGTCTTGCCTTGGGAGACGCAGCCTGAAAGCGCCGGACACTCGGCGACAAACACGCCGTCTTCGTCGGGCTCGACGACCACTCGGAATCTCATGCCGCCACTATAATCGCCCCTCTCTCCCGACGCAACGCCTGAGGTTGCGCCGGGCGCACGTTCAGCCACCGCTCGAGGAGAGGCCGCGTGACCGCATCTCACAAATCTGACGTGCGCCCCCTCGGGCTGCCGGCATTCCTGCGAACAGACTGCCCCGAAGCCGGAGCCGTGGCGGGAATCCAACCGCCCGCTCGCAGCCGGCTGGACGTCCCCGGCGTGTCATCGGAGACGGGTGCCGTGACTCCAGTACATCCGGCCGGCCATTCCAGGCGCGTGCTGGTAGGATGAACACCGAGCGAGGGGAGGTCCTCTGTGCGCGTCGTTACATCCTGTGCCGTCGTGCTGTGGCTGGCTGCAGGCACGCAGACCAGGCCCGCCACGCCCATCACCGCCGCCGGCAGGCCTGCCGAGCTCGACATCCGACAGGCTGGTGAGCGCGGCCTCCGCGTCACGCTGAAGCCTGTCGATTTCGACACGGACCTTCCGGACAACCCGGCGCTGATGGAACGGACCTACCCGAAGCCCGCTGTCAGGCTCCGGGAGATTGCGACCACCGTTCGCGCGAACATCGGCGGCCTGCGCGTCGAGGTGCGGGCGGCTCCGCTGACAATCACGGTCACGAATGCTGCGGGCCAGCCGGTCCAGGAACTGACGTTCGATCGGGCCGATCGGCTCGCCTTCCGGCTCGATGGGCATCCCGTGCTCGGGATGGGAGAGGGCGGGCCCCGACCCGAACGCGGGGCGGCCTGGCGCGAGCACCCTGTCCAGTTCGACCGCAGTGGTGCGCTCGACGCGATGGAGCCCCGCTGGCAAAGCGACGTGTACGGCTCACGCAATCCCGCGCCTGTGCTTTGGGGAACCGGCGGGTGGGGGCTGTTTGTGGCCGCGCCCTGGGTGCAGGTCGACCTGCGAGACGTCACCCGCGGCGTCCTCCTTCCCGTCGCGCCGGTAGGGGAGGCGGCGCCTCAGACGCAGGGCAACCAGGAGCAGAGCCTCGGCAAAGGGCTTCCGCCACCGCAGGCGCACGTGCCCGGGCTGTACGACGTATTCGTGTTCGATGCGCACGACCCGCCGGCCGCGCTGAAGGACTTCGCGGCGATCACCGGCCCGGCCGCGATGCCGCCAAAGTGGGCGCTCGGCTACATGCAGTCTCACCGAACGCTCCAGGATGACAGGCAGCTCGTCGAGATCATCGACACGTTCCGGCAGAAGCAGATACCCCTGGACGCCGTGATCTACCTCGGCACCGGATTCTGCCCGCGCGGCTGGAACACGACGCAGCCGTCGTTCTCGTTCAACCCCGATGTCTTCACCCGAAATCCGAAGGCGGTCATCGCCGACATGCACGCGCGCCCCGTCAAGGTCGTCGTCCACATGGTCCCGTGGGATCGCGACGCGCTGCCGACGCTGCATGGGGCGATCCCGCCGCGTCCCGAAGAAACGCTGGACGCAGGGCACATCCAGACCTACTGGCGGCAGCATGTGCCACTGCTGGACGCCGGCATCGATGCCTTCTGGCCAGACGAGGGCGACTGGCTCAATTTGCACGAACGGCTGGCGCGCCACCGGATGTACTACCACGGCCCGCTGCTGACGCGCCCCAACGTGCGGCCCTGGCACCTTCAGCGGAACGGCTACCCGGGCATCGCGCGCTGGGGCGGCTGGGTGTGGTCCGGTGACACCGAATCGTCCTGGAAGACGCTCGAAGCGCAGATCGCCGTCGGGCTCAACTACTCGCTCAGCATCGGCCCGTACTGGGGCTCCGACATCGGCGGCTTCTACCCGAACCGCGAGCTGACGGGCGAGCTCTACGCGCGGTGGTTCCAGTTCGCGGCGTTCTGCGGATCCTTCCGCGCGCACGGCCGTGTCTGGTGGATGCGCCTGCCCTGGGGCTGGGGGCTCGACGACGTGGGTCCGCGTGAATATGGCAACCGCAACACGCCCATTCCGCCGGACGATCCGCGCAACATCTTGCCCTCGGAGCTGAAGAATGCGGCGATCGAACCGATCGCGCGCAGCTACGCCCAGCTGCGCTACGGACTCATGCCCTACACCTACACGCTGGCCTGGGAGGCCCGGGCGGAAGGCCTGCCGCTCATGCGCGCCATGTGGTTACACTACCCGGCCGACGAACGTGCGCGCGGCCTCGGCACGCAGTACCTCTGGGGACGCGATCTGCTCATTGCCCCGGTGTTCGCGAAGGGTGCGAGCTCACGCGAGGTCTATCTGCCAGACGGGGGCTGGTACGACTGGTGGACGAACGAAGCCGTTGCCGGCGGGCGGATCGTCACGCGCGCGGTGGATCTCGCAACCATGCCCATCTACGTTCGAGCGGGCGCCGTCATCCCGGTCGATCCGGCGCGTCAGTACACCAGTCAAGCGGTCGACGAACCGACGACCATCCGGATCTACCCCGGCGCGAACGGCGAGTTCAGACTCTACGACGACGATGGGATCAGCCAGGCGTACCTCGAGGGGCGTGGCACCTGGACGCGCTTCACCTGGCACGACGGGGCCCGCCAATTGACCATCGAGCCTGTGTCGCCTGCAGGTGCCGAGAATCTGGCCGACGCGCGGACCTTCCGCATCGTGGTGATTCCAGAGGGCACGACGCGGGAGATCAGGTACGAAGGAAGACGGACCCAGGTGTCCTTCCAGGCCCGGCGCTCACCCTAGTTGCTGCTCGACGACTTCGGCAGCTTTGGAATCAGCCAGCCGAGGAACGCCTCGGTCGAGCGCGACTGCATCAGCACACGGCCCGGCCCGGTGAGCTGGCACACCAGACCTTCGCCGCCCAGGATTGTCGACTTCCAGCCGCCGGACTTCGTCACCTGGAACTGCACGGTCGTGTCGAAGCCGACGATGTGGCCGGTGTCAACGACGTAGCGCTGGCCAGAAGCGAGCACGCGCTCCTCGATGGCGCCGTAGGTCGCGGCGACGACCTTGCCGTTGCCGCTGATGCGGAGCAGGATGAGTCCGCCACCGCCGAAGAAGCCCTTGGCGCCTCCCCACGTGGCGTCCATCGATACGCCCATCTCGCTGGCGACGTAGGCGCCGCTGGCGAGGAGGAAATCGCCACCGGTCATACTGAGGGTGATCATGTCGCCAGGCAGCGTCGGCGCGAGCGTGATCTCGCCGCCGCCGGCCGGCGCCTTCCACGTGTTCTGGAAGAAGCTCTCGCCCGCGACCATCCGCTTGAGGCCGCCGAAGAGCCCGCCCGACGCCTTGGTTTCCGTCGTCATGCCGTTGCTGTGGCTCACCATGGCGCCCGGCTCGACCTTGATCTCTTCATTCGGGCCGAGCGTGACCACGGCCAGGGAGAATGCTGGCTGGTGTTTGAGGGTGACATCCATGACGCCAGTATACGTCCGGCGCTCGCTCGGCAATAATGGGCGCAGTGTCTGGGCGCGTGCGTAGTCAGGGCGGTCGGATGGCGATGTGCCTCCAAAGTGGGGCGGTTGCATGAAGGACCGGCGCGGCCTCTGGGCTCTCCTTGCGTGCGCTGCAATGGCGTTCGGCCTGCGGGTGTACGCCATCGAGTGGGGCCTTCCGGATCTGCACCACCCAGATGAACCGTATATCCTGAATCGCGCACTGGCCTTCGCCAAGGGGGACCCCAGTCCCCACAACTTCCTCTACCCCACGCTCTACTTCTATGCGCTGTTCGTGTGGGAAGGCCTGTTCTTCGTTGCCGGGCGCCTCGCCGGAGTGTTTGCGTCCGTCGCCGCCTTCGAGCGGGAGTTCTTCGTGGACCCCTCTCGGGTCGTCATTGCCGGCCGCCTGCTGACCGCGCTCTTCGGCGTGGCAACCGTGGCGGCGGTCTATAGACTCGGCACTCGGCTGTACGGGAAGGGGGCAGGGCTGGGCGCGGCGCTGCTGCTGGCCGTTGCGCCCTTTGCCGTTCGCGACGCACACTACATCAAGCTCGACGTGCCGGTGACCCTGTTCGTGGTGCTCGCCCAGGCAGCCGTGGCGCGTCTCGTCGTCGATCCCGCCGCTGCCGCGCGGCGCGGGCCGTGGATGGCGGCCGGGGCCATGGTGGGATTGGCCCTGTCGACGCAGTATTACGTCTTCCCCCTTGTCCTCTCCATCGCCGCGGCCGCAACCATCGAGGCGCATCGTCTTGGCCGCGTCGCGGGGGCGGTTCGGCCCCTCGTGTGGGCCGGCGTCGCGTCAATCGCCGCGTTCGTTGCGGCAACGCCGTTTCTGCTTCCGGAGCTCGACATTGCCATCCGGGACATGGTGGCGGTGCGCCAGATCAACGTGGACCGTGCCGTGGGAGGTGCCGGCGCCTTTACGTCGTTGGGCGCCTACCTCCGCATGATCGCCACGGACGCCGTCGGCTGGCCGACGGCGGCGGCCGCCGCAGCAGGATTCGCGCTGGCGGCGATCCGGGACTGGCGGAGGTGGGTCGCCCTCACGTGCTTCCCGCTGGTGTTCCTGGCATTCCTCGCGAACACGGTGCCGATGAGCCGGTACCTCAACGCCCTGCTTCCGTCGCTCGCCGTCGCCGCGGCCTTCGCCGTGACTCGAGGGCTGGCGGCCGTCTCGCGCAACCGGGGAGAGGCGAGGCCGTTGGTTGCCGCAATGGCGTTCGTGGCTCTTGCGGTGCCGGGGCTTGTCGGCAGCCTGCGGTCGGATACGTTCTACTCGCAGGCCGACACACGCACGCTGGCGCGCGGGTTCATCGAGCGAACGGCGCCGCCTGGTGCGACCGTGCTCGTCCAGCCGCACGGCGTTCAGCCTCGGCCGTCGCGCGAGGCGCTGGTCGAAGCGCTCCGCGCACACCTGGGCTCGGAGGCCCGGGCCTCGATCAAGTTCCAGAAGCAGCTCGATGCCGCGTCCGCGGTCTCGCCGACGTTTCGTGTCCTCTATGTCGGCACCGTCACCGACACAGACGCCGCGGTGGACAAGATGTATATCTCGCCCGCCGAGTTCGACCACGGCGGCGGCCTCGAACCGCTGCGGATGCGCCGGGTGGCCTACGCCGCCGTGAGCCGGTATCGTACCGGCACCCTCGCGTTCCCCTCGCTCGACGCGGCGCTCCAGGGAGGGGCGCGCCTGCTCGCGACATTCTCGCCCTACCGCCCCGAGATCGGTCCCGATCGCCGCGCCCGGATCGCGCCGTTCTTCCACAACACCGCCGACCGGATCGATCCCGCGCTCGAAAGACCCGGGCCGGTCATCGAGGTCTGGCGCATCGATCCACTCCGCTGATTCAATGGGCATCGCTGCTGAAGGTCGAGCTCAGGCGCGATCGCCTGTGGCCCACTGAGAGACGTCCTCTGAAGGAGCGGCTCATATGAAGTCTGTCCGTACCGCCATTCTGCTGACGTTCGCCCTGCTCTCGGCCGGCCTGCAGGCCAACGAGGGCATGTGGATGCCACAGCAGATCCCGGCCCTGGCCGAGACGCTGCGCGCGCTCGGATTTGCCGGCGACCCGAAGTCGTTCGCCGACCTGACCGGGCAGCCGATGGGCGCCATCGTGTCCCTGGGAGGGTGCACGGCGTCCTTTGTCTCTCCTGACGGCCTCATCGTCACCAACCACCACTGTGTGACCGGGGGCTTGCAGTACAACTCGACACCAGAGCGCAATCTGTTGAAAGACGGGTACCTTGCAGGAACACGCGAGGCGGAACTGTCGAACGGCCCGGGGTCGCGCGTGTACGTGACCACGTCAGTCGTCGAGGTCACTTCCGCCATCACCGGCGGGATCCCGACAACCGCGACCGACCGCGAGCGGTACGACACCATCGACCGGCGCGTCAAGGAACGGGTCGCTGCATGCGAGAGGGGCGGGGCGCGCTGCACCGTCGCGTCGTTCTTCGAAGGCCTCAAGTACTTCGAAATCACGCAACTGGAGATCAAGGATGTCCGACTCGTGTACGCGCCGGCGGAGGGGATCGGCGTGTTCGGCGGCGAAACGGACAACTGGCGCTGGCCCCGGCACACGGGCGACTGGAGCTTCCTGCGCGCCTATGTCGGCAAGGACGGCAGACCGGCGCCACACGCACCGGACAATGTCCCCTACAAGCCCAAGCACTGGCTGCCGATTGCGCGCGGCGGGGCCAAGCCGAACGACCTCGTCTTCGTTGTCGGCTACCCGGGGCGGACCCGGCGGCACCAGACCTACGCCGAGGTCAGGGAAACGGTCGAATGGGCGCTCCCTCGGTCCATCCGCCTCGCCGAAGAGCATCTGGCGGCGATTGACCGCCTGACCAGGGAGAGGCCCGACCTGACGCTGAAGGTGGCAGGGCGCGTGCAGGGCCTGAACAACGGTCTCACGAACTCGCGCGGCGTGCTCGAAGGGATGCACAAAGGCGGTGCGCTCGCCAGGAAACAGGCGCGGGAAGAGGACCTCCTGGCGTGGATCGCTGCCAGCCCGGCCCGTCAGATGAAGTACGGTGAAGCCATCGCGGCGATGCGTGCCCTCCAGTCCCAGGGTGAATCCACGCGCGAGCGGGACGCCACGTTCGGCCTCCTCTCGTCGGCCTCTTCGTACCTCGGCGCAGCTCAGACGCTTTACCGCCTGTCGGTCCAGCGGGCGAAGCCGGACGTTCAGCGCGATGCGGGCTACCAGGAGCGCGACTGGACGCGGATCCGCGAGGGCCAGGAACGACTCCAGCGGACGATCGACCCCACGGTGGATCGCGTCCTCTTCGGCTGGGCGCTGGCCAAGGCGGCTGTGCTGCCCTCCGGCCAGCGCATCGAGGCGCTGGACCGGGCCGCCGGCTTGGCTGCGGGGATGGACAGGATCGCAATCGAGGCTGCCATCGCCAAGTACCTGGACACGCTCTATGGCGGCACGAAGCTCGCCGGCCGCGACACACGCATGGGTCTGATCGAGAAGAGCACGGCCGACCTCGTGGCAACTGGCGACCCGTTCATCACGCTGGCGGCCGCCCTCGAGCCCGTGGCAGAAGCGAATAGAGAGGCTGCCAGGAATCGCGCCGGCGCGTACGCCCGTGTCCGTCCGGTCTACATGGAAGCGCTCATCGAGCATGCAGGCGGCCTCCTGGCGCCGGATGCCAACAGCACACTGCGCGTGACCTACGGCCAGGTCAAAGGGGTGTCCCCGCGGGACGGCCTGTTCTACACTCCGCAGACCACGCTCGCCGGCATCGTCGAAAAGCACACCGGTGCAGGCGAGTTCGACGCGCCGCGCAGGCAGCTCGACGGCATCGCGGCGCTGCGTGCCGGGAGGAGGACACCCTTCTTCGATCCTGGTGTCAGCGATGTGCCCGTGAACTTCCTCTCGACGGTCGACACGACGGGCGGCAACTCCGGTTCACCCACCTTGAACGCGAAGGGCGAGCTGGTGGGGCTGCTCTTCGACGGCACCTACGAGTCGGTGTCATCGGACTACCTCTTCGACGAGGTGAAGACGCGCTCGATCCACGTCGACAGCCGGTACATGCTGTGGAACATGGCGGAAGTCGACGGCGCCGAGCGGCTGCTGAAGGAGATGGGTGTGTCGTACACGTTGGCACCGGCGACGGTGAAGTAGCGGCCTGCCTTGCTCGTGAGGCCATGGGGCGGGAGGGGACCGCACGATACGGGGGATTGACCGTGAGTCCTCCCCACCCTAGAATCCGCGCAGGAGGAGCTAATGGCCTCGACGAGTGCCCGTCTTCTGCCGGCCCTCACCACGCTGCTTCTTTGTGCGGGTCTGACGATTGGCTGTGGGAGCGGAGAGCCGCCAGCCTCGACGGCCGAGTCATCGCGGCCCGCGGCTCCGGCGACCGACGCCGCGAGTCCGGCCACCGTTCCGCCCGCGATCCCGCCATCGGAGACGGGAGCGGCGGCTGCGGCCGATCCCGCCGGCCAGACCCGCTCGCACGAAATCGCCGGAGTCGAAGTCACGCTGGTCGAGGCGGCGCGCACCAGTGGCGACACCGTCACCGTGCGCTGGCGCTGGCGCAATACGACGGCAGAGACCGTGCAACTGGCGAAGGGCAGTTCTGGCTGGTACGACCCCTATCTTGTGACGGGCGATGCCTACCTGATCGATCCGGTCAACAAGAAGAAGTACCTCGTGCTGACCGACTCGGAGCGCGTGCCGATCGCCAGCCGTCACCGCGGGAACTTCGGCATCGATCTCGCAGCCGGCGCCACCATGAACTCCTGGGCGAAGTTCCCCGCCCCGCCCGCGGATGTGGACGCCATTACCGTGTTCCTTCCCGGCGTCGAACCGTTCGAGGCCGTACCGCTGAAGCGATGAGAAGAACCCTGCCGCGGTCGGCCGGAATGCCCGGACGCTGGTTCTACACGGCCGTGCTGAGTCTGGTCTTTGGCACGCACGTGTGTGCCGGGGCGCTGGCGCAGGAACCGACCGACCCGCCAGCAGACGTGCCGGCGGGAGCGATTCGAACGGTCCTGGATCTCAACTCGTCGGTCCTGGATCTCAACTACGTCGTCGAGAACATCGCGGCCAGGTTGACCGACACGGAGATCGAAACCCGTCTCGAGCTCGCCGCCGACATCCTGTTCGACTTCGATGCGGCCACCATCAAGCCCGTGGCCGAGGAGACGCTCAGGGCGGCGGCGGACTTCATCCGTGACAGCAAGTCCGCGCGCGTGATTGTTGAGGGACACACGGACTCGAAGGGCGCCGAAGACTACAACCAGGCGCTGTCGGTTCGCCGGGCCGAAGCCGTGCGCGACTGGCTGACGAAGGCCGGCGGCATCTCCGGGGTGGACATCCAGGTCGCTGGTTTTGGGGAGGTGCGGCCCGTCGTACCCAACACGAAGGACGACGGCACGGACGACCCTTCCGGGCGGCAACGCAACCGGCGGGTTGAAATCGTCGTGTCGAAGACGCGCTGAGGAGGCGTCGAAGCCGCGGTGGGGGCGAATCTCACTGACGAGGTCCGCCCCGGTTCTGTCTTCGGACGATGACACTCATGAAGCGCATCGCACTGACCGTCGCGCTGGGCTCCCTCCTCGCGCTCGCGGGACTGACCCCCTCGGGCCCGGCGCTCTTCGCCCAGCCGAACCGGCTGGTCTCGCCGGACAACGGGCATGTCGCCCTCGGCCTGGCCGTGAGGCGGCTGAACACCATCGGCCGGTTCCTGCAGGCCACGGCACACCCCGACGACGAGGGCAACGGTCTGCTCGCCATGCTGAGCCGCGGGCAGGGTATGCAGGTGGCGCTGTTCACGATGACGCGCGGCAACGGGGGGCAGAACGAGATCGGCCCGGAGCTCTTCGAAGACCTGGCGGTGGTCCGCACCGCCGAATTGCTCGCGGCCCACAGGCTGGACGGAGCGGACCAGTACTTCGCCCGTGCCGTCGACTTCGGCTACTCGTTCAGTACCGAGGAGACGTTCCGCAAGTGGGGCAAGGATGAAATCCTGGCAGACACCGTCCGGATCATCCGGATGCTGAGGCCGGATGTCATCACGGCGATGCCGCCGGACGGCACGGGTGGCGGGCAGCACCATCAGGCTTCCGCTCTCATCACCCGCGAGGCATTCCGTGCGGCCGCCGATCCGGCCCGCTTTCCCGAGCAGATCGACAAAGGCCTGCGCCCTTGGCAGGCGAAGAAGCTCTACTTCCTGGCCGGGTTCGGCCGCATGCGCATGGCCCCGGCAGGCGTGAGGACCGTGCCCGTCGACCTCAACGTCTTCGATCACCTGCTCGGCCGGACCTACGCCGAGATCGGCGCCGAGGCCCGGGCCATGCACAAGTGCCAGGGCATCGGCCAGGTGCTGCCGCTGCCTGGGCCGTCTGGCTCGAGCTATCGATTGGCGGACACGGTCCTGGCGGGCCAAGCGGGTAAGGAGGAGACCGGGCTGTTCGACGGCATCGACACCTCGCTCGCGGGCCTGGCTGCGTATGCCGGACCCACGCCGCCGGCGGGGCTGACCGCCGGCCTCGCCGCGATTGCTGCAGAGGCAGAACGGGCACAGGCGCTGTTCGACGAACGCGGCGACGGTGCCACCGTTCCCGCCATCATGGCCGGAATCGCCGCCGTGCAGGCCCTGCGGTTGCAGTTGAGATCGTTCAATCTGTCCGCCGCACTGGCCTTCGAGATCGAACACCGCCTGCTCTCGAAGCTGCGGGATTTCGAGCACGCCGCACTCCTCGCGCACGGCATCGTCATCAACGCCCTGGCGAACGACGGACTGGTGTACGGAGGGCAGCCGGTGAGGGTCAGCGTCTCGGCGGCGAACTTCGGGTCGGCCGGGATCGAGGTCGCGATGGTCGGCCTTCAAGGCTTCGACGGCGAGGCGGCGGTCTGCAGGACGGGCGCCGTGGCCCCGGGCAGTGTCTTCACATGCGCGTTGGATGTGAAGATCCCCGCCAACGCAGAGGCGACCGAGCCGTACTGGAAGCCCGAGCCGGGCGCCGCGCGCTCGGCGTTCAGGGCTGGCGTGCCCTTCGGAGTGCCGTTCGAGCCAACGCCCTTCCGGGTGCGCGTGATCTTCCGTCTGGCTGGCACGGAGATCGGGACCGATGTGCCGGTGATCTTCCGTTCGGGCGCCGATCTGTTCACCGGCGAGAAGCGGGTGGAACTGCTCGTGGTGCCGGCATTCTCCGTGCGGATGAACCCAGGGGTCGTCATTGTTCCGGCTGGCGCCCGCGGTCTGGGGAGGACGGTGTTCGTCACCGTCGTGAACGGAACGAAGGGCCGTGCCTCGGGAACCGTGAAGGTCAGAGCGCCGGCCGGCTGGACAGTCACGCCGCCATCGATGCCCGTGTCGTTGGCCAATGAGGACGAGGCGTTCACCGTCCGCTTCGACGTGACCGTGCCTCCAACGGTGAGGACCGGCGACTACCGGATCGCCGCCGAGGTGACGTCCTCCGCGTTCCCGGGCGTGGCCTTCAGCCGGGGGTATCAGGCCGTCGAGTACCCCCACTTCACGCGGCGCCACGTCATGCACGACGCAGCCGCCAGCGTGAAAGTGCTCGATGTGAAGACCACCCCTGCCGTCAGCGTGGGCTACATCATGGGTGTCGGTGACGTCGTCCCGCAGGCACTGGAACAGATTGGCGCGACGGTGACGTTCATCGGTGCCGACGAACTGGCCTGGGGTGATCTGTCGAAGTACGACGTCATCATGACCGGGATCCGCGCCTACGAGCGGCGAGCGGACCTGCGGGCCTACAACCGGCGCCTTCTCGAGTATGTTGAGGGCGGCGGGACGGCGATCGTCCAGTACAACAAGATGGAGTTCAACCAGGCCCAGTATGGGCCGTTCCCGGTGCGCGTGAGCGGCAGCCGGGCCACGGCCGAGGACGCCCCCGTTCAGGTGCTGGTGCCCGACCATCCCCTCTTCAACTCGCCCAACAAGGTGGACCCAGGGACCTGGGATGGCTGGGTTCAGGAGCGCGGGCTCTACTTCCTCGGCGAGCGCGACCCGAAGTACGTGGACCTGATTCAGGTCGACGAGCCTTTCGAATACAACAAGGGGATCAAGACCGGCGCGCTCGTCGAGGCGCGCTACGGCAAAGGCCGCTGGCTGTATCTCGGCCTCGGGCTCTGGCGGCAGGTGCAGGCGGGAACTCCAGGCGCCTACGAACTGCTTGCGAACCTGGTAAGTCTGCGATAACACAGAGGACAGGAGACGACATGTTCAAGCCTGAAGTGTTCCGGGAGCGGCGAGCGCGCCTGGCCAAGGACGTGGGATCGGGCATCATCCTCCTTCTCGGCAACGACGAAGTGGGGATGAACTACGGGGCCAACACGTACCATTTCCGCCAGGACAGTACGTTCCTGTACTTCTTTGCCGTCGACCAGCCTGGGCTCGCGGCCGCGATCGATGTCGATGCGGGCACCGACACGCTGTTCGGCGACGACCTGACGGTCGCCGACATCGTCTGGACCGGCCCGCAGCCGACCGTCGCCGACCATTGCAAGCCGGCCGGCATCGTGTCGAGCGCGCCCTTGGCTCAGCTGGAAGGTCGGGTGACCGAAGCCATCAAGCAGGGCCGCCGCGTGCACTTTCTGGCCCCGTATCGGACGGAGCACGCGCTGAAGCTCGCCCGCATTCTCGGCATCAAGCCCGGCATGGTGCCGGCGTACCGATCCGAGGCGCTCCACAAGGCCGTCGTGGCGCAGCGCAACATCAAGTCGGCCGAAGAAGTGGCCGACATCGAGTTCGCCATCGGCGTATCGCGGGAGATGTACCTGACTGCGATGGCGGCCGCCAAGCCTGGCAGGTACGAGTACGAGGTCGTCTCCGAGATCGTTCGCGTGGCCTACGGCAAGGGCTGCGCCCTGTCGTTCCCGATCATCTGCTCGGTGCACGGCGAGACGCTGCACAACCATCATCACGGCAACCAGATGAAGGCCGGCGACGTCATGGTGCTGGATTCGGGCGTCGAGACGGTGAACAAGTATGCAAGTGACATTACACGGACCATTCCCGTCGGCGGGAAGTTCAGCGCGCAGCAGCGGGCGGTGTACGAGATGGTCCTGCGGACCCAGTTGACGGCCATCGGCGCCATCAAGCCCGGTGTGCCGTACCGGGACGTGCACCTGCTCGCCGCGAAGAGCTTCGCGACGGACCTCAAGGCCGCAGGCCTGATGAAAGGCGATGTCGACGAAGCTGTCGCTGCCGGAGCGCACGCCCTGTTCTTCCCACACGGCCTCGGCCACATGATGGGGATGGACGTGCACGACATGGAGAACGTCGGCGAGCAGTACGTCGGCTACGAGCCCGGCGTCGAGCGGAGCACGCAGTTCGGCCTCGGGTATCTGCGGCTGGCCCGTGCGCTGCAGCCGGGCTTCGTACTCACCGTGGAGCCGGGGCTCTACTTCATCCCGCAGCTCATCGACCAGTGGAAGGCCGAGAAGCACCTCGAACAGTTCATCGACTATGCCGAGGTCGAGAAGTACCGCGATATGCGCGGCTACCGGGTCGAAGACAACGTGCTGGTGACAGAGTCCGGCAACAAGGTGCTGGGCCCGCCGATTCCGAAGACGGTCGCGGATGTCGAGGCCGCCTGCGCAGGACAGCAGTCTACTTCTTCTCTCCCTTGACATATCGATCGAACCACGCCAGATACCGCTCGTACCGATCCCGCTGATAGCTGGGAATCGTCAGGCCGTGGAACTGGCCCGGGTAGATGACGAGCTGCGTGTCGACCCCGAGGCTCCGCAGCGCCTGGTACATCTGCTCGCCGCCGGCGAGCGGGACGTTGAAGTCCTTCTCTCCGCCCATGAAGAGCGTCGGCGTCTTGATGCGGTCCGCGTGCCAGAACGGGTAGGAGAGCTTGATGTACAGATCCTGCGCCTTCCACGGGTGGCCGACCTCGATATCCCACTGCACGATGTACTGGTCGAGTCCGTACATGCTCGACTGCAGCGCACTGCCGGCACCCGAGACGGCGCCCTTGAAACGGGTGTCCGTCGCGATGGTGTAGTCGGTCAGAATCCCGCCGTAGCTCCAGCCCCCGATGCCCAGCCGATCCGGATCGGCGATGCCCATCGCGATGGCCTGGTCCACCGCGCCGAGAAGATCCACGACCTCCTTGTTGCCCCAATCGGCGTAGATCGCCTTCTGGTACGCCTCGCCCCGGCCCGAGCTGCCGCGGTAGTTGATGGCCAGCACGACGTACCCGTTGGCTGCGAAGAACTCCCGCTGGAAGTCGAACGAATGGTCGTCCTGCCCGTTCGGCCCGCCATGGATGACGAGGAGCGTCGGATACTTCGTGCCCGCCGTGTAGGACGGCGGCTTCACCATCAGTCCGTGCACCTCGGTCCCGTCCTTGCTCCTCGACGAGAAATCCTCGGTCGTCCCGAGCTGCAGTTCGGCGAGCAACGCATCGTTGTGGGTGGTGAGCTTGCGGAGCTTGCCGCCTTCCAGCACGTGGACTTCGGACACTTCCGTGGCCGACTCCGACAGCAGTGTCATGGCTCCGTCGGCGCCCAGCGAGAGGCTCGAATACACGCGCTTGCCCTCGGCCACTCTCTCGACGGGGCCGCCCTCCGTCGTCGTCTTCCCGACGTAGGTGATGCGGTCGTCGTCCACGGTGAAGTACAGGCTCTTGCCGTCGGCCGACCAGCTCACCCGGCCCGAGACCGGCCGGTCGAGCTTCGCCGTCAGGACGCGGGCCTGGCCGCCCGCTGCCGGGACGATGGCAACTCTGGCGATGTCGTACGCGAGGTACTTGGTCTCGTCGCCCTGGAAGTACGCAATCCACCGGCCGTCCGGGCTCCAGGACGGCCGGCCCGTGTTGGCGCCTGCGAAGCTCGTGAGCTGCACCGGCTCCGCGCCCGGCTTCGCATCGACGACATACACGTGGGAGTCCTCGTTCCGATCGGGATCCTGCCCGACCCGTCGGCTGACGAAGGCCATGCGCCGGCCGTCGGGTGACCAGGACGGCGAGGAGTCGTTGAACTCACCCTTTGTGATCTGCTCAGCCTTCTTCGCGGCGATGTCGTAGATCCAGACGTGCGAGTAGAAGCGCTTGAGATAGCCGCTCCGGTCCTGCTTGAAATGGTACCGGTCGATGACGATGGGCGGCGCTGTCTTCCGCTTCCAACCCTCCATCTTCTCCGGTTCGTCGGCGGGATCCTGGTCGTCCTGCACGAAGACCAGTCGCGTGCTGTCGGGCGACCACGAGTAATCGCTGACGCCGCCCTTGATCTCGGTGAGCTGCTGCGCTTCGCCGCCGCTGCGGTTGAGGAGCCAGACCTGCGCGCCGAGCTTCTTGGCGTCTTCGTCCCCGCGGCTGGCGAGGAAGGCCAGGTACTTGCCGTCCGGGCTCCAGCGGGGCGAGCTTTCGCTGTCGGGGCTGAACGTGAGCTGGATGTCCTGGGTGCCGTCGAAGCTGACCATCCAGATATCGGTGTTGCGCTTGTCCTTCTCGACGTCCGTGCTGCCCAACGTGTAGGCGATCCATGCGCCGTCCGGGGAGCGCTGGGGATCGCCGACCGTCTTGATCTTGAAGAGATCGTCGATCGTAATCGGACGTCTCGCCGTCTGGGCGGACGCGGGCACCGCCCCGACACAGAGGGCCAGCGCCACGACTATCGCAACGACCGGAATCGGAATTCTGCGCATGATGGACCTTTCATGGATGAGTTCAGACCTGGCCCGGTCGCGCGATCAGCGCGACTCGGCCTCTCCTGTATTCTGTCTCCTGTCTCCTGTCTTCTGAAAGCCGGCGTCCAACGGTGCCTGCCGCACGACCTGGATCACCCTCGTGCCATGGGCGGGCAGCGTGATTGGCTCGCTCAGCCCCTCGATGCGCAAGTATGGCAACGTACTTGCGCCCTCGGGACTGAGTGCTGAGCGAGCGGATCCGACCACGTTCGGCGGGAACGAATCGCGGCCGTCATTGCGAGTCGAGGCACTCAGCGGAACAGTGAAGCGGCCGTCGCGGTCCTGACCGAGCAGCGCGGACACCATTGGTCCCGGGTGCAACCGCACTACCGCCTGTGAGTCCGAGGCGTTGTAGAGCCGCGCGGTGATCGCTCCGCCCTCCTCCCGCAGCGACGACACCACCACCGACGCGCCCTGGATGGTGAACGGTGGGCGGATCGGAGGAACGGAATTGTCCGAGATGAAGGCCACGAGCGGGTAGTCCTGCTCGGCCCCCATTCGCCACAGCTCGACCGGGTCGAACGCCCCGTGCGGCCGCACGGCGAACCTGAACGACAGGGGGCCGCTCTGGTCGGCCTTGAAGTTCGTGTGCCAGTAGTTGTTCAGCAGGTACGCATAGAGCGTGGCGCCGGGCGAGACCCGCTCGCGCCAGGCACGCGTCCCCGAATCGTGGATGCGCTCATCCGTGATGGCCCCGAGTTCGATGAGCGGGGCGTCCTGCGACACGAGCGAGAGGCCGAGGCTGTCGTTCGAGACGTCGACGGCACTGTGCGCGCCGATGAAGTCGCGGCACGAGCCCGGCAACTGGTCACGGCCGATCTCGACCAGCGCCTCGCCCAGATCGACGCGCGTCACGCCCCCTGGTACCCGGAGCGGGAACGCGACGTGGGCGCTCTCCTTGGCGCGCACCCGTGCCTTGTCGAGGTCGAGCTGGACCCAGAAGACGTCGGTGCTGGCAACCATCCGGATGCGCAGGGTGGAGGCCGTCGTGCCCGGGAATGCCCCGTCGAGCCGGACGGTGGCGACGATCGGGCCCGCATCTTCGATGGTGAGACGCCCGAGGCTGCCGCCGACCGCTTCGCCGGGATCGCGGCCGGGCACGTACAGGTAGCGGAAGAGCCCCGGATCTCCGGACACGAACTCGTGGCCGTCGGCGCCCGCCCATCTGAGGCTGGTGACGGCACCTCTCTCTTCATCAAGGGTCAGGCCCAGGCGGCTGTTGTCGACGACAGCCCCATCCACGCGGACCGGCTGGCGGGGCAGCCCTGGCTTCCCCGACCGAACCCGCAGGCGGACCGAGCGAAACGGCATCAGGCGGTCGACCCAGACCGCGAGGGTGCCGTCCGAGAGGCGCTGGGACGGGAGCACCTCGTTTCCGGCCAGGACACGGTCTCCCGCCGTGGACCACGCGGCCGGGAGCAGGACGAGGCCCGAGCGCTGCCACGACAGCGTGTTGATGACGTCGATGCCCGTGCCCGTCCACTCGATCCGCGGCGTGGCCCCCTCCAGCAGCGCGCGCGTCTGGCGGCTGGCCTGGACGGCGAACTGACGCTTGTACTCCCACTGCGCCATCACGTCCGGCCTGTCCGGCTGGCTGATGCTGTCGGCCGCGCCCCAGGTGTGCTCGTGCCAGAGCAGGATGTTGCGCCAGGCCTCGGCACGCCTGTCCGGCGGCAGCCGGATCCCGGCGAGCACTGAGAGACGCTCTGCCTGTGCGAGGCGCCTGGCGGCGCCGCGCACGGCTGTCTCCTCGGCCGCGCTCGAAAGAGCCCCGTCCTCCCAGTACGGCGTCATGTCGCCCGCCATCTCGGGCAGGTCCCGGCCGTGGCGGCGCTCGAACTCCGCGAACAGGGACTCGGTCGTGTCGATGACGAGGCGCGGCGTCTCGAATCGCTCGTTCCACGCCCGCACGAAGTCAGGCAGGTCCGGATCGACCGGGCCGTTGTCACCACGGATCGTGTAACGAACCTGCACGAGGTCGTACGGGTAGGCGTTCGCAGTCAGCGCGCGCGCGTACTCGAGGATGGCATCCCGGCCGCGGTCCGACACGTGCCCGACGTTGAGACCGTGAAACCACGAGTACCCGCGCCCGGCCATCCAGAAGAGCAGGCGCTCTTCGCCGGACTGGGAGACCCACCAGAACGGCCAGTCGCCCAACGCCTTCAGCGTGGCGCCGATCCGATCGCCCCCATCCGGGAGGCCGGGCATGTAGTTGGGACCGCTGCTGAAGTAGCGGACGCCGGATTCGGCCAGAGCCGCCACCACCGTCCAGCTCAGGCCGGGGACGTCGGTGTGCATGACCGAACGGATGGGGTCGAACCCGTATTCCGCCTGCAGCCGCCTTGCCGCCATCGTCCAGGCGCGCAACTCCTCCGGCGTGGCCAGGCCGGTCAGGATGCTCGCGTAGTTGGCTTGAAGGCCGATGGTGCCGTTCTTCACGGCGGCGATGAAGGCCCGGCGCTGATCCGGACTGGCCTGGGCCAGGTAGCTCTCGACGGACCACAGACCCTCGACGTTCCACTTGAAGCGCGCGCCGGCCGGATAGTCGGCCGTCCTCAGCCCGAGGCCGACGGCATCCTCGAGGTTCTTCCACTGCTTGCGCTCGACCTCTGGCTGCGGGTCCGAGTAACCGATGTCCACGTGGGAGTGCGGCAGCAGGTGCAGCTCGCGGCGCTGGACCGGTGTGAGGGCCAGCTGGCCGTCGAAGGTCACCGCACCGCCGAGCTCGACGCGCACCGGCAGGTTCATCTCCTCGTTCGGGCCGGCCGGCACCAGGAGGCCAGAGTGCCCTGTGTCGACCTGGCCGCTCCACAGCACCCGATCGCCCGTGCGCACTACTACGGGCGCGTCTTCGCCGATGTGGCTGATCTCCACGCGGATGGCGCGCCGGCCGCCGGCGAGTACGGCCTCCTCCGCACCTACTCTCGTCCCTTCCCGCACGGGCTCCTGCGGCCCGAGGTAGTAGTCCTGGGTGTTCGCGGCCTCACCGACGACGCGGAACCGGGGCGCACCGGTGCCGAAGAACGAACGCGGCGCGGTGAGCCACATGAAACCGAAGAGCTCGTTGAAGGTACCGACCCTGGTTGCCTTGAACGAGAGCGCCGAGCCGCTGGCGCCGAAGACAGTCCACTCCCGATCCGCCGTCGTCTTGCCGGAGGTGAACGTCGCGCACGCCTGGCCGTTGGCGAAGAAGGAGAAGCGGTGGGCCCCGTAGCCGGACGCGGTGCCTGCGTGCCAGAGATACGTGACCGGCGTTTCGGGGGGGCCGTCAGGGACCGGCTCGCCTTCCCACTCGACAGCCATCTCCCCGTCGGTCGTGCGGCTCAGCAGCGTACGTGTCTGGCCGGGATAGGCCCAGCGATACATGATCCAGTTGCCGGAGATGGTCCGGACGTACCCCTGGAGCCACGCGTCCGGCAGGCGAAGCGGGCCGCGCCCTTGTTCCCGCGCGAACGGCGCGGGCGCTGCAAGGGCCAGAACAACCGCGAGCAACAGCGTGCGGGACATCGGTAGGAGGCAGGAGACAGGAGACAGAATACAGAAGACAGGAGACAGAATACAGAAGACAGGAGGTGGAAGCTCGGAGGCTCAGGGCATTGGCAGGCCGTTGGTAGGCCCCGGGGCCTTCTTGGGGGGGCCGTAGCCGGTGGCGAAGGCCCCAGCCCTGGGCTTCTGCTCAGAGTGGACAGCCACCATCCCGTCCGGACACAATCTCACCCGTCGCGTCGGCGCCTCCAGGGAGGGATCATGAGAACGTCCAGGATCGCACTCGTCGTCTCCGTCACCCTGCTGTCAGGTTGCACGGCCCAAGTGCCGGAACAGGCCGGGCCCAAGAAGATCAGGCTGGCCGTGGCCACCTTCTCGCACGAAACGTGCACGTTCTGCCCCGATCCGACCGGCATTGCCGAGTGGGAGTTCTACGGGCCGCCAGTCAAGGGCGACGATGTCCTTCGCGAGGGCGGATACATCGGTGGATTCGTGAACGCCGTGCGTGAGTACGACGGCGTCGAGGTCGAGGGTATCCTGTCGCCCCGCGATTCGAAGGGCGGGTCGTCCGGGAGCTGGGTCACGCTCGAGGCGTTCGACAAGTACGCCAACGGGATCGCCAGCGACATCAAGGCCACCGGCCCGTACGACGGTGTGTTCCTCGCGCTGCACGGCGCCATGGCGGTCAAGGAGGTGCCGAGGCCCGAGGCCGAGATCGCGCGTCGGGTTCGGGCGGTCGTGGGCCCGGCGGTGCCCATCATGGTCACGCTCGACCTGCACGCCAACGAGGATCACGAGCTGCTGGACGCCTCCGATGGCGTGTTCATCACCAAACGCTACCCGCACTACGACGCCGCGCTCCAGGGCGAGCGCGCAGCGCGCGTGATGATGCGCGTCATCAAGGGCACGTTCAAGCCCACGAAGGCCACGCGCAAACCCGGCGTCCTCACCCCGAGCGTGTATCAGGGCACCGGCTCGTCGCCGTCGATGGAGATCATGGAGCGCGCCAGGGTGTGGGAGGAACGCTCGCCAGACACGTACGTATCGGTGGCGTACGGATTCGCCTACGCGGACGTGACGGACATCGGCGCGACGGTCATGGTCGTAACCAACAATGACCAGGCGCTCGCCGACAGAATCGCCCAGGACATGTCGGACTTCATCTGGAAGAAGCGGGAGGACTTCGCGGGCAAGACGCTGCCGAAGGTCAAGGAGGGCGTCACCCAGGCCATCGCTGCCGCCAGGGCTGGCAAGGTGCCCGTTATCGTGGCCGACCACTCCGACCGGACCGGGAACTCGAGCCAGATCCTCGAGGAGATGATCCGGCAGAAGGCCAGCAGGCTCTGCGTGGCGACCATCAGGGACGAGAAGGCCATTGAGGCCATCAAGGCAGGGTCGAAGGTCGGCGATCGGGTGCAGACGAACGTGGGGGGATGGGCCGACGGATTCGCGGGGCGGCCCGTGCACATCGATGGGACGCTCGAGTACCTCGACAAGTACCGGCAGCACGACACCGTCGCGATCGTGAAGTTCGGCGGCGAGAACCGCCTCATTCTGACGCCGGTGCTGCACCAGGTGACGGACCCTGGGATCCTGGCGGACCTGAAGATCCCGCTCGAGGCCTGCGACATGATCCTGATCAAGTCGCGCGTGCACTTCTGGCGCGGCTTCGTCGAAGACGGCCTCGCCAAGGCCGTCGTCGTCATCGATGCGCCAGGCCTCGGGCCTGCGGATGTGTCGGCGATTCCCTACGAGAACGCGTCGCGAGACATCTATCCGATCGTGAGGAAGTAGACAGCAGACAGTAGTGGTAGGCAGTAGGCAGTAGGCAGTAGACAGTAGAGACGATAACGGACGGCCGATCGAGCGCCGAGTGCGCGACGGGCGAGGCGCGCATCCGGCCCGGGTCGCCGGAGAGGCGCCGGCCCAGGGCCGTCGCGCGGCCGACCACAGGCGAAGGCAGCCCGGGGGTGAGCGGCTGCGTGGAGGTCTGCGCCCGATGCTCAGTCAACAGCTCTCGACATATTCGTCGCGCGTGCGTCTGCTCCTTGGCATCGTCGCTGCCTCGGCCTTGGTCGGGTCGCCGCAGTCGGCATTCCATGCCCAGGATCGTCCCCTCCTCCGCTTCGGGATGGTGACCGACGTCCATTACGCCGACATCGATGACGTCGGCAACCGCCACTACCGTGAGGCAGCGGACCGGTTGGCGGAGTTCGTCCGAGTGATGAACCAGGCGCAGGTGGACTTCGTCATTGAGCTGGGCGACTTCAAGGACCAGGACCGGACGCCTGACGAAACGCGCACGCTCGGTTACCTCCGCCACATCGAGTCGGTGTTTGCCGTTTTCGATGGCCCGCGCTTCCACGTCCTGGGCAACCACGACCTGGACAGCATCACGAAAGAGCAGTTTCGATTCGTGGCGCCAAACGTGACCTGGATGGTGCGCGGTGACAAGCGGGTCCTCGGGCCGTCTTGGCGGATCACCACCCCGACCAGGACATATGACTTCCCCGCGCTGTCGTGGACGGTTCGGCGGAGGATCCGGATCGTGATGCTGGACGCCAATTACAAGTCGGACGGGGGCGGCTACAGCCGCGGCAACTTCGAGTGGGCGGACACGAACGTCGGCTGGGAGCAGATCCAACGCCTCGAGCTGGCGCTCGCGCAGTCCGACATGCCGGCCATCGTCTTCGTCCATCAGCAGCTCGACGGCGAGGGGCCGTACTACGTGAAGGACGCCGCAGACGTCCGGAAGGTGCTGGAAGAGTCCGGCAAGGTGCTCGCGGTTTTCCAGGGCCACCGCCACGAAGGCGCGTTCAGCGTCATCAACGGCATTCCCTACTACACGCTCCGGGCCCTCGTCGAAGGGCCGGGCAACGCGTTTGCGCTGGTGACCGTCGACCCGGACTCCTCCGTCTGGGTGACCGGTTACGGCCGTGCCGAATCGAGAGGGTTCCGCTCCACCGCACTCGACGCGTACGCCGTCGCCGCTCGGCGCCCACGGTCTGCTGGCGCCGGCTGACTCCGGAGTGAAGCGGCAGCAGCGGAAGCTCCTCGTGCGGCTCGCCACGATTCGCCGTCGCCGCCGTGCCGAGCTGCTCCCGAAAGCCCATGACCAACTCGCGATTACTGGGCGTACGCCCGGACCTGCAGATCGGGCACGCGGCGATAGTACTCGACGTCGCGCGTCACGACGGGCATCCCGTAGGCGAGGGCGGTTGCGGCAATCCAGAGGTCGTTGGTGCCGATGAGCGAGCCGTTCCCCTGGAGATGACGGAACACCCGGCCGTACTGCCAGCTCACCTCGGGGCTGCAGGCCAGGATGTGGAATGGCGCCAAGAACTCCTCCCACCGCGCGCGGTCGGAAAGGGAGAGGCCGGCCAGCGGTCAACAACTCGATGGGCCGCAGGGTTGTACGCCAGGCTGCAGGACCAGGCACAATAGCTGCTGAATGCCTCCACCCCAACGCAACTCGGGCCGGCCGGAGCACGGGAGGGCGGGGTCAGGCCGCCGAATGACCTCGGCCCGCCCGCCGTCGAGCGACGCGGAACTCAACGGCGTCGTCGAGCGCGTGACGTTCCACAACCCCGAGAACGGCTTCTGCGTCCTGCGCGTCAAAGTGCCGGAGCGGCGGGACGTCGAGACGGTCGTCGGGCATACCGCGTCGATCTCCCCGGGTGAGGAGATCCGGGCTCTCGGCCAGTGGGGCAACGACTTCACCCACGGCGTGCAGTTCAAGGCCAGCACGATTCAGACAGCCCCGCCGACGAGCATCGAGGGCATCGTCCGATACCTGGGATCCGGGATGATTCGCGGCGTCGGGCCGATCTTCGCGCGCAAGCTCGTGGAGGCGTTTGGAGCGGACGTGTTCGATCTCATCGAACGCGAGCCCGGACGGCTCCGCGAGGTGGGCGGCATCGGTCCGCTGCGCGCGGCTCAGATTGTCGAGGCCTGGCAGGGCCAGAAGATCGTCCGCGACATCATGGTCTTCCTGTACGCGCATGGCGTGGGCACGTCGCGGGCGGTCCGAATCTACAAGACCTACGGTGCCGAGTCGATCGCGCTCATCAAGGAGAACCCGTATCGCCTGGCGCGCGACATCCGCGGCATCGGATTCCTCACCGCGGACGTCCTGGCAGGGAAGCTCGGCATCGAGAAGACCGCTCTCATCCGCGCGCGGGCGGGCATCGGCTACGCCCTCTCCGAGGCCCTCGACGAAGGCCAGTGCGGGTTGCCCCGGGACGACCTGACGACGCTGGCCAAGAGGCTCCTGGAGATCCCGCAATCGATCATCGACCAGGCGCTCGAAGCCGAACTCGCGGAGGGCACCATCGTCGCCGACACCTGCGACGGCCGCGGCTGCGTCTTCCTGGCGTGGCTGCACACGGCCGAACGGCAGGCGGCCGAGCGGATCCGGACCCTGGCGGCCGGTGAGGTGCCATGGCCGCGCATCGATGCCGAGAAGGCCCTCGCATGGGTCGAACCGAAGCTCGGCATCCAGCTCGCCGCGAGCCAGCGTGAGGCGGTGCGCCTGGCGCTCGTGTCGAAGTGGTTGGTGATCACCGGCGGCCCCGGCGTCGGCAAGACCACGATCGTCCGCGCCATCCTGACGATTCTCGGCGCCAAACGCGCGCGCATGCTGCTGTGCGCACCGACGGGCAGGGCGGCCAAGCGCCTCTCCGAGGTCACCGGCCTCGACGCCCAGACGATTCACCGCCTGCTCGAGGTGAACCCGGCCGATGGCCGCTTCCGCCGCGGCCCTCACAGCCCACTCGACTGTGACCTGCTGGTGGTCGACGAAACCTCGATGGTGGACGTGCCACTCATGCACGCGCTGGTGCGTGCCATCCCCCAACGTGCCGCGGTTATTGTCGTCGGAGACGTTGACCAGCTGCCGTCGGTCGGCCCCGGCCAGGTGCTGGCCGACGTCATCGACTCGGGCGCCGTGCCGGTCGTGCGCCTCATGGAGGTGTTCCGCCAGGCTGCGGCCAGCCGGATCATCGTGAATGCGCACCGGGTGAACCGGGGAGAGATGCCAGAGCTGAACACCGTCGCCGAGGCCGCGACGGACTTCTACTTCGTCGAGAGCGACACGCCGGAAGACGGGATGCGCAAGGTGATCCAGATCGTCGCCGAGCGCATCCCCCAGCGATTCAAGCTGCACCCGGTGCGCGACGTTCAGGTGCTCTGCCCGATGAACCGCGGGGCCATCGGCGCCCGCACGCTCAATCTCGAGCTGCAGAAGGTGCTCAACCCGGCGATCGGGCCGACCATCCAGCGGTTCGGATGGACCTTCGCCGCCAACGACAAGGTGATGCAGATCGAGAACGACTACGACCGCGACGTCTACAACGGCGACATCGGCGTCATCCGCGCCATCGACGAGCAGACCGGCCTCATCCACATCGAGTTCGACGGGCGGCGCCTGGAGTACGCACCCGACGAACTGGACGAGATCGTGCTGGCGTATGCGACGACCGTGCACAAGGCGCAGGGATGCGAGTACCCGGCGGTCGTGATTCCCGTCAGCACGCAGCACTACCCGCTGCTGCAGCGGAATCTCATCTACACCGGGATTACGCGTGGAAGGAAGCTCGTGGTTCTGGTGGGGCAGAAGAAGGCGCTGGCCATCGCCGTGCGCGGGCAGCGGGCGACGAGGCGCTGGTCGAAGCTCAGGGAATGGCTCGGGGGGAGCTGACGCTGGCAGGGAAGAGCGGGCACGGGACAGCCGGACGCGTGGGTGACGGTTGCTGCGGGCTGAGCCGTCCCGCTCGCGGTCCCGCTCGCCCGCCATCGCCCTCTGGGCTTCGGCGCGGCAGGCGCTGCGCCGGCCGGGCATGCGCAACAGACTTGCCCCGCGGTGGGTGCTGTGACCCCACGCGTGTCGCCCCCTCACGGCGCGTTTTGCAGACTGCCGCCGTCGGCGCTGGGTCGCCGTAGCTCGGCATGCCCGAGTCGAGCGAAGGCGGCTCGGCTCAAGGGCCCGCTCGGTGACGGCTCAGCCCTCCGCTGCCGCACTCGACAACGCCACTCAGTCCAGGCGGGTCAACACGCCGACCGGGCACTGAACGCCCGTGCCGCCCAGGCCGCAGTAGCCGCCGGGGTTCTTGTGGAGGTACTGCTGGTGGTACTCCTCCGCGTAGTAGAAGGGCCCGGCTGAGGCGATCTCCGTCGTGATTGGACCGTAGTCCGCCTCGGTCAACTTCGTCTGGAACGCGTCGCGGGAGGCCTCGGCCGCGGCGCGCTGCGCGTCCGACAACGTGTAGATGACCGACCGGTACTGCGTGCCGATGTCGTTGCCCTGCCGCATACCCTGCGTCGGGTCGTGGTTCTCCCAGAAGATGCGAAGCACCTCGCCGTAGCTGATCGCGGACGGATCGAACACCACGAGCACGACCTCGGCATGACCCGTCAGGCCGGTACAGACTTCCTCGTAGGTCGGGTTCAGCGTGTAGCCGCCCGAGTACCCGACGGCGGTCGAGTGGACGCCCTTCGTTTGCCAGAACTTCCGCTCGGCTCCCCAGAAGCAGCCCATACCGAAGACCGCGCGCTCGAATCCCTCGAATGGCCCATCGAGGGGCGTGCCCAGCACCGCGTGCTTCGTGGGCACCGCCATTCGAGTCTCGCGCCCGCGCAGGGCCTCTCCGGGCTCGACCATCTGCGTCTTGCGTCCTCTGTCGAACACGTCTGAACCTCCATGCTGTATGACGTCGTGCCCGCACGTGAGGATGCCGACGGGCGGGGTCACCAGCGAACGTGAGCGGGGCCGAGCGGTGAGAGGCTGAAGCTACGGCCCGGAGGCTGGCGGGGTTACCAGCGAGAAGCATCCGCGGTCAGGTCGGGATCCGCGGTGCGAGTCCCTCGAACAAGGTGGACCCGGGACTGCTACAATCCCTCCCACCATGACCTGCCCTCGCTGTGGCGCGGCGGTTGCCGGCACCCAGTCGAACTGCCCGACCTGCGGAATGTGGCTCTCGCAGGCGTTGCCGGAACCAACTGACGTTGCTGGACGGCCGCTCTGGCAGTCTCCTGCGGTGCTGGCTACCGTTGTCGTGTGTGTCTTGGCCGTGGGCCTGGCAATCTACTTCACGCTGTCCGGGAAGACAGGGGATCGGGCCACCGCCACAGGTGGTGCGGTCAACATCGACACCAGCGCGCTGCAACCTGTACAGCCTCCGGCGGAGCCGCCGCCGGTTGCGAGTGACGTCCCGCAGACCGGTCTGCCTGGGCCCGCATCCACGATTCCCGAACCAGCGTCGACGATTCCCGGTCCGGCGTCGACCGTTCCCGCATCATCGTCAGGGGACAGACAGCAGAGACCAGCCAATCCGGCGGCCGCGCCCGAGAGGCCTGCCCCCGTGCCGCCTTCCGTTGAGCGCCCGGTCCAGACGCCGGAGCCGCCCGTGGTCGTGCCGCGTGTACCACCTCCGCCGGCGGCTCCGGCGAAGCCGTACCGTCTCGGCGGTGGCATCGTGCCGCCCAGGCCGATCCACCAGACCGAGCCCGTGTATCCCAAGGTGGCTCAAGCCGGCCGCGTTCAAGGGGCGGTGACGCTCGAGGTCACGATCTCTCAGGAGGGCGATGTCACCGATCCCAGGGTGCTGAAGAGCATCCCGCTCCTCGACGAAGCGGCGATCGACGCGGTGAAGCAGTGGAAGTACACCCCGGCCACGTTGAATGGCGCGCCGGTGCCGGTCATCATGACGGTGATTGTGACGT
The DNA here is from genome assembly GCA_040752275.1 of Acidobacteriota bacterium. Classification (GTDB taxonomy): domain Bacteria; phylum Acidobacteriota; class Vicinamibacteria; order Vicinamibacterales; family JAKQTR01; genus JBFMFH01. Next base: position 63,715 of record JBFMFH010000051.1, read on the forward strand.
TCAGCCTGCGGTGATGACGGACCACCCGGCCTACTGGGCGATGGCCCTCGGCGCGTTCCTCAGGACTGCCGACGCCGTGCGGGTCGAGCGCATCCGTCTGGCCGGGATTGCGGCCGGCCGTGAGGGCCGGCGGATCGCCAACACTGCGCTCGGGGCCGAAGCCAACTTGACGGCTCGTCGTTACACGTATATTCCTCCTCCTGCGGCTGCCAGAGGGCACCCGCACGCGCGCCATCCCGACCCCTTGCTCGTGAACCCCAGTTGCCCAACGCCCCGCCCCAGTTCGCCCCCGAATGCACCTCCGCTCTTGTCCCGCGCTCATCCGTGATCCTCGATCTTGCGCCCGTTTCCGGCGAATCCCGAATCCCGATTCCCGAATCCCGACGGATCACACCTTCGTCCACTCCGGCCGCAGGCCGCGGCCCCACTCACCCCGGGTCTTGCCCCGCTCTTGACTGGGGTTCAGCGTATGATCGACGCATGGCAGACGAAGCACCGAAGAGCGCGTACGAGCTGGCGATGGAACGGCTGCGGAAGAAGGACGCCGAGGACGGCGTCGAGCCAATTATCCTGACCGAGGAGCAGCGCGCGGCGATTGCCGAGGCGCGGAACTTCTATGAAGCGAAACTGGCCGAGCGCGAAGTGCTCTACCAGTCGGCCGTGGTGCGGACCATGGAGCCAGAGGCCCGGGAGGCCCTCGAACAGGAATACCGGCGCGACCGGGATCGGCTCAACTCGGAGAGGGACGCGAAGATACAGAAGATCCGGCAGGGATAGAGATCTGCCGGGATTCGGGAGTCGGGAGTCGGGATTCGCAAGACTCTCGATCCCGGCCCGTCGGACGCCTTTGGCGACGTTCGGGACTCAGCGTCAGTTCCCCGAATCCCGAATCCCGAATCCCGGCTCAACTACCGCTTCTCGTACGCCGGCCGCGCAGGCTTCGTCGCCGGCCTCTCCTTCAGCAGCCGCTGCACCTCCTGGATCGCCCGCTCGAGTTGCGGGTCGGTCCCCTTGGCCAATTGCGTCGGATCGTCTTCGACCTCGATGTCGGGCTCAACGCCGTGGCCCTCGGCAAACCACTTCCCGCGCACGTCATACATGCGGAAGGTGGGCACCGTCAGGCCGCCCCCGTCGACGATGCCCGGTGCGCCGCTCACGCCAATCAGCCCGCCCCATGTGCGCTTGCCGACCAGCGGGCCGAGCTTCGCCTCGCGGAAGTAGAACGGGAAGGCATCGCCGCCCGACCCGCTCCAGCCGTTGATGAGCATCGCCTTCGGACCAGCATGGGCAACCGGCGGCCACTGCCAGTCTTCACCGGCCCGCACGGCCCAGTACGCCAACATCGGCCGGTTGAGGAGCTCGATGAACCGATCCGGAATCTGCCCGCCGCTGTTGAAGCGCTCGTCGATGATCAGACCGTCCTTGCGGAACTGCGCCATGAACTGGCGGACGAGCTCGCTCTGCGCGCCGACCCCGGTGCTCTGCACGTAGATGTACCCGATCTTCCCACCGGTCGCTTCATCCACGCGCCTGCGCCGAGCCTCGATCCACTCGCGGAACCGAAGCTCCGTCTCATCGTCGATCGTCTTGACGAGTACCTGCCGCGCGCCGGCCGCCGTAGGCTTCGCGTTGACGGTCAGCGACACGGTCGCGTTGGCCAGGCCCTGGAACGCCGCCCAGGGGTCCTTGCTTGCGTCGAGCGGCATGCCGTTGACCGCGAGGACATACTCGCCTTCCTTCACGCCGAGGCCGGGCTCGGCGAGCGGCGACCGGACGTCGACGTCCCACGGCCCGCCGCGGACGATGTGCTTGACGCGGTAGGCCCCATCGGCCAGCTCCCAGTCGACCCCGAGCATGCCCACGCCCCGCGCCGCGGTACGTTCCGTGTCGCCGCCTCCCCGGTACGAGTGCGACGCGTTCAGCTCGGCGATGAACTCGCCCAGCACGAAGTTCACGTCCCACCTGGTGACGGCGCCGTCCAGGATCTTCGCGTACTTGTCACGGATGGCCGCCCAATTGACGCCGTGCATGTTGGCGTCGTAGAAGTAGTCGCGTTCGAAGCGGTACGCATCCGCAAACATCTGCTTCCACTCGGCGCGCGGGTCGACGACCGACTCCATCTCGCCCGTGCGCATCGGCTTGTCCATCTTCTGCCCGGACTTCAGTTCGACGATGGCAAACCGCCGGTTGCTCGTGACAAGCAGCTTGTTTCCGTCCGACGACAGCTCGAACCCCTGCGCATCGTCAAGGACTGTCTTCTCCTCACGCTCGGCGAGGTCGAAGTAGACGATGGGCCGCTTCTCGTCGCCGGATCCGGACCGCGGCAGGCGGCGGTAGATGACCTTGCCCTTTGCCGCGAAGAGATCGGTGTAGTTGCCGGCCTTCGGCGGCAGGATGATGGCGCGCGACTCGAAGCCCTCGAGATCGATCTCGACGGGTTTCGGCCCTTCGTCCTTCTTCGGTTCCTCCTTCTTGGCCGCATCCGCGGCCTGCGAGGCGCCCGCCTTCGCGGGATCGGCAGCCGCGGGCTTCGCCTCGGCCTTGTCCTTCGCCTCATCCTTCTTCGGCTCCTCGACGTCGTTCTTCGGGGCGAGTGGCGATGGCGTATCGGCCTTCAAGGGCACGGCCACGATTTGCGTCGAGTTCGGGTAGGTCCAGCCGTTGTCGAAATCTCCGTACACCGGCTCGAAGTTGCGGTTCGACAAGTAGAACAGGTACTTGCCTTCCGGATCGAACACCGGCTGGGCGTCGCTGAAGTAGCCGCTCGTCACCTGCACCCGTTTCGCGGTCGTGGTGTCATACAGGAACACCACCTCCTGCGGACCCGACAGCGGATGGTTGAACGCCAGCCATCGCGAGTCAGCCGACCACGCGGGTCTGAACGCCTCGAGTGCACCGTGTCCCATCCACACCGGGCTGCTGCTGACCTCGGTCAGCTGACCGGTCGCGACGTCGGCAATCCTCACGCGCAGCCTCTCGTCGATGAACGCGACCTTCTTCGAATCCGGCGACCAATGCGGCCGGTACCTATACCCGGGACCGAGCTTCGTCAGCGTGCGCTCGGTGCCGGACCCGTCAGCCGGCCGCATCGTGAGCTCGTACTCCCCGGAACGGTCGCTCCAGTACGCGAGGGTCTTCCCGTCAGGCGACCACGACGGGTACCGCTCGGCGACGCCGGAGCTGCGCGAGAGGTTCAGCACCGGACCATTCTCGGCCGGCACGGTAAACAGATCGCCGCGAGCCTGAAAGACGCCGCGCTTGCCCGTGGGAGAGATGGAAGCAGCGGTCACGAGTGCATCCACCTTCACGGCCTTCGGCTTGACCGTGATCTCATCTGTGACGACCTTGGCCGGCACCTCGGACAACTTCTCGCCCGCGAATGCGAGGCGGTACAGCTTCCCGCCGGCCTGGAACACGATGTCGTCCGGTCCGGCTGCAGGGAAAGTGATATCGATGTCGGTGAAGGTCGTCACCTGCCGCGGCGCCGCGCCCGGCTTGTCGATGGCCCAGATGTTGTAACGTCCGGATGGAGCACGATCGGACAGGAAGTACATCGACGCGCCATGCCACATCGGATGCGCGTCGTTCGCGTCGTGCTTCGTTACGTTGACGGACGCCATGGTCTTTAGGTCGAAGGTCCAGATATCGGGCGCCCAGCCGCCGCGGTATCGCTTCCACGTGCGGAAGTCGCGCGACTGGGGCATGTAGGCCAGCGACTGCCCGTCAGCCGAATACGCCGCGAACTCGCCGTAGGGAATCGGGAGCTTCGCCGGCAGCCCGCCGGTGACCGGAACGGTGTAGAACTGGCTGTAGCGCTGCCGGCCACTCTCGCGGCTCGACACGAACAGAACCCGCTTGCCGTCCGGTGTCCAGTCGATGACCCGATCGTCCGTCGGGTGGTGGGTCAGGCGAACCGGCTCTCCACCCATGCTCGGCACGACGTAGACATCCGTGTTGCCGTCGTAGTTGGCGCTGTAGGCGATTCTGGACCCGTCAGGCGAGAAGCGCGGGAAACTCTCCTCGCCCGCCGGCGAACTGAGACGCATGGCCACGCCACCAGCCTTGGGGACGGTCCAGACATCCCCGGCGTAGACGAACGCAATCTGGGACGCAGAGACGTCAGGGTACCGGAACATCCGCGCATCGACCTGGGCGGCGGCAGGCGCCGCGATCACGGCCGGGATGGCGGCCGACATGACGATTCGCCAAACCAGTTTCATGTGGTTCTCCATGTAGGACGTAGACTCATGATTCTAGAACATCGAGAGGATTGGGCATCGGTCCCGAATTCCGAATCCCGAACCCCGAATCCCGAATCCCGAATCCCGAATCTTGTATATTGACGCCTATGCTCCAGCGAATGTTCGATATTGCCCGGCGCGGATCGACGGTGCGCCGAGAAGTCCTGGGCGGCGTCACCACCTTCGTGACAATGGCCTACATCATCGTGGTGAACCCGGCGATCCTCAGCGCCGCCGGGCTGCCTATCGGACCCAGCACGACCGCCACCATCCTGACGGCGGCCTTTGGGTCGCTTCTGATGGGGCTCTACGCCAACCGCCCCATCGCGGTCGCGCCTTACATGGGCGAGAATGCGTTCATCGCCTTCGGGCTGATGGCGCTCGGGGCCACATGGGAACAGCGGCTCGGGTCGGTCTTCGTGGCCGGAGTGGTCTTCCTGCTGTTGACCATCTTTCAGGTGCGGTCGAAACTGGCCAACGCAATCTCACCCAGCCTGAAGTACAGCTTCGCCGTCGGCATCGGGCTGTTCCTGGCGTACATCGGGTTGTACGAGACCGGCATCGTGACGAGCGGGGCAGCGGGCATGTCCCCGGAGGCGCTGCTGGTTCCCGGCCAGGGACTGCTTCGGGCCCCCGACGTCCCGGTGAGGATCGGAGCATTTCGCGACCCGCAGGTGCTCTTGGCCATTGGCGGGTTCCTCCTGATGGCCCTGCTCCTGATGCGGAAGGTCCCTGGGGCGATCCTGCTGGGCATCGCCGTGACAGCCGTCGCAGGCTACGCGATGGGCTTCACACAGGCCCCGGCGGCCCTGATGGCCGTCCCCTTCAGCGGCGACTATTCGCTGGCGCCACTGGCGTTCGAGCTCGACGTGCCGGGCGTCTTGCGGATCAGCTTCCTGCCGGTACTGCTCACACTCGTCCTGATGTCGTTCCTCGACACGCTGGGCACGCTGGTGGGCGTTGGTGCCGCGGGCGGCATGCTCGACAAGGACGGCAACTTCCCCCAGGTCGAGCGGCCGATGATGGTCGACGCCCTCTCGTGCGTGTTCGCGTCCCTCGTGGGTACGTCGACGAGCGGAGCGTACATCGAATCGGCCACCGGCATTCGCGAGGGCGCACGGACGGGACTGGCGGCCGTCGTCACGGCCCTGCTGTTCCTCTCCACACTGCTGTTCGTGCCGCTGGTCGCGCCGCTCCAGCAGTCGCGCTACGCGTACGGCCCGGCGCTCGTGGCCGTCGGAATGCTGATGGTCGGTGCCATGCGCAAGATCGACTTCGACGACCTGACCGAGGCGCTCCCGGCCTTTGCGTGCATCGCGCTGATGGTCTTCACCTACAACATCGCCAACGGACTCACGGCTGGTCTCGTACTCTACCCGGTCGCGAAGATTGCCGCGGGCCGTACGAACGAGCTGAACTGGGGACACAACGTGCTCGCGCTGCTGTGTCTCACCTACTTCGTGTTCGGGCTACCGCATTAGCTCAGGGCTAGCCGCCACAGTCGAACCACGTGAACCGCCACCTCCAACGATACGACCTCGCCGGCGTGGCTGTGGTCCATGCCGCGCTGGCCGTCCTGGCCACGTGGCCACTCGTTCGACGCCTGGGATGGGCGCTGCCGGGGGACCTCGGGGACCCGCTTCTCAATACGTTCATCCTGGGCTGGGACGCCGACCGCCTCCTTCACGGACTGCGCGGACTCTGGGACGCGCCCCCCTTCTTCCCCTTCCGGCAGACGCTCGCCTTCTCGGAGCACCTGCTCGGCGTCGCGATCTTCACCGCGCCGCTGCAGTGGATCACGGGCAACCCGGTGCTCGCCTACAACGTGGCCTTCCTCGGATCGCCCGTGCTGGCGGGCACGGGGATGTACGGGCTGGCTCGGGAACTCTGGGGCCGGCGCGATGCCGCCTGGGTGGCGGCCGTCGCGTTCGCCTTCGCGCCCCATCGGGTCATGAACGTCAGCCACCTTCAAGTGTTGATGTCGGGGTGGATGCCGATCGCCCTGTGGGCGCTTCATCGCTATTTCCGCACAGGGTCGCGCCGGGCGCTCGGCGGCTTTGTCGTGGCGTTCTGCCTCCAGGGTCTGTCGAACGGGTACTTCCTCTACTTCTTCGCAGTTGCCGTAGTCGTCATCGGCGGCATCGAGTTCGCCGGACTGCTGCGCCCCGGCCGGGCGTCACCGATCAAGCCGATTCGGCCGGGACGCGCCGCCGCCGACCTTGCGGTGGGCGCGGTCATCGTCGGGCTGGTGTTCACGCCCGTGGCCCTCGCCTACTACGGCGTGCAGCGCGACCTCGGGTTCAGACGCGCGGTCTCGGAAGCCAAACTCTACGCCGCCAAGCCCGGTGACTACCTGCGCGCAGATGCCGACCTGACGATCTGGGGCCGGACGCTCGACGAGGCCCCGGCGGAGCGCTCGGTCTTCCCCGGCGTGACTATCGTTGTTCTCGCCGGTCTGGGTTTCGTGACCCTGCTTGCGAAGCCAGGCAACGGTCATTGTGCTGGTTGGCGGAGGCACGTGTCCGCGTATGCCGGCGTTGTGGTGGTTGCCTTCTGGCTCTCGCTGGGGCCCGGCCACGGCCCATACGGGTGGCTGATGTCAGTGGTGCCGGGCTTCAACGGACTCCGAGTGCCCGCTCGCTTCGTGGTCGTCGTCGCTCTTGGGCTCGCTGCCCTTGGCGGCGCGGGTGCGGCCTGGGCATTCCGGCAGCCCTTCGTGAGGCGCCGGCCGGCCAGCCTCGCGGTCGTGCTCGCGTCGCTCGTCTTCGCCGAAGGGTATGGCGGACTGCTGCGGCTCGAGCCGTTCGATCCGGACCAGCGTCCGCGGGCAGCGCTCCATGCGTGGCTCGCCGGACGACCGGCTGGAGCGATGCTCGAACTGCCGATCGCCGGGCCGCACCTCGAGCGGTTCACCCTGCCGTACCAGTACAACACCCTCAAACACGGCCGGCGTATCGTCAACGGCTACAGCGGCTGGGGGTCCGCGCTGCAGGACTTCTTGTCGGAACTCAGCCTGCCGCAAGGGAGCCAGGAGGAGTTCGACGCCCTGCTCGGGGGTCTGTCGCGAATCGGTATCCGGTACATCGTGGTCCACCGTATCGAATTCGAGGAGCAGTGGCCCAAGACACACGATGATCTCCAGCGCCTCACGCGGGCACTGGAGCAATCGCCGTGGGTAGTGGCCGGTGAGACACTGCTTCCCGTGGACGCATGGCAGCTGAAAGACCCGGCGGTCCCGGGTCCGGCCGCCACAGACGGTCTCCATGCGCTTTCGGCGGGGTACGACTTCGCCTTGACATCGCCGGACCATCCCGACCGCCTGGTGTATCTGACGGACGGCGATCCGCGATCCGGCTGGAAGACCGAGGCGCCGCAGAAGGGTGGAGAGTGGATCGAGATCGCGTTCGCGCGGCTGCGGGACCTCGCCCGCATCGACTTCGAGACGTCGGTCGTGCGGTCCGGTGGCTACCCGAGGGGCCTGCGGGTCGAGTCGCTCGGCGCCGATGGAGACGCGGCCGTGCTGTTCGAGGGAAGCGTCATCCCGCTTCTGATCGAGGGTCTCGTGCGTGCCCCGAGATTGCCTGCGATCGAACTGGCACTACCGCCCAATGAGTCCCAGCTGATCCGCATCTGGCAGACGGGACGGAGATCCGTGCAATGGGAAATCTCGGACATCCGGATATGGGCACGGTAGGTGCTCGAATCCAAAGGGGACGGACACGACCATCGTCGGGCCCGTTGGTCGCCCTGGTACTGTCGATCCTGGCGCTGGCTGGGGCGGCCGAACGCCGTGCCGACCCCACCTGGGAACTTGTCGTGCTCGGCATCGCGCAGGATGCGGGGATTCCCCATCTCCGGTGTCTTGACCCGCCTTGCAGTGACATCCGGGCGGGCCGGCGCAAGGCCGAGAAGGTGTCGTCGATTGGCGTCATCGACCACGCGTCCGGCCAGGCGTACCTCTTCGACGCCACGCCCGACATGCCGGCGCAGATCCACGCGCTGACGGGCGGCCGCCTGCCGGACGCGATCTTCCTGACGCACGCACACATCGGCCACTACACTGGCCTGATGTACCTCGGCAAGGAAGGTACCGCCGCCCGGAACGTGCCCGTGTATGCCACGCGTCGCATGTCGGACTACCTCGAGGCCAACGGCCCGTGGAGCCTGCTGGTCAAGGACGGCCACATCGGCCTCCGCGTCGTGGCTCCCGGCGTGGAGGTCTCGTTGCCCGGCGGGCTGAAGGTGACACCCATCCGCGTTCCACACCGCGAGGAACTCTCGGACACCGTCGGCTACATCATCGCCGGACCACGCGCGCACGTGCTCTTCGTGCCGGACACCGACCGATGGGAGACGTGGACGCGCGATATCCGAGAGCTGGCCGCTGAGATGGACCTGCTGATTGTGGATGGGACCTTTGCCTCGACGTCCGAGCTCAAGGGACGGACGATCGAGGACATCCCGCATCCGCTCATGTCCCTGACGCGCACCCTCCTCCGTGGGACGCGTGCCAAGCTCTGGTTCATCCACCTCAACCACACGAACACCGAGCTGGACAGGGCTGCGGACGTTCTGCGGGAGGGGCAGCGGTTCCCGATCTGAGCCCGGCTCTCACCCAAGCCCCGGCCGCCGGCCGCGTGAGTCGACAGCCGGGTTCATCACCGCCGCCTTCGCTCGAGGCAGGTGGGCGCCCTGCAACGACGTGGTTGTGAACGCGGTTCGAATCAACGGTCCCGCGCGATCGCGTAGACGCGGATGCCCGGCCTCTCTGCAATCACACCTGTCGGTGACCAACCATCGGCCCAGACGATGCCCGGATCGCGCGGGAGATCGAGGAGAACCGTCCATCCCCGCGATCCGCTGACGCCTGAGAGACACCTCCAGACGTCTCGGCCCAGGCCGGCCGACTGCACCGGGCTCGTTCCCCGTTCCCCCTCCTGCACCTCGGGACGGACATCATCCGGTATCACGCGGGTGCCTTCGATGAACGCCTCCGCGCAGCGTTGCTGGATCGGACGCGGCACCAGGGCGTGCAGCCCATCCTCCATGTGGAAAGTGGTGCCGACGTCGAAGAGACGCCCGAGGATTCCGAAGGCGAAGAACACGGCCGGGTCGTCCGACCGGCGTGACGGCTCGCTCCGTTCGGCCGCGCCGATCGGCTCACCGCTTACGACCGGCTTGCCGGTCTGTTGCGACAACCGCTCGAGGTCGCGGACTCGTGCGACCATTCTCCATGCGTCACCCTGGCGCGCCAGGTGGCGGGTGATGTACTCGCCGCCCGGTCGCGAGGCCGTGTCGGCGCTGGCCGCGCCGAGCGTGTAGAGGACGCCACCCGGCAGGCGGTCCGCCAGGTCCTGCAAGTCCTCGTCTCGACCCAGGCGATTGTCCTGGCTTGGATGATACGGCTCGTTGGCGATCTGGACGAGGCAGTTGTCGGCGCGGTCGCAGGCGGCGCCGATTGCGCGCACGTGCTGCTCGAGATCGAAGCGACGCATGGCGGTGCCTGCCAGCGCAACGACTTCCACGTAGAGATCCCTTCGCGCCGCCATCTCGAGCAATCGGGGCAACGCAGATTGTGCCGCGTCCGGCGGCAGGTCGAACCAACAGCACAGGGAGCCGAGCACGCGGACGAGCGTGAACCCCTGGCCGCGCGCCCAGCGGAGAAACGCATCGGCCTTCTCTTCCTCGCCGTCCGCGACGTAGTCGAGCAACCGGAACGCCGTCACGCCGCGCCAGTGGAACTGGCGGCCGTCCGGGTAGACGAAGCGGCGTCCATCGATGGCCAGCCGGCCGCGCACGGCGGACTCGGGCATCGTGGGTCGAAGCCGCTCCGTCCCGGTGACGGAGTTTCCGGGGAACGCCGACGGCGCGGTCGCGGCGAGCACGAACGCCGCCGCAAGAGAGCCCAGTCGTTGACAACGCGCGTGCTGCCTCACGTCTCCATGATGACACGCGAAGACCCCGAGAAGCCCTGGTAGAATGACTCGCCCGGCCGGACACTCGGCGGGAAAGGAGCCGGGAGGATGAACCCCTCCAGCGTCGCACGCCGGCGGTTGCTCGTGGCCCTCGTCGTTTCTACGGGCCTGGTGCTCTCCGCGCCCTTCGTCGGGGTCGTGCGCGGCGAAATCCGAAAGGCCTTCCCCGAACAATTCAGCCTGATCATCAACGGCATGGTGGGCGCGGCCCTTCTGGCGGCCGTGCTCGTCGGGCTGTCCCGCATCCGCGAGCACCGGATGACGCGCTACGCCGCGATGGCGATGGCGTTTGTCACCGGTGCCACCTTCGCGGGGCTGACCGGCAGTCCCGACCCGGCCGTGCGGGCGGTCGAACACTTCCATTTCGTGCAGTTCGGCATCATCACGTTGCTCTTCTACCGGACCTGGCGCGACAGAGCCGACTGCGCCGCACTGGCGATGCCCATCATGGCGGCCTTCATCGTCGGCATCGCGGAAGAGGCGTTTCAGTGGTTCATCCCCGCACGCGTGGGCGAACTGCGGGACGTGTGGCTGAACGGCGTCGCCATCGGCTGCGGTCTGCTCTTCGCGGCAGGGATCGAGCCGCCGGTGCCCTTCACGGTCGGATGGCGACCGGGCTCCCGCCGACTGGCGTCGCGCCTCCTGGCAGCGGCCGTTCTCACCCTGGCGGCGTTCATCCACACAGTCCATCTGGGGCAGGAGATCCACGACCCGGAGATCGGCGTATTCGACACGCGGTTCTCGGCCGAACGCCTGGCTGCGCTGAGCGCCGAGCGGACCGAGCAGTGGAAGACGGACCCGCCCGAGACACGGCCGCCGAGGCTGTCGCGTGAGGATCAGTACATGACCGAGGGTCTGCAGCACGTGCAGGCGCGAAACACGGCGTGGGACGCCGGAGACGCCAAGGCAGCGTGGCGGGAGAACCTGATCCTCGAGAGGTATTTCCAGCCGGTGCTGGACACCCCGTCGTACGTGTCGCCGACCGGGCATCGCTGGGGGCCCGACCACCGTGCCGACGCCAGCGAGCGGGCGAAGGACACGGTGGGACAGCCGTTCACGAGTGCAGCCTACCCCTATCCGCTCTTCTACTGGTCGCCGCGGCTGCTATGGGTCGTCGCGCTGCTGGCGGCCGGGGCGCTGCTGTTGCTGTGAAGGCCGGGTCGACCGAAGGCAGCCGAACCCCGAACCCCGAACCCCGAATCCCGAATCCCGGTTCTTAGAATTGACTCCACAGATACTGATTCGTCACCTCGTGGTGGAACTGCACTTCGGCGATCTTGATGACGCTGCCCAGTGCCTTCGGACACCGGTCCGCTGACATCTGCTTCACCTCGGCGAATTTCGACTGGACATCCTCGCCCAGGAGCTCGCCCGCGAGGGCGCTCGACTTAAAGTGCCGGATGGCGTCGTAGATGTTGTCCGGCAGGAAGCGCGTCCTTGAGCGGCGGATTTCGGTGTCCGCATCCTCGGGCAGCGGCCCCTCGAGCCCCGTGCGCAGCAGGGTGTAGATGGCCAGATACGGATTCGCGTCCGGCGCGATCGATCGGACTTCGATGCGGGTCGACTTTTCGTTGCCGAGGGGGATGCGCACCATGGCGCCGCGGTTGATGGGCGAGGCCTTGATCTGATTCGGCGCCTCGTAGTGCGGGTCGAGCCTCCGGTACGAGTTGACGCTCGAGTTGAGGATCAGGCAGAGGTCGTTCGCGCTGCTCAGGATGCGATCGATGAAACTCCAGCCGAGGCTCGAGAGATGGTCCTCGCCCGACGCATCCCAGAAGAGATTCTTGCCATCGCGCGTCAGGGACAGGTTCGTGTGCATGCCGCTGCCGTTGACCCCGGTCACCGGTTTCGGCAAGAACGAGGCCGTCATGTCGAGCTGCTGCGCGACCTGGCGACAGATGAGCTTGTAGAGCTGAACCTGGTCGGCGGCGACGCAGGCCTCGGTGTAGCTGTAGTTCATCTCGAACTGCGAGGGGGCCACTTCCGGATGGTCCTTCTCGTTGGCGAAGCCGAGGGCCCGCTGGGCTTCCGCCGCGTTGTCGATGAAGATGCGAAGCGCGTCCCCCGGCAGGGAGTGGTAGTAGCCGCCCGTCGAGATGAAGTCGAAACGGCCCGTGTGATGGTATTGCCGCTCGGCGTCGCGACCCTTGAAGAGAAACCCCTCGATCTCGTTCGACGCGTTCGCGACGGTGCCGTCCTTCGCCAGAAGGTCCGCCCCAAACCGTTTGAGCCGGCCTCGGATGTCCGCCGGGTACGGCGTGCCGTCCCGTTCCATGACCTGGCCGAACACGAGGACCTTCCCGGGGCCGAAGATGTCGGCCGGCAGCCAGTAGAACGCCGGCCAGTCGATGCCCAGCCGAAGGTCCGACTCGGCCTGCTGCGAGAACCCGCGAATCGAGGAGCCGTCGAAGGTCAGGTTGTCGGCCGCCTTCAACAGGAACTTCTTGTCGTAGTCCAGCATGTGCAGGCGGCCTTCGAGATCCGTGAAGCAGACGGTCACCGCCTTGATGCGCTTCTCGTCGGCCAGGTACTTGAGCCGTTCGTCCTGGATCTGCTCCGCCGGCACGCGGTCCAGGCGCTGCTGCTTCGCCGCCAGGTTGAGTTCTTCGAGCCGGTCGTAGGGGATCTCCAGGAAGTCGCGCAACGGTGTCCGATCCACGGTGTCCTCCTTGAACTAAGACAAAACTGACAGATAATAACACTAATATTGAATCATTTACATTAAATCCAACCACTCCCGCTCTAGAGCGGGACTGTTCCCGGACTGTTCCCGGAGTTGTCCCGGTCTCGCCCCGCTCTAATCCCGCTCTGATCCCGCTTCAGTCCCGCTTCAGTCCCGCTCGAGAGCGGGGTTGTCGCAGGTGCCCCAGGGGTTGTCACATCAGGTGCGAGGAAGAAGCCACCGATGTGCCTCCGCACCTCCTCGACCGACTCGGCGTGGTTGACGGCGACGCGCAGGTGGGAGCCGCCCTCGAAGCCCTTCGTGTACCACGCGCAGAGCGCTCGCAGCTTGTTGATGACCCATCGCTCGTGGCCTCGGGCAGGGCGGTGGCTGCTCTCCGAGGCGGCGCCGGCGTCCTGATTACCCGAAGTGCCGGACGCCGCCTGCGGAGCCACGTGCCGGAACCCGTCCGCCTCGTTCACTCGCTCGCTGAGCAGCAGGTCGATGTACTCCAACAGGAAGCGTCCCCGCTCGGCAGGTGTCACGTCACGAGCTTGCCGGCCGGCGAGCAAGTCGGCCGCCTGCGCGAACAGCCACGGGTTCCTGAGGATGCCTCGCCCGACGAGCACGCCCGCGACGGGAAGGCTGCGCAGCCGGTCGAGAATATCGCCGGCGTCGACGAGGTCCCCGCTTCCGAGTACAGGGATGCTGACCGCTTCCGCCACGCGTGCGATGAGGTCCCAGTCGGACCGGCCGGCGTAACCCTGCGCGGCCGTCCGCCCGTGCACGGCAACAGCCGAGGCGCCAGCCGCCTCCAGCATCTTCGCCAGCTCCGGCGCGTTGATCTCACGGTCGTTCCAGCCGGCCCGCATCTTTACCGTCACGGGAATCCTGACGGCCCCCCTCATGGCCGACACGATCCTCGCCGCGTGCACCGGCTCTCGCATCAGGCTACAGCCGGCCTGGTGCTTCGCGACCTTCGGCACGGGGCAGCCCATGTTGACGTCGACGATGTCCGCGCCCATGCCTTCGACGACTTGGGCGGCCGCAGCCATCGTGGCCGGATCACCGCCGAAGATCTGGATGGCGACTGGCCGCTCCTCCTCCGTGAACTCCGCGTACTCGAGGGTGCGGTCGATGCCCCGCACGATGCCCTCGCTGCTGACCATCTCCGACACGACGAGGCCACACCCGCCCAGGCGCTTCACCAGGCGGCGAAAGGCGGTATCGGTCAGGCCCGCCATCGGAGCCAGGACGAAGGGCGATGTCAGCGGCAGGGACGAAGGACGCTCGGTCACTATCACCTATTCTCCATCACCTTCGTGTTGGCGTTCAGCAGCAGACTCGGCCCTATGGCCCTGCGCCATGCTATCCTGCCGCCGCAATCCCGGTCAGCACGAAGTGCCTTCAGGCCGAGGGGCGCAGCCCCCGGCCCAGCGACCGACCTGGACGGATGGCGCCCTCCGGAGAAGGGGATGGCTGGCAGCAGCGGAACACGACCCGAACTCGTGCGCGCGCTCGGCACGTGGGATGCCACGTCGATCACCATCGGCACGGTTCTCGGCTCGGCGATCTTCATTGCCGCGTCGTTCGTGCCTCAGAACGTGCCCCACGCCGGCCTTGTGCTGGCCATCTGGCTCGCGGGAGGGCTTCTGAGCCTTGCCGGCGCGCTCTCGTTCGCAGAACTCGGGGCGATGTTCCCGAGGGCGGGCGGCATCTACCACTACCTGAAGGAGACCTACGGGCCGCTTGCGGGCTTCCTCTTCGGCTGGACCTCGTTCATCGTCATCCAATGCGGCTCGATCGCGTACCTGGGCGTGGCCTTCGGGGAGTACCTCGGCGCCTTCGTGCCGGCCGTGTCGACCGATCGGATCCTGCTCGCGGCACCGCTTGGCGTCTGGACACTTCGCATCAACGCCGTTCAGGCCGTCGGCGCGGGATCGATCGCGCTGCTCACCGCGGTGAACTACGTTGGCGTGCGCCAGGGCGCCGGCGTCCAGAACGCGCTCACGATCGTGAAGGTCGCCGCGGTAACGGGATTCGTCGTCTTCGGCCTCGCGGCCGAGCCGACCGCATCGCCCGACTGGACGGCGAGCATCCCGTCGAGCGGCCTCTTCGCGGCGATCGGCGTTGCGTTCATCGGTGTCTTCGGGAGCTTCGACGGGTGGTACCAGGCGGCATTTTCCGCAGGAGAGATGCGCGACCCGCAACGGAGCCTGCCGCGCGGAATGATTGCGGGGACCATCACCATGATCGCGCTGTACCTGTTGGTCAACATCGTCTACCTGCGCGCGCTTCCTGTCGCGACGCTTGGCGGCGAGGCACGCATCGGAGAAGCCGCGGCCACGACGCTCCTCGGCCCCGCCGGCGGGCGCCTGCTGGCGGCAGCCGTGGTCGTCTCGGTGCTTGGCTGTCTCGCGACGTGCCTGCTGACCGCCGCGCGGATCTACCAGCCGATGGCCGCCGACGGGCTCTTCTTCGGCTCTCTTGCGCGGATACATCCCCGCTACCGCACGCCCTCGGCGAGCCTCATCGCACAGGGGATCTGGGGTTCCCTGCTGGCGCTCTCAGGCACCTACGAACAACTGCTCGGGTATGTCGTGTTCGCCGTGTTCGTGTTCCACGCGCTGACGGGAGCCGCCGTCATCGTGCTGCGCCGCACGAGGCCGGACGCCGAGCGGCCGTATCGCGTCTGGGGATATCCCTGGGTGCCGCTCGTCTTCACGGGATCATCCGTGCTATTCGTCCTCAACACCCTGGTGGAGCGGCCCGTCGAATCGCTGGCGGGAGCGGGCCTCATGGTCTTGGGCCTGCCGGCCTACTGGTGGTGGAGCAGAAGCCGTCGCCCGACGCCGGCCTGAACACCCACCGATCCCCGGCCAGGTAGTTGGCGACCGCGCAGCTCGTCACTGTGAGCAGGTTCGCTAGTCGTGCATGCCGCGGACCAGACCTCGATTCAGCGTTCGCGCGCGGGTCAGCATCGCCTCTCCGTCTCCTCGCGGTAGAGCGCGATGGTGTTGCAAACGGCCGCGATGAGGAAGGCGAACACCATCCCGGCCGTCGCGATGATCGCGCCGATGTCGAAGAGCAGGTAGGGCCCGTGGCCAAGGGGCGATACCGACGCCCCTCCCATGAGCCGGATGGCGCCGATGGCAATCAGAATGCGGAGCTCGGTCGGGCCGAACCATCCGAAGGACATCCGGAAGATGCCGCGGGTGTGAGTGGCGAGGAAGGACTCGGCGGACACCAACAGCCAGGCCGACAAGACCGCCAGCGCGATGGTCCACGACAAGAAGCCGCCGAGCGCCAGACCGGCAATCATCACGGTGGTGCCGGTGATGTCGATGACGTGATCGACGTAGAAACCGTAACGCGGACGCTGCCGGTTCCGGACTCTGGCCAGCGTGCCGTCCAGGCTGTCGCCGAACCAGTTGAGCGCCAGGAACACGACGACGAGCGGGAGACCGGCGGCAGGGACGCTCCCGCCCAGCCAGAACGACAGGCCGACGCCGACCATCGCCGCCAGGCCCAGCGCCGACAGATGGTCCGAGTTCACCCGGCCGGGCATCCGCTTCGCCATCCACACGAGTGCACGCTTCTCGGGGCCAGCCAACAGGCTGCCGTGCTGCCGCACGTGGTGGCCGTTTCGGTCCGCTCTCACATCCATGGTTGCGCCCGCGCTTGCCACGATGACCTCCAGAGGGCGGGGCAATCAGCGCCCCTCACCCTGGTATGTGACAAGCTCGAAAAAGCGAGCTCACATGGCTCCGGCGACCTCGGTTCCTGCCGGCGATCACGACACGGTCAAGGTCGGGAGGGCGTCCCTGTCTTCTGTCCCCTGACCAGTGTCAGTTCCGGACCGCCCCCGTCACCACCTCCTTGAACTTCGCCCTCGGATTCGTCCCCCCAGGGCTCTGTGTGAAGACGAGACCGAAGAGATCGCGTTTGGGGTCCACCCACGCGTAGGTGCCGTCCGAACCACTGTGCGCATACACGCCGTCTCGCGAGATCATCCAGCCGAACCCGTAGCCGCCGTCCTTGCCGGCGTCGATGTGCGACGTCGTGGCCTTCGCGATCGACGAGGCTGTGAGAATCCGCGTCCCGCCGTACTCGCCGCCGTTGAGGTACATCTGCAGGAACTTCCCGTAATCGAGCGCGGTCGAGATCATGCCCCCAGACGCCCGGATGACGGGGAAGTCCGGAGCGTCTCCCGGCGTGAACCGCTGCGTCCACGCGACGATGCCATCGTCTCCCTTCCGGCCGCTGTACACCGTGGCCATCCGGGCGAGCTTGGACGCATCTTCATGATTGAGCGTATCGGTCATGCCGAGGAGCTGATAGATCCGGGTTCGCAGGAAATCCTCGAGGGGCATGCCGGACGCCCGCTCGATAATAGCCCCGAGCGTGTTGTAGCCGGCGTTGTTGTAGCTGTAGGTCGTTCCGGGCGCGAATTCCGGTCCAAGGGGGCCGAACTTCGCGACCGCATGCTGGAGCGTCGGGGGCGCGGACGTGTCCTTGGCCTCGTCGAACGGCAGGAAGATGGGGCCGATCCGGAGGCCCGACGAGTGCGAGAGCAGATGCGCGATGGTGACCTCGCGCCAGCGATAGTTGTCGAGTGAAGACACGTGGGCGCCGGCGCGATCGGAGACCGACAGCTTGCCATCCTGCTCGAGGAGCAGGACCGCCGATGCCACCAGCGGCTTCGTGTTCGAGGCCATGCGGAAGAGCGTGTCCTTCTCCATCGGCAGTCGATAGGCGACGTGGCGCCAGCCGAGCGCCTCGTGCATCACGATGGTGCCCCGTCTGGCGACCATGAGCACCGCGCCCCGGATCTCATCGCGAGCGACGGCCTGCCGGAACAGATCGACGGCCTGATCGAGCACCGCCTGGTCCATTCCGACGGACGAAGCGGGCCCGTACTTGAGCACGGGCGGCGTCTGGGCGGAGAGTGTGAGGCCGGCAGAGAGCGCGACCAGCAGTGCGATGGCGGTCCGGAGCGCGAGGCGACGTCGGGTCATGGCGCCTACTATACCCAGGGCGAAAGCCCTCGGGCTACGTCTGTCCATGGCAGGCCCCGGGACGCCAGTCTGTCCACGTAGCCCCGGGCTTCGCTGGCCTGAGCGACGTCGAGGGCGGCCCTGGGCGGCCGCGGGCACCGGCGGCCACGCCCGGAACGCTGTTGCGTCGCGATCTATACTCGTATCCCCATGCGCATTCTCGTGGCCGGGGGCGGCCAGGTTGGCGCCCTCATCGCGCGTCGCCTCATCCGGGAAGGCAACGAGGTCACTATCGTCGATCCGAGCCCCGATCGCTGTGCGGAGTTGGAGTCACAGCTCGACGCCCGCGTCGTCGCGGGAAACGCCGCGCGGATCCTCACGTTGCGGCGGGCCGGCGTCGGTCGGGCCGAGATGGTCATCGCCGTTTCCGATCAGGACGAAGTCAACCTCCTCGTCTGTCAGTTGGCCCAGGTCGAGGCGCCGGCGGCCATCAAGGTCCTCCGGCTGCGTACCCATGAGGTCGCGCAGTGGCCGGACGCCCTCGCGCGGGCGGGCGTCAAGGTCGATCTGATCATCCATCCCGAGACCGAGCTGGCCGCCCTCATCATGCGCGTCATTCGACGGCCCGGCGTCTCGGACATTCACGAATTCGCCGGCGGCGCGGTGCGCCTGGTGGGGATGGCGATCGAGGCGGGCAACCGGGTCATCGGGCGAAGCCTCGAGCAACTGGCTAAGGACGGGCCCCCGGAGGACGCACTCGTTGGGATGATCTTCCGGGGACCGCAGGTCGTGATCCCCCGCGGATCCGAGATCCTGCTCGAGGGGGACCGTGTCTACGTCGTCACGAGCAGAGCGAGCCTCGACCGGACGCTCCGGTTCATGGGACTTCCGGCGCCGACTCCGCTCAAGCGGGTTTTCATCACCGGCGGCGGGCAACTCGGGATCCAGGTTGCGCAGGACCTCGAGAAGCAGGGCGTCCAGGTGAAGCTGTTCGAGCGGGACCCGCGCCGCGCCGGGCGGATCTCTGAGATTCTTGAAGAGGCCGTGGTCATCAACGCCGACGGCACCGACCAAGCGACGCTGGAGGACGCCGGGATTGCGGATGCCGGCGCGTTCCTGGCGGTGACCAAAGACGACGAAGACAACATCATCGCCTCCCTGCTGGCGAGGCGTCTCGGCGTGCCGAAGGTCGTGGCGCTCATCAACCGCCTGAACTACCTCTCGATGGTGCAGCGGCTGGGCATCAACACGACCGTCAGCCCGCGACTGGCTGCGGCCGACCGGATCCTCCAGTTCGCACGCCGGGGCCGCGTCCTGTCGGTGACGACGTTCCGCGACGAAGAGGCCGAAGCCATCGAACTGCTGGCGGGGGCGGACAGCAAGTATGTCGGCAAACCCCTGCGCGACGTCCGCTTTCCCCACGGCGCCGTTGTCGGGGCGCTCGCGAAGCCCTCCGGAGACGTGGTGATCCCGCGTGGGCACACCATCGTCGAGCCCGGAGACCGCCTAATTGTCTTCGCGCTCGAGAGCGTCGTGCCCGCGCTCGAGAGGGCGTTTCTGGCGACCGGGAACCGGTCCACGCGATGATCCACTTCCGTGCGATCGGACGCGCTGTCGGCCGCTTTCTGTTGCTGCTGGCTGCCAGCATGCTGCTGCCCGTGGCCTGGGGACTCTCCCGCGGACAGAGCGGCGTGGCGCCCCTCGTGACCGGGTCGGTTGTGACGGCGGTGGCCGGAGGCGGGTTGATCCTCGCATTCCGCCGTTCCGCGCGAGAGCTCAGCCAGCGCGACGCCCTGATGCTCACCGTGCTGCTGTGGTTCTGCGTGGCGGCCTTCGGTGCGCTGCCCTTCGTCCTGACGCCTCACTTCCCGACCTACACCGACGCATTCTTCGAAGCGGCGTCGGGATTCACCACGACCGGCGCCACGGTCCTCGAGAATGTCGAGGTCCTCCCGGAGCCGATCCAGTTCTGGCGCTGCTTCTCGCACTGGCTGGGCGGGCTGGGAATCGTCCTCCTCGTGGTTGCGGTCCTGCCGCTCGTGGGCCACGGGGGCATGCTTCTCTACCGCGCGGAGTTCTCGGGCGCGAAGTCGGAGCGGCTGAAGCCGCGCATCGCCGAGACTGCCACCGCACTCTGGCGGATCTACGTCGTGCTGAGCGTGGCCCAGTACACCGCGCTGCGTCTGGCGGGCATGAACGCGTTCGATGCAGTCTGTCATACCTTCGCCACGCTGGGGACGGGCGGGTTCTCGTCTCGCGCGGCGAGCGTCGGGGGCTTCGAGAGTCCGCTCATCGAGTGGATCATTGTCGGCTTCATGTTGCTGGCGGGCATCTCGTTCGTCCAGCACTACCGCCTGTTCATGGAACGGAAGCCCCGCGCCTTCTTCCGCGATTTCGAAATCCGCGCGTACCTGCTGCTGGCTGCCCTGGCAACCGCAGCGGTGTACGCCTCGCTCGTCTGGCAGTCCGGCTTCGAGCCTGCGCGCGCGATCCGCGCCGCAGCCTTCCAGGTCGTCTCGATCCAGACAACCACGGGCTTTTCCACCGAGGACTTCGAACTGTGGGCGCCCTTGCCCCACGTCATTCTGCTGGGATTGATGTACATCGGCGGGTGCACGGGATCGACGGCCGGCGGCGTGAAGATCGCGCGGGTCGTGCTGCTTGCCAGGGTCGTGGCTCGCGAGTTCAAGCGGATGGTGGAGCGCCGGGGGGTGTTTGCCGTGAGGCTCGGCGGGCAGGCCATTCCGGAGCCGGTGATCCAGAGCCTCCTGAACCTCATCTACCTGGCGCTCCTCGTGAACGCCGTCGGCGTCGTGATCCTGGCGGCGACAGGCGTCGACATGCTCACCGCCGTGGCTTCGGTGGTGGCGTGCATGTTCAACATCGGCCCGGGCTTCGGCCTCGTCGGCCCTTCCGACCACTACGGCCACCTGCCTGCGATCGCCAAGTGGACGCTCACTACAGTGATGATTGCCGGCCGGCTCGAGTTCTACACGCTGATCGTGATCCTGACTCCCGCCTACTGGCGGCGGTAGGAGAGGACGAGGCCGCTGGCCTGTTGTATCCTACCTGCGCGGTGGCTGGCATCGCGGCCACGACGAACGTATGCTTGGGGGCATGGACGAGCCCGTCACGACTCGGCACATGCGTGTCACCGGTGGGACCGGACTTGTGGCCTCGGCGCTCGTCGAGAGCCGGTGGAGGGCGCCATGATTCGCCGAGCTTGTACCGTCGCGCTTCTCTGCACGTTCGTGGCTGTGTGCACGCCACAGAGCGTCCGATCCCTGCAGTCGGTCGGAAAGACGGCCCAGCACGCCGAGGGGCGGTTGGGACTTGTCAGCAGCGCCCACCCGCTGGCGACCGATGCGGGTCTCGACGTGCTTCGGGCCGGGGGTAACGCGTTCGATGCGGCGGTGGCGGTTGCGGCAGCGCTGAACGTGACTGAGCCGGCCATGTCCGGCCTCGGCGGGTACGGGACCATCCTCGTGTACGACGCTCGGGACGACCGCGTGCGTCTTCTCAACTCGAGCGGCCGGATTCCCATTGGCACGAACTCAGACCTGTTCCGGGCGCCAACGCCGGACTTCGAGAAGAACCGCACCGGTGCCAGGGCCGTGTCGACGCCCGGGAACCTCCACGCCTGGGAAGCGATGTCGAAGAAGCACGGACGGCTGAAGTGGGCCGAGCTTCTCGCGCCCGCCATCCGCCTGGCAGAGCAGGGGTTCGTCCTCCGTGATGCCGACGCCGCCGTCCTCCAGCGTGCGTTTGGGACGTTCCCCGACCACGCGAAGGCCTTCTTCGGCCGTGACGGCACACCCCTGAGCGCAGGGGATCGGTTGATCCAGCGGGACCTGGCGAGAACGCTGAAGACCATCGCCGCCAGGGGACCGGACATGTTCTACAAGGGGGAGATCGGCGTCGCGATCCACAAGGCCATGCTGGAGGCCGGCGGGTTCTTGTCGATCGAGGATCTCAGGCGAGACAAGGCCGAGTGGTGGGATGCCATCAGCGTCGAGTACCGGGGGTACGAAGTCTACACGGCGTCGCCGCCGGCGAACGCCTTCGACTACCTGGTCCGGCTCGGCCTGATGAGCCAGTTCAATTCCAAGACGCTCGGGCACAACACGGCGGCCTGGCTTCATCACTTCGCCGAGGTCACGAAACACGGATTCTGGGTCCGTCTTCGCTACGCGGGCGACCCGGACGTCGCGCCCCCACCGCTTGACTGGCTCCTGTCGCAGACGTACTGGAAGCAGGAAGCCGCGAGAATCGACCCCAGGCAGGCGAAGCCCTTTGTCCCTCCCAGCAGCCCGGGCGGCGGCTCAGACCCCGACAGCCACACGACGCACTTCGTCGTCGCCGATCGGTGGGGCAACGTCGTGTCGGCAACCCAGACGCTCGGCAACGCGTTCGGCAGCCGGATCATGCCGGAGGGTACCGGAATCTGGCTGAACAACTCGCTCGCTTACAGCACGTTCGAACCGAAGGGCAATCCGATGGATGCCCATGCGGGGCGCCGCAAGCTCTCCGGTGACTGTCCGACGATCGTGCTGCGCAACCAGCGGCCGTGGGCGGCGCTGGGTACACCCGGCGGCCACACGATTGGGCAGATTGTGGCGCAGATCGTCATGAACCTCATCGACTTCAGGATGGGGATTGCCGAGGCCATTGCCGCGCCGCGAATCAGCTTCGTCGAACCCGACGTGCTGGCGGTCGAAGCGGCTGTGCCTCAGGACGTGCGCGACGCCCTCGCGGCGCTGGGCCACAAGGTGCAGGTGACCAGGGGCCTGGGCAACGCCCACGGCCTCATGATCGAGTACAACTCGGAGAACGAGCCCGTCCGATTCGTGGGTGCGTCCGATCCGAGAGGGGCCGGGGCCGCGAAGGGGTACTGACCGGGTTACAATCTGCCGGCGCGGCCGCCGTACCTGTCCTGGCCGCCCGCCCCAATCGAGGAGGAAGACCCATGTGCCGTTCCCGTAGCCGGAGCGCTGCGCCTGCCGGCCCGCGCTTCATCGTCGTTGCTCTTGTTCTCGGTGTGGCCCTGTCGTCGGCGGCCCTGCTGGCGCAGGAGCGCACGCTGCCGAAACCCAACTACGAGCAGTCCGCGAGGTGGGTGTCCTCGAAGGTCGGCAAGCTCGTCTTCGACACGTCGGTGTCGCCCCACTGGGCCGAGACGAGCGACCGGTTCTGGTACGCCTTCGAGACAGCCCACGGCCGCACCTTCATGCTCGTCGATCCCGTCAAGCGGACCAGGGCTCCACTCTGGGACAACGCCAAGATGGCGGCGATGCTGACCGGCATCACGCGGATTCCCTACGACTCCCAGCACTTGCCGATCCAGCCCTCGACGATGAAGTGGACGAAGAACGACACGGCCATCCGCTTCGAGCTCGAGGTGCCGAAGGACGCGAAGATCATCGGGGAGAAGGTCGAGGAGGAGGAGAAGAAGACAGAAGACAGAATACAGAAGACAGAAGAGAAGAAGGAGGAGGTGAAGAAAGAGGAGGTGAAGAAGGAAGAAGTGAAGAAGGAAGAGGAGGTGAAGGAGGAGAAGAAGACAGAAGACAGAATACAGAAGACAGAAGAGAAGAAGGATGTGAAGAAGGAGAAGAAAGAAGGTGAGGCGGCAGGCGAGGAGGCGGAGCCGCCGAAGACCACCAAGACGCTCTTCTTCGAATACGACATCGCGGGCGGGACGCTGGTGCTGCTGCCGGATTTCAAGAAGGACCCGGACAAGCCCGGCTGGGCGCAGATCTCGCCCGACGACAAGACCGTCCTGTTCGCCCGTGGCCACAACCTGTTCATGATGGACGGCGAGAACTACCAGAAGGCCCTCAAGAACTTCGGCGACGCCACGATTCAGGAGGTGCAGCTCACCACGGACGGCGAGGAGCACTACAGCTTCGCCCGCCGGCTGACCGACGAGGCCAAGACGCAGCTCAAGAAGTTCCAGAAGGGCGATACCAAGCACAAGGACGGCCCCCGCGTCCCGGCGATCACCGCCTACTGGGCCAAGGACTCGAAGAAGTTCTCCATGGTCCGCACGGACCAGCGCAAAGTCGCCGACCTCTGGGTCATCAACTCCCTTGCCAATCCGCGACCGAAGCTCGAGACGTACCGATATGCCATGCCGGGCGAGGAGAACGTCGACCAGGCCGAGCTCCTGGTCTTCGACCGCGACGCGAAGGACCGCATCACCGTCAAGGCGGATGCCTTCAAGGATCAGAGCATCCAGGTGGCGACGACCCGAACGACCGCCCGGGAACGCGCCAATGAGAAGACCGAACCGAAATGGGTCAGCGACACCTCGGACAAGATGTACTTCTGGCGTCTCAGCCGCGACCTGCACCGGGTCGACGTGTGCGTGGCGGATACGGCGACCGGTGAGGTGAAGCCGATCATCGAAGAGCGCCTCAACACCTACATCGAGACGCAACCGCTGTGGACGCTGGGCAACGGACAGGAGTTCATCCACTGGTCCGAGCGTGACGGGTGGGGGCACTACTACCTGTTCGATGCCAACGGCACGCTGAAGAACCAGATCACGTCCGGGGAGTTCGTCGCGGCCGGCACCGCATACGTGGACGAGAAGCTGCGCGTGATGTACTTCACCGCGAACCACCGAGAGACAGGCGAGGATCCGTACTTCACGCACCTCTACCGCGTCAATCTCGACGGCACCGGGCTCAAACTGCTCAACCCGGGCAACGCTTCTCACGCGGCGACGATGTCCGATACGGGGAAGTACTTCATCGACACGTCTTCGACCGTCGACACCGCTCCCGAATCTCAACTGTTCGACGCCATGGGGACGAAGATCGCCGACCTCGAGAAGACCGACGTCTCCGCTCTCGTCGAGGCGGGCTTCAAGTTCCCCGAGCGGTTCCAGGTCAAAGCCGACGATGGCGTGACGGACCTGTACGGGACGATGTACAAGCCGTTCGATTTCGATCCCGCGAAACGGTATCCGATCATCCTGTACGTATATCCCGGCCCGCAGACCGAGAGTGTGACCAAGACGTTCTCGCCGAGACAAGCCAACGTCGCCCTCGCCCAGCTCGGCTTCATCGTCGTGGAAGTGGGCAACCGGGGCGGCAACCCGCAGCGTTCGAAGTGGTACCACACCTTCGGCTACGGAAACCTGCGCGACTACGGCCTGGCGGACAAGAAGGCCGCCGTCGAGCAGCTGGCCCGCAAGTACGCGTGGATCGACCAGAACCTCGTGGGCATTTACGGGCACTCCGGCGGCGGCTTCATGTCGACGGCCGCGATGCTGGTGTATCCCGACTTCTTCAAGGTCGCGGTGTCCTCCTCCGGGAACCACGAGAACAACGTGTACAACCGGTGGTGGAGCGAGAAGCACCACGGCGTGAAGGAAGTGACCGACAAGGACGGCAAGATCACATTCGAGTACAGCATCGAGAAGAACTCCGAGATCGCGAAGAACCTGAAGGGGCACCTGCTGCTCGTGACGGGCGACATGGACAACAACGTGCACATGGCCGGTACGCTGCGGGTGGCGGATGCGCTCATCAAGGCGAACAAGCGGTTCGACTTCTTCGTCATGCCCGGCCAGCGGCACGGCTTCGGGCCGATGAACGACTACTTCTTCTGGCTGCGGGCCGACTACTTCGCGAAGCACCTGCTCGGACAGGCGGCCGAAACCGTGGACGTGCTCGAGCTGACGCGCGAGACACCGCAGGTGGGGAGCAAGAGACAGGCGACAGGCGGCAGGCGATAGGCGATAGGCGGCAGTCGCGCGGTTGCCTGCGGGAGGGGGCTTGACGCACGTCCCGTTCGTGGTTATTATTCGGTTGTTGGCGAATCAACGAAAGAGCGGGGCGCCGCCCCGCCTGCCAGCTCCCGGAGCTGCATCATGGGGATGGACGATATCTTCCGGGCCCTCAGCGATCCGACCCGCCGCGAGATCCTCCGCCTCCTCCGGCGCAGCGACCTGAGCGCCGGGGCGCTTGCCGAACGATTCCCGCTCGCCAAATCAACGCTCTCGGGCCATTTCCAGGTCCTTCGCCAGGCAGGCCTGATCGTGGCCGAGAAGCGCGGGACGAGCATCCGGTACAGCTTGAATGTTGGAGCCCTCGAAGAAGCGCTGGCCGTCGTCCTCGAGACGTTGCACGTCGGTTCGCGCAAGGAGCAGGTGTCATGAAGTTCCGGCGTTGGGCGGAATGGACTCAGCTCGGCCTGGTGGCCGCCATGTTCCTGGCGGGCAGCCTCGCCTGGACGTCGGCGCCCGACAGGATCCCCATTCACTGGGGCGCCGACGGCACAGTCGATCGATACGGCGGGAAGCTCGAGGGACTCCTGGGCTTGCCGGCGTTCGCGCTCCTGCTCTACCTGCTGCTCCGCTACATGCCCCGGATCGATCCCGGCCGGGCGAACTACCAGTCGTTCGTGGGCGCCTATGCCTGGTTCCGCACCGCGATCATCGGCTTCTTCGCCGCCCTCTACGGGGTCGTGCTCTACGTGACGTTCGGCGGCTCGGTCAACATGTCGCAGTTGATGCCCCACGTGCTCGGCGTGTTCCTGATAATCATCGGTCCCCTCATGGGTAAGATCCGCCCGAACTGGTTCATTGGCATCCGGACGCCGTGGACGCTGTCGAGCAAGATCGCGTGGGTGCGGACGCACCGGCTCGGCGGCTGGCTGTTCACGGCACTCGGGGTCGCGTTCATTCTCGCGACCTCCATCTTCGGGCCGTCTTCCCTCAAGATCCTGCTCGTGGCCATCGTCGGCCTCGTGGTGACCCTGGCGGTCTACTCGTGGTTCGTCTGGAAGGACGACCCGGAGAAGGTGGCGCCCGCGGACACGGCACCCGCGGGGGGGGACCAGGACTGATCCCGGACTCGCACCCATCGCCTCGCACCTGACGCCAGCCCCGCAGTTGGCGCATAATCCCCCGTCATGAGGTCCCGACAGCCTACCGCGGGTGCGATCTTCACGGCCCTTCTTCTGGTGACGGGTGCCGCAGGCAGCCTCTGGCTCAGCGGTCCGCCAACGGCCTCCGGGCCGGTGGAGGACACGGTGGAGTTCTCGACTCCTCGTGCGATGGCTCACGTCGAGGAGATCGCGCAGCAGCCGCACCCGACGGGCTCGGCCGAACACGCACGCGTCCGGGAGTATCTGGTCCGGACGCTCCAGGCGATGCTGCTCCCCGTCGAGCATCAGCGAACGACGGTGGCGCGGATCTTCACACGGGGCGGGGCCGCCGGACCTATACGGGCGGCGCGCGTGCACAACCTGCTGACACGCATCCGCGGCACGGACAGCACGGGGGCGGTCCTGCTCGCCTCCCACTACGATTCCGTGCCTGCCGCGCCCGGCGCCGCCGATGCCGCGTCGTGCGTGGCCGCCATCCTCGAAGCGGCCCGCGCGCTGCGGGAGGGCCAGCCGCTCCGCAACGACGTGATCGTCCTGCTGACCGATGGCGAGGAAGACGGATTGCTCGGTGCCGCCGCGTTCGTCGAGCAGCACCCGTGGGCCCGCGACGTCCGCCTGGTCCTGAACTTCGAGGCACGCGGGACGGGTGGTCCCTCGCAAATGTTCGAAACGAGCACCGGCAACGGCCGGATCGTGGACGAGTGGGCCCACCACATCCCGTTCGCCACCGGGTCCTCCCTCGGCTACGAGATCTACAAGCGGCTGCCCAACGACACTGACTTCACCATGTTCAAGCAGCTCAACGCGGAGGGCCTGAACTTCGCGTTCATCGACAACGTCGAGGCCTATCACACGCCCGCGGACGCACCTGTCTCGCTCGCTCGAGCCAGCCTGCAGGCGCACGGAACAACCGCGCTCGCGCTGGTCCGGCGCTTCGGCGCCATCGATCTCGACGCCCTTGACGCCCGTGATGCCGTGTTCTTTTCAATGCCCCTCGGCTATGCGGTGTCCTACTCGACGCTGTGGGTCCTTCCGCTGGCTGGACTGCTGCTCGC
Source organism: Acidobacteriota bacterium (assembly GCA_040752275.1). Taxonomy (GTDB): domain Bacteria; phylum Acidobacteriota; class Vicinamibacteria; order Vicinamibacterales; family JAKQTR01; genus JBFMFH01. The sequence goes on from JBFMFH010000051.1 coordinate 91,543, forward strand.
CGCGTGGGTTGTGACGTTCGTCTTCCTGCGCCGGCGCGGCGCGACCAGCGCCGGCGGCACCATCCTGGCGGCGATCATCACCGCCGCGATCGCGGCCGGTGCGGTGTTCGCCGGCCTTCGTTATCAACGTTTCCCTGTGTGGCTGCACGACCGCTGGCTCGGCGAAGCCGCGGTGACGACCAACGCCGCCTACGCATTCAGCCTCGTGTGCGCCCTTGCCGGCGCGTGGCTCGCCATCCAGGCTCTGCTACGCCGGGCCTTTGCGCCGCACACGCTGGCGCTCGGTGCGTCCTTCGTCTGGCTCCTGGCCGCGGGAGCCGCCGCCTGGTGGCTGCCCGGAGCCAGCTACGTCGTCTTCTGGCCTGTGGTGGCGGCTGTCATCGCGACGGCCGTCCTGTCGCCCGACACGACGAAGCGGGCGCGGTCGCTCCCTGCCACGCTCGCGCTGTGGGTGCTCGCCGTTCCGACCCTCGCGATCGTCGTCCCGACGGCCGCGTCGCTGTTCGCGGCCGTCGGCACCGGCAGGGAGGGTGGGGCCGCGATCGCGGCGTGCACGATCCTGGCGCTGGGCACCCTGGTGCCCCAAGTCGAGCTCGTGACCGAGGGGCGCCGCTGGTGGCCCGCTGTCGTGGCCTTCCTCGCAGGAGTTGGTGCCCTGGTCGCCGGGGCCTGGACGGCACCCTACGGGCCGGCACATCCGCGACCCGTCAACATGGTCTACGTGCTGGATGCCGACACCGCGACGGCACGCTGGGCGAGCAGTGCCGCGGACATGCACCCGTGGCTGGAGCAGTACCTGACGCGGACGCCCGCCAGAGGACCGCTCAGCGTGCTCGCATCCGCGCGTGCGTCCGCAGACTACTGGCAGCATGACGCGCCGGCCCTCCCCTTGGCACCACCCGAGGCGACCGTCATCGATGACACGGCGGCTGCCGGCGATCGCCTCGTGACCCTTCGGGTGGTCTCGCCCCGCCACGGGCGCACCCTCTCGCTGCGCATCCCGGACGCGGCGGTCGTCGACACCTGGATCGGCGGCGTGCGCGCCGGAGGGAATCGCGGCGGGCCGGGCTGGGAGCAGGGGCGCTGGTCGCTCGACTACATCGACCCGCCCGAGTCGGGCCTCGTCCTGCAGCTTCGCATCAAGGGCCGGCTGCCTGTGACGATGGCGCTGGTCGATCGCACGCATGGGCTCCCGGAGGTTCCGGGACGAGAACTCGATCCGCGCCCGCCGGCGCTGACGACCATTCAGAACGGCGATGTGACGGTGGTGTCGCGCACGATCCGCTTCTAGCGAGGCTGCGCCTCAGACCGCCGAGGCGTGTGGTGGCGGCTCCGCCTCGCTAGATCACAGTGTTGGCTTTGCCCCGCCCTCCGGCGGGGCGAAGACGTCTTGAAGGCCTGACCGAAACTTGACTCATCTGCAACGGATCTTGGCCTTCAAGACGTCTCGCGTTGGTGCGGGGACAGGCACCGGATCATCGGATCCGATCCGCCAGCAACGCCACGCTCAGTGCGTACGGGTGGGCGCAGTTGTAGGAGAGGAGCGCCTCGTAGTTCTGGTAGACCAGGTAGGCGTGCCTGTCGACCCTGACGAGCGACGCCGCCATGTTGCTGGCCGGCAGCGAAGACCCGTTGGCGAGCTTCACGCCAAGCGCACGCCACTCGTTGACGGATCGCGCCTCGCTCATGCTGCGGACGGCCTCGCACGCTCCCCTTCCACGCGCCGGCACTGCCGCGCGCACACGTAACGTGACGGCCTTGGAGAGCGACACGCCGCGACCCCACCGGACGCCTGTCTTCCAACCGTTGGCGCGCAGGTAGTTGGCCATGGACGCAAAGACGTCCGGCAGCGTCGCCCAGATGTCGCGCCGGCCGTCTCTGTCGTAGTCGACGGCATACCGCAGGTAGCTCGACGGCATGAACTGCGGCTGCCCCATGGCGCCTGCCCACGAACCCCTGAGCTCGTCCACCCCGAATCCGTCCTCGTCGATGATTCGAAGCGCCGAGAACAGCTCCTCGCGAAACAGGCTCCTCCGCCCGTCGTAGGCGAGCGTGACCAGTGTGGCGATCGTCGGCCGCACGCCCGTGAAGCGGCCGAAGTTCGACTCGAGGCCCCAGATCGCGACGACGATCGACGCAGGCACGCCGTACGCGGCCGACACCCGGCCCAGCATCTGGCGATGGCGGATGGCCATGTCACGGGCCGTCCTCACGACCCTCGGCGTCAGCCGTTGTCTGAGGTACTGCTCGATCGTGAGTGTCGTCTCGGCCTGCGCGCGGTCCCTTTCGAGGACGATTGGCAAGGGTTCGATCCCCCCGAGCGCGGCGGTGACGGTTCTCTCAGAGATGCCTCGGCCGAGGGCTTCCGTCCTGAGCGCGGCGAGCCAGTCGTCGAACGACGGCTGCTCCTGGGCAGAACCGACGGCATTCGCCCCGGCTGTTGACAGCAGCACGGCAATTGCGACGAGGAGGAGAGACATCACCCGCAACCCGGCACCCCAGACCAGTGTATCGTGACCGGGAACCACCGGGCCCCGGCTCCGTCTGTGGACCAGAGGATGTGGGCGAGCTGTTCAGCCGAGTCGGCAGGGTGATCCGCCACGTGCCGTCGATACGAGGGTGTACGAAGACCGTCGCCTCGCTCGCACGACACCGCGAAGCCCTGGGGGCTGTGGCGTGCCCGGCCGCTGCAGAATTGGATCTGACCATCACCGTACGCCGCAGCTCATTCGGCTACGACCACCGGTGATGGTCAGGAAGGGTGGAGCGCCTACGCGCGCTGCACCGCGACGGCCCGCGGACCCTTCGGTCCCGCCTGCTTCTCGAACGTCACGCGGTCTCCCTGCCTCAGCGTGTCGAAATCGAGCCCCGACAGCAACTGGTCGCGGTGGAAGAAATACTCCTCCCCGCTGTCTGTGGCGATGAAGCCGAAGCCCCGGTCCGTCACAACGCGTTTCACGGTTCCGTTCATGTCTGCGTACTCCTTGCTGGTCGATAGAGATGGGCTGAGGTGGCGCGTCAGATGCTCGAGGACGGTCCTACACCTTGGCCGGGCTCGGACTATCCGGCACCTTGGCAACCTTGCCCGCGGCCACCTCGAGCTGCGCCGTGGTGGTGTGCTTGTCGGCAACGTCGACCCGGGGCGTGCAGCCGCGCATGAGCTGCGCGGCACGCTGGGCGGACACCACGACGAATTCGAAGGCGTTGGTTCCCGCGGGAAGCGTGACCATGCGAATCCCCCTGCCTGGTACCCGAGAGTGAATGCGCCGGCACGGCGGCCGACCAAGAGCCACCAGACCAGCACGGCGGACGTCGGCCGGGTCAACCGAGAACGGCTTTGATGAGGCTGGGGCACCCTTCGAGCGACGGGGTGTATCGGCAGGACTCAGGAAAGCAGGACCTGGCGATTATACACCAGTTCGGCCTGAACCCCGGGGTTTCCGTGGATTCGGTTTCACAACCGGCGCGGGTCCTGTCGCCGGACAGCCCACCGCTCGCGAGGCGGCGCCTCGCGAGGTCACTGTGTTGGCCTTGCCTCTCCCTCTTGACAAACCCAGTACTAACTACTAAGTTATTAGTAACGATCATGAAGCCGCGATCCAGCACGCTCACGCCCCAGGAACTCGAGATCATGAAGGTGGTCTGGCTCAAGGGTGAGGCCACCGTCCGCGACGTCTACGAGGTCCTCCGCGAGCGCCGCAAACTCGCCTACACCACCGTGATGACGATGATGCGGGTGCTCGAGGGGAAGGGTCACCTCAGACGTCGCGCCGAAGACCGGGCCTACGTCTACAAGCCCGCCAAGCCCGAAAGCGCCGTCGTCCGCTCGATGGTGCGGGAATTCGTCGACCGCCTCTTCGACGGGGCCGCCCAGCCGCTCCTGGTGCATCTTGTGAAGGACCGGCGTCTCACACGGAAGGAAGTCGAGGAACTCGTGCGGCAGATCGAGGAGGCGTAAGATGTCGACCCTCGCCCTCGGCAACTTCTGGGCCTGGGCCATCCAGGTCGCCGCCATCGCGGCCGTCGGCCTCCTGCTGCCGGTCGTCGCGAGAATCACGTCGCCCCGTGCGCGACTGGTCTACCTGCGGGGACTCCTGTTGGCCTGCCTGGTGCTCCCCTTCGTCCAGCCGTGGGTGCCTCTGCCGGCCCCGCTGCCCGCTCCCGGCGTGGCGTGGTCCGTCAACCTCGAGAGTCCGCTCGAGAACGCTGGAGCCGTCGAGATCATGCCGGCCGTCTCGCCTGCCGCGGCCGCCACGGAACAACCGGTATGGCCCTGGACGATCGAGCAGACACTGCTCGGGGTAGCGGTCGCAGGAGCCGCGGCGCGCGTTGCGTGGCTCGGACTCGGACTCTGGTCGTTGGGCCGGCTCCGCCGACGTGGCCGTCCCCTCCACCCGATGCCCGAGCCCGTCGAGGACGCCCGCCTCGCGGTGGGTGCCTCCGCGGATGTGCTGGTCTCCGATATGGTGGCGCGACCCGTCACCTTCGGCTTCCGCCGCCCTGCGGTCATTGTCCCTGAGGAGTACCGTGATCTCGCGCCCGACGAGCAGCGGACCATTGCCATGCACGAACTGCTGCACGTGCGCCGGCGGGACTGGGTCCGCACGCTCGGCGACGAGATCGTCAGGGCCGTGCTGTGGTTCCATCCCGCGATCTGGTGGCTCATCGACCAGATCCACCTCGGGATCGAGCAGGTGGTCGACCGGGAGGTGGTGCGCCTGTCGGGTGCCCGCCGGCCGTATCTCGAGGCGCTGCTGAAGATGGCCGCCTCGCGCCCCGTTCCGCTGCTGCATCCCGCATCCATGTTCCTGAAACAACGTCATCTCGCCCATCGCGTGGCCTCGCTCGTGAAGGAGGCGTCCATGTCGCGCATCCGTCTCGCCGCGTCGTTGACCGTCGTCGGTGTCCTTCTCGTCACCAGCGGCTACTTCGTCGTCCAGGCGTTCCCGCTGCGGACCATGTTCGAGCCCGTCGTGCTGCCCGAGGTGCCGCAGCAGATGGCGTACGTGGCGGCCCCGGCACCGCCGCCGCCTCCTCCGCCACCGGCCGCGAAGGAAGGCCCGGGCCAGGCCCTCGAGGCTGTGGGCGCGCCTGACCACGGATCGGTCGCCGCCGGCCAGCAGACCAAGCCCGTCGTCGATCCCAAGCTGCAGGCGCCGCGGCCGGGAATGACGACTCCCGCGCCGGTGCCACCGGGACCGCCAAAGCCCGATGAAGCCACGCTGCGGGCCAGGATCCAGGCGAACCCGGGGGATCAGTCCTGGTACTTCGCACTTGCCAAGCTGTTGGAGGATCAGAAGCGGTACGACGAAGCCGAGCAGGTATGGCTCCAGGCGAGGTCAGCCGGCACGGACACGGTTAAGGCACTGCTGCAGTTGGCTGGCTTCTACAACCGTCGGGGAGACTTCGAGAGGTGCGTGGCCGCGCTGAGAGAGAGGGCCGACTTCGAGCCGGGGAACCCCGAGGCCCACTACACGATCGCGACCTACTACTGGGACAAGGCGTACCGCGACTCGGCGCTGAGCGGCGAAGACAAGACGGCATTTGTCGAAAGCGGCCTCGCAGCCGTCGACACCGCGCTGCAATTGAAGCCGGACTACATGGAGGCGCTGACCTACAAGAACCTGCTGCTGCGGCTGAAGGCCAACCTCGCATCGGATCCCGCGGCCGTCCAGGCGCTGATTGCCGAGGCCGACAGGTACCGGCAGCAGGCAATCGACATCAGGAACCGGTTGTTCCCGGTTCCGGCCAATGCCGTGCGGATTGGAGGGACCATCGGGCCGCCCACGAAGGTGAAAGACGTCAGGCCCGAGTACCCGGCTGAGGCCGCAGCCGCGAACGTTGCGGGCGTCGTCATCATCGAGGCCGTGATCGGCGAGGATGGGCGCGTGAGCGCGTCGCGCGTGTTGCGCTCGATTCCGCTGCTCGACCAGGCCGCGATGAATGCGGTCAGGCAATGGGAGTTCACGCCGACGCTCCTGAATGGCGTGCCCGTGCCGGTGGTGATGACGGTCACCGTGAACTTCGTGTCCTCATCGGGCTCCGGTGGACTTGCCGAGGCCGCCGCGCTGCCCCCACCGCCCCCCCCGCCGCCCCCACCGGCTGGCGCGTCGGGCTCGGGAACGTACCGCCCATACCCGTACACAGGCAGCCCCGTGACGATGGACTTTACGAATGCTGACCTCGGCGTGGTGCTCAGGGCATTCGAGCGAATCAGCCGCATGACGATTGTCGGCGACCCGCAGGCGCTTGCAAAGGCCAACAGCCCGCTGGTCGTCCAGAAGGCCACGTTCAAGGAGACTCCCTGGGACCAGGCCCTGGAAGTCATCCTGCGCAGCCACCAACTGGGGTACGTCATCGAGGGCAACACCATTCGCCTGGTGCCGCTGTATGAATTGTCGCCAGGCGTGGGCGGTGCTGTTGGAGGCCGCGCGCAGAACGCCGCCGGAGCTCTGGCCGCCGCGCGCGCGGCAAGCGGTGCAGGAACTGGCGGGACTCCGGCCTCGCCGCCTCCGACGGACACGACGGACCCGTGGTATCCACTCAACGTCCTTCGAGTCGGCGGCAGCGTCCGCCCGCCGACCAAGATCGTCGACGTCCGCGCGGCGTATCCCGAAGACGCGAAGAACGCCGGCGTGCAGGGTGTCGTCATCATCGAGGCGGTAATTGGCACAGACGGCAAGGTCTCACAAGCGCGGGTCCTGCGCTCGATTCCCATGCTGGACCAGGCAGCCCTCGACGCGGTCCAGCAGTGGCAATTCACGCCGACGATGCTGAACGGCATGCTCGTGCCGGTCGTGATGACGGTGACAGTCAACTTCACGCTGCAGTAGAACTCCACGCGCGTCAACTCCTCGCGTCAACGGCGCGGGAGGCCTCCCCTCCCCGCGCCGTTCTTTTTGCCCAGGACTTCCCGAGGCGTGCCAGAATAGGTGCCGAAGGCGCTGGCCCATGAAGCACGCACTCGCTCTTCTCACGGTCCTCCTGTGGCCGGTCAATGCCCTGGCCCAGACGACGCTCCCGGCGCTTCCGTCTCGCGTCGAGATCTGGGGCGGTTGGGCACTTGCGTGGCCAACCTCAGGCGGACTCGTCGAGGTCGAGTACGAGCCGGTGCTGCGCCTGGGTGGGACACCCCTCGACAGCCGGGGCACGCAGGTATTGGCCGTCGACACCGAGACCGGCCGTGGGCTCGATCTGGGCGTCAATGTGTTCTTCAGCCGCCAACTGGGCGTGCAGGTGGCGTTCACGCGATCCAGCGCGGACGTGAGCGGTACCGCAGGCGAGTACTCCGACTACCTGCAGTACATCAGCCGGCCGCCGCCCTGGTACGACCCCGTCGTCGGCACCTACGCCCGGACATCCCCGGCGCAAGCAGCGGTCGGCCGGATGAAGTACCGATCGCTCGGGTTCGGGGGCGTCGCCCGCTGGGAAGACGCTCGGGGGCGTGTTGGTGGAACCATTTCCGGAGGGGTCAACGTCGACCGCTACTCTGGCGAAGTCGAGAACGTCGTCTACACTCAGTTCGTTCTGGGCGGGCACTCGACGCTCTTTCCGGTCCACCATCGCGTCGTGATGGCCCTTGACGAGGACAAGAGCTTCTGGGGCCCGTATGTGGCTGCGGACTTCCACGTCAGGGTGGCGAGCCGCCTCGCCGTCCTGGCGGGCGTCCGTGGATCGCTCGGGTCGCGCGTCACGATTCCGGCCGGTCCCGTACGCCTGGTCGATCCCAATGAGGACACGTGGTCGCCGGAGCTGACCGATGTGCAGCGGGTACTTGGCACGCAGCCGCTCGAGTTGCCCTCCGCACGCTGGCACCTCATCATCGGGGCCAAGGTGTTTGTGAAGTAGGGGGAGCCCGTGGAGAGGCCCGTTGATATCACCCGCCGGGACTTCATCGGCAAGGGCGCGGCGGCTGGTGTCGGGACGCTGGCGGCCCTGTACTCGCCGGCGATCCTGGCGCAGCCCCGCTTCGATCTGGTGATTCTTGGCGGGGTGGTGCTCGACGGCACCGGGACGCCCCCGTTCCCAGGCGACATCGGCATCGTGGGTGACCGCATCGTCGCGCTGGGCCGAATTCCCCGTGAACAGGGCGCGCGGGTGATCGATGCGTCGAGCCAGCACGTGGCCCCGGGGTTCATCGACATTCACACCCACTCCGACGGCGACATCCTCGAATACCCCACGGCCGACAGCCGCGTGCGTCAGGGCGTGACGACCGAGGTCACGGGCAATTGTGGAGGGTCCGCGGCGCCACTGTCGCGCGAACGCCCGGCCGAATCGCTCCAGTCGCCGGCGCAGGAAGGCCGCGAGCCGAGGTGGACGGGCGTGGCCTCGTACTGTGACTACCTCGACCGATTCGGGATCTCGGTCAACCATGCCCAGCTGATCGGCCAGGGGACGTTGCGCCGAAATGCCGTTGGCCTCGTAGATCGCCCGCTGGCGGCCGACGAACTGGACCACGTGCTTCGCGCCGTCGACGAAGGGATGGCCGAGGGCGCATTCGGCCTGTCGACAGGACTCGAGTACGTGCCGGGGCGCTACACGCCAACGGACGAGATCGTGGCCATGGCCAGAATCGCCGCCCGCCATGGTGGCTTCTACGCCTCGCACATCCGCAACGAGGAGATCCACGTTCTCGAGGCGGTCGACGAGGCCATCACCATCGGCCGCCAGGCTGGGTGTCGCGTCGAGATCTCGCACCTGAAGGCGACCGGGCGCGGGAACTGGGCCAAGCAGCAGGGCGCCCTCGACCTGATCGAGGCGGCGCGACGCGGCGGCGTGGCCGTGCTGGCAGATGCCTACCCGTACACCGCGTACTCGACCGGCCTGACGATCCTCCTCCCCGCCGACACGCTCGAAGGTGGAACGCCGGCCATGCTGGGCAGGCTCGCCGATCCCTCCACGCGGGCGGCGATCCGTTCGCACCTGGTGACCCAGGTGTCACAGGACCCCGGCGACTTCTCCCTGATCGTGATTGCCCGCATGAAGGCCGACGAGGACCAGGCGCTCGTGGGTCAGAGTGTGGCCCGCATCGCCGAGCTCTGGCGTCTCGATCCCGCCGAGACCATCATTCGGCTCATCGAGAAGGAGCAGGGCAACGTCCCGTTCATCGGCCACGGCATGAGCGCCGAGAATGTCGAGCGCGTGCTGGCGCATCCCCTCGTGATGGTGGGATCGGACGGGTACTCGATGGCACCCACGGGACGGGCCGCCCGGTCGCGGCCCCACCCGCGTTCCTACGGAACGTTCGCGAGAGTCCTCGGGTACTACTGCCGGGACCGCCGGCTATTCAGCCTGGCCGAAGCGGTGCGCAAGATGACGAGCATGCCGGCCGACCAGGTCGGGCTGCGGGACCGCGGGCGGATTGCCGCCGGCAAGGCCGCCGATCTCGTCGTGTTCGATCCGGCCACCGTCAAGGACGAAGCGACGTTCGACACGCCTCATCGTTTCGCGACCGGGATCCGCCACGTGCTGGTCAACGGCGTGCCGGTCGTGGAGAACGGCGAGCACACCGGTGCGAAGCCGGGCCGGGCTCTGCGCCGCACGTAGATTCAGCGTCTTGCGCCGGCCTTCGCTCGCTCCTGCTTCTGCTTCTCCACCATCGCGGCCACATCCGCCAGGAGCTTCTTCGCGTCGTAGACGATGCCGTCCTTGATGGTGTGGCGGACGCCGCCGACCTGCTCGACCCGGCCCGTCTTCACGTTGAGACGCGTGGCACCCGTGCCGTAGAGCACCTTCAGATTCGCGATCGGGTTCTCGCCGACGATCACCATGTCGGCCAGCAGTCCCGGCCGGACGATGCCGAAGTCAATCGGCCGGCCCTTCGGCTCGTGCAATGACAGCGCCGGGTTCATGGTCGCGGCCTGAATGATCTCCAGCGGATGGAAGCCGGCTTCCTGCAACAGCTCCATTTCGTGGATCGTGCCGAACCCGTACGTGTTGTAGATGAAGCCCGCGTCGGATCCGACCGTGACACGGCCGCCCATACGCTTGTAGTCGTTGAGCAGGCGGAACCAGACCTGGAAGAAGCTGCGCCACGCCGCCTCGTCGTACGACGTCCAGTCGTGGAAGTACGCGCCGTGATTCGTCAGGCTCGGCGTGTAGAAGTCGATGAGCGACGGGAGCGTGTATGTGTCGTGCCAGTCGCGCGAGCGGAGCGCCATCACGTCCCGGCCCGCGGCGTACGCCGTCATCGTCGGATTGAAGACCGTGCCGAGCTTCAGGTGCTCCCGCAGGTACGCCATCCACTCGGGGCTGCCGGGCGGGTGGATCCTGTCCCAGAGACGAGCGACCTGGCCGAACCGCCACTGCTCGTTGTCATAGTTCATGTCGGGCGGCCAGGGCTGCACGACGTAATCGCGCATCAGCGCCTCGAAGTGCCCGTAGAAGTGCGTGACCGTCTGCAGGCCGAGGCGCGCCGCCTGGATGGCGTTCAGTTGTGCCACGCCGGTCTGGCCGAGGTGCGCCATCGTGCCGAAACCGACCTTCCTGGCCTCGTCGAAGAGCGCGGCGGCAATCTCCGGACGCGTCGCGAAGAGCTTGATGCCGTCGACGCCGTTCTTCGCGCCCCATTGCACCCAGGCCCGCGCCTGCTCGGGGGTGTCGACGGGCCCCTGATCCCAGCCGCTTCCCGCCGTCTGGTAGTTGAACATCCGCGGCGCCACGATCTCGTTCCTGGCGCTGCGCGCCTTTTCGCTCACCGACATCGCATGCGACGTCAGGGACACGCCGCGGACGGTCGTGATGCCGTGCGACATCCACAACTTGTAGACGTACTCGGCCTCGGGATTCTTGGGCGGCCCACCGATGTGGACGTGATCGTCGACGAAGCCCGGCAGCACGTACATGCCGGTGGCATCGACCTCGTGGTCGGCGTTCTGCGGCGGTCGGTTTGGCCGCAGCGGGAGGCCCGGGGTGCCCGCGCTCCTGATCGCCGTGATGCGGTTCTGCTCGACGATGATATCGACCGGGCCCCGTGGTGGAGCGCCCGTACCATCGATGAGGATGGCGCCGCGAATGACCAGCGTCTTGAACGGCCCCGCACCTTCGCCGGCCTGGCGGGCGGGCGCCGGGACGAGTTGCGGGCCTCTCGGCTGGGCCGAAACGGAGGACTGCCCCGGTTCGAAACCGGTCAACAGGAGAACGACAACGGCCGACAGAAGAACACGGGCAGCGGGTCGAGACATGGGCGACTCCCGGGTGCAATGGACGGCGCCGGAGATTATACCCGGGCGCTCACTGTCCGGCCGCCGTCTTCCACGACCCGTACATCGGGTTGGGAAGCGCGATCCACCGGACACCCCACATGGCCGCGTTCGCGGCGTCAAGCGCCCGGCGGGCCTCGAGTGAGCCCCTGGCGCCCTGGATGAAGTCGCCAAAATCGTCGCCGACGAGCAACAGGATGCGGAAGTCCTGGGCGACCACGCGGCGGCGGCTCGACTTGTCGGACACCCAGTCCGGGCGCTCGTTCTTGGTCAGCACCGTATCGCGGCTCGTATCGAGCGGAAAGCCAAGAGCGGCCAAGTTGTCACGCGTGGCGGCTTCGAGCGCGCGGTCACGATTCGTGACGTAGAACACCGCCACGCCCTTGGTGGCCGCGGCACGGGTGAACTCGAGCGCGCCGGGAACCGGCGTCGCCTTGCGTTCGTTGCACCACGCCGCCCAGCGCTCCTCGCTGAAGGTGGTGCCTTCCCGGATGTTCCGTTCTTCGCTCTCGCTGTTGTCGAGGACGGTCTCGTCCACGTCCAGGATGACCGCCGTCGGCTTCGAGCCGACGTCACCCGTCTGCTCGAGAGCGGCCGTCCATTGCGGATCGGCGAGCGCCCGATCGAGCATCAGCGCTGCCAGCCGATAGGCTTGGATAGCCGTTGCCCGGTACTCAACCGATGTGCGGAACCAGGCCACCGAGTCCGGCAGGGCGGCCGGTCTGACGCCCGGCGCCGCCGAAGCCGGGGCTGCCGGTGCCGGCCTGACCGGAATCGGAGCGCTGCGCGTGGCACACGCGCCGGAAGTCAGGCACATCAAGAGGCCGGCTGCGAAAATCAGAGGCAAGCTGGGTCGAGTCATGCCACCATCCTACCGGCAAACAGGGACCGGGGACCGGGGATCAGGGGCCAGTTGTGGATGTTCCCGGTCCCCATCCATAGCCGGATCCTCAGCCGTGATCCCGGCGGTCGCGCCCGAGTGGTGTGTGTGTTGAGTGGCTTCCGGCCCGTTCGCCGGCCTCAGAATCGCAATAGGCGATTCACCTTGACGACGACCGACCGAGTCTCGAGACGAGGGAAGCCCCTGGACAGCGTGTCGCGGCCCTCACTGTAGACGACGAACAGCTCGCTGCCGGGCAGGTATTCCCAGCGCAGGCGGATGTTCGCGCCGAAGGTGCTGTTGGTGGAGTTGTACTGCACGAGACCGCTCAGGAACATCTTGGGCGTGATCGCGTAGGTGCCTCGAGTGCTGACGAGTGTGGACGTGAACGCGCCGAAGGGCAGATCGACGCGATTGACCTGGACGCCCGGTTCGAATGCAAGGTGGGTGTTCACCTTGACGCGGCCTCCCGTGAGGCCGTACGCCGTGCGAGATCCCCCATAGAAGGGCCCGTGCTCGACGAAGGCGGTTCCCGACACCGCGCGCTGCTGGCCGAAGATCGCCTGGGCGGTGAGCGTGCGCTCGTGGTACGGGCCTGGCGGCACGACAACGCCCGGCGCCAGGCGGAACGGCGAAGCGAGCAGTTCGGACGAGTCGAGGTACTGCACCACGATCCGGTCGCTGGTCTGGAACTCGGTCTGGAACGTGAGCCGGATGTCGCGGTTCTCCTTCACCCCGGCGAGCGTCTCGTAGTAGGAACCCTGGACCTCGTAGCTGAACTTCCGCACACGCGGGATCCGTGTCGGCCGCGGGCTGAACCGGAATGCCACGCGCCCTTTGCGGAAGTCGCGGCGACGGACGAACCCGGCCTCGGGATTGAAGTTCCCGCCGGTCATCATGTGCTCGGCCATGAAACCGTAGCGGTCGCCGTTGTAGTTGCTGTTGACGCGGTAGCTCATGTCCTCGCCCTGCAGGCCGGGCGTGCGGGTGCGGGCCCAGTAGCCCGTCACGGACAGATTGGTGAGGATGGCCAGCGTGCCGTCGACGCCGTAGGTTTCACCCGACCCTTCGCCGCCCGTGCGATGCGAACGCCTGGTTGCGATGGCGCCAAGCGAACTGCGCCGCAGGACGTCGCGCTTGACCCGGACGACGGCGAAGTTCGTGGCGGGAACGCCGAGCCTGTCCACTGCCTGGGTCTGCATGTCGAGCAGCCCCACCGTGTAGGGGCCGGCCCGCCCGGTCAGGCGCCCACCCGCGAGCACGGGGATTCCCTCCCCCTGGTCGAGGCCGATGCGCCGGCTGTAGAACATGATCGGCGTGTCGTAGATGTTCTGCGCCGTCGTGCCGGCGCCGCCGAAGTTGAAGATCCCCTGGTTCTCCAGGAAGAAGTCCCGCTTCTCCGGGAAGAAGGTGCTGAACCTCGTCAGGTTGATCTGTTGTTCATCGGCCTCCGCCTGGGCGAAGTCCGTGTTGTAGCTGAAGTCCGCAGTCAGTCCCTCCGTGAGACCGTACTTCACATCGACCCCGCCGTGCGCCGCCATGGCGTCCCGGACAGGTGTGTCGCCGGTCAGGTCGGTCGACAGTTTCCCGATGAGATACGGCTTCACGTCCACTGCCCGGGAACGCGGGGGTGCCTCGAGCCCGACCAGCGCGCCGTAGCTGGACGTTCGGAACAGGCCATCGGTGCCAAGCCCGTCCGGCACGCGGGTCAGGAAGGAGATCTCGTTCTTCCAGCGGTTGATGCGCCGAAGCTGAACGCCCCAGACCTGCTCGCGGCCTGGCTGGTAGCGCAGCGACTTGAAGGGGACGGCGGCCTCTCCGGCCCAGCCGCCCTCCACCCTGTGGACCGCGAAATCCCACACAGGGTTCCAGTCGCCGTTGTACTGCCCCTCGTTGACGTTCTGCCCATCCATGCGTCCGCCGACGGGGTTGAACTGGAACGCGACGCTGTTCCGCCGGTCGAGAAAGGTATCGAAGGCGAACGCGAAATTTTCATTCTGGAACACGCTCGGGGCGTCCCGCCGCATTTCGTCGGCCACCATTCGCTCGGGCCGACTCTCGGACGCACGGACGCCAACATACACGTGGTCATCGTCGAAGGCGATCCACACCTCGGTCTTCTCGGTCGCCGGCGCACCCGGCTTCGGTTCCACCTGGACGAACCCGGAGATCGGCGCGAAGGTCCGATAGAGATCCTCGTTCAACTGACCGTCGATACGCAGGGGAACATCGAGACGGACCGCGCGGATCGTGGCTCGCCCCTCGGTGTCGCGCGCGACGGTTTCGGGAAGAGTCGGAGGAGGAGGTCCGCCGTGGGCAGGCGACGCCTCCTGCGCCACCAGGGGCACGGACACTGCGAACAGCAAGAGGGCGCAGGCCGCGTACTTCATCGAACCAGGGGCAGGGTGACCGCGTGGAAACCCCCATCGGCCGCACGATGGCGGCAGCCGGCGGCCCGAGCCCACGCGGGGACCCGGCTGATGTGTTCGTAATGTCGCCATCATTGTAGCCCCGACCCTCCGAATCCGGGCCGTCTCTGCCACAACAGCCGCGTCACCGCTGCCTCACTCACCCGTAGATGAGTCCCGCCATGACCTTCGGCACGCCTCGCATGGCGGCTAGCCTGGATTTCCACGGACGAGGAATCGGTTAACGGCGCCCCGCGCACGTCGCACATGGTCGAGCTGACGTCATGACGCGATGGCTCGGATACGTTAGCTCTATGGTGCGTCGTCTCGCTGGCAT
>JBFMFH010000052.1:0-7492 GCA_040752275.1 Acidobacteriota bacterium
CCAGGAGTATGCTCAGTCGTCGCGCCTTGCCAGCCGGGCGCTGCGCTCCGGGACTTCTGCAAGGCATCACGGCTCCAGGGCACTAGCAGTTCACGACGCCTACTGCCGCAAGTCTTGCCGCAGGCGCCGGAAGTCATCCTCCAGCAGGGCAAACGCGTCAGCCACGTGGGGGTCGAAATGAGTCCCCTTCCCTTGGCCGATCTTGCTCCGGACCTCCTCGTGGGTGATGGCCGGCCGGTAGACCCTGTTCGAGGTCCAGGCGTCATAGACGTCAGCGACGGCGACGATGCGCGCGGACAGAGGAATGTCGGTGCCCGCCAGGCCTTCCGGGTAGCCACCGCCGTCCCACCGTTCGTGGTGGGATCCTGCGATCTCGACGCCCGTCTGCAGGAACGTGTTGTGTGGAAACCTCAGGAGTACAGCCTCGAGCGTCGTGCGCCCCATGGTGGGATGCGTCTTGATCTCCTCGAACTCGTCGCCGGTCAGCGGGCCTGGCTTGAGGAGGACACTATCGCGAATCCCGACCTTGCCGATGTCGTGCAGGGCGCTGGCCATGAAGACATTCTCGACGAAGCCCTTGTCGACCGTGTCCGCGTACGCAGGGATGTCCTGCAACCGCTCAGCCAGGCGGCGCGAGAAGATCTGCACGCGCTCGACGTGCCGTCCCGTATCATCATCGCGACACTCCGCGAGCTTGGCCAGGGCGAAGATCGTGGCGCTCTGCGACGCCGCGATCTCCTTGACCTGATCCTGGACGCGCTCGTGCAGCCGCGTATTGTGCTCCTCCAGTCCCTGCCGCAGCGATTGCAGCGTCAGATGCGTGTCGATCCTCGCCCGAACCTCCTCGATCCGGAATGGCTTGGGAATGTAATCGACGCCGCCGCACCGGAATGCGTCGAGCTTCGCGTCCGTGTCAACGTCGGCGCTGAGAAAGAGCACGGGAATGTCGCGCGTGCGCCTGTCCTGCTTCAACCTCCGGCAGACCTCGTATCCATCCATCCCCGGCATCCGGATGTCCAGCAGGACCAGATCCGGGGGGTCGACTGTCGCCGCCTCCAGTGCCACCTCCCCTGACGACACGGGCCGCGGATCGTATCCCGCACGCCGCAGGAGCCGGGCCAGGATACGAAGGTTGTCGCGTGAGTCGTCGACGATCAGGATGTTCGCGTTGGCTGTCTCTTCACCCTCCATGTGCGGGAGCCTCCTTCTCCCCGGCATTCCTTCCGACGTTTCTGGGCAGCGTCCACCAGAAGGTGCTGCCCTTGCCGACTTCACCGTCAACGCCGATGCGTCCGCCATGGGCTTCGACCGCCATCTTGCAGAACGGCAGGCCGAGGCCGGTGGAGAACATCGCCCGGGATCCGGCGGACCCGAGCGCGCCGTACTTGTCGAATATCCGGTTCCGGAACTCGACCGGGACGCCAGGCCCGTCGTCCGAGACCTTGACGGTGACCTCGCGTTCGCTCGATGTGATGGCGATGTGGATCTCGCCGCCATCGCTCGTGAACTTCATGGCATTGGCCAGCAGATTCTGCATGACCCTCACCATCAGATCCCGGTCGACCCGGGCGCCCGTCGCACCCGGCTCGTCCACGTGAATCCAGCGGCGCCCTACCAGCGGCGCCAGATTGGCCAGGGCTTCCCTGACGATGCCGGCCACATCGCACTCGGTCAGTCGAAGCCGCATGCGACCGGCCTCGAGCTTGCCGACATCCAGGACCGAGTTCACAATCCGGAGCATCTGGTTTCCGGCGGCTCCGAGTTCTCCGATCACCCGGACCACGTCCGGGTGCGCCGTGCCCCCGGCCTTCATGTCGAGCAGTTCGACATTGCCGAGAATGGCGGTCAATGGCGATCGCAGGTCGTGGACGATCATATGCACCAGATTGTCACGCAGGCCCTCGAGCTCCCGGAGCCTGTTATAGCTCTCCCTCAGTTGGCGTTCCCTGGCCCGGAGCCGCAAGTGGGTCTGCACCCTCGCCACGACTTCCTCGGCGCAAAACGGCTTGGTGACGTAATCCACCCCGCCAGCCGCGAACGCGCTGACCTTGTCGGCGGCGTCCGTGTGGGCGCTGAGGAACACCACCGGGATGTCAGCGAGGAGAGGGGTACGCTTGAGCTCGCGGCACACCGCATAGCCGTCCATGTCGGGCATGGAGATGTCGAGCAAGATGAGATCGGGTGGCGCCGCCATCGCCGCGCGAAGCGCGGTCGGGCCGCTGGTCACAGGCCTCACCGCATATCCCCGCTCCTTGAGCAGGCCGACCAGCACCTGGAGGTTGGCCGGGGTATCGTCAACGACGAGAATGTCGGCCGATGGGGTGTCACTCATGTGCGTGGCTCCCCGATTCGAGCAAGGTCACGAGACCCGGGTAGTCGAAGCGTTCCACGAAGCCGCGAAGCGCCAGGGATCCGGCCCGGCTGACGGGCTCGACGGCGTCCGCGAGCGCCCGCAGTTCGTCGTAGCGGGCGGCGAGCGCCGCCCGGCGCAGCGCCTCGATGAGGTCCGGCGGCAGGATCGCCAGCGCGGCCTGGAGCTGCTCCTCTTCGTCACGGGACGGATCCAGCGGCGGACCGCTGTCGGGAGCATCCGCGTACAGGTAGTCCAGACCCAGCGCGTCGCCCAACTTCGCAAGGAGTTCGGCCTGGCGGAAGGGCTTGCCGATGAACAAGTCGGCACCGGCCTCGAATGCCTCCTGCTGGTTGAAATCGAAAGCGCTGGCGCTGATCGCAATGATCGGCGTGGTCTTGCCGCGCTCGGTGGCCTTGATGCGGCGGGTGGCCTCGTACCCGCTCATCCCCGGCATCTTCATGTCCATGAGGATGGCGTGCGGGTGCCACGTGTCGAACAGCGCGACGCCGCCGTGACCGTCCGTCGCCTGGCGGGTGACAAAGCCGACCGACGTGAGCATCGCGTGAAGGATGATCCGGTTGTCGGCTCGGTCGTCGACGATGAGGATCCGGGGAGGATCCGTGACGTTCGCGAGGCCAACCACTCGCCTGGCTGGAATCGGCTTGGTCGCCGACACCGGCTCCGCCGTGACCAGCGGGATCGTCAACGTGAACACGCTGCCCGAGCCGGGTCGGCTGTCCACGCCAACGTCACCACCGAGGAGGCGGGCGAATTCCTGCGCGATGCTCAAGCCCAGGCCGGTGCCACCTGTGGCACGCCCTCCGGCTGCCTGTCCAAACGCCTGGAAGATGGTGTCCAGATGCTCCGGGTCGATGCCCGGGCCGGTGTCCCGCACCGCGATGCTCACCCACCACTGGTTGTCCGAGGCACCGCGTTCGGCGCTGGCGTCGAGAACCACGCCGCCCGCGGACGTGAACTTCGCCGCGTTGCCCAGCAGGTTGACCAGAATCTGACGGAGCTTCCCCTCATCGGTCTCGACGAACCGCGGCACCTCGCTTGCGACCCGCGCCTCGAAGGAGAGGCTCTTGGCCTCGCACCGCATGCGGAACATCGCGGTCAGATCGTCCAGGCACGCGTGCAGATCGAACGCACCCGGCATGAACTGAGCCCGGCCCGCTTCGATCTTCGCCAGATCCAGGATGTCGTTGATGAGCACCAGCAGATGCTCGCCGGCGCGGGCGATCGCCTGCAGATACTCGTGCTGCCGGGGTGTCAGCACCGGATCGTGAGCCAGCAACTGCCCGAAACCCAGGATCGCGTTCAACGGCGTCCGGATCTCGTGTGACATGTTCGCCAGGAAGCTGCTCTTGGCCCGACTCGCGGACTCGGCAACGGCCTTCGCCAGTTCCAGCTCGGCCGTCCGCTGGGCCACGAGGTCCTCGAGGTGGTCCCGATGACGCGCCAGTTCCAGCTCCGCCAGCTTCCGGGTGTCGATGTCCTGGAAGACCCCTCGGAGCAGGACCGTCTTGCCGCCGGCCACAATGGGCTTGCAGATGGCGCGAGTCCACAGGCAGCGTCCCTTTGCCGTGATCAGCCGGATCTCCATATCGTACGGTTCACCCGCCTCCAGTGCGCGCCTGATGGCACCGGCCAGGTTCTCTCGATCATCCGGGTGGAAGTAGTTGATGGCCTCCCGCAGTGGCGGAGTGTGGCCCAGTGGCAGCTCGTGTATGTGGTAGATCTCGTCGGTCCAGCGGACTTCGAGTGTCTGTGGGTTGACCTCCCATCCACCCACGCGCGCCGTGGCTCCCATCTCGCGGAGGAGGGACTCGCTTCTGGCCAGCCGACGCCAGTGTCGTCTTCGCTGCCAGACCAGTCCACCTCCGGCCGCGAGCGTCAACAGCATCGCACTCAGCAGCGCGAGCAGCACGACGGACTCGTACCGTTGCGTCGACAGCGCCTCTGCTATGTCGACCTTCGACACGAGGAACCATGGAGAGTCCGGGATCCTCGCCAGGAACGCCAGCACCGGTACGCCGCGGTAGTCGATCCCCTCGGCGACGCCCTCGCGGCCCAGGACGGCAAGGACCCCCGGCAGTTCGGTCCTCGCCACGGAAGGTGCGAAGCTGAGCGCCATGCCCGGCTGGTGCCGCGTGTCGCACAGTAACAACACTCGGTCGGAACGGCGCCCGACGAGCAGGAACTCGCCCGAGGGGCTGGCGGTGGGCCACGACTGCGCGATCGGATAGAGGTCGGCTTGCGCATCCATTGTCAGCAGCAGCGCGTGCGGGTCCGCCCCGGGAGCACCGGCGGACCTCGGGAGGGGAGCCAGGACCGAGAGTAGGATGGCCCCGTCCTCGCGACGACGGTACGGATCCGTCAGGTGCGGCCGCTGGTCACGAAGCGCCCTTTGCAGAGCGTTCCTTTCCTCCTCGTGCAACGCGAACGGCTCACCCGACCCCAGCAGCCACGTGCCGCGGGCGTCGACCACTGTCATCTCGCGATAACGGCGCCTGTCCTCCAGGCGGCGATACAGCGCAAGGACCACAGCGGCGGACTGCGGCGAGTGCGTGCGCTGCCACTCGGCGAAAGGTTCCCTGAATGCTGAACTCTTCGACAGAAGCACCGCTTCGGCCATCCGTTCGGCCCGCCATGCGGCGATCTGTTGAACCTTGACCTTGGCGATGGCCGCGAGGTCCGACTCGACAAGGCGCCGGATCTCCCCCGCGCGCCTGTCGCGAAGCCACAGACCGCCGCCCACGATGGCCAGCGTCATGAGCAGCAGGGCGGTAAGCCACAGCTTCTCGTGCAGGTTCTCGGATTGACCCTTCGGCGATCGCATGGCGGACTGCCCCCAACCCTTCTCCGCGCCGGGATGTTACCTGGGCCGGGCAATGCCCAGGGCCACCCGCGCGAACCGGACGCAGCTCATCGGGAGACACGTCCAAACTACGTTGAGCGAAGTTCGTGCCAGGATCGGCGGTGCGGGCACGATCGCGTCAGCGCGCCACAAGTGCAAGCCAGTCAATTGTTTGAGGGTCGTGGCGGTCTCGGCATGTTGGCTCGGGTCCGATGGCGGACGGCCAAGATCTTGGCTACCCGGCCAAGATCTTGGCCACTGTTCGTCCTCGCGGCCGTGGGCCCCTGGCAAGCCTGACGCCGAGACGTGGAGCGACACGCTCGATGGGGCGACCTTCCTTGCGCCAGTCTTGGTGATGCAGGAGCAGATACCCGAGGACGAACAGCAGGCCTTCCCACGGCGAGACCCGGCGATCCTGGGTAAGCAGATAGAAGAGCATCGCGCTGCCGATGAATGCGGGGACCGGCAGCACCATCAGTTCGCGGGGCACGTCGATGCGGCCGACCAGTGATGCCGCACCGACAACCGTCAGTGCGTTGAAGATGCACGATCCCAGGATGTTGCCCACCGCCATCTCTGCCCGACCCCTCGCGGCGGCCGTCACGCTGACGGTCATCTCCGGGAGCGTGGTGCCGAGTGAGAGGATCGTGACCGAGGCAATGGCCGTCGAGATCCCGAGGCGCGCCGCCATGGCGATCAGCGCGTCGAGGGTCAGCGAGGCGCCGAGGTAGATCGTTCCGGCCAGGAGGGCCAGTAGGGCGAAATCCCGCATTCTGGCCCGCGGGTGCGGACTCGTGGCGAGTGCCTCGTCGAACTGGGCGTCAGCGCTCGGCGTGCGTCCGTCGGTCAGCAGGTGGCCCATGTATGCCGCGTAAGCGAGCAGGAGCAGGGCACCTTCGAGCCGGCTGACGCGCCCGTCGAACGCGACGAGCGTCAGCAGGGCCGCGGAGCCGACCATGAAGTTCAGATCGATGGCGATGTAGCGCTCGCCGAGGTGGATCCCGCGCCGCGATGCGAGGGCAACGCAACCGAGCACGAGCAGCAGGTTGGCGGTGTTGGCGCCCAGTACGTTCCCACTCACCACCTCCGACGTCCCCTGACTCGAGGCCAGCAGCGACGCGGCCAGCTCCGGGAGCGACGTGCCCACGGCAACAATGACGATGCCGACCGCGAAGGGCGACAACCCCAGTGCCAGTCCCACGCGTTCCGCCGTCGTCGTGAATCCCCGCGCGCTGCCGGCAAGCGTGGCGAGGCCGGCGGCCAGAACGCCGACGATGGGGACGGTGTGCAGGCCGGTCAGGTCCATCTGTGACACCCATGCATGGTCAGCGCGTCTGCCTGAGCGGCGCGATGGATGGCCTATCGTCGGGCAACTGGCCGGCTGCAGAGAGGCACGGCACCGGGAAGGGGATGGTCATGCGCATCAGGCGCCTACTATGTCGCACGCCCGGGCGGCTCGTCCATGCCGGATCATGACGGTTTCCCTGCATCCGGCTCGGGCCTGCCAGGTGACGGCGAAGCTGCCTGTTGTTGATGGTGACGCCGGCGCCGTAAGATCTGCCCGCTCAGCTTCTCCCAGGTGCAAAGACGACAGGACGGCACCTCTTGCCGGAGGACGATGGTGGATCCTTCGGAGACCGCCACGCACGAATCGCTGGCGTCCTCGCACCGATCCCGCGATGAGGGGTTTGCGCCCGGCACCGTGCTCGCCGATCGGTACCGCATCATTGCGTTGCTGGGCCGCGAGGACGACCCGGCCTCGCGTGCCTCGTCGGCGTCGCGTGTCGCCGCGGCCTACCCGGTGGCGACCCGCTGCAAGCGGCGATCGACGCCGGCGACACTCCGTCGCCGGAGCTCGTCGCGGCATCCGGTGAGGAAGGCACGCTGCCCCTTGGCCGAGCCTGGCTGTGTGCGGGCGGCGGCCTGGCCAGTGTGGTGATTGCCGCGGGCCTGTGGTCCTGGATTCTCCTGGCGAACGCCGTGTCATTCGAGGGCAGCCCGGGCGTGGTGCGTGCGCAGGCGGTTCGCGTGCTTCGCGCGACCGGCCCGATTGTCGAGGCCGCGGAGGCGGAGGGGCGCCCGGTCTTCTTCCGCGTCGTCGGGTCGTGGTGGTGATCGGAGACGAGCCCCGCCGCGGCCTGCGGCCGGAGTAGACGAGGATGTGATCCCGAGCGGGTGGCGCCGGACGGGCGCCCGCCGCGGCGGAAGACCCTCAGCCGTGGTCATGTTTGTGGGTCTGAGCAGCGGTGGGCTGTCCGGCGACAGGACCCGCGAGGGAA
>JBFMFH010000053.1:0-11659 GCA_040752275.1 Acidobacteriota bacterium
CAGTAGCGCTTGCGGCGCCGCTGTCCACGGCTCCCTGGTCCCAGGACTGGCCGATGTGGGGCGGGACCCCGGGCCGCAACATGTACTCGCCGATGACGGGCCTTCCCTCGACGTGGGACGTGACGGCGAAGACGAACATCAAGTGGGTGGCGGAGTTGGGATCGACCTCGTATGGGAATCCGGTCGTCTCGGGAGGCAAGGTGTTCGTCGGCACGAACAACGACAACCCGAGGAATCCAGCCGTCACCGGCGACAGGGGCATCTTGCTGTGCCTCCGGGAGTCTGACGGCACGCTGCTCTGGCAAGCGGCCAGCGGCAAGCTGGAAGCGGGCGCCGGAGTCGACTGGCCCGACCAGGGGATTGGCTCGTCGCCGGCGGTGGATGGCGAACGGCTCTTCTACGTCACGAACCGCGGCGAGCTGGTCTGTCTCGACACCGAAGGGTTCCACGACGAGCAGAACGACGGCCCCGTCCAGGACGAGCCCACCAAGGACGCACTGGCCGCCGACATCGTCTGGACGCTGGACATGATGAAAGAGCTCGACGTGGTGCAGCTCTACATGGCGAATTCGTCGCCCGCGATCTGGGAGGATCTGGTCTTCGTCGGGACCTCGAACGGCCGGGACGAAGAGGGAACGGTTCCCTCACCCAAGGCCCCGAGCCTCATCGCGGTCAACAAGTCGACCGGGAAGGTCGTGTGGCAGGACAACTCGCCGGGCGATGCCATCTTCCGCGGGCAGTGGTCTTCACCGGCCCTCGGCTTCGTCGGCGGCGCGATGCAGGTCTTCTTTCCCGGCGGCGACGGATGGGTCTATGGGTTGAACGCACGGACGGGCGAACGGATGTGGAGCTTCAACCTGAATCCGAAAGACGCCGTCTGGCCCAAGACGGCGAACACCGGCATCGCGACGCCGGTCTTTCACGGTGGGAAGATCTTCATCGCGGCCGGGCACGATCCTGAAAGCGGCGAGGGCCCCGGCCACATGTACGGCATCGATCCCTCCGGCTCGGGCGACATCACCGAAACGGGCCGCATGTGGCACACCGACAAGGTCCGGCGGTCGATCTCGACGGCCGCGATCGCGGACGGGCTGCTCTATGTCTCCGATTTCAGCGGGTTCCTCCACTGTCTGGATGCTGCCACGGGAGCGCCGTACTGGACGTTCGACGCACTGGCTGCCGTGTGGGGCTCGCCACTCGTGGCAGACGGGAAGGTGTACCTCGGCGACGAAGACGGTGACGTCATCGTGCTCGAGGCGGGCAGGACGCTCAAGAAGATCGCTGAGCCCAACATGGGAACCGCGGTTTACGGCACGCCCGTGCCGGCCAACGGCGTCCTCTACATCATGAGCCGCTCGCGGCTGTTCGCCATTGCCGCGCCGAAGGCGGCACCCGGGCTGTGATGCGCACGGCGTGCCGCCCGGGCGTGGCCACCCTCGCGCTCGCGTGCAGCGCGGCACTGTCGCTAGCCGCGCAGGCGCCGGCCCGCGCCGATGCATGGCCGATGTTCCGGGCCACTCCGGCGCTGCTGGGCGTGGCCGACACGAGGCTACCGCAGCCGCTCGCGCTTCGCTGGAGCTACGAGGCCAGGGACTCGATCGAGTCGTCTGCCGCGATCGCCGGCGGTACGGTGTTCGTCGGGTCGATGGATGGACATCTGCACGCCGTCGACCTCGCCACAGGCAAGGCCCGCTGGACGTATCAGACGACCGGGCCGATTGAGGAGTCGTCGCCCTGCGTGCACGACGGCCTGGTGTTTGTGGGCGATCTCGACGGTGTCGTGCACGCCGTCGATGCGTCCACAGGCAAGGCCCGCTGGACCTTCAGGACCGGGGGCGAGATCAAGTCGTCGCCGAACTGCCTGGGTGACCGGGTCTACATCGGATCGTACGACCAGCACCTGTACGCGCTCGGCGCCGGAACCGGCGCGCTCCTCTGGAAGGTGGAGACCGAAGGCCCCGTGCACGCGACGCCCGCCGTCGATGGCGGCACCATCTACGTGGCCGGGTGCGATGAGCAGTTGCACGCCGTTGACGCCAGGTCCGGCATGCGACGCTTCACCGTGTCCCTCGGCGCTTACGCCGGGGCGTCGGCTGCCATCCGCGACGGCCGCGCGTATGTCGGCACGCTCGCCAGCGAGGTTGTGGCGATCGACCTCTCGACCCGGAGAACGGCCTGGACCTACCGGCACCCGACGCGCAGCTTCCCGTTCTACGCGTCGGCGGCCGTGACCGCAGATCGCGTCATCGTCGGTGGCCGCGACAAGCTCGTACACGCGCTGGACCGCTCGACCGGCCGGGTCGTCTGGACGCTGGCGACCCGCGCACGCGTCGATTCGTCACCGCTCGTCGCCGGCGGTCGGGTGTTCGTCGGATCCAACGACGGCGTGCTCTATGAACTCGACCTGACGACCGGCGAGAAGACGTGGGAGTTCGTGGCGGGAGCGCCCCTTTCCGCGTCGCCAGCGGCCGCCGAGGGCGCACTCGTCATCGGGTCCCAGGATGGCGTGCTGTATCGATTCGGTTCGTCGTGAGGCGCGAGGATGAAGATCGCCTGCATCACCGCCGGTGCCGGCCGCATGTACTGCGGCAGCTGTTTGCGCGACAATACCCTGGCGCTCTCGCTTCGCGCAGCCGGCCACGACGTGCTGCTGATCCCCACCTACACGCCGACTCGCACCGACGAGGCCAATGCCAGTGAGGATCGCGTCTTCCTGGGAGGCATCAACGTCTACCTGCAGCAGCACGTCGCCCTGTTCCGCCGGACCCCGTGGGCATTCGACCGGCTGCTCGACTACCCACCGCTGCTCCGCATGGCCATGCGCTTCGGCGTGAGCGTCGACCCGCATCGACTCGGTGCCATGACGGTCTCGATGCTGCACGGCCCGGACGGCTTCCAGCGCAAGGAGATCCAGAAGCTCGTGCGGTATCTCGCCGACGAGGTGGCGCCGGAGATCGTGACTCTTCCGAACTCGCTCCTCATCGGTCTCGTGCCAGCCATCAAGGGCGAGCTTCGCGTGCCGGTGTGCTGCACCTTCCAGGGTGAGGAGCTGTTTCTCGACAGCCTCGGGGAGCCCTACCGGGAGAAGTCGCTCGAGCTGATCCGCCGGCACGCCGGCCGGGTGGACGTCTTCGTGGCCGTCAGCCGGTTCGGGGCCGATCACATGGCCGGCTACCTGGGGATCGATCGTGACCGCGTCCAGGTGGTGCCGCTCGGGATCAACCTCGACGGTCACGCGAAAGGCCCCGGCGCCGACCCCGACCCGTTCACGATCGGCTACCTGGGCCGCATCGCGCCGGAGAAGGGCCTGCACATCCTGTGCGAGGCCTATCACCGTCTCGTGTCGCGAGACACGGCACCACGGCCGAGCCGCGTGTGGGCGGCCGGCTACTTGGGACCGGAGCATCGAGGATATCTCGCCGGCGTCCAGAAACAGATGGCGGACTGGAGGCTCGCGGATCGGTTTCACTACCACGGCGAGCTCGATCGCCCCGCCAAGCTCGCGTTCCTGCGTGGGCTGAGTGTGCTGTCCGTGCCCGGCTCGTACGCGGACCCGAAGGGTCTCTTCCTGCTCGAGGCCATGGCGAGCGGCGTGCCGATCGTGCAGCCGCGGCGCGGCGCGGCCACCGAGATCGTGGAGGCATCGGGCGGCGGCATCCTCGTGGCACCGGACGATGTCGAGGCGTTGGCCGACGGGCTGCACGCGCTGATGGCCGACCCGGACCGTCGCCGAGCGCTCGCCAGCCAGGGTCGTGACGGCGTGAGAACGCACTACAGTTCGACGGTGATGCGAGACCGGGCGCTCGAGGTCTACCGGTCCCTGCTCGTGCCCGCTGGCGGCCTCGCCGGATGACGGATCGGAGAATCACCGTGCTCGAAGCGAGCGGACTATCCAAGCACTACGCCACCCCGGCCGGTCCGGTCGTCGTCCTGTCCGGGATCGACCTGCGGCTGGACGCCGGGGAGAGCGTGTCGATCGTCGGCCCGTCCGGCTGCGGCAAGAGCACGCTGCTGCACATCCTCGGTGCGCTCGATCCACCCAGCGCGGGACACGTGGCGCTCGACGGCACGAACCCGTACACCCTGGACGAGAAAGGCCTGGCCGCGTTCCGTAACCGGCAGGTCGGCTTCATGTTCCAGGACCACCACCTGCTGCCGCAGTGCTCGGTGCTGGAGAACGTGCTCGTCCCGACCCTGGTAACAGGCAGCGCCGATACGGACGCAGAAGACCGTGCGCGAGCGCTGCTCGGCCACGTTGGCTTGGGCCATCGCCTGAACCATCGCCCGGCGGAGCTCTCCGGCGGCGAGAAGCAACGCGTGGCGCTGGCCCGGGCGCTCATCAGGCAGCCGAGCCTCGTGCTGTGCGACGAGCCGACCGGCAACCTCGATCACGATGCGACGAACACCGTCGCCGACCTCCTCCTGGAGCTGCACCGGAGGCGGGGGACCATGCTGATCGTCGTGACTCACAACCTGGACTTGGCGCAGCGCTTCGGCAGGACGTTCCAGCTGAGCCACGCGCGGTTGAACCAGCGGTGAGACGGCTCGTCTGTCGCAACCTGCGCTACTACTGGCGGACGAACCTCGCCGCCCTCGCCGGTGTCGCGACTGCCGTCGCCGTACTGTCCGGCGCACTCCTGGTAGGCGAGTCGGTGCGCGCGAGTCTGCGTGACCTCGTCGTGCGCCGGCTGGGTGCGACAGACGTCGTGGTCGCGTCCGATCGGTTCTTTCGAGAAGACCTCGCGCGCGCGTTCGCGTCGGTCGATTCGACGGCGAAGACCACCAGTTGCCCGATCATCCGGCTCGAAGGCGCGCTCGCACGCGCGGAGTCCAGCCGGCGATCGCGTGCGGTTCAGGTGTACGGCGTCGACGATCGGTTCTGGCACTTCCACGGCATCGCAAGGACGGGGCCGTCCGGCCGCACGGCGCTCGTCGGACGCGCGCTCGCCGAGGCACTCGGGATCAAGCCCGGCGACGACCTGCTGCTGAGGCTCGACACGGCGGGCTGGATCCCCCGCGAGTCCCTTTTCGGGCGCCGCGAGAGCGTGGGACGGACCATCCGCCTGACAGCCGGGGAGATCCTCGACGCGGATGGTCTGGGCGAGTTCACCCTGCAGAGCTCGCAGCAACAGGTGCTGGCGGTCTTCATCCCGCTGGCCCGGCTCCAGCGCGATCTCGCCCAATCCCTGCGCATCAACGCTATCCTCGTGGCCGGGTCGCCGGAGCCAGTTGGTGCCGGCCAGGTTCGCTCGGTGCTCGAGCGGCAGTTCTCCCTCCAGGATGTCGGGGTCACCATCCGGCCGTTGCCCGCCCGCCAGGCGCTGGCCGTTGAGAGCGCACGAGTCGTCCTTGATGACTCGACTGCCCGGGCCGTGGCAGAGAGCGCCGCCGAACTCGGTCTCGTCTCGTCGGGCGTGTTCAGCTATCTTGCGAACACGATTCGGACCGGCAGCCGCGAGATCCCCTACTCGGTCATCACCGCGGCCGACCTCGGCCAGGGTGCGCTCACAGGGGTTCGGTTCATCGAGGGCGCCGCACCTTCGGTTTCGGCCGTTGCTCCGGACGAGTCGATCTGGCTGAATGAGTGGACGCGGAAGGACCTCGGCGCGTCTCCAGGCGATCCCATCGAGGTCGACTACTACCGCTGGCAAGACGACGGCCGGCTGACGGTCGAAACGGCTCGGCTCCGCCTGGTTGGGGTCATCGCGACCGATGGAGGCGCCGATTCTACGCTCGCGCCGGAGTTCCCCGGCATCTCCGATGCCCGGGACATCCGGTCGTGGGACCCGCCGTTTCCCATGGACCTCCGCCGCATCCGCGAGATCGACGAGGACTACTGGCATCGGTACCGGGCATCGCCCAAGGCCTTCGTCACGCTGGCGGCGGGACAGCGGCTGTGGCGCAGCCGGTTCGGGCAACTGTCGTCGGTTCGCCTTGCGGTGCCGGCGGCTGGCGCGCCCGTCGATCTCCGGACGGTCTCCGAGCGGCTGGCCAGCCTCCTGAGAGAGCGAATCGACCCGCAGTCGGGAGGTCTCGCCGTTGTGCCCGTCCGCGCGCTCGGCTTCGCGGCTTCAGCGGGTTCGACCGACTTCGGCGAGTATTTCGTCTACTTCAGCGCCTTTCTGATCGCCGCCGGGATCTTGCTGGCCGGGCTCTTCTTCCGGCTCGGCGTCGAGCAGCGGGTGCGCGAGATCGGCACGCTGCAGGCCATGGGCTTTCCCTTCGCGGCCATCCGGCGCGTGTTTCTGACCGAGGGCGCACTCCTCTCGGCCGCAGGCGGCATCCTTGGCGTGATCGGCGCCATCGGGTACGGCGGCATTCTCATCCTTGGGCTCCGCACGTGGTGGATCGGCGCAATAGGGACCAGCCAGATGTTCCTGTACCTCTCCGCGGCGGACCTGGCGGTTGGTGCGGTGGTGGGCGTGGTCGCGTCGCTCGTTTCCGTGCTCTGGGCCTTGCGCGGCCTGCGTCATGCCTCCGCGCGGGAGCTGCTCGCTGGCGTGCTCGAGCCGCGCCTCGGCAGGCAACGCCGGGCCCGGTTGCTGCGGGTCGTTGCCGCGCTGGCGCTTCTCGCGGCCGTCGCATTGCTCGCCGCGACCGCCGCGGGAAGTGTCCCGGACGTCGGCGGGTTTTTCGGTGCGGGCGTCCTGCTGCTGGCGTCGACGCTCAGCCTGACGGCGGTCCTGCTGCGACACCCACGCGGGCGCCCGATCACGACGCCGGGCTGGCGCGGCCTGGTCCGCCTCGGCGCCAGGTACGCGACATACCGGCCCGGCCGCAGCCTCTTGTGCGTTGCGCTGATCGCCTTCGCGGCCTTCGTGATCGTCTCGGTCGAGGCGTTCCGCAAGGACGCCGGCAGCGTCGACCTGTCATCGGCGTCGGGAACCGGCGGATTTCCGCTCGTCGCCCGCTCGGTGCTGCCGATCGTCCACGATCCGAACGGACATGCGGGTCGCGAGGGGTTGGGGATTGACACGTCGCAGCACCCGGAGTTCGCACGCGTGAGGTTCGTGCCGTTCCGCGAGCGTCCTGGCGAGGAGGCGAGCTGCCTGAACCTGTATGCGCCGCAGGAGCCGAGAATCCTCGGCGCACCCCTGTCGTTCATCCGCGAGTCGCGCTTCGGGTTCCAGTCGTCTCTGGCACAAACGGCCGAGGAGCAGCAGAACCCATGGCTGTTGCTCGGGACTCCCCAGCCAGACGACGCGATTCCCGCGATAGGTGACGCCAACACGATTCGGTACATCCTGCACCGTGCCGTCGGCGACGACATCACGCTGCGCGGAGACGATGGGGCAACTGTGCGCCTGCGCCTGGTGGCGGCCTTGCGAGACAGCATCCTTCAGAGCGAGCTCATCATCGCCGAGTCGGCCTTCCTGCGGATCTTCCCGGACCGCGAGGGCTTTCGGTTCTTCCTGCTCGACGTGCCGCCCTCCGAGGCCGCCGGCCTCGTGGGACCGCTCGAGGAGAGCCTGGCAGACTGGGGTGTCGACATCGAGCGTGCCGCGGACCGGCTTGCCGCGTATCACCAGGTGGAGAACACGTATCTGTCGACCTTCCAGTCGCTCGGCGCCCTCGGGCTGGTCCTGGGCACCATCGGCCTCTCTGCCGTCCTCCTGCGCAATGTGCTCGAGCGGCGCCACGAGCTGGCGCTCCTCCGGGCCGTCGGCTATCGCGGGGATGCACTCGCCGTCATCGTCATCGTAGAACACATCCTGCTGATGGCGGGTGGCCTCGCGTGTGGTACCGTAAGCGCTTTGCTGGCGATCGTGCCGGCTCTCGTGGCGCGCGGCGGCTCGCCGCCGGTGGCCGGCGCCGGAGCCATGCTCGTCGTGGTGCTGCTCGGCGGCGTGCTGTCATCGCTGGTCGCGGTGCTGGCGATCCGGCGGATGCCGCTGCTCGAGGCCATCCGGTCGGAGTGACCTGATCCGTCGGAAAGCGAGGTCCCCATGCGACGACTGAGTTCGGTTGCCTGCCTGGTTCTCGTGACGGTGGCCGTCGGGTCGGCCGAGAACTGGCCCCACTGGCGCGGGCCGGCGATGAACGGGGTATCCGGCGAGCGGAACCTGCCCGTGCGGTGGAGCCAGACCGACAATGTCACCTGGAAGTTCGCCCTGCCGGATTTCTCCGGCTCGACGCCCATCGTCTGGGGCGACCGCATCTTCCTGAACGTCGCCGATGGAACCGAGTTGCGCCTCGTGTGTCTGGACCGGAACAGGGGCGCGGAGCTCTGGCGGGCGCACCTCGGCTCGGGCAACGTCAAGGTCCGGAAGCAGAACATGTCCTCGCCATCGCCCGTCACCGATGGCACCAACGTCTGGGTCATGACGGGCACCGGCATGTTGAAGGCCTTCGACTTCGCCGGCAAGGAGCTGTGGGCGCGGGACATCCAGCGCGACTACGGCCCGTTCGGTCTGAACTGGGGCTATGCGTCGTCTCCGCTGCTCCACGGCGACCACCTGTATGTCGAGGTCCTGCACGGGATGAAGACCGACGACCCGTCGTACCTCCTCTCCATCGAGAAGCGCACCGGCAAGACGCGATGGCGTGTCGAGCGGCCGACCGACGCCGTCTCGGAGTCGCCTGACGCGTACACGACGCCCGCTATCCTGCGCTACGAGGGCAAGGAGGAGATCGTCGTGTCCGGCGGCGACTACGTGACCGGACACAATCCGGCGACCGGCGCCGAGTTGTGGCGGGCCGGCGGGTTGAACCCCAACAAGGGACGGAACTACCGGGTCGTCGCGTCGCCGTTCGTTGCCAACGGCCTGATCTACGTGTCGTCTCGGGTGCGTCCGCTGATCGTCTTCCGGCCGGGCGGGCGTGGCGACGTGACCGGGTCGCACAGGGTGTGGGCGACCGATCAGGGGCCGGACGTCCCGACGCCGGTGAGCGACGGCCAGTACCTCTTCATCGTGAACGACCGCGGGCTCATGTGGTGCCACGACGCGAGGACCGGGGCCGAGATCTGGGGCAACCAGCGGGTTCGCCCGGGCACCTACAGCGCCTCGCCGGTCGTGGCCGACGGGAGGGTCTATGTGACGAGCGAGGACGGCGTTACCAGCGTCATCGACGCCGGTCCCGAATTCAGGGTGATCGCCGAGAACGACCTGGCCGACTACATGCTGTCGTCGCCGGCGATCTCCGAGGGGCAGATCTTCCTGCGCACGACCAAGTACCTGTACTGCATCGGGAAACGCGCGGCCCGTTCTAGCGAGGCGGAGCCGCCACCACACGCCTCGGCGGTCTGAGGCGCAGCCTCGCT
The DNA here is from genome assembly GCA_040752275.1 of Acidobacteriota bacterium. GTDB lineage: Bacteria > Acidobacteriota > Vicinamibacteria > Vicinamibacterales > JAKQTR01 > JBFMFH01. The sequence goes on from JBFMFH010000053.1 coordinate 9,263, forward strand.
GGTTTAGAGGTCGGTTGCGGACTCCCGGGCGGCAGCGGCAACCCGGAAGGCGACGGCCAGGGTGCGATGACGGCGAACGACAGATTGCGAGCGATCAAGCTGCTCCACACGCTGGTGTGGGCGTTCTTTGCGGCGTGCATCCTCGCCGTCCCAATCATGGCACACGCCGGCCGGTTCACCGCGGCGTTCGTCCTCATCGGGGTCGTGTTCATCGAGGTCCTGGTCATCATCGTCAATGCCTGGGCGTGCCCGCTCACGGCCGTCGCGGCGCAGTACACGGATGATCGGCGCGACAACTTCGACATCTATCTTCCGGAGTGGCTTGCGCGCCACAACAAGACGATCTTCGGCACTCTCTATGTCTTGGGGGTGCTCTACACCGTCGTCCGTTGGCTCTGCTGACGTGGTGGCCGTGAAGGTCCTGAACGGCCCCGAGGACGGCCAGCGCGGCCCAGTCGACGTACGTGCCCTCGGTCCGGTAGGAGTAGTGGCGGCTGCGAATGCGCAATCGGAGTTGCGCGAGCGCAGCCAACGGCTCCGTCGCGCCGTCGGGGCCCGCGGCGGCGGTGGTGGAGTGCCGGTGCCAGTCCGTGCGGTGGAGGAAGTTGCAGCAGCACCTTCCTGCTGATGCCTCGCCCGCCACGGCAAGCCACCGGCGGCAGGTGCCTTGCGCCGTTGTCGCTTTCGAAGGCGGTGCCCTCGCACGCCGGCAACGGCAGCCGACGGCAACCACTGTTTGCACCCGTCCAGCAATCCGCGCACGCTGTCCAATCACGTCATTTCGGGATTACCCCGCACGCGGTCTTTGCCGGCCGCCGATTCCATCGGTCCGGGCAAACCGCCTGCCTGAAAAGGCTTGCCAGCCCCTCTTGGGCCCAGGATGATGCGCGCATCCGTCGGATGTGCCGAGCGGAATGAAGGGTGATTTCTGGCCGGCAAGGCGCAACCCTCGCATGCAACCCATACAACGTTCGGCAGACTGACCGAGGAGCATCGCATGAGAGTGTCGCCTGGATTGCTCTGGCTGCTCATCGCCACGAACGTCGCCACCCTCTGCGCCGTTGGGTTCCTGGTGGTCACGGGCTTCGCGTTCCCTCGGAGGGCTTTCGAGGAAATCAGCGCCGAGCGGATCAACATCGTCAGCCCCTCCGGAAAGACCGTCATCGCGATCTCCAACAAGGAGCGTATCGCCCCTCCCGCACTGGGTGGCAAGGTCTACCCAGTGTCCGTGTCCGAGGGTCGCGAGCATATGGCGGGCATGATCTTCTTCAACCAGACCGGCGACGAGATGGGCGGACTGCTGTTCAACAGCTTCAGGCTGCCGAACGGGCGGATTGCCGGAATCGGGCACCTGTCATTCGATCGGTACGGCGACAACCAGGTGATCGCACTCCAGTACAACGAGAACGCGACCTCTGTACAGTCCGGATTGAGGTTCTTTGACCGCCCTGCGGACGGGACCTTCAAAGCGAGCCTCGACTTGATCGAGGAGGCACAGGCGGCATCGCCGGAACGCGCGGCCGAGATCCGGAGGACGTTGGCCGATATGTCGAACAAGGGAGCGCTCGGGGTTGAACGCGTGTTTGTCGGCAGCCGCAACCAGGTCGCTCAGGTCCTGCTGAGGGACTCGAGAGGGCGCGTGCGTGCGCGGCTGCTCGTCGACGGAACCGACGAGGCCAGACTCGAGTTTCTGAACGAATTCGGTGACGTTGCGGCGCGGTTCCCGAGATAGGAGGTGACGGCACGCCTGTGGGAGATACCCGGGGCCGGACAACAGCATGCAGCGGACGGCGCTGCGCGCCGCCGCTGATGCTGAGCGTTAGGCGCCAAGATACCTCCGGGGAGAGCCTAGGGTGATTGAGGAATTCGATCCAGCCTACGACGACTTCTTTGACGAGCCGTCCTACGAGAAGCGTTGGCACTGCTTGTTGGAGATCTACGAGAAGTCGTATCGGAGCTTCCGGTTGTTGTTCGTCGTTGAGACTCTGGCGATGATGGACCGCTGGGCGGATCCTAGCCCTGAACTGTTGGCCCGTCTCTGGGCCCACAAGAAAAGTGGCGGGGTTCTGGGAATCAGGTTCGAGAATCTAAAGCTCCTGTTCCTTCCGCTATGGACGCTCGATGCCGCGAAAGCCGAGGTGCAGCTGTACAGAATCGCGGTCTTGAACGACTTTCAGAAGAGGTACCCACTAGGGACCCTCCGACGCTATTCGTCAGCCCTGATTCACGCTTGGTGGGCCCATGAGACCCTGATGAACGAGTTCGCGAGCTTGACGCACACATGAGTAGTGTGTAGCATTAATGTGTATGCCGACCAACCTCGCCATAGACGATCGACTCCTCGACCAAGCCCGCACCGTTGGCGGATACCGAACCAAGCGCGAAACGGTGAATGAG
>JBFMFH010000054.1:0-34832 GCA_040752275.1 Acidobacteriota bacterium
TGCTCCTCCCTCACATACCGGGAGTATGCTCAGTCGTCGCGCCTTGCCAGCCGGGCGCCGCGCTCCGGGACTTCTGCAAGGCATCACGGTTCCAGGGCACTAGCGAAACACAGACTTTCTTAGTAGGTGAATGGCCAAGGCTACCGGTTCAGGGCGGATGAGTCAAGAACAAAGATCCCGCGCGGAATGGAGAAGTCTCGATGTGTCAGTTAATTAGACACACCCTCAGGCGGGCTGCGGCGTGCCGTATGAGAGAATGGGCGATCTGACTATGGCACTCGAAGGAGTCAATGATGCACATTGCAGTCGTGGGTTCGGGCGCGGTCGGCGGGTACTACGGGGCCAAACTGGCGCACGCCGGCCGGCGGGTCAGCTTTATCGCACGTGGCGCCCACCTGCGGGCAATCCGTGAGCGAGGCCTGCTGATCTGGAGCCCGCTCGGTGACTTTGTCGTGCGAGTACCGGCGGAAGAGGACCTGTCGGCCATCGGCCCGGTGGACCTGGTGCTGCTGGCGGTGAAGACCTACGACAACCCGACGGTACTGCCCATGCTGGCGCCGCTTGTCGGACCCGAGACGCTCGTGATGACACTGCAGAACGGCGTCGACAGCGTAGACGAGGTCGCGGCCGTGGTCGGGGCGGATCGTGTGCTCGGCGGGCCGACCTACGTGGCAACGGCGCTGGCGCTGCCTGGGCTGATCGAGCAGACGGGCACACACCGGCGCATCGTCTTCGGCGAAGCCTTCGGCGATCGCGTACACGTGTCGGAGCGCGTGCGCGACATCGCAGGGATGCTCTCCAGTGCCGACATTCAGGCGGAGGCGGTCGCAGACGCCCGGGTACCGCTGTGGGAGAAGTTCACCTACCTCGCGCCCTTCGCGGCCTTCACGGGTGCCGCCCGCCTGCCGATCGGACCTCTCTGGGGCGACCCTGCCATCCGGGAACAATTCCTCCTGGCGGTCCGGGAGGTGGAGCGTGTGGCCCGGGCCGAAAGCGTTGCGCTGCCGCCGGGCGTGCTCGACCGCGTCGTCAGGTATGTCGACGCACTCCCCGGAACGACGAGATCGTCGCTGTTGATTGATCTGCAGTTGGGCAAACGTCTCGAACTCGAATCACTCGCGGGCTCGGTCGTTCGCCGAGGGATGGCTGCGGGTGTCGCGACACCGATCATGGCGGGGCTGTACGCCGTGCTCAAGCCGTGGGCAGGGGGGAGGAGCTCGCGAGGCTAGTTCAGGACTCAGGACTCAGGAGTCAGGAGCCAGGAGGCAGGCCCCCGTAAAGCGAGCCGACCGTCGGCCAGTCCACTGCCGCGAGCACCTCCGGCGTCGAGGGGGGCAGCACACGCTGCGGAAGCACGAGCGGCTCGGGGGGCGGGGCAGCGGCTTTGAGGGGAATCCGGTATGAACGGCCGGCCCTGATCGTTGTCGTCCGGAGCCCGTTCTCCCGCATGATGGACCGCACCGATGTTCCGTAGCGCGCGGCGAGATGCCCCAGTGTCTGACCCGGCCGCACCAGGTGCTTCACGGTGAACACAGGGGGTTCCATGACGCCCAGCTCCACCAGGATCGGGTGAGCCCTGCGGCCGAGCTCCTGCGCGACGGGGCTGTAGAAGCGCACGTGGTAGTGATTCCGGTGGCGCGGCACGTGCTGGATGATCGCCTCTCGGTACCCTCGGGAGAACATGAACACCCGGTCCAGCCATGCCTTGTCTTCGCCGATGGCCAACGCATGGCGGTAGAGCAGCCGTTGGACGCGATTGTCGAGGAAGATCTGCTCGACGTCGGTCCGGGTCACGAGTGCGCGGACAAGCGCCCAGTTCCTCGGCAGATCCAGGTTGGCGGCCGTGCCCGCGACGAAGGTCGGCTGGACGCCTCCTTTGTGATAGAAGCCGAGGTCAACGTCCCGGCCGCCCTGGTGGCTTTCGTGGCGCTTGAGCCGACCCCCGTCCTCGTCGCTGATGTCGCCGATGACGAGAGCCGCGGTGTCAGGGAACAGCTCGTGCACGGTGCCGATCGCGGTGTCGATTGCGGCGATCGTCTCGGATGTTGCCCAGAGCTGCGAGCCGCTGAAGGACGTCCACCGTGGATCATCGGGAAGCACCACGCCATTGAAGAGGACGGCGCTTCCGGGCGTACCGATCGACAGCGAGCCCAGCGATGCCGCGTCCGACTCGACGCGCTCCCGGAGCTCCTGGTCACTCAGGCCCAGCAGAGGAGCCGACGACTCGCCGGACGAGCCCGCGAGAGAGAGTGCGGATGCGTACTCGGCCGGCGGGGAAGCCAGCAGCGGACCGCCCCACGCCGGTGAGAGCAGCAACCACAAGCCCGCGAACACCTCGAGCGGAGTCACCATCGCGCCACACCGATATCCCGCGACACGAACCCGGAACGCCGCCGCCACCGCGGCGGCCCATTGTAGCCCGGGGGGCAGGCGCTGTCGAGGCTTCAAGCAGTGACGGGTGTGATCCACAGAGACGAGGCGGCAAGCGTCCGGTTACAGACAACCCGGACGCGCGGCCGGCGCCAGCACGAGCGCCACCAGCGGTGCCCGGGCAAGCCCCCATCGCGCGAGTCGTCGTTCTCCGGACACGCCTGAGGTGCGTTTCCCCGAATCCCGAATCCCGAATCCCGAATCCCGGAACTCAGGCCTGGTTCGCCAGGTAGTTCTGCAACCCCATCTGCTTGATGAGCTCGCGCTGCGTCTCTCCCCAGTCGACGTGACGCTCCTCGTCGATCAGGATCTTCGCGAGCATCTCCCGGGTGCCGTTGTCGCCGACCTTTACCGCCAGCGCGATCGTATCGTTGTAGCCCTTGACGGCATCGACCTCGGCGTTCTCGTCGGTGGCGATCATCTCCTCGACCGTCGTACCGATCTTCATCTGGCCCAATCTGCTGACCGTCGGGCTGCCCTCGAGGAAGAGGATGCGGCCGATGAGCAGCTCCGCATGCTTCATCTCGTCCATGGCCTGTTTCTCGATCTCCTCGTGCAGCTTCTCGAACCCCCAGTTGGCGCACATCTCGGAATGCACCATGTACATGCTGATTGACGTCAATTCCTCCGAGAGACGGTCGTTCAGCGCAGCAATGACGTCGAGATTTCCCTTCATGTCCTGGACTCCTGAAGAACACCCGGGCAGCCGCCATGGCGGCCCGTCGAACCGGGGGGCCAAGAGAGTTATACCCCAGAACGGTCATTGTCGAACGCCTCCAGGACGCGCCGCCGATCAGCAGCATCGACCAGCGGGAACGACCCGAGAACGTGTGCGAACTCCCCGTGGGCCAGCCCGTACATGCGGCCGACCCTGGCCTGCAAACGGGCGGCGACGCCCGCATCGTCAGGGTGGCGTCCGAGCCGGACCGCCAGCCTGGCGAGTTCCCGGAGTCCGCGACACGTGCGACTCCTGCCGGGGGCCGGCAGCCGCTCGACGATGTCGGTTGTCACATGCGTTGTGACCCAGAGCCGCGCAAGGTAGTTGGCCACGAAGCTATTGAGCAGGGCGCACAGGGACCACTGATCCTCCAGCGGCAGGATCGTCTTCAGGCAGAACACCGTGTGAACGGTCACGGCCCCTGGCGGAATCACTGCTGCAATCACGGTCAAGCGGTTCGTTGCCGACGCCACGTCCCGGTAGCCCAGCCGCCACCGGCGCATGGACGCGGCCACATCGCGACCGATGGCCGCGCCGGACCTCAGCCGAAACCGCGAGGCGGAGCAGTCGACGCGGAAGGGCTCGATCTGAAAGCCCTCGACAACCGGCGCGCCGGCAGGCAGTTTCCGCCGCCTGCGCCCCCGCTGGAAGCCCGCAGCGTCCCGTTGGTCGTCGGACCCGGACCGAGGCTCGAACAGATGCGCGTCGTCCGTCACGTTCAACTCGCGGCCGAACCGCGCACGCCAACCACTCTCGTCTGACAGTCTGGGAAAGCGGCTCGATAGACACTCCAGCAGCTTCAGATCCTGACGGCTCCTGACCCAGGGGACCGCAAGACGCGGTCCCGAGAGCGCCACCAGGAGGCTCGGGGTCATCACGCTCGCGACCGCCGTGTCGTTGTCGCCGGCTCCGGCGGCCTGCGTCCGCTCCAGTTGGCCGACGTCCCTCACCCCGAACCTGCAGCGCACGCTCCGGGTCGGTCTCCCGGGCGAGGCAGTCAGCAGGACGAAGCGCACTCCGCGGTGAACGGGGAAGATGCCGGTGGTGTTCTCGAACCCGACGAGCTCCTCCGTGCTGCACTGCTCGAACAGATAGCGGCGCAGGTCCGCACTGCCGTGGTCGGAAACGAGCCCCCAGGGCACGACGAGCCCGACCCGTCCGCCGCGGCGAGCGAGCCGCAGCGCTCGCTCGACGAACAATTGGTACAGATTGAGGTGGCCTCTGCCACTCGCCCGGTACACGCCCGACTCGCGGGCGAAGCCGGTCAACTGTCGGCCGAGGTGTCTGGCTCGCGTTCGCGTCACCTGTGGGCCGGCGTCGCCCCGGATCATCTCCCACGGAGGATTACCGACCACGGCATCGAAGCCACCCTCGGGCAACGGCTCGCCCGACGTGTCATAGAACACCTCGGGAAACGCGAGGGTCCAGTGGAAGAACCGTCGTGCGCGCGCGATGCGATCGATCGCCGCCAGACGCGGTCCGACGAAGCGGTCGTGCAGGCTGGTGACCGCTCCGCGTGCCGCACGCAGGAGCTCGCCGTACTCGCCCGCCCCGAGGCGCGGCAGCGCAGCGTCATCCCAGAACCACCAGGCGCACCAGGTGTCCGCCAGGCGCACCAGTGGCGCAAGCGGCGCTTCGCGTCCGTTCAGCAGCCTGAGAGCCATCTCCTTGTCACGAACGACACTCGCCGTGTCGTCCGGTTGCGAGGCCAGTCGCTCCCTGACCGGCAGCACATGCTTCAGCGCGGGCCCAACCGCTGCCGGCTCGAACGGCAGCGTGTCCGGTCGGGGCCACGCTGAGCGGGAGGGCCCCGGCCGCTGCCGCGCGATGTCGTCCAGCGACGCCCCGGCGAGGCTGTCTCCGGCGACGACATGATGATCGAGGAACGTCAGAGGCTGGTCGGCGGCCAACGTCGTGAGCCACAAGGAGAGCCTTGCCACCTGAACGGCCATGGGATTGACATCGACGCCGTACAGGCAGCGCTGAGCGACCAGGCGGCGATACGCGGCACGCTCCTGCTCGGTGATGTCCGAAGCCATCCTGCCGGTGTCCCGGACGAGGGCCCGTTCGTACGCGTCAGCCAGATAGCGGCACGCGGCAACCAGGAACGCACCGCTTCCCATCGCCGGGTCGACCACCCTGAGAGCGACGATGGTCTCGGGAGACGCGCCCTCGACGAGGGGTGCCAGCGTCTCGCGGACGAGATGCTCGGTGATGGCGGCGGGCGTGTAGAACGTCCCGCTCGCCTTGCGTCGTGTTCCCGTGCCGATCAGCCGGACAACAGGCTGGCGGCTTCTCGCTGACCCCTCGGGTGGGCGGGGAGGCGAACAAGGCACCGGCTCGTAGTCGAGGACGCTCTCGTACACGGCGCCCAGTTGCTCGACGCCAAGATCGCCAAAGGCGATCCGCTCGCGTCCCAATCGTCCGGGTCGGGTCGTGAGGGTCACGATGGCCCGGCCGATCATGCCGTCGTCCACTGCCGAGCGCTCGGCCAGCGGTGTGAGGGACGGTTCGAACAGGCGGCCGTTGAACGCCGTGACGTGCAGGTCGCCCGCGTGACAACCCGCATGCGCCAGGCGCGTCAGAGCCCGGAGCGTGTCCCACAAGCCGCTGTGGGTGCCGGGCCTTTCGGCGAGCGCCCTCAGCGCGGCGACCGAATAGGCATCGCGGTAGATGGGATGCCATCCAGGCAACAGGCCGCGAGACTCAGCGAACAGGAGGAAGAGAATCCGGTACGCGATGGTGATGGCCTGCTCGTACGCGCTCGTCAGATGGGAGGCAACCGGACCGGGCGGCACGCGAAAGAGCCGGCGGCCCACCATGGCGCTCATCAGCCACTCGACGCCCTCGAGGACTCCGGAGCGCAGATCCACGCAGACGCCGACGCCGTGCTGTACCGAAGCGGCCACCATCGATCCGAGGTGCGTTTCGAGTGCCGTCGCTCGCAGGCATGCCCAGAAGAGGTTGAACGACCGCGGGTGATCCAAGGCCATGTCAATGTCGAACTCGATATACCGGCGGGCGTACGCCCGGCGCAGGTCGAGCAGGCGAATCGAGGAACCATTGAATGCGACTCCCCAACTGGCGCCCGAAGCCACCGACTGCCGGACGATTTCCGCCGCCGTCCCCGCCATCGGCACGCCCCAGGGGAACACAATGACACTCGCGCGGACCGACCCGTGGTGGAGCAGTGCCACAGCCCTCGGCGGGCCGGCAAGGACGGCGCCCAGGACAGGACGGTACCCAAGCGTCTCGAGGACCGGCGCGGCCCCGCGGTCGAACAGATCACGGACGCTCGATGCCGGACCGAGACGCCGTCCGTGCTGTCGCCACCAGGACAGCAACAGACGCCGAGCGGCGGCGCGATCGTCCTCGCCAAGCCTGCCCGCAAACGACGCAGGCAGCACGTGCTCGCTGAAGGCATGCGAGAGCAGATCCCCGCTCACGCCGGCAAGCACGGCCGAACCCTCCCGGTGAGCAGCGCAAACACGGCAACGAGGGTCGGCGTGCCGGCCGGGTGGATCCCGGCGGTCCCGACGGCCGTCGATCGTTCGTCGCGGCCGGACAGCGCAGGATCCGGCAAGGCGTGGAGCGTGCGTTGACGTGGTTCCCGGCGGGCCTCGCGCAAGGCCCGGTGGTCGAACAGGCCCGCCTGCACCAGCCGCCGACCGCCGGGAGCCTCCGCCGCGGTCAGGGCAGCCAACCTGTTGCGGCGGCGGCGGGTGGCCGAGGCGAGGCTCACGTCAAGGACCCGTGAGCGCTGCCATGCTGCCCGTCCAGCGGCCTCCTGCGCATCGGCGTGTCGTTCATCGACCGCCCGTGCGATCGCGGCCAGCATGCCGGACCTGGTGTCCTGCAGCCCGATGCGACAGTCGACCCAGACTGGAGCCATGAACGACTCGATGACCTGTCCGCCCGGCTCGGCGAGCCAGGCCTCGAAGATCAGCAACATGCCGCTCCGGCGGCCGGTGACCCGTGCCAGCCACGAGCGATGGAGGCTGCGTCCCTGCAGCCACGCCACCGGGCAGTGCTGCGCGACGGCCGGCGGCTCCCTGCGCATGGAAGGCTGCAGCGCCCGGCAGGCGAGCAGCCTCCTGCGTTCCGCCGCGCGACGGCACTCCTGGTCGGCGCGGACGTCGGTGCCGGCGGTTCGGACGCCGCCTCGGGCCGGCATGCGGCGGCCGTCTCGTCGGGCGACGTGGTCCCAGAGACGCTCGATCCCGGACTCGGTCAGAAACGCATGCGCCACGGCAATGTCTGCGGCCGGGCCGAGGGGATCCTCAACGTTGCCCAATGCCAGCCGCACGCGTGCCATCCGGCCGACGAGCCGCGCGAGCACGCGCGACTCGACAGTGTCGCGGGCGACGAGATGGACGGCGTGGACCGTGCGGGTCTGGCCAATCCGGTCGACTCTGCCCACGCGCTGCTCGAGACGCATGGGATTCCACGGGAGCTCCAGGTTGATCACGAGCCGGCAGCGGACCTGCAGGTTCAGTCCCACGCCCGCAGCGTCGGTGGCCACCAGTACCCTGGCGCGCCCGCGGGCAAACAACCTGAGTGCGTCGGCGCGGGCCCCTTGGTCGAGACCTCCGTGCACCACCACGCACGGCGCGACGGGGCCGATTCGCCCGGCGAGCTCGAGCAGCGTGTCCCGGTACTCGGTAAAGACGATGGCAGGCTCGCGGATGCGGGTGAGGGTCCTCAGGAGCGCCGCCACCTTCGCCGGAGCCTCAGCAGCCAGCCGAGCATCGCGTGCGATGCGCTGCAGCCACTCAATCTCGAGGGCCGTGTCACAGAGCCCCGGCGCCGCCACCGACGACGGAGTGAAGCGGTCCGCGGGATCGTCATCGTCGTCGTCGAACAGATCCAGCTGCGTTGCGTTCGTGTGCGGCCGCTCGGCGAGGACGGAGAGCCGATGCTCGATTGACCGGGCCAGCGAGGCCGGGCCCGATAGGGCCCGCTTGAGAAGAACCGTGAACGCGAGGCGGGACTCCGCCTGTTCGCCGCCACGTCGCTCCGTCCACACGGCTCGCGCAAGCGCGACCAGAGAGTCGTGCATGCGCCGCTCCACTGGCGTCGGCGTGACCATGCGCAGGTGATTGCGCCGCGTGCGCGTGAGGCCCGCATCCAACCGACGCCGGCGGAAGACGACCATCGGATCTGCGCCCTCGCCACGATGCGATCGTTTCAATGCCCGGCCGGCTCGCGCTCGGGCGGGCCGGCCCCCGCCCAGTGCGCACAATGCCTCGAAGGCGCCGTCATCTCCCGCGTGCGGAGTCGCAGTGAGCAGCACGACATGGGGTGTTCGCCCGGCCAGTCGCTGGACGACCAAACGACGAGCCGTCCCAATCGCGGCGAGGTGCGCCTCGTCGAGCACCAGCAGATCCCAAGGGACTTCTGCCGCACCGGGCTCCACATCGGGCCGCTTGACGAAGTCGATCGACGCCACGACCACGGCGGGCACGGACCAGGGGTTGACGGTTGCGGGGAGTGTGGCCCGCAACGCAGAGAGGGCCGGCGCATCCATGATGGTGCAGGGGAGGCGGAACCGCCGGCGGAACTCACGCGCCCATTGGTGCCTGAGGCCGGCGGGCGTCAGGACGAGCACGCGGTCGGCCAGACGTCGAAGCCGGAGTTCCGCCACGATGAGACCTGCCTGGATGGTCTTTCCGAGACCCACGCCGTCGGCGATGAGCACTCTCGAAGCGCCGTCAAGGGCCACGGCGATGGCCGGCTCGAGCTGGTACGGGAGCAAGTCGAGCCTGGCGCTGGCGGGGGCGTGCAGCATGTCGGCCGGACGCGATCGCGCGATGAGCGACACGACGTGCCGGTTCCAGCGGCGGCGAGACGCCGGACGCAGTGCCGGCGTCCGACTGAGCAGCTCGGGCCGGTCGAACGGCGCGAGCAGCGTGATCCGTCGGTCACGGCCAGGCCTGCCAAGCTGCTCCAGTTGGAGTGCGGTGCACGCATCGAAGGCGCGGACGCCATGGACCTGCCAGAGTCGGCCGCGCACGCGAACCAGATCGCCCGGAGCGGGAGGAGATTGCACCATTTGCCACCTCGGAGGGCGGTGCCGGTGCGCAAGATTCGCAACATCGGCGCGTTGAGCCTTGAATCAAGGCCTGAAACGAGCCGCCCGTCCTCACACTCGCAATCCCCGTGCTATCCTGCGGCGCAGGGAAACGCCCGGCCCGCACGAGCGGGACGAACACTCCCGCTCTAGTCCCGCTCTTGACCGGGGTCAGACCGGGGTCAGACCGGGATCAGACCCGCTCTAGACCGGGGTTGTTCCGAGTACCGAGTAGTTCCGAGCTTCATGCGGAGTGCACCATGCTGAACGTCCGACGCCACGTCATCCTCGTCCTCGTCGCCACTGCAATCGCCGCGCCCGCCTCGCTGGCGCAGACGACTCCGAGGTTCACCGTCGAACACATGCTGGCGCTCAAGCGCCTGTCCGACCCCCAGTGGTCCCCCGACGGAACGCGCGTGGCGTTTGTGCAGACGGAGGTCAATCTCGACGCCAACACCCGCTCGAATGAGGTGGTCGTTCTGCGAGTCGGGGATTCTGTCGTCCTCCGTCGCCTCGAGGGCGCGACCCGACCACGCTGGTCCCCCGACGGCCGGCACCTGGCCTTCACGAGGACCGGCGGGAACGGCGAGCCGGCGATCTGGGTGACGGACCTCGACAGGTCGCTTCGTGAGGTCGTTGCCTTCCCGACCGGAGCAGGCAGCCACATTTGGTCGCCCGACGGGAAGTGGATGGCGTTCGTGTCAGAGGTCTTTCCCGAGTGTGCCGGCGACGTCCTCGGTGACGCGGCCTGCAACGACACCCTGCTGAAGAAGCGTGCTGCCGTGAAGACGAAAGCGCGGCTGATCGACGGCCTGCTCTTCCGTCACTGGGTGTCATGGCGGGAGGATCGCTACAGCCATTTGTTCGTCGCGCCGGCGGACGGCTCCGCTCCGCCCCGTGACCTGACGCCGGGCTCATCCGACGTTCCGCCCTTCTCGCTGGGCGGTCCCGAAGACTACGCGTTCGCGCCCGACTCCAAGGAGATCGCCTTCGTCCGCAAGACGGGCAAGGTCGAAGCCATCAGCACGAACAGCGACATGTTCACCCTGGATCTGACGACCCCGAAGGCGGCGGCGAGACAAGTCACGACGAACGGCGGGGCAGACGGCGGGCCGCAGTACTCGCCGGACGGCAAGTACCTCTCCTGGAGGATGCAGGAGCGCGCCGGGTTCGAGTCCGACCGCTGGCAGCTCGTGCTGCATGATCGGCAGACCGGCAACCGCACCGTTGTCACCCGCGACCTCGACCGGTCCGTCGATGGCTGGGTCTTCACCCCGGATTCGAAGGCCCTCTACCTGACGATGGAGGACAACGCCTCATCGAAGGTGTACCGGCAGGCACTGAGCGGCGGCGCGCCGGCACTCGTGCTCGGCGGAGGATCGACCGGAGACGTCCAGATCTCAGCCGACGGCCGGACGCTCCTGTTCACGCGCGCGTCGCTGACGGCGCCGCCGGAGATCTACAAGGCCAACGCTGATGGCACCGGTGTCGCGGCCGTGACCGGGCTGAATGCCACGCTCTTGCAGCCCTTCACGCTGCGCCCTGGCGAGAGCGTCACCTACGCTGGGGCCGGCGGGACACCGGTGCAGGCGTGGATTGTGAAGCCGAACGGCTTCCAGGAGGGCCGGAGGTACCCCTTGCTGTACCTGGTCCATGGGGGGCCACAGGGCGCGTGGACCGACGCCTGGACCTATCGCTGGAATGCCCAGGTATTCGCGTCAGCCGGGTTCGTGGTCTTCATGCCGAACCCCCGCGGCTCAACGGGCTTCGGACAGCAGTTCACAGACGAGATCAGCAGAGACTGGGGCGGGAGGGTGTACGAGGACCTGATGAAGGGCCTCGACTACGCCGAGAAGCTGCCCTACGTGGATGCGTCGAAGAAGGTAGCGGCTGGGGCGTCGTACGGCGGCTACATGATGAACTGGTTCCTGGGGCACACCAACCGGTTCAAGGCCATCGTGTCCCACGCCGGCGTCTTCAACCTGACCAGCATGTACGGAGTGACCGAGGAACTGTGGTTCCCGGAGTGGGACCTTGGGGGGACGCCATGGGACAACCGCGAGGGCTACGAGACGTGGTCACCGCACATGTACGCGGAGAACTTCAGGACGCCGACGCTGGTGACCCACGGTGAACTCGACTTCCGAGTCCCCGTCGGCGAAGGGTTCCAGCTCTTCACCACGCTCCAGCGTCAGGGTGTGCCGTCGAGACTGCTTTACTTCCCCGACGAGGGGCACTGGATCAACAGGCCCCAGAACTCGGCGCTCTGGTACAACACGTTCCTCGAGTGGATGGAACGCTGGATCAAGTAGGCGACAGGCGCCTATGGCCTACCGCCTGGCGCCTGTCAGCACCTCCTCGAAGAACGCCAGCGCTCTCGAGTCCTTCGACTGGCCGAGCCAGAACATCGCCTGTTTCCTGACCGCAGCGTTGCGGTTGGTCCGGGCGATCTGGATGAGCAAGGGGACCCCTTCACCGGGAGGCAGTTGACTGAGGGCGAACACGGCCTGGGTCTTGACCTTGGTGTCCGGGTCCTTCTCCACCGCATCCGCCAGCGTGCCGGCGACCTTGGCCCCGGCCTTCTGGCCGAGCCAGAAGAGCGCTTGGCCGCGCACCTTGCCACTGGCGCTGTTCCTTGCGGCGTCGATGAGAACGGGAACGGCGTCGCCTTCCTTGCTGATCGACAACGCGAAGATGGCGCGCTCCTTGAGCGTGTCGGTGGTGGCCTTCGCCAGGACGCGGCGAACGCCCTCGAAGCCGACCCGTCCGCGCGCCGCGCCCATCCAGAAGACGGCCTCCTGGGCCGGCTTGCCGGCGTCTGGCCTCAGGGCGAGGCGCTCGAGCGCGGTGTCCGCTTCGGGAGCGGCGTGAAACGCCATCGCGGCCACGGCCCCGGCAGACACCCGCCGCTCGATCGCGCCGGTGGATCCCGCCAGATCGGCCAGCCAGGCCACGCTCTCCGCAGGGCTCACACCGGAGAGCACGACGACATGGCGGCCGCCCGCGTCGATCTCGCAATCGGCGGAGTAGGCAACCACGCGCTGCACCGCTCCGGACTGGACGCGCGACAGCACGACGACAACGGATGACGCCTCGAGCGACACTTTGCCGGCGTCCTTCCTGTCCCCGAGCGAAACACCCTCCCGCTCGTCGAGGCTGCACCCGCAGCGCGTAGCACTGCCGTCTCCCCACGAACAGCAGGCGCGCCCGCCTGACGCATTGGCGGGGACTTCCCAGGCAATCCACGCCGGCTCGGCTGCGGCCCTGGCTTCGGCGTCGATCGCGCGCGCCAGCGGGCCGCTGAGAGCCCGGCTCGTGAGCCGGGCATTCGTGATGTTCGCCGGCGCCGCCCCGGCGGCCGCGACCGCCATCAGTAATCCCACCCCAGCCGCGGCGATTGAGCGTAGGTTGAACATGTCCACTCCCTCACCTGTGATCCTTCCCTCGCGGGTCCTGTCGCCGGACAGCCCACCGGCTCGCGAGGCGGCGCCTCGCGAGGGCACAGTGTTGGCCTTGCCCCGCCGCCGGCGGGGCGAGACGTCTCGAAGGCCGCAGCGGGCAGGGGGCCTTCAAGACGTCTGGGCCCAAAACCGTGAGCACGGCTGGGGGCCTTCCGCCGCGGCGGGCGCCCGTCCGGCGCCACCCGCTCGGTTGTGAACCCGTCCTCGTCTCGTCCGGCCCGCGAGGGCCGACAAGGAGGCCGGCCGATCAGGCCGGCTCACCCCATTCTGTCTCCTGTCTCCTGAATTCTGGCTGAGGATCACCGTCTTGGTCTCCTCCGGCCGCAGGCCGCGGCGGGGATCTCGGTCCCTACTTGTTGATGAGCTCCAACAGGAACTCCGTCGCCTCCTTGCTCTTCATGACGGAGAGCCGGCTGACGGCCTCTCTCTTCATCGAGGCGTCCGTCTCCCTCTTCGCAATGTCGATGAGGGCCGTCGCGTTGTTCTGGATGAACAGTCCGTCGATCACGCTCTTCTTCACGTCGGGCGTCTGTCCCGGCTGCCAGTAGATCTCGACGAGCAGCGCGCTCGCGCGCGCATCGCGCCGCATACCCATCAACTGGATGGCCTTCTTCCTGAGGGCCGGGTCCTTCTCGGTTTTCGCGACTTGGATCAGCCGATCCACGTCGCCGGCGACGAACAGGCCTTCCAGCGTCGCGCGCCTGATGTCGGCGTCCTTCTCGCGCTGGTAGAGCTCCCACAGTTCGGCCGTGGCATGTCCGGCACCAAGCATGTTGACCGCCCGCTTCCGGAGATCGGCATCCGCCTCGTTCTTCGCGGCATTGAGCAGCGCCTGCTTCCGCCCGCTCACCATGTAGGCCTCGAGGATCCTGCGCTTGATCGTCCTGTCGCTCGACGCCGCGTAGATTTCCTCGAGGAGCCTGAAGTTGTCGTCGCCGCCGAAGATCCCGAGGTACTGGAGCGCCTCCAGTTGCAGGTCGGGATTCGCGGATCCTCTGGCCGTTGCCACGAGGATCTCTCTGGCCTTCGGCGACCGGCTCTGGCTCAGGATGAAGAGGGCGCGCTTCTTGACCTGGGGCGACTGCGGGCCCGTCAGCAGCTTCTCCAGGATGGGCAACACCTTCTCCGTATCGGTCGCGATCAGGCTGTTGAGCGCCAGGAGCTTGAGTTCATCGTCTGACGTCGCCTCGACGGTGGATGGCGATGCGCCCCGAAGCTGCAGCTCCAGTGCCTTGGCTTCCTTCAGCCACCGGCTCTCGGGATAGGAGCCTTCGAGCGCCCGGAGCGAGTCGAGTGCCGCGGCCGCCTGCCCCAGCTTGTACTGGGCATACGCAATCCAGTACTGAGCGGCGTCGGCCCGGTCGCCCTTCTCGGCAAGAACCCGTACGAAATACTCCCGGGCCCTGTCCCACTGGCTGCGGTCGAGGGCGGACTTCCCCGCGTTGTAGAGATCCCGCGCGCGGGCAGCCTGTTCCCGTGCCTTGGCCTCTGCCTCCCGCTCCTTCGCGGCCTGCTCCCGCGCGTGGGCCTGGGCCTCCCGCTCCTGCGCCGACTGCTCCCGAGCCTGGGCCTGGGCCTCCCATTCCTGCGCCGGCTGCTCCCGGGCGCCGTGCATGAGCGCGATCGCCCGCTCGACGTGTGTCCCAGTGGCCGCGGTGGCCCGCGCGGCCTCCCGCACCGCGGCGGCGATGCGATCCGCCACCAGCGTCTCCTGGGCCTCCGCGGCGGGGATGGCGACGATGGCGATGGCGAGTGTGGTGACGAGTGTCCTGGTGTTCATGACCGTTTCCGTTTCTGCAGACTACGAACTGGCCTGCCGCGACGGTGCCGCGGCTTCCTGCCTGACCCTGGAGCCGAGCACCCTGACCTTGAACAACAGTCCCTGGCCCGCGATGCGGGCGCGGATCTGGTCCAGTTCCTCGGCCGCCATCGTTGACGGGCTGTTGGCGATTTCAACGAGCACGCGTTCGAGATCGTCGAGCACGCCCGCGATTCCCGGATCGTCGCCGCGCAGTGCGACCTGCCGGTAGAGGCGGTTCGACGCCACCAGGTCGCTGGCAACCTCCTGTTCGGCGGAGATGTCGACGATGGGACCGCCGTCGAGATTGGAGATCTCGGCCAGCACTATCGCGGAACGTTCGAGATGATCGGAGACCGCGATCAGCAGAATCCGCTGCGGACCGCCCCCGTTCGACGGTCCCTGGGCGGGCGCTTCGCCGGGGAGGCGAGCGTACCGGCCGGCCACGAACGCGGCAACGAGCAGCGAAGCCAGCGCGCCAGCCGTCACCATGCGCGGGACGGTGAAGGAATGCCTCCACCACGTGCGCCGCCTCACCCGCTCGGCGTCGAGGGCCGGCTGGAGCCGCAGCCATACCCGGCGGCCGTACGCCTCATCGCGTTCCGGCACGGCCTCCTCGTGGATGGAGAGCATCACCCGCTCCAGGTCGGCGAAGCGCGCACGGCATGCGTCGCAGTCTGCGAGATGCTCCCGCGCTGCCGTTGGCGCGTCCGTTTCGCGGTAGAAGTGCAGCACGAGGTCATCGTCCGTCAGGTGTGTCATGACTCACCGCCGTAGAGTGGCTCCATCGAGAGCCGCAGCTTCCTGACCGCCCGGAACACGCTGTGCTTCGTCGCGCTCTGCCGCAGGCCGAGTACCTTGCCGATTTCCTCGATCGACAGACCCTCGAAATGGCGCAGCATGAAGGCTGCGCGCTCCTGGAGGCTCAGGTCACGAAACGCGTCCTGGAGCTTCCCGGTGAACTCGGTGTCTGCCAGCTTCCGGTGCGGGTTGGCGTCGGCCGATCCGTCCGCCGGCTCCAGCGCCAGGCCGGCTCCTCCGTCATCCAGCGACCGGAGCCGCTGATGGTTCGGGCGCTGCCGCAGCAGGTCGTGCGCGCAGTTGAACGCGATGCGGTAGAGCCAGGTCGAGAAGGCCGCGCGCTCCTGGAACTGGCCAATCTGACGGTAGGCGCGCAGGAAGGTCTCCTGAACCACGTCTTCTGCGTCCTGCTCGTGACCGGTCACGCGGTAGGCCACCCTGAACACCGGCTGGCTGTACCGCTCGACGAGGACGCGAAAGGCGTCGTGGTCACCGGCCCTGACCTGGGCCACCACCGTCAGGTCGCTGGCGTCCATTCGATGGGTTAGACGGAGGGCAGGCACGAGGCGTTAGGCGCCGCCGAGCAGGAGCCTACCGCGTGCCGCCCGACGTGAGAACCGCATTGAACAGCAGGCGGAACGTGGCGTGGGACTGGCCACGGTGCTGGGCCCGGAATCCGATGAGCACGGCCCGGCCCTGGCCGGCCCGGACCTCCAGGACGGCAGCCTTGCCCGCAATGACCGACTGGCCCTCGAGCCAGCCGCTCATCAGTAGGTCCTTCTCACCGTACCGGGCAACCACTCGCACGCCGGCCGGGGCGGTGACCTCGTAGGCCGAGCTCATCGAGAAGAACGCCGCCGTCTCTGGCATCATCCCAGAGGCCAGCGCCTGGGTCGGGTCGAGATCGAGCCTGAGGACCGAGCCCGGGCAGAAGAACTCCTTCGGGGACAGCCCCTGCACGACGTTCCTGACGGGAAGGCCCAGGGCGTCGATGGCGAGGGCGGCGGATGCATCAAGGCAGATGAGCGTGCCGCCCGCCTGGACGAAGGCCTTGAGCGCCGCGACGCCGGCCTCGCCGAGCCCGCCGACGTACTCATCGGGCAGCGTGCCGGCGCGATTCCCCTCGACCAGCCGCCTGGACGGGACCGACGGCAGAATGATGACGTCGTAGGCGGCCCGCAGGTTGCCGGCCCGAACCTCGGCGTCACGCAGCGTCTGGAATGGGAACTCGTGCTGCTCGAGCAACCACCTCGTCCAGCCCTCGTCGATGGCATCCAGCCACGGCCGGTACAGCCCGGTGCGGGCCGACGCGATTGGGACGGAGGTTGGCGGGCGCCCGCGCATACCGAAGATGCGCAGGCCAAGATCCCGGGCCAGTCCGTACACCGCTGGCCTGGCTCGCTCGACCTGCCGGATCACGAATGACCCGGCCGGCCAGGTGAACCCGTCGAGACTGGCCGGCGAGACGGTCCACTCCAGCGCGACGCCCGCCTTGAGCAGTCTGTTTGCGGCCAGGATGCCTGCGTTGCCCCGCGCATCGACGAGAAAGTAGTTCGGCCGCGTGTGACCCAACACATACGATGGCTTGACCGCGCCGCGGTCGAGCCTGGCCATCACGGGTGCCTCGAAGGCGGTCCCGATCTCATCGACACGAACGCCCATCTGGAAGGGCAGCGTCCACCCGGCGACATCGTAAGGCCGCTCGGGTGGCGCCTCTGGCGCCAGTCTCCTCACCGGGTAGTGCTGGACCTCGAGAAGGCTCTTTGCGTAGGCGCGGAAGGGCTGCGCCATCGGCACGATGACGGTCCCCTCGGGATAGAAGGCGTCGCCGGCCTTGAAGGGCTCTTGGGCCTGGAACACGTCCACGCCACCCTCCGCCAGCAGACTGACCAGCCTCTGGGCGGCGATCTGATCGTGCTGTTCCGGCGGAATCACGAAGGCGTGAGGTCCGGTGGTTGATCCCCGCGCGATGCTCCTGCGGCCCATCGCGAGGAAGTTCGACAGCAGCTCGTCCTTGTAACGTGCCGCGGCTGCAAGCAGTCCGCGCACGGCGGTGAGGTTGTAGTCGACGATGTCGCGGAGGTGCCAGGCACCTCCAGGCCATGGACTTGGGAAGTTGATCTGAGCCCGGTACTCGGGCAGGCCCCGGGTCGTGCCGCGCAGGTCCTTCGCGGCCACGTCGACGGGAGTGGCCAATCTCACGCTGGCGGCCTCCGTCAGCAGGCACACTGTGTTGCGCCCGAGCGGCGCCGAGTCTTCGTAGCCGGGCCAGTAGTAATCGTACATGGCGTTGGAGATCACGCCGGACTTGCCCTCGCGCTCGAGCTCCATCGCCATGGCACTACCGAGCAACGCCGCCTCGCGCCAGATGAGCGGGTCCTGGTTGTCGTCGATGGGGTCATAGTTCGGCGGAACGAAGTAGCGGGGCCCGTTCGCGCCCATCTGATGCATGGCCAGAAAGACCTGGGGGTGCCAGACGCGCGAGAAGAAGTGCGCGAGCGTCCGGCTTTCCTGCATGTTCAGCATGAACATGTCGCGATTGATGTCGTGGCCCACGTACCGGTGGTACATCCATGGCATGGGTGCACCTTCAAACGGGGTTCCCAGCGTCTTCCGATACCAGTCCACGACCATCGTGTGTCCGTCGGGGTTGAGGGATGGGAACAGGACGACGATCACATTCTCGAGGATGCCGAGCGTCCGGAGGTCGCTGGAGGCGGCCAGCTCGTACAGGAGCTCGTTCGCGGACTGCGTGGCCCCGACTTCGCTGGCGTGAATGCTGCTGCCGATGGCCACGACCGGCCGCGCACCGCCCAGAATCGCCGCTGCCTCGCGCTCGCCTGCGAGACGCCGCGGATCGGCGAGCAGGCGGTTGTCGATCTGCAGGGCCTCGAGGTTGCGGAGGTTCTCCGGAGCGCTGATGAGCGCGGCGATGATCCGCCGGCCCTCCGTCGTCGGGCCGGCATCGACGAGCTGCACCCGATCCGATGCCGCGTCCACGGCTTGGAAGTACCGTTCGATCGACGCCCAGTCCGCCAGTTGACGGTCCGCGCCCATCCTGAAGCCGAAGAACGCCTCGGGCGAGGGCACCTGTGCCGCCAGGGGCGACGCGATCGCCAGGAGCAGCAGTGCTGCAACAAGCGCTCCGTTCCGTCGTGCCACAGTGTGTGTCATCTGCAAT
This sequence comes from Acidobacteriota bacterium, assembly GCA_040752275.1. GTDB lineage: Bacteria > Acidobacteriota > Vicinamibacteria > Vicinamibacterales > JAKQTR01 > JBFMFH01. Next base: position 18,460 of record JBFMFH010000054.1, read on the forward strand.
GTTCCCTGTTCCCAGACCTGAGGCCGTCGCCAGGAGCTGCCTTCGACTTCGCTCACGCCAGAAAAGCCCTGAGTCTACGCATCGTCCGATCCCGAGTCCCGAATCCCGAATCCCGAATCCCGATTGCGCGCCAGTCTCACCCCCGTCGCGCCCAGGCGTGACTCGTGATCGTCCCAGAACGCCTCGACCAGAGGATGGGCATCCAGTGTCGCCTGAACGATTCCCCGGAGCACCCCGCTCCCGCGCCCGTGCACGATGCGGATCTCCGTCAGGCCCTCGGCATGCGCGGCCTCGACGTAGTCGCGGACGACGTTCGGGACGTCCCGCGGATCGAAGGCATGGAGATCGAGGAAGCCGTCGATGGGAAGCTGAACCGGCCCGTCGCCGTTCACGGCCGTTCAAAGGTGGCGGTTACCGTCGTGCGGATTCCGCCGCGAGCCGTGAAGTCCCCCACGATCGTCATCCGGCGCGGCCGACATGCCGCGACCAGGTCGTCGAGGATCTCGTTGGTGGCCGCCTCATAGAAGATTCCCCGATTGCGGAAGTCGAGGAAATAGTACTTCAGCGATTTCAACTCGAGGCACAGTTCGTCAGGTACGTACGAAACGCGTATCTCGCCGAAGTCGGGGAGGCCGGTCATCGGGCAGAGCGAGGTGAACTCAGGCGCCCGAATCGTGATCTCGAAGTCGCGTCCGGGTCGCGGGTTGGGGAACGTCTCGATCCGGGCACTTGACATCGGTGGCCATCTTATCATTTATGGGCGATATTCCGTGGATTCCGGCCTGATCACGGATTGACACGTGCACAAGGCCGCGTTAGCATGACTCCTCCATCGGTCACGAAACCAAAGTCAGCCGCGTGCGCGCACGGTGACTTTCGGCCTCGCCAACTTTAGCGCGCGTGTTCACGTGAGGAGAGCAGCAATGGCAGAAGCCCGCAGGATGGGCAAGTCCGAACTGTTCGCGCACTTCGCGGAACGGTTCGAGGTGAAGCGTGCCCAGGCGCGCGAGTTCTTCGACGAGCTCAACGTCCTCGCCGAGAAGGAACTCAAGCGGTCGGGCGAGTTCCAGCTGCCCGGGATGGTCAAGCTGGTCGTGCAGAAGCGGAAGGCCCGCACGGGCCGGAATCCCGCGACGGGCGAGCCGATCAAGATCCCGGCCAAGACCGTTGTGAAAGCGCGCATCGCCAAGCAGATGAAGGACGCGGTCCTGCCGCGCAAGTAGGGCAGTCCCGCAGAGCGTGCGTGGCTCGTGTGGACGGGGGCAAAGCCTACGCTGTGATCTAGCGAGGCGGAGCCCCACCCGCACACGCTCGGTGGTCTGAGGTGCAGCCTCGCTAGCGTTTGCCGCACGACGACCGACAAGTCACGGATCCCGCATCAGCCCACCGCCCGCCGGGGGGGCCGGACGCGGGCGAGTTCTACCACGAAGACCGCCCCCTTCGCGACATGGCGTTCCGCCCGGATCGTCCCGCCCAACTGCTCGACGATCTTCTTCGAACTGGCTAGCCCGAGTCCAAGCCCCTGCCGCTTCGTCGTCTGGAAGTCGTCGAAGAGAGTGGCGATCCGCTCGGGAGGGATCCCGCAGCCGGTGTCGCTGACCTGCAGGCGCACGAATCCGTCGGCCGTGTCGGTCGCCACCGTGACGCGTCCCAGGGGCGGCGTGGCCTCGATCGCATTCAAGACGAGATTGCGCAGGACGCGCCCCAAAGCGATGATGTCGCCTTCGACGTAGGCATCCTCCGGGGTGGGCTTCAGCTCCAGCGACAGGCCCGCCGTGTCGGCATTGAGCCGCATGGTCTCGACCACATCAGCCGCCAGCTTGTTCAAATCGACGGGAAAACGCTCCACGGGCATGGGACGGACGATGTTGTGGAGATCCTCGAACACGCGTTTGACGGTGGCGAACTCGCGCTCGACCGTACGCCTGAACAGCTCCCGGTACTCCTGATCGTCGTGCATCTTCAGCACGAGGCGGCAGTTGTTCTGGATGTTCTTGAAGGGGTGCGACAAGTCGTGGACCAGCCCGGCCGCGACCTTGCCGAAGACGGCGTGCCGCTCCTGGCGGCGGACATCGTCCTGCAGCTCCACGAGGCGATCGGCCATGCGGTTGAATCCCTGCCCGAGGCGGCTGAGCTCGGTAACCGACCTGATGGTCACGCGCTGTTCGAGGCGGCCCTCGGCGATGGCGCCAGTGGCCGCGGTGAGGTCGACGATGGGCCGGATGAGAGACCGGGCCCAGATGGAGCCGACGAGGATCATGATCAACAAGGCAAGCCCGATGGCGGCAAGCAGTTCGCGCTCGTGGAGCATTGCCGTGGCGTACGCCTCGCGCGTGGGCTGCTCGACGAGGACGAACCACCCGAGCTCGGGGACCCGCACGCCCACGGCGAGCATGCGCTGCCCGTCCGCGGCCCTGAACTCGCGGACGACCGGCGTCTCGCCCGGAACAGCGGCCAGAGCGGCCACGACGGGATGATCGCTGAGCTTCGTGCCTCGCGCCACCAGCGGGCGCTGGCTCGGATTTCCATGGGCGAGCAGCACGCCGCCCGGGCCCACGATGAGCGCCACCCCGCTGTCGCCGACGCGGATGCGGTCGACCATGCGCCAGAGCTCTTCGATGCTGAACTCGCCGACGAGCCAGCCGTCCCCTTCGCTGCCAAGACTGAAGGGCAGCGTCACGAAACTGGTCGGGAGCACATCGTCGTCGACGAACACCGGTGACATGGCCACGCCCAACGGACCCACGACAGAATCGACCGGAGGCTTGAGGCGTGGTGGTCCGACGGCGCTACTGGCCACAATCGCCTTCGCCCGATCGAACACCGTCAGTTCGCGGAACTCCGGAAAGCGGAGCACGAAATTCTTCAGGATGTGGTCCTGCTGCTCGAGCGTGAGGTCGGTGTTCGCGAGGTCGACCACGAGCGCCTGGAAGATCTGGAGATTCGTCCTCACATAGCGCCGCACCTGCTCGCCCACCTGCCGGGCCACGTTCGCGCTGCCGTCGACCACGGTGCGGTGGGTGCCCTCCCGCAGGGAATAGACGGAGACGGCACCGTAGACGAGCAGCGGAGCCACGGCGGCGGTCGCCAGCATCACCGCGAAACGAACGCTGAGCGACCTCACGGCTGCCTGGCCTCCTCAGGATGGTGCCTCCAGGCTCCGAGCACGTGCAACGCGTCGCGCCCGTTCCCGCTCTCGGGAACGATGAACCGCCGGCTCACCGCTTGGAGGGTATCGCTCCACACCAGGACGATACCCGGCGGGTCCGCGCGCAGGGCTGCCTCGAGTTCCGCCACCGCGGCGCGCGTGTGTGCCTCGTCGGGCGCTTCGCGCAACGCGTCGAGGGCGGCATCGACCGACGCATTCCGGTACCCCCAGAAGTTCCAGAGTGGTGAGGGCGACGGCGAGTGCCAGAGACGGTTCAGGACGGACAACGAAGGGCCGCCGAGGATGGGGAGCAGGACCGCATCAAAATCGCCCTCGGCCATCACGCGACTGTTGACGACGTCCGCGGGCAGCGACTCGAGACGCATGTCGACATCGACGGCCCGCAACTGCTGCTGGACAACCAGCGCCAGCCGCTCGTACACCGTGAACCCCTGCGGGACCAGACAGGTGAAGGTGAACAGCGGCGAGGATCCGCGCGGTACGTGCTCCGGCCTGCCGAGTGCCTGGCGCAACAGAGCTACGGCCTCGTCAGGGGCGTGCGGCAGTGGTGTCGTCTCCGCCTTCCGGGCCCAGGTGTGCGGCCAGATCGGACTCGTCGCGACCACTCCCTGCCCTCGCAACGCATGACGGAGCAGCGCCGCACGGTCGACGGCCAGGCTGAGTGCTCGACGGACCTCCGGGCGCGAGAACGGCTCGCGTGCCGAATTCGGGACGATCGTGTAGGCGTAGTAGTTCGTGAACGACCGCACCTCGACCGATGCCTGATCGCGCAGGAACTCGGCCGAATCCGGCCCCACTTCCCACAGGAAGTCCACCGATCCCCGGAGCATCTCGGCCCAGGCTTCCCGCAAGGTCGAGTACGACCGGAACACCACCCGTTCGATCGCAGGCTTGCCGAGATGGTACCGATCGTTGGCCTCGAGCGTGCAGCTGGTTTCGTCCTGGGACACGAGCACGAAGGGCCCCGTCCCCGCCGTCGTGCCGTCCGGGAGGGTCCTGGTGATCGTGATCAGTAGGTCATCGAGAAAGAAGCTGCAGCGGCGGCTGAACCGCACGGCGACCTCCAGCGGGCCCGGCGCTGCGATACTCTCGGCGTCGGCGAGGCAGACGGACGCCACCGCTCGCGTGCGATCGTTCATCACGGCATCGAGCGACCGCTTGACGTCGGCTGAGGTCAGCGGGCTGCCGTCGTGGAAGCGCAGGTTCTGCCTGAGCTTGAGCGTCCACGTCAGTCCGTCGGAAGATGTGGTCCAGTGCTCAACCAGACGTGGCTGCGTCCGGCCGATGGCGTCGATTGCGGAGAGACGTTCGTCGGTCAGGGTCGCGACGAGCGTGGAGATGCTATGGGTCGGATTGAGCTGGCGGCTCTGGGGGACACCGATGGTGAGGGTGACCGGGTCATCTGACTCGGTTGGCGGAGAGGGCCCTGAACACGCGAGGGCAAACACCGCTGCTGCGAGGCCTGCGGCCAACCCGCCCGACACCAGGCCGACTCTCGAGTGAGAAGCGATCCGGCACCGGCGGGCAGAGCGGTTGTCTGCCCCCTCCCAGGGTGCGTGCGCGTCGGCTACTTGGCGTCCTCCGGCGGAATCCCGATCATCCATGGACAGATTGGCGGATCGCCGTACTTGGAGTCGCTCTTCTTGATGACAACGATTCTCATTGTATCGCTCCCTTGATGGTGGCGGCAGTTTCTTCTGCCACCGAGACCAACGCCGACTCGAACGCCCGCTTGTGACACGACGGCGCTTCCATGTCACCGAGCTCGGTGTGAGCGGCAACCGCGCAGCCGCCGCCGCAGACCGGGATGAACGAGCAATCGCCGCACTGGCGCCAGGGCGCCAGGCGGTCGAAGCGAGCGGCCGATTCGGCCGCGTGCGGGCTGGTGAGGCCGTTGATGTGCCCGACCGACAGGGCGTTGTCCCCGGTGAAGCCGGGGCAGGCGTAGAGCGCGCCGTCCGGCCCAATCGTGTGGGAGTGACGGCGGTAGAGTTCGCACGGCCCCATGTGGAGGCCGTCCGGTGCCCTGAACCCCCGGCGCACGGTCTCGTCGCGGAGGAAGGACATCTGGTCGTCGACGAAGTGGCACGAATCGCAGACGGACCCCGAGCTGGCTCCAGCCACGCTCAGGCACGTCCCGCCGAGCGGCGTGCGGTCGGATCCGACCGGCGTGAGGGGGATGGCCCCGCGCGGCGCGGCCGGAGGAGCCGGCTTGATGACCGGCTTGAAGGCCACGCGCGAGATGCGTGGCGCAAAGTCCTGTTCCTTCAAGAAGTCCAACAGCCCGGGGTACCGCTCGGCCGTCGACGCGTCGAAGTTGCCGCCAATCGCCACAGGCACCTTGCCCGCGACGCGACGGATGTTGTCGATGATGCGATCGAACGTGCCCTGTCCGCCGCGCAAGGGGCGGACGCGGTCGTGCGTCTCCCGATCGCCGTCGAGCGTCACCTTGATGCCGTTGAGCCCGAGGGGCAGGAGCTCGTCGACGAGTTCAGGCGTCAAGAGCAGACCGTTGGTGATGACGTTGAGGAGCACGTCCACGTGGCGCTCGCGGGCGAGCTCGGCCGAGCGGCGCGAGATGAGCCGGACGGCCGGCAGGTTCAGCAGGGGCTCCCCGCCGAAGAACGTGACGACGAGGCGCGATGGACGGACAAGGTCCAATTCTCTCCCGATCCAGTCGGCCACGCGCTCGGCGACCTCGACGGACATCTTCGGAAGGGGGGTGGTCAGTTCGCCGCGGTCGCCCTGGTAGCAGTAGTCGCACGCGAAGTTGCACTGCAGTGTCGTGAGGATCGTCACGCGTAGCTGCGTCGCGTCCTCGCGGAGGCCGGCAAAGTGCCGTTCGACAGCGCCGCGCTCAGCCTCCCGGCTCGGCGTGACGAAGCCGTGGTCGGCCAGTGTCAGGAGGGCCGTGCGCTCTTCAGGGGCCAGGTGCTCCTCCGCCGCGCCCTCGTCGAGCCGGCCCAGGAGTGCGACGACGTCCGGCGACACGACGAGCTGTGCGTCGGTCAGGGTGTTCATCAGAAACAGCTCCCCGTTCGCCAGTGGCACCTGCACGTTGAATGCTGATGGGCGCATTCTCCTCCTCGAATCCCCGAGGCGATGGTGCAACGGCCGTTCCACGATGCAGGCCCGGGAAGGTGCGAGAAGGGCCGTAAACCGGACGGATGCCTCCGGCCGAAAAGAAGCCCGAAAAACCGGGGGGATTCGAGAGGATCGCTACGTGGCGCGGGGACCGAGCCGCGCGCACCGGGGGACCTGCGTCACGCTGGCGCGTGTCTCGTCCCGAGGCAGTGTGCAGATTCTTCGATCACTTGCCGGGCAGAATGTGTGCAGAAGCTGCAATCCAGAGCGGCCGCCGGACGAGTCCCGAGTCACGGGTTCTGGGTTCCCCGCAGCTTGCGCGCGATCTCGCGGATCTGCAGGCGCTCCATCCGGTGCTTGAGCGTGCTCAACGGCACACCCAGGCTGCGGGCCGTAGCCGTGACATTCCACTGGTCGTGTTCGAGCGCCTTCAGGATGAAGTTGCGCTCGAAGGTCTCGCACGCGCGATCGAGCAGGCCCTCGCTCTCGGCGTTCTCGGAACGGACCAGGGGGGCAAGGTGGTACTCGTACGGGAGGTCCCCTGTCGAGATGTTGTCCTTGTCGGATACCGCGACCAGCCGCTCGGTCAGATTCTCCAGTTCCCGGATGTTCCCTGGCCACAGGTACTCCTGGAGGACCTTGAGCGCGCCCTCGTCCATCCCGCGGACCTGCTTCCTGAACTTCGCGTTGTAGCGGCGCAGAAAGTAGTCGACCAGGTCCGGGATGTCCTCGACCCGCTCGCGCAGCGGGGGCACGCGGACGGGCACGACGTTGATCCGGTAGTAGAGGTCCTCGCGAAATCGGCCCTCGCGCACGGCGCGTTCGAGATCGACGTTGGTGGCCGCGACGACCCGCAGGTCGACCTTGATGGGCCGGCTGCGGCCGACACGCTCGATTTCCGATTCCTGGAGCGCCCTGAGCAGCTTGGCCTGGACCTCGCTCCGCAGCTCACCGATCTCGTCCAGGAACAGCGTGCCGCTCGATGCCAGCTCGAACTTGCCCAGCTGCTGGCGCACGGCGCCGGTGAACGCGCCCTTCTCGTGCCCGAACAGCGCGCTCTCGACCAGCTCACCCGGGATGGCCGCCAGGTTGACCGGGACGAACGGGCCGTCGGCGCGGTCGGAATCACGGTGGACCATGCGGGCCAGCAGTTCCTTGCCCGTGCCGCTCTCGCCGAGGATCAGCACGGTCGCCGAGAGCTTCGCGACCTTCCGGACCAGGTCGACGACGTCTCGCATGTTCCGGCTCGGACCGACCACCAGCGGCCGCTCGCGTTCATCGGCCACCTGCGCGCTGAGTGACATGACCTTGCGGTTCAAGTCACGGCGTTCGGACGCGTTGCGCACCAGCGAGAGCACGGCGTCGTACTCGAAGTCCTTGGTGATGTAGTGGTAGGCGCCGAGCTTCATCGCCCGGACGGCCGTCTCGACTTCGTTGATGGCCGAGATCATGATGACCTCGACCAGGTGCTGGGTGTCTTTCAGCTGGCGCAGGACGTCGAACCCGCTGATGCCCGGCATCCGTACGTCGAGCAGCACCACGTCGACCGCTTCGCGCTCGAGCACGGCGAGCCCGGTCTCGCCGTTGGACGCCCGCAGCACGCGGTACTCCCGGCGGAGGATCGCCGTGAGCGTGTCCCGCATGCCCTCGTCGTCGTCAATGATGAGAACGGTCTTGGACGGTCCCGGCACCTTCGCCTCTCCACGCGAGTGGCGCGATTGTACCGCACAGTAGCCGCGCCGTCACGCAGCGCTCGTCCTGCGTTCCCGTGCCTGACGCCCATCACGATTGCGGGTTGCGCCCCTCCTGACCCCTGACCCCTCTCGCCTTCCCCGTCGCCTGTTGCCTGACGCCCGTCGCCTGCTCCTGCCTTGACAGTCTCGCGAGCCAGCCGGTAACGTACGAACCTGCCCCGGTCGAAAGCCCGCTCAGTGGACACCTTGGAGCAGGATGCTGGGGAACCGTCCATGGACCGAGGCAACCCCCCTCATCGCAAAGCCCTCCTCGACAAGGCCCTGGCGCTGTTCCAGGAGGCCTATACGCATCAGATGAGCGGGGAGCTGGAAGAGGCGATCACCCTGTACCAGGCGTCCATCGAGCTGTTTCCGACAGCCGAGGCCCACACCTTCCTCGGATGGACCTACTCGTTCCAGGGACGGCTCGAGGATGCCATTGCCGAGTGCCACAAGGCCATCGAGGTCGATCCGGAGTTCGGCAACCCCTACAACGACATCGGCGCCTATCTGATCGAACAAGAGAAGCTGGACGACGCGATCCCGTGGCTGGAACGCGCAACAAGCGCGCCGCGCTACGAGAGCTACCACTTCCCATGGTTCAACCTCGGCCGCGTCTACGTCGCGAAGGAACACTACAACCGCGCCATCGAGTGCTTTGGCGAATCGCTCGCGCGGGAGCCCGAGTACGAGCCGGCACGGGCGGCCATGCTGTCCGCGCGCCTGAAGATCAACTGAGCAGGAGTGACGACACGTGGCGAACCAGTACGACGTGATCATCATTGGTGCCGGCACCGGTGGCTATCCCGCCGCCATCCGCGCCTCCCAGCTGGGCATGAAGGTGGCGGTCGTCGAGCGGCAGAAGTCGCTTGGCGGCACCTGCCTCAACTGGGGCTGCATCCCGACGAAGGCGCTCCTCGAGCACGCCCATGCCCTGAAGATCGCCCAGAGCGCGAAGGAATGGGGTCTCGTGCTCGGCGACCAGACGCCGCGCATCGACATGAGACAGGTGCAGGCCCGGAAGAACAAGATCGTGACCACGCTGACCCGCGGCATCGAGTTCCTGTTCAAGAAGAACAAGATCGACTGGATCAAAGGCAGTGGACGACTGGCGGGCCCTGGTGCCGTCGAGGTCACCGGGGACGAAAGTCAGCTGCTGAAGGCCCCGCAACTCATCGTGGCGACCGGATCGAGCGCGCGCAGCGTGCCCGGCGTCGACCTGGATCGCCAGCGCATCATCACGAGCGATGAGGCGATCGGCCTGGCCGACGTCCCCAAGTCGATCGTCATCATGGGCAGCGGACCCATCGGTGTCGAGTTCGCGACGGTGTTCAAGCGCTTCGGTGCGGACGTGACGGTCATCGAACTGCTCCCGCACCTGGTGCCCCTCGAAGACGAGGCCATCTCGGTGGAGCTGGAGAAGTCGTTCAGGAGGCAGGGGATCGCGTTCCACACCTCGACCAGCGTCACGGCCGCGAGGCCGGGAGAGGACTCGGTCGAGATCGACGCGAAGATGCCGGACGGGTCCGTGAAGACGCTGTCGGCCGAGTACCTGCTCGTGGCGACAGGCCGCGGCCCGGTGACGACCGGGCTCGGGGCGGAAGACGCCGGCCTCTGCATGGACAAGGGCTACGTCATCGTCGACGACCTGTTCCGAACGAGCGTGTCCGGCGTCTCCGCCATCGGCGACGTCATCTCCTTCGGCAAGCCAGGCCACCCCCAACTGGCCCACTTGTCGACCGCCGAGGGCATCCTGCTGGCCGAGCGACTCGCCGGGCAGGAGGTCAGGCCCCTCAACTACGACCAGGTGCCGAAAGGCACCTACTGCGATCCGGAGATTGGCAGCGTCGGCCTGACGGAGAAGGAGGCTCTCGACCGCGGGTACGACGTGCGAATCGGAACGTTCCCCTTCGGGGTACTCGGGCGGGCCCGGATCGCCAACGAGATGGAAGGACTCGTGAAGATCGTCGCCGACAAGAAGTACGACGAAGTGCTCGGCGTCCACATGATCGGGCCAAGGGCCACCGAACTGGTGGCGGAGGCGACCCTGGCCTTGCGCATGGAGGCGACGGTCGAGGAGATCATCCGGACCATCCATGCGCACCCGACGATGTCGGAGGCCGTCGGCGAGGCGGCGCACGCGGCGCATGGGGCGGCGATTCACGTGTGAGGACAGTATTCAGTATTCAGGAGTCAGGAGTCAGGAGTCAGGAGGCGCGGCGTCGGCCTGATCGGCCGACCCGGATTCCTTTGTGGGGATTGAGCTGCGGGTCAACTCGGCGGACCGTTCGGTGACGAGATGGACAGACCGGTAGACGAGAGGCGGTCGTGCGATCAGCACGACGCCACGATATCCTGGTCTTCTGCATTCTGCCTTCTGGCGTGCAAGCCGGGAATCCAAGCGAGGCACCCATGCCCAACGTCGTGATGCCGCAGATGGGCGAGTCCATTGCCGAAGGGACAATCGTCCGCTGGATCAAGAAGGTCGGCGACCGGGTCGACCGCGACGAACCCTTGTTCGAGATCTCCACCGACAAGGTGGACGCGGAGATCCCGTCTCCGGCCTCCGGCGTGCTCCTCGAGGTTCGCGTGCGCGAGGGCGAGACCGTGGCGGTCGACTCCGTGGTCGCCGTCATCGGCGAACGAGCATCGGCACCAGCGGCGGCGCCGGCTGCATCGGTCCCAGTGTCCCCGGGCGGCGCACCGCAGGCCCCCGCTCCGGCCACTGCCTCGCCCACTCTGGTTGCGCCGCCGCCCTCGGCAGCCGGTGCCTTGCCCGCACCGCTTGCGGAGCCGCTCGCGCCGGCTGCCGCCTCGCCCGCAGCGGTCGAGGCGCTGCCCGAGACGCCCACCACACGGGACGCGGCTGCGGCAGCCGGGCGTTCGAGCGCCGACGAGCTTCGCCGGCAGCGCTCGTCGCCGCTCGTGCGCAAGATCGCGAAGGAACACCACGTCGACATCAGCGAGATCCCGGGCTCCGGCCTTGGCGGTCGCGTGACGAAGGCCGACATCCTCGGGTTCATCGAACAGGGCCGTCCCGCCGCGCCGGCCGGCGCGGACGCTGCGCCAGCGCCGGCCCTTCACGTGCCGGCCTTCAAGCCGGGCGACAACGTCGAGGTCGTGGCCATGTCGGTGATGCGCAAGAAGATCGCCGAGCACATGGTGTTCAGCAAGCGCACCTCGGCGCATGTCCACTCGGTCTTCGAGATCGATTACACCCGGATCGCAAGGATCCGGGCGGCACGCAAGCAGGACGACGGGAGACAGGACGCCAAGCTCACCTTCATGGCGTTCATCGTCAAGGCGGCCGTGGACGCGCTGAAGGCGGTGCCCATCGTCAATGCGTCGGTCGACGGCGAGTCGATCGTCTACAAGAAGGACGTGAACATCGGCATTGCCGTGGCGCTCGACTGGGGCCTGATCGTGCCCGTCATCAAGCACGCCGACGAGAAGAGCCTCCTGGGGATCAGCCGCTCCATCGTTGACCTTGCGACACGCGCGCGGTCGAAGCAGCTGAGGCCCGACGAGGTGCAGGGAGGCACCTTCACGATCACGAACCCCGGTGTGTTCGGTGCGCTGTTCGGGATGCCCATCATCAGCCAGCCCCAGGTGGCGATCATGGGCGTGGGCCACATCGAGAAGCGCGTGGCCGTGATCGATGACGCGCTCGCCATCCGGACGAAGGGGTACCTCACGCTCGGATACGACCACCGCGTGATCGACGGTGCGGTGGCCGACAAGTTCATGTCGCACGTCAAGAAGACGCTGGAGAGTTTCGATCCGGCGGCGATCTAGCACAAGGTGCCTTCCCGTCCCCTGGTCGTCCGCCGCCTCGGCGTTGTGCCGTACGCCGACGGGCTCACGATGCAGCAGGAGCTCGTGGCCAGACGCGTGGCCGGCGACATCGAGGACCATCTGCTCCTCCTGCAGCATCCACATGTGTTGACGCTCGGGGTGAAGGCTGGTGCGGCGCGGCAGAACGTCCTCGCCACGACCCAACGGTTGGCCGAGCTTGGCGTCGAGCTCCACGAGACAGGCCGCGGCGGCGACGTGACCTACCATGGGCCGGGACAGGTGGTTGGGTATCCCGTGCTGAGTCTCAAGCCCGACCGTTGCGACGTGCACCAGTACGTGCGAGACCTCGAAGAGGTGATGATCCGCGTCACCGGCGACTACGGATTCGAGGCCGGCCGGATCTCCGGCCTGACCGGCGCGTGGGTGGGCGCCGAGAAGATCGGGGCGATCGGCGTACGCATCCAGCGCTGGGTAACCAGCCACGGCTTCGCCTACAACGTGAACACGGACCTCGACTTCTTCAGGTTGATCGTCCCGTGCGGCATCTCCGACCGGGGCGTGACCTCGCTCGCGCGCCTGCTCGGCCGCAAGGTGCCTCTTTCGGATGCGGAGGACCACCTGGTGACCCGCTTCTGCGAGGTCTTCGGCCGAGAGGCGGTCTGATTCCGGTGACTCCGGGGACGTCCCCACACGGCCGAGTCGTTCTCTGTGTGCCATAAGTCATTGTCATACTGAGGTTTAGGTCAGAATCACTCCATTCGCCATCGACCTGGAATAAATCTCCGACCGAAGGGGTTCTATATTCGCAGACGAGCCCCGCCGCGGCCTGCAGCCGGAGGAGACAGGGGACTCCGGGATGACTCCGAGAGGACTCCGGGATGAGACCCGCTCTAGAACGGGGGTGTTCGGCAGGATCACAGACGAGACGAAGTCCCGGGAGATGAGAGGACCAACGACGATGGCAGCCCTCACGAATGCTCGTGGCGATCAGAATCTCATTGGACGGCTGCGCGCCCGCGACGAATCGGCAGTTGCCGACCTGGATGCGGCCTACCGTTCGCGGATTCAGCAGCTGGCGATGCGGTATGTGAAGAGCCCGGAAGATGCGGAAGAGGTGGCTCAGGACGTACTGCTCAAGGTCTACCGGAAGATTGAAGCATTCCGGGGTGATGCCGCTCTCTCCTCCTGGATCTACCGCATCACGTTCAACACCGTCATGTCCCGCCTTCGTAGCGAGAGGTTCAACTCGCGCTTCGAGATTCCCGAACAGGAACTCCTGGCCGATTACGAGGAGAACGGCGGGCGCATGCGTCGCGAACCGGTGGACTGGTCATCGATGGCCGACGAGACGGTCATGCGTTCGCAGATGCGCCGCAAGCTGGCTCAGGCGCTCGACGAGCTCCCGAAGATCTACCGCGTTCCTGTCATCCTGCGAGACCTTCAGGGGCTTTCCACCGAGGAAGCCAGCGCCAAGCTTGGTATCAAGGAGCAGACGCTCAAGTCACGGCTGCATCGCGGCCGGCTCTTCCTGCGCGAACGCCTCTCGGCCTTTGCGTCGGGACTGTCGCTGCACCGGCCGATGATCGAGCAGGGGATGGCGGCGTAATCCGTCAGGAGTGAGACAGGCCAACGCCCCGAGCGTCCGCGCGAAGCCCCTCCCCGAGCACCACGACGGTGCAACCGGGGCTGGCGCCCCGGCAGAGAAGCACCGATAGACAGAGAGCACAAAGCATGCGGTCGTCACCGCGGGAAGGAGCCGGGGGCGGTCTCCTGGCTGACGCGGTCGTTCAAGTATACGTGCGATGGCAGAGTCGATCGGGCACTACGACATTCTCGGCGTCGCGGAAGCCGGTCCCCAGGGACCCGTGTACCGGGCCCGGGACACCCTGGTGGGTCGTACCGTGGCCATCCGCGTCCTCGACGAGGCCGTCTCCGACCCGTGGAAGCGAGCCCACCTGCTCGAGAACGTACGCCCCTTCACTGCCCTGTCCCACCCGCATGTCGCCACGTTGTTCGAGGCGGGGGAGCACAACGGCAGGATCTACCTGGTCTACGAATACGTGCCGGGGGAGAAACTCGGTGCGCTCGCCGCCGGCCAGCCCCTGAACCTCCGCCGGGCGCTCGACCTTGCCATTCAGGTGGCGGATGCACTTGCCGAGGCCCACGCCCTGGACCTCGTTCATGGAGCGCTGACCCCGTCGAGCGTGGTCGTCACGCCGAAAGGGCGTGCCAAGATCCTCGACTTCGGCCTGCCCTGCTGGCGGGAACCGGACTGGCCGGCGCCCTATGCCTCACCGGAGCAGACGCTCGGCCAGCCGGCGGACCATCGTTCCGATCTCTTCTCGCTCGGCGTGATGCTCTATGAACTCCTCACCGGCCGAATCCCGGCGCGGTCGGCTCCACCCGGGGATGCCACGCCGGGGGATGCCACGCCAGAGCGGGCACCCGCGCCGTACGTTCCGCTGCGCAGGGCCAATCTCGAGGTGCCCGCGTCCGTCGATCGCATCGTGGCCAAGGCTCTTGCCGAAGAGCTGGACGATCGCTACCAGGACGCGACGATCCTGGCCAGCGACCTCAGGGCCGCTGCCGCGGAACTCCACGCGCGGGACGGCGGAGCCGCGGCACAGGAAGCGGCACCGGGTGGCGTACGATCGTCGTGGCTGAGGATTGGAGGGCTGGCCCTTCTGCTCGCGGCGGCCACCGGCGCAGCCGCATGGCAGTGGCGCGAACCCGTTGCTCGGACATGGCAGCGTCTCTTCGGCATCCAGTTCGCACCGGCGTTCGTGGTCGTTCCCTTCGAGGTCTCGGGCGCCGACGCGGCCCGCGCCCACCTCGGGCCAGGCTTGGCAGAGGAACTGGCGACGCGCCTCGGACACGTGCCGGGCGTGATCGTCCTGGGCCGATCGTCGTTGCGGGCGTTTACCGGCAAGGACCCGCGAGCCGTTGCCGAGAGACACCGGGCCGCTCTTGCGGTCACGGCCCGCGTGTCGCCGCAGGACGCCAACTGGCAGACGCTCGATATCCGCGTCACGTTGGTGAGCCGCGACAGCGGCGACGGCGTGTGGAGCCGGCAGTACTCCGTCAAAGGACGAGATCTGCTGTCGGCACAAGCCAAGATCGCCGAGGACATCGCATCCGGCCTGAAAGTCGCGCCCGCCCCTTCGGCTGCGCTGCGCAGGGCCGGCCTCAGGCTCTCGCAGCCGGCGGCGCTGGACGCGTACCTGCAGGCGCGGACGGCCATGGCCGAACTCGACACCAACCGGGCCGTCCTGCTGTACGACACCGCCCTCCAGATCGATCCAGGTCTCGTCGAGGCCAGGGCGGGCTTGGCCGAAGCCCTGCACGCGAGCGTGGCTTTCGAACACCGCCTCGGCTATGCCGAGGTGGAGCGGCGGCTGCGGCAGACGGCGGCCGAGGCCGTCACGGCCGATCCGGACCTTGCCCATGCACAACTGGCCATGGGCCTGGCGTCGCGCACACTCGACGAAGCACTCGAACACCTGCGTCGTGCAATCGACCTCGACCCGAGCGACACGGCCATCTACCTCGCCGCCGGCGCACTCCTTCGCGACATCGAGCCTGCGACCGCCCTGCGCGTCCTGTCATGGGCCCGGGGGCTCGATCCGGAGGAACCGCGCACGCGCTTCGAGGCTGCCGCGACGCACTTGGTGCTGAACCAGCCCGATCAAACCCTCGTCGAGGCGGCCAGAGGACAGGCACTGGCGCCATCCCTCCCATGGTGGGATGCCCTGCGGCTCCGAACCAGACTGGCGAAGGCCGGGGATGCCGACGCCGGGATCTCAGAAGGCGGCCGGTCGCTGCCGGAGTTCCCGCCCGGTGTCGTGATGCGGGCGGCGGTGCTGCAGGCCGCCGGACAGCGGGACGCGGCCATCGCGGCCCTGACCGGAGTGGTGCGGCTGTTTCCAGCCTTCTGCGAAGCGCGCGCCGTGCTCGCGGGCCTCCTGCGTTCCGTGAACCGCTCCGAGTCGATCAGACTCGCGTCTGAGATCTACGCCCAGGCCGAACGGACACCCCTTTCGATGGCCCGGTGCGCGGCCATGGCGGGGGCGGCAACGGCCGACGGGCGAGAGGCGGGCGCCTGGATTGATCGCGCGGCCACCAGCGACGAAGGCCTTCTACTGTGGGGCATGGCGAATGGCGTGCTGAGCGCCCAGGCGGGCCTGCACCAGAGGAGCTATCCCTGGTCCCTCGTCGGTAGCGCGCCCGACGTCACCCGTGCGTCGCGCCGCCTCGAAACCGTGCTGGCCCGCTCCCGCGCGACGGTCGCCAGGATTCTCGACGGCCTGGACGACCCGCTGGCGCGCTCCCAGACGCAACGCTGAGCCAGACTTCCGTCACCCTTCGCAGACCCTCGGACCGGCTGCGCCCGTCGTCTCCTCCTCCGGTGGTCTCCTGCGCCGGTGATCGCCGGGCCTAGTGCCCTGGAACCGTGATGCCTCACACAAGTCCCGGGCGGGGCATCCCGCCTGGCGGCGTTGCTCCTCCCTCACATACCGGGAGTATGCTCAGTCGTCGCGCCTGGCCAGCCGGGCGCCGCGCTCCGGGACTTCTGCAAGGCATCACGGTTCCAG